>JAISMF010000057.1 GCA_031276865.1 Deltaproteobacteria bacterium | reverse complement strand
ATCTTCGGTGCCGTTCTGCTGTCCTTCCCGCCTCTGCGGGCGGCGGACGGAAGCATAGGAAAAGTCATAGGGCTCGCGGGCGGCGCCGTCGTCGTCCGGGAGGGAGGCGAGATCCCAATTGAGGTGGGGATGGAAATACGCGTCTCCGACACCGTCCGGACCGCCTCCGATGGGAGGGTGCGCGTGCTTTTCAACGACGACAGCCTGGCGGCCGTGGGTCCAGGGTCCCTCTTCCGGATGGACGAGTACTCGGATTCGGGATCCGATCAGAGTTTCAAGGCCCACGTGACGGAGGGTTTGGCCCGCTTCGTAACCGGAAAAATCGTGGAGGCCAATCCCAATGGCTTCCAGGTGACGGCCCCCGACGCGGTGGTGGGGATAAGGGGGACCATCATCACCGTCAGGGCTACAAGAGAGAGGACCACCGTCTACGTGGAGAACACCACCCGCCACGTCTACGCGAACAACGTGGACGTGCCCTCCGGACATAAAATAAGCTTTCCTGGCGGGGCTGACCTGCCGATACCCATAACTCCCGAGGACCGCCGGGAGATTTCCAGGGATCTGGCCTTTCTGGGAGGCGAGGGTTCGGCGGCCGCCGCCCCTGCATCAGCTTCCGAAGAAACCCGGACAGCCGATGCCGGATCCTCTGAAAGCGGGGAGGGTTCCTCCGGAAGCGGGAGCGGCTCCTCCGGAAGCGGAAGCGGCTCCTCCGGAAGCGGAAGCGGGGGCGCATCCTCTGAAAGCGGGGAGGGGGACTCTGAAAGCGGCGGCGCGGACTCCGATAGCGGGGACGGCGACTTTGAATCCTCAACCTTCGCCGGAGTCGCGGCTGTTTTAACCGATGGATATTTCGGCGGATTTTCTCAGGCAGTTGCGCCGATGGAATCGCAGAGTCTGGGGGACTCCATCGTGCCCTCGTTGGTGTACGCCAGCTACTCGTATACGGGAGTACCGAACAGTAATTATGACAGCCTGAGTGTAGGTTTCGAGATAAATCTTCAAAACGGCGACATTCGCAACGCCTTTATCAACGCAGATTACAGAGTGGTGGGGTATGATGATTTTTCTATCTCGGGAGGCTCGGGGAGTTACCGCGACAGCGGCGGTTTTTACGGTTACTACGCCGACGGTTTCACCGGCCACACCCAAGTTGCGCCTACCGCCTACCTCTACCTGGCTGCCCCTCCTTATACCCTCGGAGACTCCACGGCGGCGGTGGTGGTCCATAACCGTGTTTGGGACAATAATCTTAACGTTTTTCTCATGTATCCTCATGAAGTGACTATTTCTGCTAACGTCGTGCCCTAACACCGAGCCTGTAATATGAGTAAAGATTGAAAGGAGGAAGCGCGTCCGTGAGAAAAACCACGGTCTTTTTCGTAAGAGGTTCGTTTCCCGCGGAAGCTTCCTTTTTTCACGGGAATCTTTCTTTTACCGGCGGCGTCCGTTTCCTGAAGCTTCTCTTTAAATCGGGGCGGTTTTTCTCCCCTTCGGCCCTTATTTTAGCAGCTTCGGCGTCCGATCCCGGTTGGAAGAGGTCCGGTTCGAAAGGCGGACTCCTCCGCCAGGATTATTTTCACGGGAGCCTTCTAGCCCCGGGGGCGAAAGACGCCTTCGGGGTCTTTTGTCTGTCCCGAAGCCGCCCGGGGGCGTCGCCTGGGTGACGCCCCGGTTTCAAGGTTCCCCCCTCTCAGTTATAAGAGTCCGGGCTTCGTTCGCGCCGGAGCGATCTCGTACTACGTTTTGGAGGCGGGAGCCCTGTGACGGCGTTAGTTGGAGAATTCATCCAACGCCGAACCCCCCCCTCCCTGCCGTCCCTCCTGGGCTCCGGCCGCGGGAGGACGGCCTCCGGAAGAGGGCCGGGGGGGAGGATCCCCGTCTCCTCGTTTCCGCCGGGGCGGAAACTTCGCTTCCCCGAAAGCCACGGCCGAGCTAGTCGTTTTTTCCGGGGCTTTTTCGCGGTTTTAAGATTTTAACCATCTGGCCGATAAGGATGAAGCGCTCCCTTAAACGGTTTCGGCGTTTAGGAGGTTTCCTGTTTGTCATGAGCCTTTAAAACGCCCGGCCGTTTTTCCGCGCCTATAAAACCTTCAAAACCCTCTTTCGCTTGTTTTAGTCCGCCCGGCCGGTACGGCCGGGCGCGCTCCTTCGCTACGAAGGTCGTTTACGGAGGAGGGATGTTTATCAGCCGCGTCGGGTTAAAACTTATGAAGCTTCGATTTTCGGAATTGATCTTTTTCACTCTCTCGATTTTTTCCGTCCTCCTTCTATCCTCCACCCACCTTAAGGCCGAGGACGGAAGTATCGGAAAAGTGACGGGCCTCCTGGGGGACGCGGTCATCGTCCGGGGGGATGGCGAGATTCAGATCGTGGTCGGAGCGGAAATACGTCTCTCCGACTCCGTCCGGACCGGTTCCGATGGCCGGGTGAGGATACTTTTCACCGATGACGGCGTGGCGTCGGTGGGTCCCGGCGCCCTTTTCCGGATGGACGAGTACCAGGACTCCGGATCGGAGCGGAGTTTCAAAGCCCACGTGGCGGAGGGCCTGGTCCGTTTCGTCACCGGAAAGATTGTGGAGGCCAATCCCGATGGTTTCAGCGTGACGGCGCCCGAGGCCGTGGTGGGGATAAGGGGCACCATCATCTCCGTCAGGGCCGAAAAAGAAAAGACCACCGTCTACGTGGAGAAAAGCGCCGGCGAGGTCCTCGCCAACTACGTTGAAGTGCCATCGGGAAGCAAGATAAGCTTCGAGATTTACGGCGACACGGGACCCATGGAACGCGGACACCTTGCCGAGGTGATGATCCAGCCGGAACCCATGACCCGGGAGGACCTCCAAGCGATCTCCCGGGAGCTGGCCTTTCCTGAAGACGAGGGTTTGTAGGCCGCGGCCATGAATCCATCCTCCGGAGAAACGAGGGAGCGACCCCGGAGAATTTGAGAGCGGAGGCGGATTCACATAACCCGGCGTCTTCGCCGGAGCGGCGGCGGTTTTAACCGGGGAATCCTTTGGCGGAACCGCTCTTTTCGAGACGCCCATGGTCTTGCGGACTCTCGGGGCGCCGGCATCCGGCCCGAGAATTCGCCCGCCCGGCGCGGGTTTTTCTCCGGCGGCTCGCCCATCAGTCAGCTTGATCGCCTGAATTTTTTTGTCCGGAAAAACCTTCGGAGCGGCGCGGTCCGCGACGGCGCCATGAGCGTGTGGCCTTCGTCAATTGGCCCATATTCGTGGCGCGGCTTCGAATTTACGGGCGGCGCCGGCGACGGGTGTGAAGAGATCCAGCCTCAAAGCGGTTTCCGGCCTCACGGCGGTTTCTGGATCGGAGATTTTTCCGACTCCCCGAAGAATCCGACCGGAACCTTCCTGTTCGCCTCATCCCCTCCGTATTTCCTAGGGGGATCTCGTGGTCGTCATGATTGTGAACGGAATGCGTTACGTACGGACGACACTTTCGTAGGCCGGGCCGAGATTCACGCCCCCCCCCGTATCCGCGGCCGGCCAGCTCATGAAACGGGAATGACGGAATACCGCCGGGGAAATAGCCCTCTTTTCCCCGGGAGGATCCCTCTTTTCGGAACCCTCCTCTTTTAGATTTTTCCCGCCCCGCGGGGCTTTAGCCTTTCACCGTTATCTGAAGTGATCCGCCCCAGGTCCATTCCCTGAAACTTCGCTTTTAAGGGTGTTCTCCCGCCGCCGGCTCCTTTTCCGCGGGCCCGCGGGCCCGCGGGCCCGCGGATCCGAGCGTCCGGACCGGACGGGAACGTCCGGGGGGAGCCCTTCTTCCGCCCGTCCGGCGCCGCCGCGCCCTCCCTTTTAGGAACGGCCCCCCGCGCGTTTCTTGATTTCCCTCCCGCCGGGCGGAGGGACGGTTCTCCGAGACGGGGAGCGTTTTTTTCGCGCGCCCGGTCCTCACGCCTGGGAACGGAAGCCGGGACGGATAGGCGTTTCGGCGCCTTCCCCGCTCCGGACGCCGGCGCAAAGAAGGCGCCGGCGGCGAGGGGCCGGAGACGGCCCCGTCCGGGGGTCAAGCTTCCGCCCCGCGGATCGGGAGCGATTTAAAAAAGAAAAAGAAAAAGAAAAAGAGAAAAGAAAAAAAGCGAAAAAAGAGGACGAGTCGAGGATCCGGACGGCGCTTACGCCGCGAACCTAATTTCCGCGCTTTGGGAGGCGCCCGCCCCGGGAGGGGGAACCCCCGGTTCCGGCCGGATTCCGGCCGCGGGGGAGGGCGTTCGGGGCGGTTCGATTCGTCAATTATTTCAGGCGGAACGAACGATCCCCCGGTTTCCACGGACGCGCCCGGGCGCCGGAGGGAAGCCCCCCCTTCGGTTTCGGAGCCGAAAAAGGGAGTCCGGCGCTTTTCGGGGCGGGAAAAGTCTTTTCAAACTGTTTTTGATATGTTAAAAACAATTTTACAATTATTTTCCTCCGGCGGTCCCGCCGGAAGGGTTCAGCCGCTCCCTTTTTCCTCTGAAAACCCCTCCGGGAGCTTTCCTGCGGCGGGGTGAAAACCTTCCTCTCTTTTCATGAGAGTTTTTCGGAGAAAAGGGGCCTTTTCGCCCCGCGGCTCCCTTCCCGAAGCGGTTCCCTTGTCCGGATAAAGGCCTCCCCGTCCGCGGTTTTTCCGGGACGGAGCGCTTCGGGGGACGGAAGGGGTGTCCCCGCGGCTTCGGGGATTTGGGATTGCTTAGCCTGGAGCGAAAAAGAAGCTCTCTTTAAACGGCTCCCCGTTTAGCCGGCCTCCGGATTTAACAAGTCCGAAGCCTAATTTAGGCGCTTCTTAGCGCTCCGGCGCCGCGCCGCGGTGTTCAAAGCGTCCGGTTTAGACATCTAGTTTAGTTTTCCGCCGTCCGCCTTCCCCAAGGCGCCGTCCGCCGCGCCGCCACTTTGGGGGAGGCGTCGCGCGCCTCGAAGCAAGATTTCCTCATTAACCGGCGGCTCCGGCGGGCGCCACGATGAGTCGTTTTTGGGTGGGGGGGGCGCCGAATTTTTCCGGGTCCGCGAAAAACCCGAACGCGGGCTAACATCGACGCGGCTGCGAAAAGTCCGGCGTCAACTGCGAAGATAGAAAAATAACACTATATATGGACTTTTATCGCTGAATATTCAAAACATAGAGCCAAAACATAGATCATAGCGCAGCTGATTTCAGATACCAAAAAACGTTGGGTTTTTTGGGGTCGCGTCGATATCCGCGCGCGCCCGGCGTCCGGGAACCGGGATCCGTGGGTCCCCTTTGGAATTCCGCGCCTCGATGTTAAACAACTTGTTCGCCTCGTAGGCGCGGGCTAAGTCGGATTCGCCGAAGCTTTGGGGCGAGTCATGAAAGCCGGAGGCCGAATAGGGAAAAATCGCCGGCCTTTTTTCCGGAGAGGCGCCCGCGTCCGGCGCCGCTTTTTCCAAAGCCCCTTTTCCCCCGGGGTTGGGCGCGGGATCCTCTTAACTTCCCTTTTTTAACGGGGGGGAGGATCGCTCTTTAATATTTTTTCGGGATGGTCCCACCCCTTCGACAGGCCGGATCAACCGGCTTTGGCACGCATACCGCCCTGGCGGCCGAAAACGGCGCCGCCTGGCGCCGGACGCTTAATTCGCTCCGGCGTTGCACATTTCCCCCTGGTAACACATATGAAGCGACTTCTTTTAACGTCCCTAGTTATCCTGGCCGCGGCGCTTTTCTTCGCCGCGGCCGGACCGCTCTTCGCCCAGAGCGGCTCTTCCCGTCCATCGGATCAGGCGGGCTCGACTCAGAGCTCACCTCCGGCCAAGGCTCCCGCTTCCGAACTGGGGAGGGCCGCGGCCCAGATGGAGGGGGGGAAGCCCTCCCGGGCCTACGACATCTACATGAGCCTCGTGCGGGCCTACCCCGGGGACGACGCGGCGACCTTGGGCGCCGCCCGCTCCGGGGCCATGTCCGGACGCCTCAACCAGGCGGTGATCTTCTACGAGATACTCCTGGAAAAGTACCCGAGGGATCCCGCCTTGAACGCCGAGATCGCCCAGGTCTACATGCTTTTAGGCGACCGGGAGAGCGCGGAGCGCTACGCGGCGGTGGAGGCCAGTTTGCGGGGCGCGGCGCCGGAGGATAACGCCAAGGCCCTGGACATCCTGGCGGAGAGGACGGCGGATCTGCAGATCCACGGCACCTTGCGCTTCGGCGCCGTCTACGACTCCAACGCCAATTTGGGCCCCGCGGGCGACACCATGGATCTGGGCCCCTGGCGGGTGACCTTGGACGGGGCCGGGGCCATCGAGAGCTTCGGGGCCTACGCCGGACTCGATCTGGACATGAGCTACCGCCCCTATCGGGACACCCCCTGGAGGCTGGTGGCGGACGCGCGGATGTTCTGGAAGGGATACGACAACTCGGATCTCTACGACCGCCGCTCCCACGAGTCCCAGTCCCTGCGCCTGGCTTTGGGGGTGAGGCGCGTGGGGGAGCGCTACATGGTGGAAACGCGCTTTAAAGGCGAGGTCTACGACTCCGCCCTCTTCCAGCGGGTCTCGGCCTACGGTCCGGAGTTCACCCTGGCCGGGGCGCTTTCCCCCGGGTTCATGATCATAGCCGGCGGCGGGGTGGATAAGAGGATATACTCCCGGGATCACTTCCGGGACGGCTACTACGGCTGGACGGGGCTCTTCGGGAGGTTCATCCTGGGGGACGCCGGACACGAAATCTCCGTGGGCGGGAGGCTCCTTTTGGCCCGGCCGGACAAGTGGGCTTTGGGGCACCGGGGCTTCGAACAGAGCCTGAGGCTCACCGCCCGGCTCCCCTTGGGTTTCGAGTTCTCGCCCTTCGTCACGCACACGAGGGAGTTCTACCGGGGCCCGGGGACGATTCTGGAGCGGGTGAAGCGGGAGGACGACCGGATTCGGGGAGGGGGCTCCCTCACCTGGCACGTGAACGACAACTGGTCCGCGGAGCTTCTGGCCTATCGGACCGTGAACACCTCCACCAGCGGCCTCTACACCTATAAGCAGAATTTCGTCAGCCTCGGCATGGCCTATAAGTTTTAACCAAACCGGCCTCCTTTCCGCCGCGGGGGTTTTCAAGGACGCCCGCGGCACTTATATTTTCCGCGCTTTTCCGCGCCCCGTCCGCGCCCGCGGTTTTTGGAAGGCGCGCGTCTTTTTTGGAGAAATAGATGGAGATCAAGCTTCGCGGCGTCCGCGGCAGCATCGCCGTGTCCGACCCCGACATGGCCAGGGGCGGGGGAAACACCGCCTGCGTCGAGGTGCGCTCCGGCGGGGGGGCCCTCGTCTTCCTGGACGCCGGAACCGGCCTCAGGGAGGCCGGAAAGGAGCTCGCCGGAAAGGAGACGGGGGAGGCGCACATCTTCCTTTCCCACGGCCACGCCGACCACATCGTGGGGCTGTGGTTTTTCGAGCCGCTGCATAGGCCGGGCTGGAAGACCTTCCTCTACCTCCCCGAGTGGCTGGGGAGGCTTCCGGACTACTTTTACCGCTGCGGCTTTTTTCCGGTTCCCTTCGAAGAGCTCAAGGGGGCGGTGGAAATACGGATGATAAGGGAGGGAGACTCCATCGTCCTGGGGAAGGGGTCCGGGAAAACGGAGATCGACGCCTTCTCCCTCAAGCACCCCGGGGGAAATTTGGCCTACCTCCTCAAAGCCGACGGCGGGGTCTTCCTCTACACCGGAGACGCCGAGATAACCGGAGACGAAGAGGAGAAGCGCAAAGCCGAGGCCCTTTTGCGGGGGGCGGATCTGGCGGTGGTGGACGCCCAGTACTCCCGGGCGGACTATAAAAGGGGTTACGGGCACTCGGCCTGGGAGGACTGGCTGGAGGCGGCGTCCCGGGCCGGCATACCCCGAATCGTCCTTTCCCACCACGATCCCTCGCGGACGGACGTCGATTTGGACGATCTGGAAAACACCCTGGGCAACATCCGCGCCTTCGTGAACGTCCGCGCCCGGGTGGCCAGGGAGGGCGACCGCTTCACCGTGGGCGGGGGCTCCCGGGAGCGGCGCGCGGGCGACCGCATCGCCCGCTTTTTGGAAGAGCTCTCGGCCTACCGTTCGGACGCCGCCCTTTTGGACAGGATCCTTTTGCAGGCGCGGCGGATCACCGCGGCCGACGCCGGCACCATCTTTCTGGCCGAGGGGGGCGATCTGGTCTTCGCCTACACCCACAACGACACCCTCTTCTCGGTCAAGGACTCCCACCGCCACGCCTACGAGTCCACCCGCATACCGGAGAATCTGGACTCCATCGCGGGCTACGTGGCCGCCACCAGCAAGCCCTTGAACATAGCCGAGGTGCGCTCCCTCCCTCCCGGGGTGCCCTACCGCTTCAACGACCAATACGACCGGGGCACGGGATTCCACACCCGCTCGGTGTTGGCCATTCCCTTCCTGGGATCCCGGGGAAGGGTTTTGGGCGTCCTTCAGCTCATAAACAGCCTCGCCGAGGGCGGGGACGACCCCGTCCCCTTCACGGAGGCGATGGAGGAGGAGTGCGTGCTCTTGAGCCGGGCGGTGTCGTCGGTTCTGGAGCGCAGCGCCGCCGAGCGCAACGGCATCTACGGCATCCTGCGCATGGCCGCCGTCCACGACCCCTACGAGACCGGGCCCCACGCCGAGAGGGTGGGGGCTCTCTCCGCCGAGATCTACCACATCTGGGCGCTTAAAAAAGATCTCTCCACGGATCTCATCCGCCACGAGAAGGACCGCATCCGCCTGGCCGCCATGCTCCACGACATCGGGAAGGTGGGGGTGAGCGACGTCATTTTAAAGAAGCCCGGGAAACTGACCGAAGAAGAGTTCGCGGTGATGCGGAGGCACACCGCCATCGGGGCCTCCATACTCCAAGGCGATCCCGGGGACGTGGCGGTCATGGCCAGAAACATCGCCCTCCACCACCACCAGAAATGGAACGGCGAAGGTTACGCCGGAGACGGGAGCGGTGTCCTCGCGGGCGAGGACATCCCCCTCGAGGCGCGGATCACGGCCGTGGCCGACGTCTTCGACGCCTTGGTCTCGCCTCGGTGCTACAAGGATCCCTGGACCTTCGAGGAGGCGCTTTCCCACCTGCGCTCCGAGGCCGGCGGGCACTTCGACCCGGAGCTGGTGGAGTGCCTGGGGGAGATCGGGGGCCTCATCGAGGCCATCTATCAGAGGTTTCCGGACGAGGCGCCCGATACCGGCGGGAATAAGCCGTGAAAACACCCTTAAGGAGCGTGGCCGGATTTCTTTCCGCCCTCCCCCGGGAGTCCCTGGCCCTCCCCTTGGCGGCGGCTTTTTTGATCCTTTCCGTCGTGGCCCTCTACGTTTTCCAGCCTCCGGCCGTGCGGAAACTGGACTTGAGGGTCTACGATCTCCTTTTGCCCTTCCGGATCCAGGGCCCGCCGCCGGTTCTGCCGGCGGTGGTGGACATCGACGAGAAATCCCTCGCCCTTCTGGGCCAGTGGCCCTGGCCCCGCTACCGGGCCGCGGATCTGGTGAAAGCCCTCGAATCCTACGGGGTCGCGGGGATGGGTTTCGACGTGATCTTCGCGGAACCCGACCGGGCCTCCCCGGAAAGGCTCCGCGAGGAGCTCGCCCGGGATAGGGGGGTGAGTCCGGAAATCTCCGGGATCCCGCCGGAACTTCTGGACTACGACCAGATCCTGGCCGACGCCCTGAAAGGGGCGCCGGCCGTCTTGGGCGCCTACGCCGGCTTCGGGGAGGGGGGGGAGCCCCCCCTCCTCCCCCTCCCCGTGGATCCGCCGGCGGTGGTGGAGCGTCTTAAACCCGGATCCCCCGGAGTCATCGAGACCCTCCCCGAGGCCCGGACCGCGACCCTGCCGCTCCCCCGGCTCCTCCAAGCCGCCCCGGCCGGCTTTTTAAACGCCGTTCCCGACATCGACGGCACCGTGCGGGAGCTCCCGGTGGTGGTGCGCTTCGGGGATCGGGTCTACCCCTCCCTGGCTTTAAGAACCCTCATGCGGGCCGCGGGCGCCAAGCGCCTCACCCTCTTCGGAGGCCCCGGCGGCCTCGAGCGGGTGGAGACCGCGGGGCTTTCCGTTCCGGCGGACCGCCGGGGCATGCTGCGTCCGCCTTTCCGGCCGGGGGGATCCTTCGACTACTTCTCCGCCGCGGACGTTTTAGCCGGAAACATCCCCCGCAGGGCCTTGCAGGGGAGGATAGTCTTCATCGGCTCATCCGCTCCGGGCCTTTCGGACACCCACTCCACCCCGGGGGACCAGTACTACCCCGGGGTGGAGAGCCACTGCGCCGCGGTGGAGGCCTTCCTTTTGGGAGACCAGATGAGCGTCCCCGCCTGGACTCCGGCGGCGCAGCTGGCCCTGATCATCCTCTGCGGGGCGCTCTCGGCTTGGCTCTTCGGCCGCCTCCGGCCCCGGATCTACGTTCCGGCGGGTTTCCTCCTGGCCGCCATCCTCGCCCTCTCCTCCGCCGGACTGGCCCGGAAAGGGATCTTCCTCTCGCCTTTGTGGGGGCTGGGAGTCCTGGCTCTCGAAGGGGCGGCGCTTACGAGCTTCAGGTTTCGCCGGGCCGAGAGGCAGAAGAACGCCATTAAAAGGGTATTCTCCCGCTACGTGGCTCCGGAGGTGGCGCGGATCGTCTCCAATTCCGGCGAGGACTACTTCTCCGGCGAGGAGCGGGAGCTCACCATCATGTTCACGGACATTCGGGGCTTCACCACCCTCTCGGAGACCTTGAGCCCCCGGGAGGTGGTCTCCATGCTCAATAGCTACTTCGGCGTCTTGACCGCCATAGTCCTTAAAGAGAAGGGGACTTTGGACAAGTTCATCGGGGACGCCTTGATGGCCTACTGGAACGCCCCATTGAAAATCAAGGGACACAACCAGCGGGCCGTTTCGGCGGCCCTCGCCATGCGGGACGGTCTGCCGGACTTGAACCGCTCCCTCCAGGAGAGCCTGGGGCTTTCCATCAACTTCGGGGTGGGGGTGCACACGGGCTCGGCCTTCGTGGGGAACCTGGGCTCGGAATCCTTGGTCAATTACACCCTCATAGGCGACAACGTGAATTTGGCCTCCCGCCTGGAAGGCCTCTGCGGCCTCTACGGCGTGGCGGCGGTGGTGAGCGGCGAAACCCGGGCCGGCTGCGGGCCGGAATTTGACTTCCGGTTTTTGGATTCCATCCGGGTGAAGGGCAAGACGCGGCCGGTGGACGTCTACGAGCCTTTGCGCGCCGCGGAAACCGCGCCTAGGCGCTCCGAGCTCGCCTTGTGGGACGAGGCCAGGGGATTCTACCGGGAGGGCGACTTCGTTCGGGCCGTCGCGGCTTTGGAGGAGCTCGCGCGGTCGCGGCCGGAGGATCCCGTCTACGACGTCTTTTTAAAGCGCTGCCGGGCCTTGAACCTGGTCGCCCCCGCCGACTGGGACGGGATTTGGACCGCCGGAAGGAAGTAGCTTGAAGCGGAGGCTTTTTTAAGGCGTCCCGCTCCACCGAATTTCCGTTAAAAAGACGAAAAGCGAGGTTGGGCGAGGCGTTTCAGCGCGCCTTTCCGGAGCCCGGCGCTGCGCGTGAATCGGGGGGCCTGACGTTTAAAGGAGCTTTCAAGAGTGGGCGATCTCTTGCGCGCCGTGTGACGGCGCGCGCGCCTAGCGGGCTGAGACGTCCGCCCGGCAACCGGGCTGGGTCGGCCGGCGGTAACCTTGAAAGCCATGGAGGTGACGAAAGACTTAAAATAGGACATATCGCTCTAGCCCGCTTTTTATCGTGGGTGTGATCTAAAATCAGCTAAATTTAACCACAGAATTACCACAAAAAAAGCGTGTTGGGATCTTATATATAAATTATTTTCACTTATAACCAGTACAATTAGCGGCCAAAATTCAGATCCGAGCCTCTTTTTTCAGCCGCTAAATAGCCGCGGGGCAATCCGCCTTTTTCCGGTGGCCGGGCGCCTTCTCCGGAAGCCCTGAAAGGCGTATTTTCTGGAAAAACCCTTACAAGGCCTCCCATTTTGGAAAAAAGCCCCGGAAAGGGGCCTTTTTGAGCGCCGGGCGGGATTTTTACTCCCTTTCCCCGGGGTTATAGCTCCGGAGCCAGTCAAAGAGAGCTTCCGACTTAAAAACCGGGCCCGTTCCGGTCTCCTCCTCCGTTATTCCCAAATTGGGGCGCATGTCCGGTAGGCTGAAAAAAGACGGTTGCAACTTATGTAGCCTTCTTAAATGTAAGCAATAAATCTCTGTAGTATTCGTATTGCTTGCGTCTTGCTTCAATTTCAGCGTGTAAGCCTGAAACGATGTCTGTTGTTAGAGATGAAAAACTATCCAAAATGCTAACTATCTTACTTTGAACTTG
>JAISMF010000004.1 GCA_031276865.1 Deltaproteobacteria bacterium | reverse complement strand
GACATCCATTTTTTTACCGTCCATATATGAATTATTTTAACCATTCTGGTGGTATAGCTTTACCCCCCCTCCATTATATCAATATAAGGATAATTGTAATGGCTCTTCGGGGCCGTAATTTACCTCCGGACCTTTGAATTTAGGTATACCTCATAAAAAAAGCAGGATTTCACAATAAAACCCTTGACAAAGGAGCTAATATCGGATATTTTAACATCTATAAGCTTTAAATAAGCCTCTATGATCCCCTGTAAGCCCTTCTCAGTTAATATTTTATCCTTTACTAAGCTTTGGATGTCTATATGAGTCGAAAGAAATAAGATACTTGTTTTTCCCTATAAAAAGCCCATTGCGACCAGAAACACTCTTGTAAAGGCTCATGGGTTCCTGGCGGATTGTGACAGGCTTGCATAGGTTCCCTGATTTCCTGGGGCGCTAGAGAGGCTATCCGAGGATTTGGGGCGCCTGGAGGAGGCTTGGCATGTGTTAAAGGACGACATCTACGGCGTCGCGGCCGGCGTTGACGAAACTCCGTCCTTTTTCAAGGGATTGAAGCCACTGAAGGACTCGACTAACAGCGACACGCCCTCCTCGAAAGAGATTAAACCCGCCCCCAAGCCCGTTTAAAGGAAGAAAAAGCCCTTTGGCGTACGGATCGACCACCCAGGGGAAAACCCATCCGCGGGAGAATCCTGACGAAGTCAAGATCTTAACACTGGACATTGAGGGGTTCGAAAACGACCCCGACTGGGTGCGGAAAGGCGAGATAGTCCGCCAGGATCTGGACATTCCCGCCGAGTATAAGGTGACCGAGTACCGGGCTCAAGTCTACGAAAACTCCGTCACCGGGGAGAAAGTTACTGGGAAGTTCTCGGAGGGCGTCAACGCCCCCTTTCAGTTCGGAAAAAAATATCAGGCGACTGGTTCTGACCCTATGAGAGCATAGCCATATATCCTTCGTGCGGATCGCCGACTTTTTAGACGCCCAATACGGAATAAAAATCAGCAAGGCGACGCTTGTGAACATTGTAAAGGAGGCCGAGTCCTCCCCGTTCCCGGACCTGTTGGAGGATGCCGCCCGCGAAAGCTTCAAGGGCTCCACCGTTTTCCACTCCGATGAGACCGGCGTGAGCGTGAGAGGCGAAAACAATTGGGTCCATGTCATTGTGAACGTCGTTTTCACCCTGTTTTTCGCTCACAAGAAACGGGGAATGTAAGCGATGGTGATATTGGAATCCTCCCTGAGTTCTCTGAAGTGCTTACTCATGACTGTTGAATTCCATACTGCAACCTGCCCATATGTAAACACGCTATATGTGGAGCGCGCGTTTTAAGAGAATTGGAGTTGGCTGAGCGGATGAATCATAATTGGGCGGGGGACATGAAAGAGCTCCTTTTAGATCTAAGCCTTTTAACCGGCCTCCAAAACGGGGTTCTCTCTCCACAGCGCCAAGCCTTGGCCAGAGAGGAATACGAGGCCATAATTGCGCGGGGGTTGGAAGAAACAGGCGGCGCGGTTTTAAAAAAGGCCGCCCGGTCGGAAAGGCGAAAGAGGAAGGATGGCGAAGTCCAAACCCGGAAATCCGCTTGAAAGGCTCGAGAAACTCGAGGATGCCGCTTTCGCGCTTTACGACAAGCGCTGAAGCGCCTTTCACTAATTATGACGCAAAACGTCCGGTACGCAAGTTTAAACTTCACGGCAAGTCGGCGGGATGTTTCAAGGAGATGAACAGCGCGGTAGGATTCCGCCGGATGACTGGCTACATTGAATCATGCGGAAAGTACGAATTAAGGCTGGCGCCGCCATCAAGACGCTTTTTACGAAAGAGGTGCCTGAGTTTATAAGAGGGCAGCTTGATAACGCGGCATTTTACCCGCGGAATATCAGTGAAAACGACCAGCCCCTCTAACGCGAGCCGCCCGGCTTGGGGAGGGGCCTTTGGTTTGTCGGGGCGCTCATGGGGCGGAGGAGAGTTCTAAAAAGTCCGTGGCGACCTTCTCTAAAAAGGTCCGGTCGTGCTCCACCACCACCATGGTGGGACGGCTTTTGGCGAGCAGCTCTTCAATGGCCAGACGCGAAGGTATGTCCACGTGGCCCAAAGGCTCGTCCCACAGGTAGAGGTGGGCCTCCCCGGCAAGGCTAGCGGCCAGAGCGGCCTTTTTGCGCTGCCCGAGGCTGAGGCTCCCCAAAGGAACCTCCAGCTGGCTCTTCTCGAAGCCGAGGTGCCTTAGGACGGTTTTAAGCCTGCTATCCTCGATACCCAAGTCTTCCGCGTACTTTCTCAGGCTCTGGTGGGGAAAGTCCAGCTTCTGGGGGACGTGGGAGATGACGAGGTTTTCCGCCTTATAAAATTCCCCCGCCAGGATCCTGGCCTCTCCCAGTAAGAGCTTTATAAGAAGACTCTTCCCGGCGCCGTTGGGTCCCGTGACCGCGAGGATTTCCTGCTGTCTTAGGGTGAAGGAGACGTCTTGCAGGACGGGCCGGTCCCCGTAGCCGATGGAGAGGCCGGTTCCCTGGGCCAGGAGGCGGCTGTGGTGCCTTAAGGGCGAAAGGGAGAGGTTGGCGGGCCTCTCGCGGTCGACGATTAAGGATTTTTTCGCCTCCAGGGCGTCCTCGCGCCTTTTGGCGGCCGCCTTGGCCCTCTTGTTTAGTTTGGCGGCCTTGTGGCCCACGAAGCCGCGGTCCACCGGGCCCTGGCCGTATTTGCCGCTTTCCGCCCGACTGGCCCAGTCCCCGCTCCGTTGGGCGGCCTCGCCCAGCCTTTTGATCTCTTTCGTGATCTTCTGGTTTTCGGCCTCTTTGAACCGTTCCCCTCGTAGCTGGTTTTCTCGAAAGGAGGCGTAATTGCCCCTCTGGAGGACGAGGCCGGTTTTTTCGATGGCCAGGACGTGGTCCAGGGTGTCGTCGAGGAGGCGCCGATCGTGGGAGACCAGGAGAAAGCCCTTCTTCCCGGATAGGTATTCTCCTAATACCTTTCGGCCGGCAAGGTCCAGGTTTTGGGTGGGTTCGTCGATTAAGGGGAAGTCGTCTTCCCCGATAAAGAGGATGGAAAGGAGGACCTTGGTAGCCTCCCCGCCGGAGAGGGCGCCGAAGGGCTGGAACAAGGCTTCCGGCTTGAGCTTTAGAAGAGAAGCCTCCTTCTCCAGGCGATGGTCCCGGTGTTCCGCGGGCCGGAGACTTTCCGACAGTTCGTAGGCGTTTACGGCCTGGTTCTCCACCGGGAAAGGAAAGTAGACGAATTTTACCGGACTTATCACCTCCCCGTCAGGGTGGAGTTCGCCCGTTAAGATCTTAAGGAGGGTGGTCTTCCCCCGGCCGTTGCGTCCGATGAGGCCGAGCCGCCAGGACGTGTCGAGGTTTAACGAGACGTTTTGGAAAACGGGCGGGAAACCCTCGTAAGCGAAGGAAAGGTTTTTTAACATGATATGCGGCATAAGGAGTCCTCACCCGCCCGGAGCCAAGGCGTTCAAAAGCGCCTGGCCTGGGGAAGATGGTCTGTTCGGTGGCGACGGAGGAAACCACGATTGGACGTTAGGAAAGCCGCATGTCTATTAAAAAAGCTCCTTTAATGTGAGAATAAAGTCGTCTAAAGTCAGGCGCTGGCGTCAGGAAGGAGAAAGGAGAGAAAGATGGTGGCGCCTACGAGCGAAAGGAAATGGCGAGCCATATGAGAAAATAAGGGAGGCCCAAGGCGCTCCCGCCCTTCGCCGTCTTTTGAGCGCTTTCTGTAAAATTAATAATCCAGAAGGCGGCCAAAGTCAAGAGTCGCCGCCAAAGCGCCAAAGTGGAGAGAAACGGTCCACGCGGAACCGTCTCTTTAAGGGAGCGAGGAAAGGCCATGGGGGGGCGCCTGGGATCCCTCCGGGTGGAGGCCGGTGGAGCGCCGGAGTCCGGCCCCCCCATCCAAGCGGGTTTAAGCTGCCGCTCTGTGAAAAATTGGCCTATTTGACCGCCCATTGGAGAAGGATCGGGCGAACAAAAAACCAAAGGCCATGACGACGAGGCGCGGGGCGAGGTTCAGCATGGTGGCCGCCCCGGCTTTGGGTTTGTCCGCGATACTTTTTTGAATAAGCGGCTTCAAAGACGAAGGGGAAGAAACTGCTCCCGCCTTCCGGGGTTCTAGGAGGCCCATGGCGCTTTCCGGCGTAACCCAAGCTCGGGCGTTTTCCGGCGCGGCTCTTAAAGAAGCTATTTCCCCTCCCGAGGGAGGATGATCTCCGCCGGCGGGGGATCCAGCTGCGTCTTTTCCGCGGCCGGAGGCCCTTTTCGGACGTCTTCGGCTTCATCCTCGCCCACCTCGCCGCCGTGAAGCTCGATAAGCTCCCTCAGGCCCATCCCCTGGTGGCCGAGCAAGCGCGCGCCGCAGCGCCAGACGCCGAGCTTTTCGTAGATATCGAAGAGTTCGACCGCGGAGTCTCCGGCTATGAGGGAGCCGTCGAACTCGAAGGTCACGAGACGCTCGCCATCCGAGGTTTCCAGCGTCAGCCGGCTTGGACCCAGGCGCCCCAGGTCCTCCCTCCCGTCCGGGGTCAGGGTGAAAAGCAGCCGTTTCACAAAACCTGGTAGTTTATCAAGATCCGTCAGAAAAACAGCCGAGTCCCGGGAAAACTCCGCCAGACGCAGGGCCCCCTCCGGGGATTGTTTATTGTTGAAAAAGACCAGATATCCCTCGTCTTCGAGACGGTTTTGACCATTTAGGGCGAAACAGGCCGCGTCCATTTCCGAGGGGCCTGGCCAGAGGAGTTCGATTTTCACCCTGAATTCAGTTTCCGCCGTGAGGGACTCGAGCTTAGCTTTCTGGCCGCGGACGAACTTCGGCATTCCTTCACCTTCGAACGGGGACGCGTCCCCTCCCCCTTCCCTCCGCCTCGGCCTTCCCGCGGAACTCCGGCGGGAGGCGGACGGGGACGGCCTTAACGAAAAACTAACGCCGCGCCGCCCCGCGGCGCGTCAAGCCGCCAGGCGCCGGGCTTGCGGGGGCGGGGAACCGGCCCTATAATAGCCGGAAAATACACGAAGGGCGCGGGCGATTCAAGTTCAACGCTCAATCGGGCCAGGCGGGTTTTCGGAACCCGAAAGCGGCGGAAAGGGCGTGGCGGCGGCCGAAGACGGGAAGCTTGTAAAAGGGAAAGGGCCGCGGCGCCGGGGTTGAGGCGAAGGCGCTCCCGCCTCGTACGCGTTAGGCGCCCGGCGTCATCGCTTAACGATTATAATTTTAAGGGCGATCCGGCTTTTTTCAAAGTAGCGATTCCTCTACCGCGGGGGAAGCTGAAAGACGGGCCGGCCGGCGCGGGGCCGGCTTCCCCACCCTCGTGAATTTACGCGTGTTTCGACGGACGGGCCTCGACTATGAAGCTGAAGTACTATATTAAATTCCTTTTAATTAAAATTATGCTATTATTTGGCAAAAAATTTATAAAATTTTGCACTTATATTCCTAAAATAAAAACAATAGCGTATATTATTATCCTCAAAGACAACCCCCTCAAAGAAACGCCGGAGTTGGGGACGCCGCTCAATTATTCGGAAATTAAGCCGATGCGATTAGGCGACGCCGGCGCCGGCGCCGATGCGAAAGCGCGGGTCGTTCACGATAGCGGCCGAAATTACCTGGGACGGCGGGTGGCCCTCTTGGCCCACTACGATCCGGACGGAATGGTGGATCCTTACGCGCTCTATTTTGCCGAGCGTTTAAAAAAATCGGGGTATTTAGTCGTGTTGTGCTCCCAAAATGAAATAACCATGGATGAAAATCTTCGGGAGCTTTTCGACGCCGCGATCTACCGAAACGGCCCGGGACTTGATTTCACCAGCTGGAAAAAGGCTTTGGGCGCTTTCCCCTCTCTTTTCGAAGCGGAGGAGCTTCTTCTCACGAACGACAGCTTTTTCGGACCCGTCGGAAGTCTGGAGCCGCTTTACGACGCCATGAATCCGGTGGAATGCGATTTCTGGGGCGTCGTCGAAAATCCGATGTTCAGGCCCCACGTTCAGAGCTTCTACATCGTTTTACGTAAAAAAGCCGTCACTTCCAAAGCTTTCCGCGAGTTTTTCGATTCCGTAAGATCGTCGGCTAAAAGGAGAATCAGCATAAGATACGAAACGATTTTCACGCAATGGCTGATTTCCGGCGGTCTGACGGGAGCCGTCCGTTTTCCCCTTTCATGTTACGTCCATCCGAAATACAGCAATCATATTTTTTCAAACGGTTTTTTGAAAACCGGACAGTTTCCCTTTATCAAAAGGAGGATGATTATCGAAAATCCTTACGCGGTTCTGCTTCAGGATCTGCCGGACGTTTTGTCAGGCCGCGGCTATCCCGTATCCCTGATGACTAATTACGCTCGAAGAATCGGAAAGAAGCTTGAAATTAATTTTGAAGGCTAGCGCTCTAGGCTTAGGAGCGTCTATGGCGAACACGTCTAGTCTATGGACGTTTCCCGCCGGGACGAACCGCTATCTTCCCGGGAAGGCGGGAATCTCATTGGCTGAAATCCAGCTAGCTTGTAATCCGCGGGTGTCGCCGATTCGTCCTTGAAGGCGGGTCTCTTTTTGACATCCGAATAAGGGACACGCTTCACCAGGGGTCGATCCCCGGGTCCGCGAAAAAATTTCCCGATAAATCCCGCCGCGGCCTTAAAACCTAGCCGCGCTTCAAGATGAAGACGCTCGAATAGGACGCTCTTGGGCCTCATGGTCGACGGCGCCGCGAAACCATTCGTTTGAAAGCTAAACAACGACGTCGGCCCCGAGTGATATTGATAGTATATTATTAATAAACAACTGAATTTATATATATATATATATATATATATATATATGTAGACATAAATTTTTATAAATTATAAATTATTTTTATAGATTTATTAATATTAAAATTTTAATATTTAATAAGAATCGTAAAGTTTTTTTCTTTTTTTTAGATGAATTTCATGCTATATAATGATATTTTAAAATTAATATACAATATTAGGTTACGAAAAAATCATCAATCGAGTCGTATTTCCTAAGTTGGAAAACTTTTTGAAAAATCAAGGCGTCGCGTCTTAGCGGAGGAGAAAACCGGAAAACCATCCTGCCGGCGCGGGCCGTCTTCCCACCCCCCTCGTGAATGCGAGGTCGTTTTTTCGGACGGGTGTCGATAATGAGGAACTTGAAGTATTATATTACAATATTTGTAATCAGATTTATGCGATTGTTTGGGATTAGATTTATAAAATTATGTACTTTTTTTCCTAAAGTAAAGGCGGTGGCGCACATTATTTTGCTGAAAGACGAACCGCTTAAAGAACTGCCGGAACTGGGGACGCCGCTCGCTTACTCTAAAATCGAACCGATTCGACTGGGAGAGGCAGTTACGGAAAAAAAAGCTCTGCTCGTTTACGACGGCGGCCTTATTCTCCCGAGACGGCGGGTGGCCCTCTTGGCCCATTACGATCCGGACGGAATAGTGGACCCTTACGTGGGGTATTTTTCCAAGCGTTTGCGAAAAACGGGATATTCGGTCGTATTGTGCTCCGGAAACGATATCGTCATGGACGAAAAGCTTCGGGAGCTTTTCGACGCCGTGATTTACCGAAACAGCCTGGGGCTTGATTTTACAAGCTGGAAAGCCGCTTTCAACCTTCTTCCCTCTCTTTTCGAAGCGGAGGAGGTTCTTCTTACGAACGACAGCTTTTTCGGTCCGATAGGAAGTCTGGATCCTCTTTACGGCGCCATGAATCCGGTGAAATGCGATTTCTGGGGCGTCATCGAAAGCCCGATGTTCAGGCCCCACGCGCAGAGCTTTTACATCGTTTTGCGTGAAAACGCCCTCGCTCACAGGGCTTTCCGCGATTTTCTCGACTCCATAAGCTTATCGGCGAATCGGAAAAACAGCGTAAATTTAGAAACTACTTTTACGCAGTGGCTTATATCCAACGGGCTCGCCGGAGCCGTACGTTTTCCCCTTTCAAGTTACGTTCATCCTAAATACAGCAATCATACTTTTTCAACCGCTTTTCTCAAAACCGGACATTTTCCCTTTGTAAAAAGGAAAATGATTTTCAACAATCCGTACGCGGCACTGCTTCAGGATCTTCCGGACGCGTTGTCGGGAAACGACTACCCTTTGTCTTTGATAACGAATTACGCTTTAAGAATAGGCGAGAAACTGGAAGTGAAGCTCGTTGGCTAATCCGCCATACATCTGAGCGTTTATTCCAAACGCGGCCAGTCTAGAGACGCATCCCTCCGTGACGAACCACAAACTTGTAGGTGAGCGATAATCTTATTGTCTCCCAACTAAACTGACCAGCTCCGAGTCTTGTGATTTCATCCATAATGGCGCATCTCTAATTTTATATATGAAAGTTTTCTTCGGAGGTATTTTCGGTGACTCCAAAACTCCGAAAATATTGGAAAACTTTCATGGGTTCGTTGGCGTAAGGAACCCTGGCCTTCCATGAGAGTTTAATATGAAAGTTTCCTACGTAGGGTTATTTAGTCGTCCCTGAAAAAGTTTTTAGCTTTTTGGAGGATACCATATTTAGTATTCAGCGCCATATATAGCACAATTCATGTAAAAATTGGCAGTTTTAGGCCAATGAATTTTGCGCATTTTGTAAAATTTTTTTGCAAAATTACAAATCATCCATGTTTAGCTATGATTGAGATATAGTAAGGACGTAGTAAGACTCTTATGGTCAACAATCTTAGATTAGCCAGAAATAACGTCAGAAAAGCGGGTTTTCAATTCTCCATAGAGGCAGACCACGGTATTTATTTTTCCTAAACCGACGACGCTTAGCTAGACTATCAGTCGGTTTATTAAGATGATCGTACTCAACTCTAGTATATTTCAATAGATTGAAAGCTGCAGCAGCAAGCAACGGATTTATGGAATCTCCAAAGACACCCTTCAATAAATTTCTACTCAACCTATGGTCAGATTTTAA
>JAISMF010000079.1 GCA_031276865.1 Deltaproteobacteria bacterium | reverse complement strand
AGTCCCTTCAAGTCCCTTCAAGTCCCTTCAAGTCCCTTCAAGTCCCTTCAAGTCCCTTCAAGTCCCTTCAAGTCCCTTCAAGTCCCTTCAAGTCCCTTCAAGTCCCTTCAAGTCCCTTGCGGAACGGCTGTTCGCCGCGCCGGCTGATCCGTTTTGTGGAAACTCCCAAGGACGGATCCAACGGCTTCATCGTCATGGCGTCTTAATTTTAAATCATTATGTCACGAAGAGGGAAATCCGGCAATAAGATTTAAGCTCCGCGGGCCCGCCGCGGCCCGAGCCGTCCGAATCTAGGGGGAGGGCGAAAGGGAATAAACCCGCGAAGCCGGGGGCTACGGGACGCCCTCCCTTTCGCCCTTCGCCCCGGCCGAAAAACGACGGGGCGGCGAGAGCGCTTCCCGCTCAAACGGACGGGATTCTTTTTCGGCCTTTTTCCCCCGTCCACCTGTCGTTAAGTTTCATTTGTTAGAGCTAAATTTCATTTATGTGGTTTAATAACTTTGAAAAATAAATAAATTCACCAATTTCACTTCATTATAATCTTAATTTTATGACATCCGACGCCGCCGGCGGCTTTAAGCGCTTTTCTGCCGGCGGACGAGGCGGCGGATTCCGCCCGCGAAAAGATCGCCGCGGTTTAACTTATTTTTCCGAGCCGCCCGATGGGACTTGGACGAGGAGATGAGGGACTCTCGTAGGACGGTCTCGGGCCGTTTTCCTTATCCGTCGCCGTCCAATCCTGAAAAAGCGCCCCGTTTTAAAAGCGCGGCTCCCATAAGGCGCGGGCGGCTTGGGCGGGGAGGCTTTCCCGCTCTTTTCCGGCGTGTTGAGGCCTCTTCTTTTTTCAAATTTAATACTTATTTAGCGTTCTTATAACAATTAAATTTTAAATTTAAAATACTATCCTTCTATAAACATTTAATTTCCGCCTTTAAATCTCAAATAGAAAAACGCCCTGAACTCAAAATTAGCCAAAGGACGATGAAAGCCCCCGGAAATTTATCCCCCGGCTTGCCATGCCCCTCCTCTTTTGCTACGCTTATACGAATATTCCCCGAAAGCCCTCGTTCCGCCGTCCGGCGGAGCGACTTTCGGCCGAAAACTTAAAAAAAACCTCCTCTTATGCGATATCCCACTTACGCCGCGCTCGACCTGGGGTCCAACACCTTCCGGCTCATGCTGGCCCGGGCCAACGAGTACGGCCTGGCCCGGAATACCAAGCGGGTCTTCCAGGAGACTCCCCGCCTCTCCGAGGGCCTGACCCCCGGCGCCCCCTTCGGCCGGGCGCCTCTGGAGAGGGCCTGGGCGGTCTTGGACTCTTTCAAGGAGATCGTCCGGGAGGCGAAACCCCGAAAAGTGCTTTGCGGCGCCACCATGGCCGCCAGAATGGCCTCGGACGGCGAGAGCTTCCTAAACGACGTGAAAAAACGCTACGGCTGGAAAACCAAACTCCTCAGCGGATCGGTGGAGGCCTATCTCACCGCCTCCGGCGTGCTGCAAGGCTTAGACGAGCCCGTTCCCAAAGAGGCCATCATCTTCGACATAGGAGGGAGATCCACGGAGTTCATCTCGGTGCGGTCTAAAAACATCCAAAAAACATTAAGCCTCGACATGGGCGTGGTGGGGCTTACGGAAAAGCACGTCCGCTCCGACCCGCCCTCTCCGGAAGAGCTAATGGAGATGGAAAAAGAGATAAGGGGGATCTTAAACGCCGCCGACTTCAGCTCCTTTAAACAAGACTCCGTCCTCATCGGAACGGCCGGAACCGTCACCACCACGGCGGCCATGCTTTTAAATCTGAAAGAGTACTCGCCCGAGGCCGTAAACGATCTGGATATCCGCGCCGTGCGGATAAGAAACCTCTTCAACCAGGTTAAAACCCAAAGCCTGAGCCTGCGAAAAGAACACCCCGGCCTCCCCCCGGGCCGGGCCGACGTCATCGTGGCCGGGCTGCTTTTAATCCGGGAGATAATATCCTTTTTCCGCAAAAGACTGCTCCGGGTGAGCGACAACGGCCTCCTCGAGGGGATCTGGCTTTTGGCCGCCGGACTCATCCCTTTGGATATTTGACTTTTTTTAAGCCGCGGGGCGTTTTTTCCCGCCGGCCTATTTCCGGCGCTTCTTGGATAACACAAAAGGCGCCCGTTTTTTCAGAGCCGGAAAGGCCCCGGATGGGCCTTTCCGGCTCCCCGTTTTCCGCTTCGCCTTTCACCTTTTCCGCTTTCCTAGTCCGCGTTTTCGTTTTCCGTTTTCGTTTTCCGTTTCCTTTTTCCTTTTAACGTTTTCCGCCGCCCCCTCTCAAAAAAAGCGCGGGGGCGGGGGAGCCGGGAAACCCGCCCGGCTCGACTCGAACCTCCTCAATATTTCCGAGGTGCAAAATGATTCCCGCTCCAACGTTTCCGGAAGGGCTCACTTTCGACGATCTGCTCCTGGAACCGGCCTACTCCGAGATCCTCCCCGCCGAGGCCGACGTCTCGGCTCCGCTCTCCCGCAACATAAGGCTCAACATCCCCATAGTGTCGGCGGCCATGGACACGGTGACCCTTTCGGGCACGGCCATCGTGATGGCCCGCCACGGAGGCGTCGGCATCATCCACCGAAACCTCCCCCCCCGCTACCAGGCGGAGGAGGTGGAGATGGTCAAAAAGAGCGAAAACGGCATGATCAAGAACCCGGAGGTGGTCACCCCGGACGTGACCGTTCGGGAGGCCCTCGAGCTGATGAAGAAGTACAAGATCTCGGGCGTGCCGGTGGTGGTGGACAAGGATGACAGGCACCTGGTGGGCATCGTCACCAACAGGGATCTAAGGTTTCTCAAAGAAAACGAGTACGGCATCAAAGTCTCCGAGATCATGACTAAAAAGGACAACCTGGTGACCGTCAGGGAGCCCAACATCTCCCTGGAGGAGGCCAAAAAGAAGCTCCACGAGAACCGCAAGGAGAAGCTCCTCGTGGTGGACGACGACTTCGTTTTAAAGGGCCTCTACACCTTCAAAGACATAGAGAAGAACGACCAGTACCCCTCCGCCTCCAAAGACGAGATGGGCCGCTTGAGGGTGGGGGCGGCCATCGGGGTGGGAAACGAGGCCCTGGACCGGGCCGAGCTTTTGGTCGCGGCCGAGGTGGACCTCCTGGCCGTGGACTCGGCCCACGGCCACTCCAAAAACGTGATCGAATTGGTCAGGAAGCTTAAAAGCCTCTACAAGGTGGACGTCATCGCCGGAAACGTGGCCACCGCCGACGGGGTCAAGGCCTTGGTCGACGCCGGAGCCGACGCCGTGAAGATAGGGGTGGGTCCGGGCTCCATCTGCACCACCCGCGTCATCGCCGGCATAGGCGTCCCCCAGATGTCCGCCATTTTCAACTGCGCCCGGACGGCGGCCGACTCCGGGGTGCCCCTCATCTCCGACGGCGGCATCCAGTATTCGGGGGACATAGTGAAGGCCCTGGCCGGCGGGGCCTCCACGGTGATGCTGGGGGCCCTCCTGGCCGGCACGGACGAGAGCCCCGGGGAGACCACCCTTTTCCAAGGGAGGACTTACAAGGTCTATAGGGGGATGGGCTCCATCGAGGCCATGCGGGAGGGCTCGGCCGATCGCTACGGCCAGTCCAGCTCCATGGGCTCCTCCAAACTCATTCCCGAGGGCATCTTGGGCCGGGTGCCCATCCGCGGCCCCCTCTCCGACACCCTCTACCAGCTCACCGGCGGCCTCAAGGCCGGCATGGGCTACGTGGGCGCCCGGAACCTCGAGGAGCTGAGGGAGAAGGCCAGATTCATCCGCATCACCCGGGCCGGCCTCAAGGAGGGGCACGTCCACGACATCTCCATCACCTCCGAGCCGCCCAACTACCGTCCGGAGACCTTGTTCTAAAGCCTTCCCGGGCGAAGCCCCGGCGCTCCCTTTAGACGCCGGAGGCCCCGAATCGGGGCGTCCGGGAAACTCCCGGCGCGGCCCGAAAAACGGCCGCGGACGCCGGAGGGTTTTTTCCGGGAGGGGCCCTTTCCCCCATCCGCTCTTAAAGCGGACGAACCCCCTCTTCCCTTCCCCCCGCCCGCTTCCCTCCTTCACCTTCCTTCTTTTCCCTCCCTCCCTCGCTCCCTTCTTACCCCCCTTCCCCGCCTGAAACGAAAATCTCGCAATTTTTTTTTCGAAAACCTACCCCGCGCCGTCTTCCGGACTCCAAGCTCCCGCTCCGAAGGATCGAGGCGAGCTTTTCCCGGCTGATCGGGTTGGACGTCTCCGGCGTTTTCCCTACTTTCACCGTTTCGGCGCTTCGGGAATAGTTCAGCTTTTCAATGGTGAAACGCGGAGAGCCCCGATTTTTTCCCCCGCGTCCGGAGCCGTTAAAAAAAAAACACCCTCCGTCCCCCCGCCGCGGCCCTGAAACGGTCGTTATTTTCGGATCCGGAAAAAGGCTCCGCCGCCCCGGGGCTTTTTTTTCTTTCCTTCGAAGTTTTTCTTCCGCTGTCTTCCCCCTCCTCTTTCTGTTAAAATACTTCGGAGTAACGGCCGCGGGGGCGCTTTTTCCCCGGCGCCGGGATCCAGCGGTAAATTCCCCCGATTTTTTTCTCCGGCTCTTTTCTTTTTTCCGGCGGCGCCACCTCCCTTCCCCGGAAAACTTTTCCCTTGCGAATCGTTTCCGGCGTTTTTTTCGCCGTTTTTTATCGCCAGGCGGAGTCTTCGTGAGCTTCATCCATCTCCATGTAAGGTCGGCCTACAGCTTCCTTAGGGGCACCATCCAGATCCGCGAGCTCGCGGCCCGGGCGCGGGCCCTCAACATGCCCGCGGTGGCCCTGACCGATCTCGGGCAGATGTTCGGGATCTGGAAGTTCTACCGCGAGGCGGTGAAGGCGGGGGTTAAACCCATTTTAGGGGTGGAGGCCTTCGTGGCGTCCGGGGACCGCCGCGACCACGCCCCCGATGAGGAGCCCGGGACCCTGGTGCTTTTGGCCAAGGATTTAACCGGCTACCGCAACCTCACCCGTCTCACCGCCCGGGCCAACATGGAGGGCTTCTTCCACCAGCCCCGGGTGGACAGGGAGCTTTTAAAGGAGCACTCCGAGGGGTTGATCGCCTTGTCGTCAGGGTCTTCGGGCTGGCTTTACTCCCTTCTGGCCCGGGACCGCTACGAAAACGCCCTGGAATGGGCCGCCCGCCACGCCCGGATCTTTCCCGGGCGCTTTTACCTGGAACTCCAGGGAAACGGGCTTCCCGACCAAAACAAAATTAACGAGATATTGTCCTCTTTGGGGAAGGTCCTGGGCCTTCCCCTGGTGGTCTGCGCGGAGGCCAGGTACCTGAACCGGGAGGATCACTCCACCTACGAGGTCCTGCAACGCATCCGCGAAAGGCGCCTCTTCGATTACGAAAAGAGCCAGGAGCAGCCCCAGGCGGGGGAGTTCCATTTCAAGGGCCCGACCGAGATGAAGCTGGAGTTCGGCGGGGACGGGGAGGCCGTCGGAAACGTCTTCCACATCTCCGAGCTCTGCAACGTGGATTTCCCGGAAAAGAGGATCTTCGCGGTCCCCAGACCCGACATCGGCGCCCGGGGCCTCTCCCCTGAGGACTTCCAGAGCAAGGCCGACGACCACTTCCTAAAGCTCTGCCGCGAGGGCCTGGACGCGTATTTGAAGGATACCTATCCGGATCTGGAAAAGAGGGATCCGGATCTTCTGGCCATCTACCAGACGAGGCTCAGGAAAGAGACCTCCGACATCCTGGAGACCGGAGCCTCCCTCTATTTCCTGGTGGTGGCCGACTACGCGGCGCACGCTAAAAGCCAGGGCGTTTTAACCGGCCCGGGCCGCGGCCCGGCCGGGGCCTCCCTCGCGTGCCTGGCCTTGGGGATAACCGAGCTGGACCCCATCCGCTACGGACTTCCCTTCGAGCTGTTTTTAAACACCCTGGCCCGGGACTACCCGTCGATCGATCTGGAGGTCCCGACGGAAAACGCCCTGGAGCTCGTGAACTACATTACCGACACCTACGGCGGCTCCCACTTCGTGGCCCACGGCCTCAAGCTGGAGCTTTTAAACGGCCGCGCCCTATTGCGCGAGGTGGGCCAGGTCTTCGGGGTGCCGCTCCCCCTTTTAGACGAGCTCTGCGGCATGCTTCCCACGCACTCCAGGATCTCCTTGAAGACGGCCGTAGACGAGATCTCCCTCATCAAGACCTTCGCCGCGTCCATACCCGTCATCAAGAAGATAATCGACTACGCCCTGTTTCTGGAAAACCTCCCCCGCGCGGCGGGGTCCCGGCCCTACAGCCTGGTGGCCAGCCCCAGGCTCCTTAGAGACTCGGTTCCCTTGTTCCTCGACTACAACTCCTACTCCGACATGAGGAGCCGGGCCACCGTCCAGTACGGGGAGGACGCCGTGGAGGAGAACGGACTCCTCCGCTTCGACATAGTCCCCCAGAGAAGCCTCTCCTTTTTAGCCTCCGTCTTGAAGCTCGCGGCCCGAAACGGAAAAAGCGTCTCCTTAAAAGACATCCCCGCGGACGACCCCAAGACGGCCGAGCTCTTCGCGGGCGGAAACTTCGCCGGGATCCCCTACCTGGAGAACCCCTGGGTGGGAAACCTGGTCAGGGGCCTACAGGAGGTGACCTTCAACGATTTGGTGGCGCTCGCGGCCCTGCACCCGCCGCTCTCCCGCTCCAGCGGACTCCTAGAAGAGTATCTGCGCCTCCGGAAGGGAATCCTGGAGCCCTCCTCCCTGCACCCGGCCTTGGATCCCATCCTCTCCGACACCATGGGCCTCATCCTTTTTAACGAGCAGATCGTGGAGATGGCGGAAAAGACCGCCAGGCTCAAAACCTCCGAGGCCGAAATAATGTCCCGGGGCCTCTCCTTAGGGGATCCGGACGAGCTCTCCCAGATACAGGCCTCCTTTTCCGCCCGGGCCGTCAACAACGGCTTCGACCCGGAAGACGCCAACAACGTCTTTATAAAGCTCCGCGTCGCGGCGCCGGTGACTCTCCCAAAACCCCACGCCGTCTCCCTGGCCCTCACGACCTACCGGGCGGCCTATCTGAAGGCGCATTTTCCCACCGAATACATGGACGCCTTCTTGCGCTCAGGCGAGGTGAATAGGGAAAAGCAGGAGAGCGCCCTGAAGGAATGGCGCCAGACCCACCTCAGGCTGGTGCCGGCGGCGAAAAAGCCGTGAGCCGGGGCCTTTCTCCGTGAAAATTTCTTTTTAATTAGATATTAATTTTATCTTTTATAGATATTTATAAACGAATGTTCATTATTAATATCCAGACGACAAGCGTCCAGCCGCGAAGGCGGAGAGGTAGAGGAAATTGTCGCGCCGAAACTTGTTTCACGCTATAATAATTTCTAGATATTTCCTTTCACGCGATCCAAACTCGAGACGGCAACCATGAATCTCCAACTCGTAACTCAAAATCTTAAATTATTTCGAAAGGCTAAATTGTTTTCTTCGCCTCCATTGGCCTATAAATCTAATATTCCTTTGGATTATCTAAAAAAATTGGAAAAAGGAGTTATAGAACCTTCGAATGATATTTTATCCGCGCTCGAAAAAGCGTGAAATATTAATTCTCCGGATCTCTTTTTTGATATAAAAGAATTAAATAACGTCCGTTTCCGTTCATTAAAAAAAATGATTATGGAAGAGAGAGCTTTAATTATAAACGATGTCGCCATTTGGTTGGAAGATTATACTTATCTTGAAAATTTACTTCAAGATTTCATCGAATTTAAATTCGGAGGTTTTATTGAAAATTTAAAACATAACGGTGACAATTTAGAAATAATCGACATCGCTTTAAACGCGAGGAAGATGCTTAATCTTGATGATAGCCAGCCTGTATACGATATTTTAGGTTTAATGGCGCAAGCCGGAATTAAAGTCTGGCCTAATAATTTTGACAACACCAAATTTTTTGGATTGTCCGTGAATGAACATGATGGAGGTCCCGCTATTATTGTTAATACTAACGATATAATAACAGCTGAAAGAGAATCTTCAGTATAGCTCACGAACTTGGCCACATAATCCTGCATAACGACGACTATGGTAATAATATTAACAAAGACGGCAAGGAAATAGAAAAGCGGGCGGATTCATTCGCGGAACATTTTTTAATGCCTGACATAGCTTTCAATGAGGAATGGAATAAGGCGGGCTGCCTACCTTTTTACGATAGGGTTTTGGAGGTTAAAACAATTTTCAAAGTCAGTTATAAAACCGCGCTTTCCCGCCTTGGACGGAAAAATAATAATTTCATAAAGTTATTTAATTTTTTCAATGAGGAATATCAAAAAAAATATTTCAAACCTATTAATCGCGAAATGGAGGAAATAGGGTTCGAAGAAGAACCGTTACCGATGTTCGACATTTTATCTGAAAGCGGTCTTCCATGCTTAGTCAAAAAAGCCGTATTCGAGCAACTAATATCTTTAAGCCGGGGAGCTGAAATTTTAAGAATCAAAGTCCGGAAGATGATAGAATTATACTCCGACTGGTGGAAATCAATAATATAAATGTTGGATAAAATTTTACTTGACGCATGCGTTGTAATTGATTATCTTTCTATTTTCCCTCAAATATTCAAGCGCATCAAAGATAATTTCGCAGAATTATATAACGTACAACAAATCGCTGAGGATATTCATGATGATTTATTGAATAATTTAGTAAAAGGGGGCGTTATTGATATCATAAAACCACATGCGGATGATAAAGCGACCATCAGAACAACCATGTATAACATATCAAATGAAGTCAAGATAACACTTTAAGATATAGAAAATAATCAATAAATGAACTATTACCGTTGAATAATCAAAACTTGTAGTAGATGATTTCAGATATCAAAAAAACGTTGGGTTTATCGCGGTCGCGTCAATATTTAAAAGCTTGATTATAGGATGTCACAAACAATGGGAGAACTAATCGTCCACCGCGGGACTAGACAAATCGGAGGCTGCGCCACGGAGATCAGGGGAGGTGGGAAGAGAATCTTCATAGATTTCGGCGCCGAGCTCCCTTCGAAGGACAAACAGCCGGAACTCCTCGCCATCGAAGGGCTGACTCATGGGGAAAGGGACTGCGACGGGCTCTTTTTCACCCACATCCATTGCGACCACATCGGGATGCTGCCCAGAGTTTTGAAAGACGTCCCAGGTTACCTTGGCGAGGCGGCCAAGGAGATGCTCCTCACGCAGCTCGCATACCTGCCGGAAAAAGCCGACCTTATGGAGCGCGTCCGGAGCCTTTCAACCTATCGGCCGGCCAAACGGGTGGAATTGGGAGGCCTCGCGGTCACCCCGTTCGCCGTCGATCACTCCGTTTACGACTCCTACATGTTCCTAGTGGAGACCGAAGGCAAACGGATACTCCACACGGGCGACTTCCGCACCCACGGCTTCAGGGGAAAGGGGGTCATGCTGGTTCTGGACAACTGCGTTAAACGGGTCGACATCCTCGTCTCCGAGGGTACCTCGCTTTCCCGGAAGGACGCGGACTTTCCGACGGAGATGGCGCTCCAAGACGAGGCCCACAAAATCCTTAAGAGTCACAAACACGTCTTCCTGCTCTGCTCGTCTATGAACATCGACCGGATCGCCTCCTTCCACAAAAGGACCCGGGCGCCCAAGATGTTCCTCTGCGACCAGTACCAAAAGGAGATCCTCTTGAAGGTCCACGACCACGCGAAGGACGTCGTCTCAGGCGGAGTTTCGCTCTACGATTTCTCCTCACTCCGCGACGCCTCCCAATGGAACTTCGATCTGATGCGCCAAAGGGGCTTCTGCATGCCGGTTCGAGCCGCCAAGCATTTACGAACGGTCATGGACATGTTCCAGGACACCGGCGTCCTCGTGTATTCCATGTGGGACGGATACCTGGAAGGCGAGTACGGCGACGACGGGATCGCCCGGTTAGTGGACTCCTTCCCCAACAAGATAAAGCTCCACACCTCCGGCCACGCCACGCCGGAGGCCCTAAGGAGCGTCGCCGCCAAAGTCGCTCCTGAAATCGGGATCGTTCCCATCCACACCGAAAATCCGGCGGGATTTGAAAAAATGGGGCTCGCATCCAAAATCATAAAGCTCTCCGACGGGGAGAGGTTCCCGTTTTAGGAGGCTTTTTTTAAGCCCCCCCGCTTTTTCGAACTTCTCTTACCTTTGGAGGCGGCCAGCGCATGACAGGCCTCATGGCAGGGCGCGTCTTTGTTCACGAGGTCGAAGAGGAGATTCCCGCCCCTTTTAAGTATGGGTTTGTTCGGCAAAAGACGCGATGGTAGGCCAATCAGACATTATCTAGGAACAGCGCCATGGACGATATGGACAAAGGTGAATTGGAAGAGCTTTTTCGCCAGGCCTCCGAGGGGACCCTTCCGAAGGGTTTCGACCGCTTTGAGCTAGCGGACAAAGAAGGTGAGACGGTGGCTCACGCGGCGGCCAGGGGTGGTCATTTGCCGGCGGCTTTCGACCGCTGGGAGCTGGCGGACAAAGAAGGGCGGACGGTGGCTCACGAAGCGGCCCGGGGTGGTCATTTGCCGGCGGGTTTCGACCGCTGGGAGCTGGCGAACAGAGACTGGTGGACGGTGGCTCACGCGGCGGCCGAGGGTGGTCATTTGCCGGCGGATTTCGACCGCTGGGAGCTGGCGGACAGAGCCTGGTGGACGGTGGCTCACGCGGCGGCCGAGGGTGGTCATTTGCCGGCGGGTTTCGACCGCTGGGAGCTGGCGGACAGAGCCTGGTGGACGGTGGCTCACGCGGCGGCCAGGGGTGGTCATTTGCCGGCGGGTTTCAACCGCTGGGAGCTGGCGGACAAAGAAGGGCGGACGGTGGCTCACGAAGCGGCCAGGGGTGGTCATTTGCCGGCGGGTTTCGACCGCTTTGAGCTGGCGGACAAAGACGGGTGGACGGTGACTCACGCGGCGGCCAGGGGTGGTCATTTGCCGGCGGGTTTCGACCGCTTTGAGCTGGCGGACTAAGAAGGGCTGACGGTGGCTCACGAAGCGGCCCGGGGTGGTCATTTGCCGGCTGGTTTCGACCGCTGGGAGCTGGCGGACAAAGACGGGGAGACGGTGGCTCACGCGGCGGCCTTGCATGGTCATTTGCCGGCTGGTTTCGACCGCTGGGAGCTGGCGGACAATGACGGGTGGACGGTGGCTCACGCGGCGGCCTTGCATGGTCATTTGCCGGCGGGTTTCGACCGCTGGGAGCTAACGGATAATGGTGGAAGAACGATCTACTACATGGCGGCCAAAAAAGGACTCCTCCCGAAAGGTTTCGACCGCTGGGAGCTGGCGGACAATGACGGGTGGACGGTGGCTCACGCGGCGGCCTGGCATGGTCATTTGCCGGCTGGTTTCGACCGCTGGGAGCTGGCGGACAAAGACGGGGAGACGGTGGCTCACGCGGCGGCCCGGGGTGGTCATTTGCCGGCGGATTTCGACCGCTGGGAACTAACGGATAATGGTGGAAAAACGATCTACCACAAGGCGGCCGAAAATGGACTCCTCCCGAAAGGTTTCGACCGCTGGGAACTAACGGATAATGGTGGAAAAACGATCTACCACATGGCGGCCGAAAATGGACTCCTCCCGAAAGGTTTCGACCGCTGGGAGCTGGCGGACAAATACGGGGAGACGGTGGCTCACGCGGCGGCCTTGCATGGTCATTTGCCGGCGGTTTTCGACCGCTGGGAGCTGGCGGACAATGGCGGGCGGACGGTGGCTCACGAAGCGGCCGGGCATGGTCATTTGCCGGCGGGTTTCGACCGCTGGGAGCTGACGGACAATGACGGGGAGACGGTGGCTCACGAAGCGGCCAGGGGTGGTCATTTGCCGGTTGGTTTCGACCGCTGGGAGCTAGCGGACAAAGACGGGGTGACGGTGGCTCATATGGCGGCCAGATGCGGTAGTCTTCCGGCGGGTTTCAGCCGCTGGGAGCTCGCCGATAAATCCGGGTGGACCGTGGCTCAGGAAGCCGCCCGAAACGGTCATCCGCCTTCAGGGGTAAACATGGATGGAATTCAACGCGGCGGGGACGAGTCCATCGCCCTTGAGGAAGGCGAACCGACCGCGCGGTCGCCCAAGTAAAGTTCTAACGCCGTAGCGCCCTCCAGAGTTTCGGGCGTCAGGCCCGGTGGAGTCGTTTTTTGACCGCTAAACTATATTTTTCGCCTAAAACTTCCCCTTTTTACCGCCCTACCGCCCTTATAACGCGCGGATCTCCAATACAGTTAAACTCTTTAGTTAAAATGAATGTAAAAAAATATCAGTTTTAACGGCGAAACATGCACAAATATTGGACGCGTTCGGGCGTTCCCGCCCAAATTAAATTTTGTTGTTCCGCGGACATCGGGGAATTCAGGATCGATGAAAATATTCGCGTCAATAATAATAAATTTACTCGTCACGCGTTTTCCTATGAATCTCAACAGCATTTCCATCAAAAATCGGACTATCCTTCAGTAACCCCGCAAGCGGACGTAAATCATTCAAAGTTGACCATTTTTATAATTTGAAGTAATTGTGATCTAAATATTCGCTTCACCAATAGACGCGTTTTCAGGCGCGTTCAACTCTAAGATTACATATTACATGCCTTTTTCCGGGATGTAAATTTTTTTGTCAATAGTAAACATGACGATACTCCTTGATGGTAAGATGGTAATTTTAAAATTCCAACATTATAGTCCGATTGTTTTTAGCCTATTTTTAGCCCGTGATCCTTCCGAAATATTGATTTTCATTTCGGCTTGTTTTATTTCACCCGCGTCTTTTTTTTTCCCGCCGCGGGGTCGTTTACCGTTTTTTAAAGACGCGTCCTTTCGTTTCTCCCCCGATCGCTAAATTTCCGCTCATTTTTCCCCGTTCCGTCTCCCCCTAAATACATCTTTTCCAGCGCGACCCTATTATCAGCGTTTTATCCGGAACGCTCAAAATGAGCCCTCCGACTTCGAGCTTCCGACTTCGGGCTTCCGACTTCGGGCTTCGTCCGTCCGCGCGGATTTTCGGAGATTTTGTAATTTTTTTTCTAGGCGAATTTTAAAACGACCCCTTTGGATAATTTCCCGCGGCGCCGACGCGTCGTTTTTTGTCGGATGTCAAATCTAATTTTAACTCAAAGGAAACCCCCCGGACACGACCGCGGGGCGTCCGATAATTTCCCCTTTACTTTTTTCATGTTTCGTGGTATACTATAATATATTTAACAGCGGCGGACGGAACCGCCCTCGGATCCTCCGTAATCAAACGGAGCGGCCCTTCCCGCCTCTTTTTTCAAAAATTCGGGCCGCCTTAACCGCCTAATCCGCCGGTTTACAAGACGGAAGGCCGGGGTTTTCCGCTCTTTCCCTCTTTGGGGCTTTAGAGGATTAACCGCAAGGACTTAAACCATGTCAGCCAACCCGGATATGTTTTCCGACCCTTCCGTTCTTTTAGATCCGACCGAGTTTTCCGATCCGGCCGTTCTTTTAGAACCGCCCGAGGCCTCCGCTCCGCCCGAGGCCTCCGAACCTGTAGCGGAATCCGCCCCCCCCAAGGCTCCCAAAAAGCCTAAATTCTTAGACCCGGCCGAGTCTTTCGTGCACCTCCACGTCCACTCGGGCTACAGCCTCTTGGACGGCGCCATCAAGATCCCCGATCTCGTGGACACGGCCCTGGAGATGGGCATGCCCGCCGTGGCCCTGACGGATCACGGCCAGATGTTCGGGGTCTTGAACTTCTACTGGGCGGCCAAGGAGAAGGGCTTGAAACCCATAATCGGGGTGGAGGCCTACGTCTCCCCCGACCGATTTTCTAGAGACAAATACGACCCCCGCTACCACCTGGTGCTCCTGGCCCAGAATATGGAAGGCTACCGGAACCTCACCAAGCTCGTCACCCTGGCCAACACCGAGGGCTTTTACTACAAGCCCAGAATGGACTACGAGCTTTTAAAGAAACACAACGGCGGCCTCATCGCCCTCACCGCCTGCCTCCAAGGAGAACTGGCCCGAAAGCTCTTGAGCCGGGAGGGCGGGGACTCGTTTAAGGAGAGCCTGGAGAGGTACCTGGACTTCTTTCCGGACAGGCTTTACCTGGAGATCCAGGAAAACCAAATCCCGGATCAAAGCGTCGTGAACCGGCGCCTCATCGAGATTTCGCAAGAGACCGGAGTCCCCCTGGTCGCGACCAACGACTGCCACTACCTTAAAGAGACGGACTACGCCGCCCACGACGTCCTCTTATGCGTCCAGACAAACAGCAAGGTGGACGATTTCAAGCGCATGCGCATGCCCTTCAACACCTACCACTTCCGGTCGCCCGCGGAAATGAGGCGGCTCTTCGCCTACTGCCCCGAGGCCTGCGACAACACCTTGAAAATAGCCGACCGCTGCGAGCTCGAGCTGCCGAAAAGGGTCTACCGCTTTCCGGCGATTAAAATCGAAAACGGCCTCACGCCCGAGGAATCCTTAAGGGAGCTCGCCCTAAAAGGCCTAGAGGAGTACTTCGCTAAAAGAGAGGAGAAGGGAAAGCCCCTATCTCCGGAGGAGACGGAGGCCTACCGCTCCAGGCTGGAGGAAGAGCTGGAAATCATCATAAGCGTGGGTTTCGCCGGCTACTTTCTCATCGTGGCGGATTTCATCCGCTGGGCCCGGTCGCGCTCCATTCCGGTGGGACCGGGCCGGGGCTCGGCCGCCGGCTCGCTTGTCGCCTTCTCTTTGAAAATCACCAGGGTGGACCCTTTGCGCTTCGATCTGCTCTTCGAGCGCTTTTTAAACCCCCAGAGGGTCTCCATGCCGGACATCGACGTGGACTTCTGCGCCGAGGGGCGCCAGGACGTTTTAGACTACGTGGTGGAGGCCTACGGCGGGCCGGACCACGTGGCCCAGATCCTCACTTTGGGCCAGCTCAAGGCCCGGGCGGTAATTAGAGACGTGGGCCGGGCCCTGGACGTGCCCCTCCACGAGGTGGACCTCCTGGCCAAGCTGGTGCCCGCCGATCCCAAGATCACCTTGGCCGGCGCCTTAAAAAGCGAGCCCAGGTTGAAGGAGCTCTACAAAAAAGACAAGACGGTGAAAAAATTGATCGATTTGGCCGGCACCCTGGAGGGGCTGCCCAGGCACGCCTCCATCCACGCCTCCGGCGTGGTCATAGCCGACAAGCCCCTAACCGAGTACCTCCCCCTCTTCACCGGGGGCCGCAAGCAGGAGAAGGGCGAGTCCAAGGGGCTCTCGGTCACCCAGTTCGAAGGCGGGGGGGTGGAGAAATTGGGCCTCATAAAGTTCGACTTCCTGGGACTTAAGACCTTGACCCTCATAAAGCACTGCCTCAGGCTTTTAAGCGAGCGGGGGATAGAAATCGACATAGAGGAAATCGACCAGGAGGACCCGGAGACCTTCGAATTTTTCCGCAAGGGGAATTTAAACGGCGTCTTCCAGATGGAGCAGGAGGGGATCCGCCAGTATTTGCGGATGATCCGCCCGGACAAGCTCTCGGACATCATCTCCCTTCTGGCCCTCTACCGCCCCGGACCTTTAAAGAGCGGCCAGGCGGATCAGTTCGTGGCCGTCCGGAGGGGGACCGCCCGTCCCAGCTACGTCCACGATTCCTTGAAACCCATCTTGGAGGAGACCGTGGGCGTCATCCTCTACCAAGAGCAGGTCCTGCGCATCGCGCAGGTCCTGGCCGGCTTCTCCCTAGGCGACGCGGACCTTTTACGAAGGGCCATGGGGAAGAAGAAAAAGGAGGAGATGGATAAAATAAAGCCGGAGTTCATCCTCCGCTGCGAACAAAAAGGCCTGGTGGACTCCGCCGCGGCCTTGGCCATTTTCGAGCAGCTGGAGAAGTTCGCGGAATACGGCTTCAACAAAAGCCACTCCGCGGCCTACGCTTTGGTCTCCTACCAGACGGCCTGGCTCAAATGCCGCTATCCGGTGGAATTCATGGCCGCGCTCATGACCTCGGAGATGGCCGACAAGGAAAAGATCGCCTCCCTCATCCACGAGTGCCGGGAGGAGGGAATCAAGGTGCTCCCTCCGGACGTGAACAGCTCCGGCTACCAGTTCACCGTGAAAGGAAAGACAATCCTCTTCGGCCTGGGCGCCATCCGGGGGGCCGGCCAGGGGGCCGTGGAGCAGATAATAGAGGCCAGAAAAAAGAAGCCTTTTACAAGCTTCTTCGACTTCTGCGACCGGGCCGCGGACGGGAAGGTGAATAAAAAGGTGGCGGAGGCCTTAATCCTCTCCGGCGCCCTGGACGCCTCCGGCGGGGCCTCGCGGGAGGTGATGCTGGCCTCCCTGGACGCGGCTTTAACCGGGAGAAGGAACGCCCCTAGGCTCCAGGGCGCCAAGCGCAAATCCCTCTTCGAGGTATCCGAAGCCGACCCCTCCGAACTCAACTGGTCTGAAGCCAGTCCCTTCTCGGAAGCCGAAAGGCTCGCCTCCGAAAAGGAGTTTTTAGGCTTCTACGTCACCGGCCACCCCCTGGCCCGCTACGCCTCCGTCTTTAGGGCCATGGGCTTGGACAGCGTGGCCGGGGTTTTGAAAATGAAAAGCTCCGCCCAGGTGAGGTTGGCGGGGACCTTTTACGGCATGAAGTTCCGCACCGATAAAAAAGGCTCCCAGTACGCCTTCCTGACCATGGAGGATATGAGCGGCAAGGCCGAGGTCATCTTGTGGTCCGACGCCCTCACCCGCTTTCGAGACCTAATCGATCCGGACCGGGTGCTGGTCTGCGAGGGTTCCAGCGATCCCCCCAAGGCGGACTCCCCCTACGGCGCCAAGATTATCATTGACGAGCTCTGGGACCTGGAGGAAGAGCTGGAAGAGCGGGTGAAATCCGTCACCTTCACCCTCCCCGTGACAAAGCTCCAAAGCTTCGCCGACTTCTTAGAGGAGCTGGAACCCGCCGAAAACGACCAAGGTCCGGTATTCCACCTCCGGATCAAAAACGGCGCCGGCTACGGGCTCTACCGCCTGGATCCCCCGCCCAAGCTCACCTTGGAGCTCTGCGACCGCGCGGAAAAGGTCTTAGGCGAAAAAGGCGCGGTTTCCTGCTCCCTTTCCCGGCCGGCTTTCGAGAAGTTCATGAACTAACCCGCCCCGGCCCTTAAACCCCGCCGGGACAAGGCGATTTCGGCGGGAAAAGCTTTTTCCGGCGCAAAGCCCTTCCCCCCAAACCCCTCCCCTTATTCCCTTTAACGGAAGGAAGATGACCCGTAAAGCCCTGGCCGTCCTGGACGGCCTCAAAGACGCGAGGGTTCTGGCCCTGGGCGATTTGATGCTGGATCGCTACATCTACGGGGAGGCCGTGAGGCTCTCCCCGGAGGCGCCGGTGCCGGTTATCAGCGTGCGGCGCCGCGTGAACATGCCGGGCGGTCTGGGAAACGTCCTTATGAACCTCGCCTCCTTGGGTCTTTCGCCCCTTTCGGTGGGGATCGTGGGGGAGGACTCCAAAAAGGCCATCTTGGAATGCCTGTTGCGCGCCGAGCTCGGAAAGGGAAACATCGTCTTGCTAACGGATCCGTCGCGCCCCACCACGGTTAAGACCCGGCTCATCGCGGGCATCCAGCAGGTGGCCCGCTACGACGAGGAGTCCCTGGAGCCCGTGGACGGTTCCGCGGCCGCCAAGTATCTGAAAACCGCCCTAAAGCTTCTTCCGCGAGCGGGGACCCTTTCCCTTTCCGACTACGGAAAGGGCCTCCTCACCCCTTCCATGTGCGGGACCCTCATTTCCGCGGCGGAAAAGGCCGGCATTCCGGTGGTGGTGGACCCCAAGGGGAGCGACTGGGAACGCTACTCCGGCGCCTCCCTCGTCACCCCCAACCGCCAGGAGCTCTCCCTGGCTTTGGGCCGAGACGTCTCCCGCGGCTCCGGGGAGCTTTTAGCCGCGGGCGCCAAAGAGCTCATGGCGCGGCACCGGATAAAAAACATCCTGGTCACCCGCTCGGAGGACGGCATGACCCTGGTTAGGGAAAAAGGCGAGGCGACCCACCTGAGCGCCAGGGCTAGGGCGGTCTTCGACGTCTCCGGCGCCGGCGACACGGTGGTGTCCGTCATGGCCGCGGCCCTGGCCGCGGGAGCCTCGCTTCAAGACGGGGCCGAACTCGCGACCCTGGCGAGCGGCGTGGTGGTGGGAAAGGTGGGCACCTCCACGGCGAGCCCGGAAGAGATCCGACAATCCGCCGCCCTGGAGGACATTTCCAGGGAAGACTGAAAAAACACTCATGAATAGGGAAGAGGCTATTCACCCCGTCCCATGAAACGCCTTAGGAAACCCTTCGGGAGCGGAAGGAAGGCGTTATTTTTTTGTCCCTTGGAGGACGTGAAAAAACTGCCTTGACGATGGAGTCCAACGGCAGTCCCATGGCCAACATCTTCATGGCTATCGCCTGGCGTGCTTTGAGCCCGCCTTCCTTCCGGCCTTCCTTCCAGCCTTCCTCCCAGCCTTCCTCCCAGCCTTGCAACAGGCCTTCCTCCCTTATCTGCTCAACAACCATACGCTTGCGATCTGTAATTAACATTTCAAATTCCTTTCTCAACTTGTCGTTGACGTCCATGGTCTGAAGCCTCAACAATTGATGAGCGAAGGTGAGCAGGCGGACATGTTTTTTTGGAAAGCTTCTTACCTTTAAGAAACTTAACCACCTTTCTCGCGATTTTCTTCCCCAAAGCCGTATCTCGTCCAACACCGTACGCCTAGCAGGCGATGTACAGGACGCAGGCGAAAGGGCGGTCGTCCGCCGCGGGATCCTCCAGTTCAAAGCGGCTGACATTGACCACCCAAATTTTGAAGATGGTTACGTTTTCCTTGTCATCTTTCGCGCAAAATAGACAATCCCCTTCATTTTCGTGGCCAGCGCAAATAACGAAGCCGCGGATCGTATCGCTGGAATGTCTGCCGCGGAGGCGCGCGTAGTATTATTCACACATTTCGTCAAAGTGGCCATCATTAAGCGGGGAAGCGAACCAAGGACGAGCCGGGGCGATCGGCCTTAAGGCGTCCCGCTGAACGGGACGCTCAAAGGAGCGGCGATAATGGAGCGGCGGCGGCGTGGAACAAGGCCGCCTGATAAGAATAGCGTTTTACACCCCCGCAGGTCAAGGGAGTGGATCCCTGGATTTTGGGAGGCGGTGGAAACGCTTAATTGAGCGGGCCAAGGGTTTTCGTTAAGTGGGGAGCGTCAGTGGACTTTTCGACAAACGCTTATGGGGCAAGCGAAGCCCATGGTCAGGTAGATCATTTTAAAACGAGGCGGAAGCGGAAAACAATGACAGTGAATTATAAAAATATCTATTACTAGGGGATTACATCGTGAAAATATCAAGGAATTCGCTCAAGGGTTCCCTCTAATGTTATTTTTCCCTCGCGCGAATGAAAAAAATAGCCTCTCCGCATGCGGAGCGTTCACCTGCCTGGCACGCACCTTATGTGAACAGCGGTAAATTACGAAACGGATCGTTAGGACAAGAGGGTCGGTATCGACCACCTATGGTGACCTCGCTGAGAGCGAGGCTCTCCAATGAGACGTTTCCGGAGTAAGGCCGAGTTGGAAACGCAAAGGAGACGGACGGCTGGAGCCGGTTAGCAACTCCCCCGAATCTAAAGGCGGTTGAGGCGGGCCTACTAGGATTTCTGCCTCGCCAACCCGTCTTGAAGGGCGAAAACCTCTCGCTCCGGTAACCCGCAGGCCTTGACGATGGCGTCCAATGGCAGTTCCATGGCCAACATCTTCATGGCGATCGCCTGGCGTGCTTTGAGATCGCCTTCCTCTAGACCTTCCTTCCGGCCTTTCTCCTGACCTTCCTCCCAGCCTTGCAACAGGCCTTCCTCCCGTATCTGCTCAACAACCATACGCTTGCGATCTGTAATCAACATTTCGTACTCCTTCCTCAACTTATCGTTGACGTCCATGGTCTGAAGCCTCAACAATTGATAAGCAAAGGTGAGGCAGGCGGACATGTTATTTTTGGAAAGCTTCTTACCTTTCAGAAACTTAACCACCTTTTCCGCGATTTTCTTCCGCGAGGCCGTGTCCCGACCCGCGCCGTACGCCAAGCGGGCTATGTACAGGACGCAGGCGAAAGGGCGGTCGTCCGCCGCGAGATCCTCCAGTTCGAAGCGGCTGACATTGACCGCCCAAATTTTGAAGGTGGTTACGATTTCCTTGTTATCTTTCGCGCAAAATAGGTAATCCCCCTCATTATCGTGGCCGGTGCAAATGACGAAGCCGCGGATCGTATCGCCGGGATATCTGGAGCGGAGGCGCACGTAGTATTCTTCAGTCCTTTCGTCCAAGTGTGGATCCTTTTCCTGCTGCAGTTCGACAAAGTAAGTTACGTACGATTTACCGTTATCCAGCGGGGCGATGGTGATTACGACATCCGGACGCCGCTCGCCTCTAGACGAATCCGCTCCCAATAAGGGGAGCGACTTATCCATGGCGTAAGTAACCCGGGGCGAGTTGGCTATGAGTTCGGCCACATCGGGGCGGAAAAACTCAAAAAACGCCTCCATCATGAATATAACGATCCATTTCCAGGCCATGTCCATGTAGTTGTCACGGCTTTTCTTATCGTGGGATTGGGTCATGGTTCCGCGCCTTTGGTGATAAAGTTAATATTTGAAGCGGTCGAACCGCTCCGCCCGCGGTGAAGCGAACCAAGGACGCGCCGGGGCGGGCGGCCTCCGGGCGTCCAGCTAAACGGGGCGCTCAAGAGAGCGGCGAGAATGGACCAACGGCGCCGTGGACCCCGCCCGCCTGATAAGAATAGCGTTTCACACCCCGCGGGTCAAGAGGCGGGATCCCCGGAACCCCGGGGTCGGTGGAAACGCCGGACCATGTCAGGCGAGGCGGTCTTTTAGCGGATGGTCGGGAGACGGGCTAAAAAACGGTTAGGTGTGAAACTTGTCGCTAGAGGGCCGGTGGTCTTTTGCAAACGAGGCTGAAGCGGGGCGCGTCGGCCGAGGGCCGAACTATCAAAATGCCCGCCATCCCTGGGCTCCATCGTTAAATTAGCGAGGGTACGCCCACGGGCTTCCTTTAAGACTGTTACCCCGTGGATGGATTCGGGGGGGCTAAATATAATTTAAAGTTCGCTAATTTATATGTAATTTTATTTTTTTATATGTATTTTATCACTAGCATCCTAAATATAATTCCGCCTTTTTTCTAACCCAATATATAGGTCATTAGTTAGATTAATTTCGATAAATAGTATGAAGTCAGATAATATCGCTGCCAATTCTCAGATAGGGTCTTTCTATGTGGTTTTGGTGCGGGGCCTCTAAAAGCTTGAATATATGCCGGCTTTAGCCAATATTTTGGAGAGCTGATCCCGTGTTTGGAACGCAGGTACTCAGTCAGGCTGACAAATGAGGATATTTTTTTGATTGTGACCTCTTGTTAACAACTGCGCAGTGCACAGTTTGAAGTGTTTCCCTGCCAGCCACATAAAATTCCGCTAATACTATAAGTAAAATCGTAGTTTACCTATCTCCTCAACCATATGATCATTAATTTCAACTAAATTGATATAAAGATGAATTATATTTTCTACATTTATGTGCCTGACTGAGTACTAGTGGTATTTTATATAAAATATAAAATTTATAATTTAAAATAATAATCCACTTTTATTGTCAGTCCGGACGGGTGTGGATAAATCGTCAAGAAATCGCGCGCCTGAAAAGCGGCCATGACATGTTTATGGATCTTAAATGTTCTAAGAGCGATCATTTATAAAACTCTGGGATGAAACTCTGGAGCCGATGAAAGTTTACAAGCTGATAGACCCGGTTTCCATCAATAAGACGACGTCATCATTAATTAAATTATCGAACGCTCTATAATGTGGCGAGGAAGACTGGACAGTCCGGCTCCCGCCGACCGCGGTTTAAGAAACTATATATATATGACGACTTAGCGGTAAACAATAGGGCTTGTTTAATTAAAGAGTTAAAGACTATGATAATCCTGAAGCTGGTTTACGAATTGGCTTTTTTCGTCATCAAACGTGGCGGTTTAACTGAAAACAAGCCTGGTAAATAACGAACGCGCTTTTTCGCTATTATTATAACTATTTTCCTTATGCGACGACAAGAAAAAGGAGAGATGAATAAATTTTTCACCAGCGTGAATGTAAAAATTTTCCCTTCTTGATTTTGTCATCATAGAAAAATGTAAAAGGTTTGTCAAGACATATTTTCCCCGATCATAAAAAAAGTTTTTGAGTATCGGGAAACGAAAATTTCAAAAATAATAGTAAAAAATTTCAGTTTCGTCACGTTTTTTTGATAACATTTATTTTTTATCCCTTTTTATGGCTTTGTCCGGCGCGTAGGAATAATTTTAATTTTAAGGAATTTTATTTTTGGACACTTCTAAAAAAAAATGGACGCGGCTGAAAATAATATTTTAAAATTATCATCCTTAAGCGTAACAATAACGTTCGAGCGTTTCTTTGAGTTTGTCAGATATGATGTAATAGAAAAGATACGGTACAAAATTTCAAGTTTTCACATATATCATGCGGAACGCTAAAAGTTTAATCGATACGATCTATAGACTAAAATTAAGAAATTCAGGCATAAATATAATCACACAATATTAAAATATTAATTTACCTTTTAAACAACAAAACTTTTTATAAATTATTCCACATCATATCGCGGACAAACCCGCGATCGTGCTACCGAGTTGCTGGAAGCGAACACTCTTCCAGGCTGCTTGAAAGAACTTCGTGACTGGATCGCACGTGGAAACCCCGACTCGATAGTGATGAAGAGCGCCGGGGTCTACTGAGTGCCGCTTCAGGATGTTTTTTTCAAAAACGGGCGTGAGAGATCGTGGTTGTGAACGCCAAGGCGCGTTAAAAGCGCGCCTAGCGGGAAAACCGACGTCAAGTCAGGCCACTCTCCGCCTTTTCTCGGTGAAGGGGCTTCGCGGCTCGCGCCCCGCGACCACGCCCCCTTTCAAACTCCTTTTGGATTTGGCTAAAAACAGGTTCGACGCGGTTCAGTGTTTAACGTCCGAGAAGAACCGCGACCAAAAGATTTTAGTTTCGCTCCAACTGAGTCGGGTTTGTCCGCAATATGATGTGGGATAATTTATGCGAAGTATTGTTGTTTAACGGTAAATTAATTTTTTAAATTTTATGTGAATCTATTTATATCTGAATTTTAGTCTTTCGATCGCATTGATTTAACATTTAATTTGCTGTGTGATATAGGTTAACACTTAAAATTTAATACTGTATCTTTTCCACTACATCATATCGCGGACAAACCCACCGAGTCTGGACGCTCGGGTCCGAGACGTTTCCGGAAAGGCGCCGACTTAAATCATGAACGCCTACATGATGGGGCTTTCGCCGGAGAAAATCGTCAACACGCGCGTAGGCGGCTTGAGAGCCAGCCGGAAAGACCTGAGCGACTCCCCTCCGGTCACGCCGCCGGCAAGCGCTATAGACTTTCTAAACGTCTTATCGAAAAGCGGCTACGCCACACAAGATATAGTCTCGAGCATAGACGGCCATGATCACGCTAACCGTCGACCCTTACGGGCCGCGACTAGATCCGCTTCAGACAATATCAGGGATATCCGAGCCGCGATTCCAGCCTAACTTAGGCGGCGACACGTCCGGATTTCCGGACGCGCGGCGCGTCGGATTAAACCGCTCGAGATGCTGGGCGCGCCCGTCGCCTTCGCAAGAAAAACTCAGGAAAGGGGGAAAGAGCCCTGAAAGGCGCCCCTAACGGCGAAGCCGGTTGGAAAACCGGGAAAGAAGGCCGAAAAATAGGACGTTTCCACTGAGCCGCGACAGAGTCGCGACACTGTTAAAGAGAGCGATCTGAAAGGATATTCAGCTTTAATTCATTCTAATTATAAACAATACAACTAACGCGGTCTCAAGAGGAAAAAACAAGCCTCGCCGGAAAAGAGGAACTCCACCCCTCACCGACCGGGTTTTCAAACCCGGGCGGTTTCTTTTCCAAGGCGTTTTTTCCGCCGCTTTTTTCCAGCGCTTCTTCCCGCCTGGAGGTCAGCTCTCGAGGTATCGATTCAGCCTTTCCAGCTGACTTTCCAGAACCCTCAGGCACTTTTCCCGGTTCGCGGCGATATAGGGAAGGTCCCCGCCGCGGCCGGCGCCCTCCAGCAGTTTAGCCTCCCTGGAGAGCGCCTCCGCCCCCACGGAGGCGGAGGCGCTCTTCATGGAGTGGAAAATTATGACGAGTTCTTTTAAATCCGGCTCCGCTTTTTCCGGGAGCTCCGTAAGAAGCTTGATCCAGCCGGTTAAATCCTCCCGGTAGACGTTTAGGAGTTTAGCGTAGCGGTCCCTTTTCCCCCGGCATCTTTCCAGCCCCGCCTGGAAGTCGATTTCCGAGAGCCTCTCGGTCGGATCCCCCCGGGGATCATCCTCTCCGTCCTCCGCGGCTCCCCGCGGAACTCCCGCGGACGCCGACTCCGGCGTCCCGACGGATTCTCCTCGCGCCGGCGCCCTTTCCCCGTCCTCCTTCTCCCCCTCCTTTTCCGCCCACCCGCGGGCTTTCGCTTTCACGCCCTTCGGGACGTCCGCCGCCTCCCCTTCCCTTTCGCCCGAACCTTCCGTTTCCCCGGGGGTGACGCCGGTCTCCGCCGCGCTTTCCCTCGCGGGCGCCGTCGCCTCCTCCAAGGCGAGATACTCCTTCGCCCGTGCCTCCACGCCGGAAAGCGTCTCCTTAAGGCGCGACAGCTCCTCTTTTAAAGAAGGGGCCTCGCTTTCGGCCATCTTCCGGACGCGGGAAACTAAGGCTCCGAGGCCGGAGGCGCCGATAATCGCCGCCGAGCTCTCCATGTCGGAAAAGAGCGCCTCCCAAGCGGAAGCCCTGAAAGGCCGCGGGGACTCCGCGGCTGAAAGCTCCTCTCTCCAGCGCGGGGCTTCATGAAGAAAGACTTTCAGCACCCGGCGGTAACCCTTCCGGGAGCGGGTGGCGCGGGCGCCCTCCTGGAAGTTCACGTTCGCCGGGTCTTGCGGAGTCCCGCCTAGGGCGTCCTCCGGCGGACTCGCGGAAACGAAGGAAGCCTTTCCGAAAGCCTCCTTAAGCTTTTCCGGATCGGCGGAAGGGTTTTTCAGGGACTCCGGAACACGCCCCCCCTCTTCCGGGGACTCCGTAAACGGGACCCCGCTTTCCGGGGCGATGGCGGAATCATCGGGGAGGAGTCGCCGCAGCGCCCCCTCCAAAAGCTCCGGCTCCACGGGTTTGGGGATGTATTCGTTAAAGCCGCCCGCGAGGAATTTTTCCCGGGCGCCCCGGACGGTGTTGGCGGTGAGCGCCACCACGGGGAGCTCCTTAAAGCGCCCGTCCTCCATGGAGCGGATGATCCCCAAACACTCCATCCCGTCCATCTCCGGCATCATGTGATCCAAAAAGACGATGTCGTAGGGGCGGCTTTTTATCATCTCCAAAGCCTCGGGGCCGGAGGCCGCGGAGTCCACCCGGCAGCCCAGCTCCGCCAAGGTCGCTCCGGCCACTTCCAGATTGGTGGGGAGGTCGTCCACCACCAGGGCGCGGGCCCCCGGGCGGGGGGGAAGGGGGTCTTCCCCCGCCGTCCCCGCCCGGGGGCCGTTCCGGCTCCGGAGAGGGGGGGGGGCCCCGGCGTCCGCCTCCCCTAAGGCGGGCTCCCCCCGCGAACTTCCGGAGGGTTCCCTCCGGAAGCCTCCGGAGGGGGGTAGCCAGCGCCGTAAAACATGGGCGAGGGCCTTTCCGCTCAAGGGCCGGGTGAGGAAGCCGTTGAAACCCCGGGAAGGGAAGGCGCCGAGCCCCTCTTCGGAGGGATCCGCCAAGGCGATGACGGGCAGCCCGCTGAACCTCCCACCCTCCATGCCCCGAATGATCTTCACCGCCTCCACGCCGTCCATTCCCGGCATCAGGCTGTCCAACAAAACCAGATCGTAACGCCAGCGGCTGAGGAGCGCGAGGGCTTCGGCGGCGGAGGAGGCGCAATCCGTCTGGACGCCCATGGTCTTAAGGAGGGCCGCGTGGCGGCGGAGCTCCGCCGCGCGGCGCTCCGCCGTCAGCACCCTGAAGCCGGAAAAGAGGGGGCGTTCACGGGTTTCGTCCGTGTCGTTCACGACAGAGCCGTTTAAAAAAAGGGCGAGGGGGAGCGAGTAGAGGGGAAGGGGCAGAAAGGAGCGGAATCTTTCCCTCTTGATGGTTCCGTAGACGGCCGCGGGGGGCGCGTCTTCCAGCCCCTCCAAAATCTCAAGGGTTCCGGAGGAGAGGGCGTCGCGGATGAGGACGTGGGTGAAGCTTTCCTCTTCCGTTAGCCGGAGAAACTCATCCTCGCTTTGCGCGACGGTTAAATCCGTCTCCAGGTTTTCAAAGCTGCGCTTCAGGGAGCGGGACAGATCCCGGTCGTCCTCCAAGAGGAGGACCTTTTTCGTTTCCGGATCCAGCACGGCGGCGAAGGGGGAGTCCCCCTCCGCCGCCTGGGGAAAGGTGGCTCTTAAAAACAGCCCCTTCCCGTTTCCCCGAAACACCCTAAGTTCCCCCCCCAAAAGAGCCGCGAGGCTTTCAAGGGCGGCCGTATCCGTGGCTTTTCCGCCGGAGGCGGGTGAAAAAAGATCCTTTTCCCGCGGGCCGGATTCCCCTCCGCCGTCTCGCTCGCCGCGGTCGTTTTTCCCGCCTTCATCGTCTTCGACCCGCTTTTTCGGAACAAAGCCCCACTCCCGGTTTTCCGGATCCAAATCCGATTCCCCGACTCCGACTTCCAAGAACACCTCCGCCCCGTCTTTTTTCCAGCGTCCCGTAAGCGAAAGGGACACCCGGCCGGAAGGGGAGTTTTTCAGGACGAAGGCGAGGAGCTGGACGAAAAGCCGCCTCGCGAGGGTCGCGTCGCCCTGGAAGCGCGCGGGAAGGCGGCGATCGACGAAAACCGCGAGGGCGGAGCGATCCGCTTTGGGATTCAAGGCGAAGGTCTCTAAAACGTCCCGCAATAAAGACGACAGGGCGTAGGAGCCTGGGACGGGCTTGAAGACGGGGCGCCTTCCCTCTAAACTTCCATAAAAAACCTTCCAGGCGGAAAGGAGCCTCTCCGCCGCGCGCCTCAGGCTCAGCGCCCGGACCTTGTCCCCGGGGACGAGTCCCGGGCTTCCCGCGAGAAGGGCGCTTAAATCGCGGACATCCTCCGCCGACAGGGCGATCCCGAAAAAGCTTTCCTTCGAAAGGCCTTCCAAAGCGCGATCCCCGTCCGCCTTTCGCCGGGCCAAGCGGACGAACATCAAAGACGCGGCGAAAGCGCATAAAAGGCCGAGGGCGATGATCAAGACGCCGGGTAAAAGATAGGTCGAGGACGCGTCCTCCGGGAGGATGAAACCCGCCCGCCAGCCGTTTTTAAGCTCCCTTAAACACAAACGGACCTTTTCCCCGTCGCCCAAGACGGCCTCGGTCAAAGGAAGGGACCCGCCCTCCTTCAGGGTTCTTTCCAATTCCGGAAAGGTCCCGCCCAAAGAGGAGAGGGGGGAAAGCGTCCCGGGCTCGCCCGCTCCCGCCAGAATCCTCTCCTCCCCGTCCAGGATGAGGGCCCGGCTCTCGCGGCCGGCCTTGAGGCCGTCCGCGAGGTTGCGTATGGGGGAGAGGGAGAGATGGGCGCAGAGATAGCCGTGGATCACTCCGGAGGCCCCCGTAATTTTTCGCACCGAGGAGATCAAAACGATCCCGGTTTCCGGATCCACGTAGGGAGGCGAGGGCTCCCCCCGGCCGTCGGCGAGGGCCTCCTTGAACCACTCGCTACCCGTGAAGTCGGAGGGCCTGGACGCCTCGTCCGCGTCCAGGCCCCGAAAGAACTCCCCTTGGATCAAGCCATCGATCCCGCGCACCGGCGAGACGCCGCCGTAGCCGGCCCGAATGATCTCCGCGGCTTCCCGGGCGCTGGCTATCGCCTCCGCCCGGCTCTCCCCGGCGTCCAGCATGGCGGCGGCCCGGGCGGCGGCGGCCTCCAGGGCCGGTCCGGGATCCCGCAACTCCGTTTGGAGGGAAGCCGCCATGCGCTCTATTCCAGGCTCCAGGCTCAGAGGTATCGCCTCTAAATGGTTATGCCGGAGAAGAAGGCAGACCAGGACGGCGGCGGACATGAAGGCCAGGGTGACGAAGAGGCACTGGGGGAGGCACAAGGCCGTCGCGTTACGGCGGTTCATAACATCCCCGACCCGCCAGGCGGGCTAATCCCGTTTAAGGATCTAAAAGAGGAAAATGGGGGAAGAGAAGGGATGGAGGCTAAAAAAACTTTTAGCCAACGAAGGGGCCGGAAGACCAAATCCCGAACCCGTCGGGGAAAAAAACCCCCGCCAGGGGCCGAAACGCTTCGGGGGTTCCCTGGCTGGACGCCCGGAAAGCCTCGCCTCCGCGCCCGGCCATCCCGAAAATCCCGAGGAAAGCGAAGCGCGGCCGGAGGCTCCGGATCCGGGGGAAGACGTTACGAAAAAAGCCGCTCCAACGGAAAAAGAGACCGCGGCCCTTATTTCCCGGGAAAAACCCGCGAACCCCGAAAAACAGGAGTCGGGGCCGGCTTTTAACGCAAGGCTAGCACAAAAGGACCGCCCGGAACAGTCCGGAGGGAAAAGAAAAATAATCTCCGCTACATATGGTGGAGGCGCCATAATACAAGCTATGAATGTGGAAGGCGCCGCTCAAGGCCGGCGGGGATCTCCTTGAAACCCGAACCCGGCGGCGGAACGCCGGGCGCTAGCGGATGGCGCCGAACGGAGGCTGAAACCCGTTCGCCCCGGCGGAAAAAAAAACCTCAAGTCGAGAGCGCCTTTTAAATTCATCCGGCCTTCCGCGGGGAGCGTCCGGCGGAGGACTGTTTCCGCATTTCGGAATTTTCCCCGTCAAGCTCGCCCGCGTTAAAAAACCTAGGCTCCGGAACTCGAAGGCGAAGGCGGCCCTCCCGCCTCATTCAATTTCCGCGTCCGGACCCAAGGGGAGCCAAAGGCGGCGAAAAACCCGGGGGACCTTGAGGAGGGCGGGGAGGGCGGGGGCGGACTTTTAAAAAAAATTCTTCTAAAGCCAAGGGAAACGAAAGATAGATGAAATAATTTTAACTACAATTTATCCGCTAATATATCTTTCTCCGCCTTTTTCAGGCGGAATATTCCCCCGATATCTCCGGAAAGGCGAAAAAAAACCGAGTTCCGCGCCGCCGCTCTTCTGGGAGAGCCCGCTTAATTGGAAACCCGGGCCGGAAGGCGAAAATACGGGAAATAGAAAACAGCGAAACGCTCTTTACTCCGATCGGGGTCCAAGGGACGCCCACGTCCGTTCAGGATGGCTCAAGGTTCGATGAAAAAATAGCCCGGGAGGCCTTTAAAGGCGGCCGGGATGAACTGAAAGATGTAATCAGCCTCCACAGGGCGCATGAAAAAACGGAAAACAACAAGGGAAATAATCCAATGGAAATAAACCGATGGAAATAATCCTATGGAAATAATCCTATGGAAATAATCCGGGAAATAATTCAAACTAACCCTTGACTTAAAATTTATTTGGAACTATTATCGTCAATACCGCGCGCATAGGAGCGGTAGTGAAAATAATTAGTTAAAAAAATGGCGCGCCGACCACCATACGCTAGTCGCCATAAATAGAGTAAGTTTGTAGTTAAAACCGCTAAAATATTTTTGGCTATTATTTCAATCATGGACGACCGCGAAGTTCAATCCCGCTTTAGGCGTCATCGGGGGGGATGATACTTCCAGGACGACGTATTTTCACTGACGCCGCGAAAAATCAATCGCCGATTTATCGCTATTAATCGCGATTTCCAGCTTCATAATCACCATCCGCGGATAAGCGGATGAACTCCGCCGTTAAAAAGTGTCCAATGAATAACATCTCTTACTTTAGGCGCCGGCTGGAACGAAAGAGGCTGTTATAGTCAACCGCCGTTAAGCCATTTTTTTAGACGAAAAAACTCCGAGAAACATCGTCCCATGAGGTTTATCAAAATGTTGGAAGATTCCCTAGTAACAATCGGCGGACAGTCTTTTAGAGACTTCATTAGAAAAGACATAATTTACGTGGACAAGACCTCTTATCTCGCCGATTTAATTGACAATTCCAGAAAGCGGTTTTTTCTCGCCCGCCCCGGGCGTTTCGGGAAATCCCTCACCGTTTCCACTCTTGAGGCGATATTTTCGGGAGAAAAGGAGCTGTTCAAAGGTCTCGCGGTTGAAAGCCGGCTGCGAGAGAAAAAATTCGCCCCCCGTCCGGTTATACGCCTTGACATGAGCGCCACGAACGCGACCGACGGAATCGAGAAGTTTGTAAAATCCTTAAACATTGTCACCGCCGAGGCCGCCGAGCGCCTGGACGCGGCGCCGCCCCTTGACAACCCGCCCGCGGAAATTCTATCGTCTCTCATCAGCGAAACTTATAAAAAATTCAATTCAAAGCCAGTAGTCTTGATTGATGAATACGATTCCCCCGTATCATATCTTTTAGATAAACACCAAGAGGCGGAAAAGGTTCGAAAAATTCTTAGAGAATACTATGAAATATTGAAAATCAATGAAAAACTTATTTCATTTTGCTTCGTAACCGGTCTTACCAAATTCGCCCATGGAGGATTGTTTTCATCCTTTAAACGTTTTACGGATATTTCCCTCGATCACGACTTCGGAGCGATCACGGGATTCACCCGGCGGGAGCTGGAAAACCGCTATAAAAAAGAACTCGATGATACGGCGGACCGCCTCGACATCCCGCGGAAAAAACTATTTGAAAAAATGAACCAGCATTATAACGGTTTCTGCTTCGATGGTCGAACCGTTGTTTACAATCCTTTTTCAATCCTGCTTTTTCTGCGAAAAAATGAATTTTTAAATTATTGGTACGACGCCGGCGTTCCTTATCATTTAATATCGTTTTCCAAAAGGAGCGATTTTACGATACATGAATTAATTAACGTTAAAATCGAAAAAGAAAGGCTCCAGAAGCCCGCTTGCGAATACCAAGTCGATCCAGCCGCTTATCTTTATCAGATAGGCTTTCTAAGAATACGTAAGTCCACGTCTGAAAATATTAGCGTCTTGGATTACCCTAACTTGAAAGTCAAAACGGCGTTGGCTCGGGACATTCTAAGGAGGCATTTTGATTCGGCGTCCAAGGTTGAGCGGGCGTATAAATCGGTGGAAAAAGCTTTACGCGGAAAAGACCCGGAGTTGCTTATGGATGTGATAGACAGCATGCTATCCACCAATTATCGCTTCATTTATAATTCACAATACCCAGACGGGCGTTCATACTCTGAACTAATTTTTAACCTCTTTTACGCCCTTGAGATGAAACCGCAATCCGAAAAAAGCTATCATTCCGGAAATTATGAGTTTGTCGTTAAATCCGGAACGCGGACGTGGTTTACGAGGGTGATAATGAACCGCCGGAATTATGACGATAAACAGCTGGCCGAAAGGGCTTTGGTTCGAATTAAGAAAAAAATTTCCACCGAAGTTTATAAAAACCCTATTATTTTGGTGATTGTATTTAACAATAAAAACTTTACATCCTCATGGTGGCGCTGCGATGGAGGAATAGCCGCATATCCCTATGAAGAAAAAAACTATTACAACTTTGTTTAAATTCTTGACGATTGAAAGCCGTCCGTTTCCGTTCATGGTTTTCTTGTTGTGATCCGTTAATCCGTCTCCAAACAACCCCTTGCGGTTTATGGCGATATGTTGCGACCCGCTTCACGCTGTCCATGCTATTTTTGTCGTTACCCAAATAACGCCGCCAATAGGTTCATAACGCCAAGTTTTCCCCGCTACTTAAAACAATCAAGTTTTTATCTTGTCCAACTTTTTATCCTTTCTAAGTTTGATAGCGGGAAAAGAGGGCCGCCAATCCACCGAATCCCGCGTGAGGCGGGAGAGACCCTCGTTTAGGCCCGGACATACGTCCTTTCCGGCGATGAACTTTCGAAGGTGCGAGGAATGCCGAAAGCTTCAGGCGTCGGCCTATTACGGTCGCGGTCCTAAACTTGGTTTGGTGGCGGTCCCTGACTTTGTTCATGGGGGGATGGGAATTTCCACGCGACCTTATCCAAGACGCGTCCTTGGGTTCCGATGTCCTTCTCCGAAATCCAGGAGACACCCGCCTCCGTCCTTGTAGGGAAAAAAACGCCAGCGCCCGAAAGGCTTCGCCCCGGTGGCTTTCCAAAGAATTTAGCGCCCTAAGACCAAGATTGTCACCGCTCGGCTAAGTTTCGCCCGTCACGGAAGGGGGAATCCCCACCCGCGTGACGGAGCCGGTTCTCCAGCCTATAGGCCACAGACTCCAATCTGTCGGTGACGAGCTACTCGTCGAACAAGCCTTGACTCAAATCAAGAAGAAAAATTACGCTGGCGCTTATCAGAATCCCGTCGTCTTGGGGATCGTGTTTAATGATACAGCCAGATCCGTATCCTGGTGGCGCCGCGAGGGCGGAACCGCCTCAAACCTTTAAAATTAATAAATTATCTTTTCAATTTTTCGCATTGAATTCCTAAAACAATAAATTAATCTTTTTATCTCTCCGGCGGTTAAATATAAGGAAGAGCCAAGCCAAATGACGTAAAAAAACCGATCGGCTTATTCCAACTTTTATCCTTCTGGGTGATATTTTTTTCACGTCTTTAATAACGATTACTATTTTTTTCGCGCTTAAACCGCGTTTACTTATCCCTGGTTTATCTCGAAAACGGGGCGCGGCGCCGGGAAAAGCCGGGCCCTGAATCATCAATTCTCACATCAAATGATAGGGATCCACGTCCACGCTCATCTGCGCGCCCTTACCGGCGATGAACTTTCTAAAGGGGGCGAGGAAGGCCGCCAGCACCCGGTGGCGTCCCGTCACGGTCACGGATCTAAACATGATCTGGTAGCGGTAGCGATCTTTCAGCTTGTTTATGGGTGACGGAGCGGGACCCAGGATTTCATACTCATCCTTCCCGCCCTTCTCCGCGAGGGTCTCCAGGGCCTCGCGGGCCTTCGCCGAAATCCGGGAGACCTCCTCCTCGTCCGGTCCGGAGAAACGTAAAAGGGCCAGACGCCCGAAAGGCGGCAGACGGAGGCTTTCCCTTATCTCCAGCTCGTTTCGGGAAAAACTGGGATAATCGTTGGCGCCGGCCGCGGTCAGGGCGTAATGGGCGGGATTCAGGGTCTGGATGACGACCGTTCCCGGCTTCTCCGCCCGGCCCGCCCGGCCGGAGACTTGGCTTAAGAGCTGAAAAACCCGCTCGGAGGCGCGGAAATCGGGAAGATGCAGGCCGATGTCGGCGTCCACCACCCCCACCACGGTGAGGTTCGCGAAGTCGTGCCCCTTGGCCGCCATCTGGGTGCCCACCAGAAAGTCCGCCTCCCTTCTCCCGAAGGCCTCCAAAATCTCTTTCGCGCCGCCCTTGCGCCGGGTGCTGTCGGCGTCGAGGCGCAGACCCTTGACCCCGAACTCCTTTTCCACCAGCTCCAAAAGCTTCTCGGTTCCGACTCCCATGTAGCGGACTATCCCGGAACCGCAGGAGGGGCAGACGGCGACCTCCTTGGAGCGGTAGCCGCAGCCGTGGCAGATCAAGGTGCCGCCGGAAATCCCCCCCAGCTCCCCGCACTCGGCCTCCGGATGGGGAAGATCCCCTCCACCGTGGAGGGTGAGGGTGAGGCTGCAGTAGGGGCACTTGAGTGATTCCCCGCAGGAAAGGCAGACCGGGACGCTGGAGTGGCCCCGGCGGTTGATGAAGAGGAGGGCCTGCTCCCCCCGGGCGAAAGCGCCGGAAAGCTCCCTTTTTAATTCCGGAGCCAGCACCCTGGATCCCCGGGGCGCCGTTTTCCTATCGACTAAAAGCACCCGGGGAAGGGTCGCCCCTTCCGGCCTCGTGGTCATGGCGAGGAGGGCGAGCCTGCCGGAGGCGGCGCCCTGGTAGCTTTCCAAAGACGGAGTGGCCGAGCCCAGGATTATCACCGCCCGGCTCAGTTTCGCCCGCCACAGGGCCAGATCCCTTCCGTTGTAGCGCAGCCCGTCCTCCTGCTTGTACGCCCAGTCGTGCTCCTCGTCCACTATCACGAGCCCCAGATCCCGCATGGGGGCGAAGACGGCGCTCCTGGCCCCCAGGGCCAGGCGGGATACGCCCCTTTCCAGATTAAGCCAGTGGTCGTGGCGCTCTCCGGGCGAGAGCGCCGAATGCAGGATGGACATCCTCAAACCCGGGAGGGCCGCCTTGATGCGGGCCTCCAGACCGAGGGTCAAGGCTATTTCGGGGGCCAGCCAGAGGACGGATTTCCCCTTTTCCAAGGCGAGGGCCGCGGCCCGCAGGTAAACCTCGGTTTTCCCGCTGCCGGTCACCCCGAAGAGGAGGAAGCCCGCCTGCCTTTCCTCGTTTACCGCCCGGCTGATTTCCGCCAGGGCTCCGGCCTGATCCCGGGTGAGCTCCCTCACCTCGCCTTGGGGGAGTTTTATGGCCCTTAGGGGATCGTCTCGGGAGAGCTCGCTTTTCACCATGTCCACCAGTCCCTTGCCATTTAGCGACCTGGCGATCCGCAAAGCGTCCTTGTAGAAGATCCGGAAATGGGAAAGGGGGGTGGGGGGGGCGTCTTCGAGCCTTTTTAAGAGGTCCGCCTCGTTTTTCCCCAGGCGGACCTTTTCGGGAGTCCGGGCCGAGCGGGAGATTATCCACTCGAAAGTGAAGCCCACGCCCTTGGAGACGATCTCCCAGCGGTAAAAGGCGAGCTTCTTTTGCAAAAGCCCTTTCACGAGGCGGACTTCAGAGGGCTGGGAGAGCTGTTTAACCGCGAGACCCGCCGGATAGGCGTTTTTTAGTAGTTTAAAGGCGAGACCGTCTCCCTCGAAATGGTCGGGCTCCAATTCCGCCCCGGCGGGGGTCAAAACCACGATCTTCTCCAGCTTGGGAGCGATCCCGCAGGGGAGGATCTCCTTTACGGCCAGACCCTCCGGGTAGATGTAGTAACTCGAGACGAAGCTCACCAGCCGAGTGAAGTCCTCCCCGAAGAGGGGATCGGGTTTGAGGATCTCCTTTACCGGTTTCAGGGCGTAGGGCAGCCCCTCCTCCCGGTCCTTCAGCTCCATGACGTAGCCCACCAGCTCCCGGCGGCCGAACTCCACTAAGACCATCTGCCCGACCGAAAGATCCATCCCCTCCGGGACGCTGTAGGTGTAATAACCGGGGGCGGCGGCGTCCACCGCCACCTGGCAGGCGCTCTTCCTCATTGACGCCGGCGTTCCACCGGAAGCGGCCTTTGGGTTGGAACCGGCCATATGTTGGATGGGATTTTTCACGGAAGGATTATAGGTAGACCCCCGAAACGAGTCAACAGAGAATAAGAGAGTAAGAGAGAGGGAAAGATAGATCCGGCGATGACGGGAAGCTTCGCAAAAAGCCCCGGGAGGGCCAAGCCCCGGGGAGGAAACCCGGACGCGGCTAGGCGAAGCGCCCGAAAGAGTCTCCGAATCATGGGAGGAAGCCGCGAGATCGCCGCGGCCGGAGGACCCCTATCCGGCCTGAAAGGGGAAGGAAGGCGATGGCGGGGGGGATCCTGGCGTATAATTAAGAAACATTAGGTTAATACAAGATAAATGTAATTTTATAAAAAATAACATACCTGTAGGAGATTAATTAATCCTTATGAAAAGCCGACACAAGCGCGAAAAGTCCGTCTATTTAAACTGATTAGATACACCACGCAAAATATAGAAAAAATATTAATTCGATACAACCCATAAAGTATTTATTTCAAAAACCTAAAACAGCATGGACTTTTCGCATAAGCATCGAAGCTAAAAATCACCGATTCCGGTAAAATTATTCTGCGGCTCGGTCAGGTTGCCCATTCGCGAAATAATCGAAAAAAATACGCTATTTAATTACCGTTTTGTGGTAAACTTAAAGCACGAATATTGTAAATCGTTCGTCCTTAGGGGCCGTTACAAAATTAACTTTACATTTGTGGCAAGAGTTTGTAATTCCACTCTCCATGAAAATCTTCCGGTTTCAAATTTAAATCGTCTAACTCTTCTTTAGAAACTTTTATTC
>JAISMF010000058.1 GCA_031276865.1 Deltaproteobacteria bacterium | reverse complement strand
TAAGCTAAGATAAAGCAAATTTATCAGGAATTTCCATATTTTTTTTGCCGCACACAGGACAACATATAGTTGGCAGTTTCATATGTATAAAGCATTTGTAATTAAAATAATCTATGGTTTTCCAGGTTCTCGGATACCAAATTTTTCTTTTTAAATTGGTTTCACCACAACTACAAGTAAATGTTGATTTTGGATTATAGATTATCTTTAAATCTAATATAAATAATTTTTTTTATTTAATATTGCCTTTTCGATATAAAAATGATTATTTATTTCTAATGCACTTGCTAATAGTTAATATTATTCATCAAGAAATAGTAATGAGCGATTTGTAGATATTAAATTATCATTATTGTTATTAATCATTATATTAGATCCTTTTATAGGTAGCCATTAATTATGTGATAATTATACTACAAAAACAAACAGTACGCAATAGCCAATTTTTTTATTGATATTTCCAATAATCGCCGTTAAATCGCCATTTTACGGCAAGCTGGGAAAGAATACTCAAAATAAGTCCCTTATGCCGTTAATTATGATGGTAAAACAAGCAAATCAGTATAGTAAAAATAATGATAAGATTATATTTGATTTTTCTCATACGTCAATCAATTTAGCGGCCGCGATTATTTCTCTTCCGGAAAAAAAAGAAATTTACATGATTGACGGGTTTTATTTTTTTCAAGACAATCCAGATTATTTTTCTATTTTGGATGAAAATTCAATTGTCTATTCTGAAAAATTGTATTATAATATTTTTAGATCGTATATAATTGAAGAAAGTAAACCAATATTATATCGTTATGATTATTATAATATATTAAAGCGGGGAGCCATTTCATATTTCCAACCGGAACCTTCCACAAATTATCCCGGACAAAGTGAATTCGCATTTAAGATACTTGTTCCGATTGAATTGAAAGGTAAGGATGTTAAGATAAAAGTTGAATTCCCTACTGACAAATCGGGTGATGTTTCACGTTGCCAAAATATTATAGCGAAATACGATGATGAAAAGGATATTATCGACGGCGGTTATCAAAATAATGTTTTTGAGGCTGTGAGACCTAAAGAAGAACAAATTGATGGATTTATTAAGATTGTACTCCATCTTCCAGGACTTCCAAATGATGGATTGAATGAAGGGCGTGGTGATGATAGTCATCTTGTTTGCGGCTTTCATTTCAGAGGAATTGCGTTGTCTCCAACCGGATAAGAGATTTTTGAGGCGCGCGCTAAAATTCCACGCTGTTTTAGGAATTTGAAACATCGCGCTTGATATAAGCCGGATGAGCAAAAGCCGGGCCTATATGCTCCCACGCCCTCTCTCTCTCTAGGCTGCTTTAATACCAGTATAATACGAGCGTTAGCGCGTTAAAAATGGCTTGATAAACGCCGTCGATTTTAAAAAAATATTAAATACGCGAAAGTCCGGATCGCCAAAAACAAGCAGTTCCGATGGAGACCATGGGAGCCGTGGCGGGTAGCGATCCCCGTCCCCGCGGGGGCGGCGCTGGCGCGGTTGGAAAACGGAAACGCCTTTTCGCGAACATCCGCCACGGAGCGTTTTTTACGCCGTGGCGTTCCGGATTTTTTTTCGGGGCGGGAAAAACCCCATAAAGGGGGTCAGCTTTCCTTCAGCCTCGCCTTCACCGCCAGGGCGTGGCATTCAAGGCCTTCGGCCTCCGCCAGGGTCAAAACCGCCGGGGCGATGTCGTGAAGCGCCTCCCGGGTGAGGCATTGAAAGGTGGTGGTTTTAAGGAAGCTGTCGGTGGAAAGCCCCGAGAAGAAGGCGGCCGCCCCGCCCGTGGGAAGCACGTGGTTGGTGCCGGAGGCGTAGTCCCCCGCCGGGACGGGGGAGTAGGGTCCCAAAAAGACCGAGCCGGCGTTTTTTATACTGGAAAGGTGGGTGAAGGGGTCCTTGAGGAGGATCTGCAGATGCTCCGGGGCGTAGAGGTTGGCGAAGTCGAAGGCCGCGGAAATTGAATCCGCCACCAAAATGGCGGCGTTGGCGAGCGAGCTCTGGACTATGCCCGCTCTTTTCAACCCGGACGCCTTCTCCGAAACCTTCTCCAAAACCCTTTCGGCCAGCTTCTGCGAGGTGGCGACCAAAATCGCCGCCGCCTGCGGGTCGTGCTCCAGCTGGGCCAGAAAGTCCCAAGCCAGGGTTTCCGGATCGTTTTCGGCGTCGGCGATGATGAAGCCCTCGCTGGGGCCGGCGGGCAGGTCTATGTCCACCTCCCCGAAGACCGCCGCCTTGGCGGCGGTCACCCAGGAGCTGCCCGGTCCCACGATCTTCCCGACTTTGGGAAAGACGGAGAGGCCGTAGGCCAGGCATCCCACCGCCCAGGCTCCACCCAGCTTGAAGACGCGTTTCGCTCCGGACATGGCGGCGGCGACGAGCACCGCCGGGTTGAGTTTGAGGCCCTCCCCCGGCGGCGAGACAGCGTAGAGGTTCTCCACTCCTGCCGCCCGGGCCGGAATCAGGTTCATGAGGGCGGTGGAGGGGTAGACGGCCCTCCCTCCGGGGATGTAGACCCCGACCGACTCTATGGGCCGGGTGAGGCGCCCGCAGACGAGCCCGGGGGAGATCTCGGTGAACCAGGCGCCGTCTTTAAGCTGCCGGCGGTGGAAGGTCTCGATGTTTCCGGCGGCCTTCTCCAAGGCCATTTTTAGAGCGGGATCCGTGAGGCGGAAGGCCTCGCTTGTCTCCATGGGGCTGACAACGAGATCCTCCGGCCGTAGATCCGCCTTCAGCGGGGAGTACTCCCTTTTGAGTTCCCCTTCCGGGTCCCTCCGGAGCCGGGCCAGGATCTCCCTGGTCTTCTCCATGGTGTCCGGAAACGAGGCCATGGAGCGTTTGAGGAGGGCGTTTTTTCTTTCCGGGGATAGGTCTTCGAGGCGTTCTACGCTGAGCATGGCGGAGGGCCTTCCGGAGGGGGGAAAACCTCCCCCTTCCGTTTTTTTCTTTTGGGGATGAAGAAGGCGCGCATGAGTCCGGCGCACTCCTCTTCTAAGACTCCGCCTTCCACGAAGGCGAAGCGGTGGTTCGCGCCACCGAAAGAGGGGAGGACCGGAGAGCTGATTAAAGCCCCCCTTTTAGGCTCCGGGGCGCCGTAGACGATCCCCCTGAGCCTCGCCTCCAAGGACGCGGCCAGGCACATGAGGCAGGGTTCCAAAGTGGAAACGAGTATGAGATCGGTTAGACGGTGGTTTCCCATCCGCAGCGAGGCCTCCCTCAGGGCCAGGATCTCAGCGTGGGCGGTGGGGTCCGTCAGGGAAATCACGCGGTTGCGTCCCCGCCCCAGAATCTCCCCCCGGGGGTCGCAGACGACGGCCCCCGCGGGGATCTCGCCTAAGGAACCCGCCTTCCGGGCCTCTCGCAAAGCCTCCCGCATGAGGGATGTTTTGACATCCGCCCCGAGGGGGTTGGGGTCGGCGAGGCTGGGCGGCAAATTTTCGGGGCCTTTCGGGGGAGCCGGTCGCCCGTCGGGGCCACCGGAAAGGGGGGGCGATTTTGGGGCATTTTAGCATTCAAAAAGGCCCGCGGGGTAACTTTTCTCCCCCAAGGGGTTTTCCGCCACCGCCCCGGGGCCGAAATTTTAGATCCGGAGCCGACTTTCGGGATCCGGCTTTTCCAAGCCTAAGCCCCCGGGGGCTTTCCCCGGGGCGGGCCCGGGCCTAAAATGGCGGGCCCGGGCGGGAGGCTGGCGGGGTCCCTTTAGGCGGGCGTAAGCCGGGGCGGGAGAGGGTCCCCGCGGCGGCGAAAAAGCCGCCGGAGCGGCGGTTGACTAAAAGGGGAGCCTCCTATATATTGTTTATCTAGAGGATTTTCAATGGAGAGGAAAGCGTTTTTCCTCGACGACAGGCCGTTGCCAGGCGGTTTCACCAATACGGGGCCCGTTCCCCGGCACTCAGGAGTAAAACTAAATGACCGAAGACCGCAAATATCAGTTCAGCTGGGACTTAATAGGGGATCTGGACACCGCCAGACCCAATCTCGGCCCCAAGCTCCGCCTGGAAGCCTACCGGCTCCTGCAGTTTTGCACCCGGGACATCCTGGAGCAGCGCTACGGCACCGAGGCCGCCGACCAGATCTTCTACGACGCGGGCAATCTGGCGGGCAAGCACTTCTACGAGAACGCCCTGGATCACACCCCCACGGATATAAACGATCTGGTCAAACAGCTCCAAAGCACCCTGGTGGACATAGGGATCGGGATCTTCAAAGTGGAGAAGATAAACGAGAACATGGAGTGCATCATGACCGTGGCCGAGGATCTGGACTGCTCGGGTCTCCCCGAGCTGGGCTACGGCGTCTGCGTTTACGACGAGGGCTTCATCTCCGGCATCCTCGAGTCCTTCACCGGCCGTCCCTTCAACGTGAAGGAGATCGACTGCTGGTGCACAAACGAGCGCACCTGCCGCTTCGAGGCCAAACCCAAGCCCATTCCCGCGGCGGCCGAGTAGAGGGCGCTTTTACCTTCAGCCCTCCCCCTCCGGACCCCAGGGGTCCGGAGGGGGGGATCCCCCCCGGGGATCGCCAAATCATTAGGGCTCCCTTCCCCAAGGCCCCGCCATGGGCTTTCCCGGGCGGATAAACCGGGGGAAGCCGTCTGGGGTTCCTTCCCAAAAACTCATCGGAAACGCCGCCAGGGATCCGGCGCTTCCGGCGAATTTCCCGCGGAGGTCCTTCCCATCCGGGGGACTTTCACCGCGGTTTATTTCCGTCCCTTCCGGCCCGCGGCCGGAAGCCCAAGAGGCCAGAGTCTGTTCGTCGACTACGTCAGAGAACGAGTGGAGGAAGCTTCCCGGGTGGAAGACGCGCCTAAAAAAAACAGGCTTAACACCTTTACCAGGGCCGAGGCGGAAGCCATGTTCAAGTTCCTGGAAAAGGTGATTATGGATCACAAGACTCCCGTCCTCCCGCCGGAGTACGCGAGCTGGGACACCTTCATCTCTCTATTCCAGCACACGAGCGAGATAAAGACGGCCCTGGCCAACTTCGCCAAGGGCGAACTGGACTTGAGGGTGGTGAAGAAGGGGGCCACCTCCGGAAACCTCAAGGCCATCTTAGCCAACCTCACCCATCTGGCCTGGCAGTTCAAGGTGGCCGCCTCCGGCGACTTCTCCCACAAGGTGGAGTTCATGGGGGAGTTCTCCGAGGCCTTCAACCTCATGACCTCGTCTTTGGCCAAGCACGAGAGCGATATTAGGGAGAAGCAGGAAGAGCTGGCCAAGATGGCCGAGGAGCTGAAAAAGGAGATCCGCCGCCGGGATCAGGTGGAGGAGGCTCTGAAGGCCAGCGAGAAGAACTATAGGGAACTGGCCCTCCACGATCCCTTGACCAAGATCTACAACCGGGGCTACTTCAACGAGGCGGGGAACCGGGAAATAGAGATCACCCGCCGGCGGGGAGACGAGCTCTCGCTCCTTATCATGGATCTGGACAAGTTCAAACGCTTCAACGACACCTTCGGCCACATAGCCGGCGACTCGGCCCTCATTCACACGACTTTGGTGGTAAAGGAGCTCCAGCGGAAGACCGACATCTTCGCCCGCTACGGCGGCGAGGAGTTCGTTCTGCTTTTGCCCCAGACCGGTTTGAACGACTCCATCGACATAGGCGAGCGCCTCCGGAAGGTGTTGGCCTCCCGCTTCGACCCCGCCCCCAACTGCCGGGACCCCCTCACCATCAGCATCGGGGCCTCCTCCATCACCCAGGAGGACGCCCTCTCGGACATGGAGACCCCCCAGATCCTCAAGCTCCTCATCGCCCGGGCGGACGAGGCCCTCTACGAGGCCAAGCGTCTGGGCGGAAACATGGTCTGCGCCTACGGCGTGGACATCATAGCCGACTCGCCGGCCGCGCCGGCGGCGACCCAGGCGGCCGGGGACGCGGCCGCGGACGCTCAAGGCGGCTCCGGTCCCAAGGAGGGGGAAAGCGCTCCGGCGGAGGACTTCGCGGGGGGAGGGGATCTATCCAAACCCACCATCCAGTAGAGTGGCGGACCCCGAAACCCAGGCCGGGCCTTCCCGGCGCTTGGCCCCGCCCTCCGCTTCGCCGCCAACGCCTTTTCTAAGCTCCGGAAGCTCCCCCCAAGCCCCTTAACCCCCCCCTCTTTTCCGCCCGTCCCGCTTTATCCCGCCTCCGCCGCTCCGGCCTTTCCTTTAATTCCCGCCCGGATCCGCCGCTCTTTTCCGCCTATCCGGAGCCTTTTTCCGCCTATCCGGAGCCTTTTTCCGCTTATCCGGAGCCTTTTTTCGCCTATCTCGACTCTTTTTTCGCCTATCTAGCGGAAACGACCGGAAAGACTTGGCGGACCCGCGGGGCCTTTCTTGACTTTTTCCGGCTCTCTTTGGAATAATTATTTTTCCGGAAGCCCGGGTTCCGGGCGGGTCTTTTCGGCCTTTTTTCATTCTTTTCCAGCATCCTCCCCCTCCGGGGACGGCCGAAAGGCGGCCCCAACTGAATCTGTATCTTAAAATCGTCCTCTCCTTCGGGGCGGTGCTCCTCTGCTCGCTCATCTTGGGATCCGTCGGCCTCTTTTTTTTGGCGAGCTCGGAGAAGGGCGCCGAAATGAGGCGCCTCCGCTCCCAGGAGATAACTTACCAGCTGGGGGCCTTCCTCTCCCCGGATTCCCGGGAGGCCCAGATCCCCGCGCTTTTAAAGGAGCGGACGGAGGACCCTTCCTCCCCCTACGCCCTGGGCCTGCCGGAGCTGCGGGCGGATCTGGACGCTTTGGCCTTTCTGCGCTCCGAGCGGGAGAGGCTCGCGGGCGAGTTGGAGCGCTTTCGGGGGGAATTTTTAAACTCGTTGGAGGATCTCTCCGGGGCCCTTCCCCCGGACGCGGACTCATCCCTCCACTTAGATCTTCTCAAAGGGGCGGCGATAGCGAACAAAGACGAGGAGGCCTTCTCTCTTTGGCTGGAGGACTTTCAAAGGGAGCGTTTGAACGCCTCCGCGGCCCCCGCCCTGCGGGCGGCCGCGGGCGGGGCGGTTTCCAAAGGGGAGAGGCTCCTCGCCTCCTGGAGCCAGCTAAAAGAGGTGGATGACGAGTTGGAAAACGCCTTGGGCGATCTAAGGCGGAGGGCCGAAGAACTCTTGGAGGCCCCTCTGCGGGGCGGGGGCACCTTGGAAAGGCTTTTACTCCCCCTGGCGGCGGCCGCCCTCATTTTGGTCTTCTTCACCTGGCTCCTCGCCCATTTTTTGATCCGCCGGAACATCAAGCCCTTAACCGAGATATCCACCGGTCTAGACGATAGCGCCGGAATGGTGGTGGAGACCGCGGGGCGCTTGTCCCGCTCCAGCGCCCAGCTGGCCAAGGGGGCGGCGGACAACACCCAGGCCGTGCTCGCGGCCGTGACGTCTTTGGAAACCCTTCTAAACTCGGCGAAAACGAACGCCGCCAACTCCGACAACTGCAAGGATCTGATGGCCATGGTGAAGAATTACGTCGCCGAGGCCAATTTGTACATGCTCCAGATTTCCGAGGCCATGACGGAAATAAGGGACTCGGGCAACGCGAGCCGGGACATCATCAAAAGCGTGGAGGAGATAGCCTTCCAAACCAACATCCTCTCTTTGAACGCCGCGGTGGAGGCCGCCCGGGCCGGCGAGGCCGGGGTGGGATTCGCGGTGGTGGCCGACGAGATCCGCAACCTCGCGAACAAAAGCCGCGACGCCGCCCAGAACACAACCTCCATGCTGGCCTCCAGCATCGCCCTCATAGGCGAGGGCTCGCGGCTGGTGGAGAAGGCCAAGGAGAGCTTCGTGGCTTTGGTGGAGGCCTCGGACAAGGTGGGGGAGAGCCTCGACAGCATCGCCGCGGCCTCCCAGAGCCAAACCGGCGACATCCAGGAGATCCACCAGTCCATCGCCCTCATGGACAAGGTCACCCAGGAGAACGCCCTGGGAGCGGCGGAGACCGAGAACTTCTCCTCCGCTTTGAACACCCAGGCCGGCCTGCTCACCCGGGCGGTGGGGAAGATCGGCTCCCTCCTCCAGGGAAGGGTCGGAGGCTCCTTTAAAAGACGGAAAGCGGCCCCGCGGATGGGTAAAAGGCGTCCGGAGGCCTTGACTTCCAAAGTCGAACCCGGGGCGCTGGATATGGAGGAGATGGACCGGGTGCGCCGGGAAGAGGAGGCGAGGCCGGAAAGGCTTTTCAAGTCCCCCAACGACAAGGAGGCCCTGGATCAGGCCATCCCCATGGACGACGACTTTTAGGAGCGAAATTTCCGGAGGCGCGCTCCCGCGACTTCCCCCCGGGGTTTCCCACGCCGCCGGACGGCTCCCTCCCGCGGCGGGGCGCTATTTTCCCTCTTTTGAATCCCCTGAAACCCGGCTCTAAAAGCCGCCCCGGGAAATTTCCGCGATCTCCTTTCGGGTTTCCCCGCCCGCGGAAGAGCTCTTTTTTTCCGAAAATCGCCTCCCTTCGTCGTCTCGCGGACGATTTTCGCCGCGACCCCCCGAAAAGTCCCTTCTTTGGAAAATTTTAAAACAATATGCTTTATAGACTCTATGGCGTTACGATCCATCCTTCATTTGGCGCGTCGTCTCTTTAAGAATTTTCATAACGGACTTTTCCCGACGGCGTCGATTTTTTAAGGAGCGTCTTTAGCGTTCCGCTTTCCGCGGCTTTTTCCCTTCGCGTTTCCGGAAAGCCCAAACCGATTTCCTCCTCGAAGACCCCCCTCGATCCTCTTCGCTAATCGCCATAGCGCTCCGCCTTTGGTCCGCTTTTCTTGAAACTCTCCTTTCCGACGCCGGCATGTTCCTTTTCCCGGGGAAACTGTACCCAAAACGCGCTAAAAAGCCCGATGGCGACTTTGGAGATTTAGGCGGAGGCTGGAAATTCCCCCGAATCAAGGAAAGATTCCGGAAAAAAACCAGGGCGAGGGACGGACGGAGTGAAATTTTCTCATCCCCGACGCGGGCGGGAAGAGTCCGGCTCTAAAAATTGATTAGAGATAACATACATAATCTAGAATAAATCAAAATATACCACACCTTATAAAGTGTCTTATATCAAAGTCTAAAAACAGCGTGGACTTTTCGCGCGCGTCGTCCCGCCTAAAGCGTTTTCGAACTTTTAAAGCGAGCCGAGGGCCTAAGGGGCTTTCACGCGAAAGTCCATTCCTCCCCCTGCTCCTGATGGGAAATCCCCCCCGTTTGCAAAGGCTTCCGCAAAAAGGCCCGTCCCCCTTGAAGTCCGCCTCCGGATCCGCGGGGGGGAATATAAATTCTTTTTTTTGGGTGATAAAATTATTTTGTAGTAGAAAAATCCGAAAAATTTTTTCTTTTTATTTTTTATCTGTGTATTAAGCTGTTTTTTCAATGTTATTCCCTTATTTTTATCCCTTTTTCGGCGTTTTTTTCTCTAAAAAAAATATTTGCAATATAATGGTGCTTAATTGTATTATATGCGTGTCAAAAGTATCAAAGTCCCCCGGAATATATAATCGGGGATATTTTCTAAATATTGATATTATTTTTTAAATTTTCTCTCTTATAGGGCGTTCTTGACGGAAAAGTCCCGGAGGGAAGAGGGGCGGGTTCTTCATCCCCCCTCCCTCGGGAGCGAAAAAGGGCGCGCGCGGGGCGCCGAAGACGAAGACCCTGGAGAAAAAACGGACAAAGAAGGCGGCCGGAAAAGATTCGAGGCGATCCGGCCTTAGGCGGCGCCCGGCCCCGCCCAAGGCCTCCGAGGCGCCGCCGCCGTGAGGGATGACGGTACTTTTGCAATCCGCGGATGGAGGCGTGTCGCCTTTTTCCGGAGGGGGAGCGTCGTGCTTATAAAGCGGTTCGTAAGACAAAAAGGCTCCGGAGGGGCCCCGGCGGGGGCCGGGATCGTGGCGGTCCTCCTGTTCCTCTCCTCTTGGCTTGGGGTAATTTCGGGGCTTTCGGCCCAGGAGGACTCCGCATCCCACGACAGCACCATCACCCTCACCAAGAACGTGGAGGTGTACTCCTTCGAGGATCTCACCTTCACCGTTGAAAACTACACCGTGGCCCCGGGGGAGTCCATCGAGGGCGTGCTGCGAAAAGAGGGCCTGTGGCCCGAGGGCCCGGACGGGGCCCCCGGAAGCCCCCAGGCGATGAAGCTTTTGCGGCTCGTGTCCGTTCTTAACCCCGTGGTGGCCAATCTGGATCAGATAAACGAGGGCCAGACTCTCTACCTCCCCCGCCTCGAGGCCCCCAGCCCCGCCGCCCTGGATGAAATCCCCGTAGTCGAGGATCCCGGAAGCCATGTGGTGGTCACCTACAATTTGGACTCGCCGGAGCAGCTGCCGGCCCGGGTCGTCGTGAAGCGCCAGGATCCCGAAAGCCTCCCGCCGGAGCTCCAGAAGCCGCCGGAACCCCTGCCGGAGGGCACCTTTTCCCTGAATCTGGGGGCGGAGGCGCCGGCGGATCCGCCGAAAGCCGCTTCCGCCGCTTCCGCCGCGGCCCCCCCGCGGCGCGTCCCCGGCGAAACCCCCGCCGCTTCGGCGGGCGCTGACCCCGCCCCCGCGAAGGAGGGGAGCCGCCGGGAGAGATCCCGAAGGGCCGCTGGGACCCGGCCGGTCTTAAACGAGGGCCCGGTTTCGGTGGGGGCGGACGGCGTCCGCTACCGCACGGTGAAAATCAGGCGCGGGGACACTTTGGAGCGGCTTTTGCGCCGGGAGGGCCTGGACCCCGGGCGCATCTACCGTGACTACATCAAGCTCACCGTGGGTTTGAACCCCGGAATTAAGAACCCCAACCTCATCATCGCGGGACGGGAGGTGAACATCCCCGTGCGTGAGGATCAGGTTCTTTCGGCCGAAGAAACGCGGTCCCCGGAAAGGGATCCCCGAACTTATCCTTCCACCGTCTCGGACGCGGGCGGCTTCGGCCAGGCGGAGGGTCTCACCGCCCGAAACCAGGCCGCCCCGGGCGGCTCCCCTCCCGCGCCGGGAAAGGCCCCGTCCGCCCAGGCGGGCGGGAAGAACGCCTCCCAGGGAAAGTTCCGGGTGGACACCAAAAGACTTCCGGCGGCGCCGCTCCCCACCGCGGACTCCAAAAACGCCCAGACCGTGCTCGCGGTGGTCTTCACCCGGCTGGGGGAGACCGTCACCACCTCCGGCCGCCTCTTTCTGCCTTTAGACGAGCCCCCCCACTACGACTACGACATGTCGGCGGTGCCGGTGGTGGAGCTGAAAAACGGCCGCCGGGTGATTTTGGATTTGCGGAATTCCTTGTCGGCGGACTTTATTCAGCGCTTTCGGGCCCGCTACCCGGGCTACATGGTCTTTCAGCCGCGGAAAGGCGAGCCCCTCTCCGCGGCCTTGGACGAGCTTTTCAAGCTCTGCGGCTACTACAAGGTCTACGCCAAGGATAAGTCCTTCGAGGGGGGGAGGGATCTGAAACTCAAGATCTCCGCCGACTGGCTCGTCTGGCCCACTTCCGAGGACTGGAACAAGGGGCAGCCCGTGGTCATAAACCTGGCCCCCTCCCAGGATAGCGGAACCCCTCTTCCTTGGGTGAAATTTTTAGCCGACCACAACATAAGCGTGGTGGACCTTTACAAGGGCGAGCTTTTGGCCGGAAGCCGCGCCGGGGCCACGCCGGTGAACAACTTCACCGTGATCGAGGTGGACGGGGACAACCCCTCGGCCTTCGCCGCGGCCTTGATTAAAAGCTTCGGGTTCTCCCCCCGGATCGGGGTGGCGGTGGATCTCTCCCTCGGTCGGGTCGCGACCGGCGGGGCGAGCTTCGGAGTCGGCCTATCGCCCGCGGTCTTCTGGGAGGACGGCAAAAACCGGAACATTTTGGAGTACGGGGACTTCTCCACGGAGGAGCTTAACGCCCTGCGTCAAAACGGTTTCAGGGTCATATCCAGCGCCCGGGACGCCCAGTCGGTGTTGAAATCCATCCTCGCGGCCTCCGACATAAAACTGGGGGGCCCATTGGTCTTGAACGGCGACAGCCCGGGAGGCCCCTCCATCAGCCTCGTCATCGCCGGAGAGTCCTTCTCCTTTAACGATCGAAGCTACCTCTTCACCCCGGTGCGGCTCCCGAAAAACATGACCGGCCTCGACCCCAACCAGACGGTGGTGGTGCTGCGCTACCAGCCCCAAGGGGCCCCGGCGGGGGCGTCCCCGCCCAGCGGCCAGGCGCCCGCGGCGCCGCCCGCCGACGGGGGGACCCCTCCGGAGGGATCCGAAGAGAACCTCCTTCCGGAAAACTCATCCCAGGAAGGCGTCACCGGGGTGGATATCGACTAACAACGTTTCCCCGTGAGGGGTTCATGCAGCGTATCCGGTAAGCCTATTCGGCCAGCGTGTCCGGCCTTAGCGGGGCTATTTTCGAAAAACCGGAATCCTTCCGTCCTCGTTTTTTCGCCCAGACCCGGACCTTTTCGTCCGCTTAGGGTCGCTCCCTTTTCCCAGCTCCCTCCGCCTATTCCCTCCTTATTCCCTCCCGGCGCCGTTTCTTCCCGCTCCCGGGTTGGTCCCCGGTTTTTCCGCTTCCTCTTCCACTCCCGCTTCCTCTCCCATTCGCTCCCTCTTCCCCTCCCGCTCCCGTTTTCTCTCCCGCTCCGGCGCCGAACCCTTATCCTCCTTCCGGCTCCCTTCCGGCGGGACGCCTTATTCCTCCATCCCCAAGAGTCCCCTCCTTTTTCGCCCCGGGCGGAATAGGGGGATTCCTAGGGGGCCGGGAAGGCTTCGGGGCGTCTCGCCGGGTTTTTTTACGGGCGGGGATTTTAGCGGGGGGAGGCCTTTTCGGCCGCGTTTCCGGCTTGGGGGTTAGGGGCCGTTTACGGGGAATCAAGGCGGGGGCGGTGGTTTTTTCAATGAGATTCAGGGCGAAAAGAGGTAAAATATATAATAGCGCTAGCCTTCGCGCGGAGGCGCGCCGTTTCGTCTTTCCGCAATCCGTCCCGGGCGCGCCTGTTAAAGAAACACATCCGTCGTATGAGCTGGAAAATCACCTACGCCATAGCCGATGATTCTGGGCCCTTGTTCCGGACGCGCCGGGCTTTAGCCGCCGGCGGCATGAGCTGGGTGGAAATCGTCCTCAAAAATCGGGAGAAGGCCGGATGCGGAGCGGAGGGGTCTTCGGGGGGGAAGGGGCCGGCGGAGCCGGGACAAGCTTCAGCGCCGGATAAAGGGCCGGATCCAAGACGAGTTCAGGAGACGGTTCAGGCTCGGGAAGCGGTCATCGCCGCGGCTCCTCTTAGCGCCTCGGCCGCCGAAAAAGCCCCGGATCCCTTGTGTCCCGAGGCCTCCCCCCCCTCTCCGGCGGCTCCGGAAGCCCCGGGCGAAGCCCCCTTGGCCTTAAGCCCTTCCTCCGCCTTCAGCCTCCCCTCCCCCTCCAATCCCCCCGCCGCGTCCATTCCCCCCGCCGCCCCGGGCCCTGGCGCCTCCGCGGCTCCCGCCGGACCCGGCGAAGGCCTGGACGCCGCCCTCCCCGGAAAGGATCGTTCTCCCAGGGACCAAGGGGGGGCTGCGGGGCGCGTTCCGGAACTCCCTCCTTCGGGGGGGGGGCTCCATCAGCCCGGGTCGGAAGACTCGGCCCTTCCGGGCGCCTCCGGCGATCCGGAGGCTTCAGGAGCCCCGCCCCCGCCCAGGGCGGACCCGGCGGAGGGCGCCAAGGATCCCGCCCCCCCCGCCCCGGCGCCGGCTTTTAAATTCACCCCCCGGCCGGTTTCCTCGAAGAAACCCAAGAAACGCTTCGACGACGATCGCCCGAAGATAGTCTTCGAGGAGATGGACTTCGGGGCGGTGGGCTTCATGAAGCCCGGGGTTCTCTCCACGGACGCCGTGGGGGATGAGGCGGGCCGCGGCGGGAAAGACGACGACGACGAGCCCAAGGCCGTCGTCACCTTCGCGCCGGGTTTTCTGGACTCTTTAGGCCTCCCCGAGGTGGCCCCGGAAAACGGGGAGGCCTTCCTCTCCGAAATCATCCACCCGGGGGACGCGGAGGCGCTTTATCGGGCCTTTTCCGACTTATCCCTGGGAAGGATTAAAAGCCTCAAGATTCCGCACCTCCTCTACGACGCCGGGGTCGGGGCCTGGAAGAGCCGGGTGAGCTCCTTTTGGGCCGCGGAGGAGGAAAGGGATCTGCGCGTCACCGTGATCGTGCGGGAGGCGGACGTGAGGGATCCCGGCTTCGTCTTCGGCGGCGGGGACGCCCAAGGCGAGGGTTCGGAGCGGGAGGGCCGGGCCCCGGGCGGGCTTTTCCGGGCCGCGGACGGGGCGTACGCTTGGAAGGACGGAAAAAAAGGATTCTTAGGCGCCTTTTCCCGGGACGGCTACTACGGCCTCATGCTGGACTCCCTTCCCGTGGTCTGCACGGTCTGGAACGACTCCTTGGAGATGGTGGAGTGCAACCAGGCCGTCACCCACATGTTCAAACTCCCCAGCAAGGAATCCTACTTCGCCTACTTCCCCGACTTGTCTCCGCCCTACCAGCCGGACGGCCAGGAGTCCGGGGCGGCCTTTCGGCATCACCTGGAAAAGGGCGTAAGGGAGGGCTACACCCACTTCGAGTGGCTCTTCCAGACCTTGGAGGGGGATCCGGTGCAGATGCACGTGACGGTCGCGAAGCTTTCCCGGGGAGGGGAGAGCGTGCTCGTCACCTTCGCGGAGGATCAAAGGGATTTAAAGGCGACCGAGGCGGAGCTGGAAAGGGAGAGGACCCTTTTGCGGAAGATCCTGGACAACAGTCCGGTGAGCTTCCTCATCACCGTGGACGACCGGGTGCGCTTCATCACCCCCTTCGCCCGCAAGACTTTGGCCCTGAACCCGGGTGACCTGATGGATTCCATCTACCACGTCTCGGGCGACGGGGACTATGTGAAAAAGACCATCGAGCGCAAGGGGAAGATCAGCTGGCACCACGTTTTGGTGAACAGCCGCTCCGGAAAGGTCCTCCATATGCTCCTAAACGCCTTTAAAACCGACTACTCGGGCGACATCGGGCTCATGTACTGGCTCATGGACGTAACCGAAATGGCGGAAAAGGAGGAGGCCCTCTCCACCGCCCGGGAGCAGGCCGAGGCCTCGACTCGGGCCAAGAGCGAGTTTTTGGCCAACATGAGCCACGAGATAAGAACCCCCATGAACGCCATCCTCGGGCTCACCCATCTCGCTTTGGAAACCGAGCTCTCCTTGCAGCAGCAGGAGTACATCGAGCGCACCCAGTCGGCGGCCCAGGCGCTTTTGCGCATAATCAACGACATATTGGACTTTTCCAAAATAGAGGCCGGCAAACTGGAGATGGAGAAGACGGAGTTCTCGCTGGAGGCCGTTTTAACCGAGACATTGGAACTCCAGAGCATGCGGGCTTCCGAGAAGAATCTGGATTTATGGCTGGACATGCCGGAGATGCGCATCCCCCCCTTCGTGGGGGATCCGGTCAGGCTCCAGCAGATCCTGGTGAACCTCCTCTCCAACGCCGTGAAGTTCACTCAGGAAGGGGACGTGGGAGTCAAGGCGGAGTTCATCGAGGAGATCCCCCTTTCGGTCACCCTGAGGGCCACCGTGAAGGACACCGGCATCGGCCTCACCCCGGAGCAGATCTCCCGGCTCTTCACCCCCTTCAGCCAAGGGGACAGCTCCACCACGCGGCGCTTCGGGGGGACGGGTCTGGGGCTCACCATCACCAAGAGGCTGGTGGAGATGATGGACGGGCGCGTCGGCTGCGAATCCATTCCCGGCAAAGGCTCCACCTTCACCTTCACCTGCCGCTTCGGGCTTAAGGACAAGTGGGTAAGGCAGCCCAAGCCCCAAGACTTCCACGGCGTGAGCGTCCTCGCGGTGGACGACAACCAGGCCTCCTTAAACGTCCTTTCGACCTCTCTCATCTCTTTGGGCTTCGATTTGAAAAAGGCCCGATCCGGGGAACAGGCCCTGGGGCTGATCCAGGCTCTTTCCACCGCCAAGGGGGCGAAGCTCCCCGAGCTTTTGGTGGTGGACTGGAACATGCCGGAATGGGACGGTCCGGAGACGGTTAAAAGGCTCCTTTCCCTCTACGACAAGGAGGGTCTGCCGCCGCCCTTCACGGCCATGCTCATCCAGGGACCGAGCTCTTATTCGCAGCAGAAGACCATGGAGGAGCTGGGGGCCAAGGCCGTCATCACCAAACCCTTCACCCTCAAGGCCCTCCACGAGGTTTTAAGGGAGCTGGTCTTCCAAGGGAAGCCCATGGCCAAGAAGAGCCCCAAAACCCGGGATCACGGGGATTTGGTGAAACACCTCCAAGGATCCAAGATTTTGCTGGTGGAGGACAACGAGGTGAACCAGCTGGTCGCGAGCCGCATCCTCAAAAAGGCGGGCTTCCTGGTGTCGATCGCGAACAACGGCCTCGAGGCCGTGAAAATGGTCCGGGAAGAGGAATTCAGCCTGGTTTTAATGGACATCCAGATGCCGGAAATGGACGGCTTCGAGGCCACCCGGGAGATAAGGAAGCTTCCCGGCTTTGAAAAGCTCCCCATCGTGGCCATGACGGCCCACGCCATGAGCGGGGACAAGGAGCTAAGCGTCAAGGCCGGCATGAACGACCACATCAACAAGCCCATAGACGTCTCCGAGCTCTTTAAAACCATCGCCAAATGGGCGGGAAGCGGGCATGACCCCGCCTCCGACCCTCTAAAGGAGGAAGGACCCGAAGAATACGGGCCCCGGGCGGCTAAGGAAGCGGACCCCCTCCCCGCGGAAGCGCCGGAGGCGCCGGAGGCGCCCGCCCCCGAAGGCGCCCCCGAGGGCGCGGGGGATCCTCCGGAAAAGGACCGCGACCCGCAACCCCCCCTCGCGGCCCGGGAGCCCGTTTAAGAGATGGCGCCCTACCTTTTGGAGGACGGGGAGAAGGTCTTGATCGTGAGGCTCTCGGCGGTTGGCGACACCGTGCAGACCCTCAAGCTCGGGGCCGGGGTCCGTAAGCTCTTCCCCAAGGTCCGTCTGGGCTGGGCGGTGGAGGAGGAATCCTCCCCTTTCATCGTGGAAAACCCCCTCTTGGATTGGTGGCTGGTTGTCCGGAAGGGTTTTTTAAAGAGCCCCTCCCGGTTGTGGGAGCTGAAAAAAGATCTGCGCAAGCAGGAAATCAATCTGGCCTTCGACCCCCAGTCGCTCACCAAAAGCGCGGTTTTGGCCTTTTTAAGCGGCGCCCCCCGGCGGGCGGGCTTCGCCCGGGGCCAGGGCCGGGAGCTCGCCCCCTTTTTAAACAACATCTTGGCGCGGCCCAAGTCCCGGCGCGTTTCGGAGCGCTATCTGGAGTTACTGGAGGCCGTAAAGCCGGGAAGCCTCGCGGCCCTCCGGGACGATGATCCGGAGATACCTCTCCCCAAATTGACCGGGCGGGACCAAGACCTCCTGGAGGGCTTCCTCTCCCGGGAGGCCCTTAAGCCGCATGGCTACCTCCTCTTCGCCCCCGGGGCCTCGCTTCCCGCCAAGCGCTGGCCCCTGGAGCGCTACGCCGCTTTGGGCCGCGGGCTCTTTTTGAAGACGGGCGAACCCGCGGTGTTGTTGGGGCACGGCGACCTCCAAAGGGAGGCCCTTAGGCCGCTTTTAAAAAAAGAGGGCCTGATCCTGGCTCCGGACTTGGGGCTCTTGGGCGTGGCCGAGCTCATCCGCCGCTCCCGTCTCACCCTCGGCTCCGATTCCTTTCCCGGGCATTTGGCCGACGCCCTCAAGGTCCCGGCGGTCATGCTCTTCGCCATCTCCGATCCCTTCCGGGCCGGGCCCCGGGGGCCGCTTTCGCTTTCCCTTTACAAGGATCTAAACATCGCGCGCTCCATGCGCTCCGGCCGGAAGTTCAACGAGCGCTGGATCCTCTCTTTGGACAGCTCCTACGTGGAAGAGGAGGTTTTAAAACTTTTGGAGCGGATAAAGGCCTCCGCGGCCTCTCCCGCGGCCGGAAAGCCCCCGGCCGCGGGAGCCGCTTCCTAAGGGCGGGCCCTCCTCTTTTTAAAAGAGCGCCCAAAAAGAAGCCCCCCCCTCCTCTGGAAAGCGGAGCCGGACTATGCTAATTATGTAAGGCCGGTTCCCCGCCCTTCGGTTCCCGCCGGGCCCTCCGGCGGGAAAAGGCCCCGGCGGGGAAAAGAACCCGTAAGGCCCCCAAGGGGGCCGGGCGGTCGGAAACGAGCGAAAAGGGCGGCGTTTAAAAGGATCATGGACAGAGAGACCTTACTTCCCTACTTGGAGGAGCACAAGCTCTGGAAGGATTCCCGCGGCTGGAAGGGGACGAAGCTGTACCTCGTGGGCGTGGACATGAGGGGGATCGATCTTAGCGGCCTGGATCTCTCCCGGGCGGACTTTAAAAACAGCTCGCTCAAGGACGCCAGGCTCTCCGGCGCCAATCTGGACGCGGCGGACCTCTCGGGGGCCGATCTGAGCGGCGCCGACATGTACCGCTGCTCCCTTTCCGACTGCTCCCTCGCGGGCGCCGATCTGACCGGCGCGGACCTGCGGGAGGCCAGGCTTTTCAACACCGTCTTAGACGAGGCCGTCATCCACGCCGTTAAATGGCCCGACAACTACGCCGTCTACGGCACGGCTCTGGAGCGCAGCGCCCATTTGCGCTCCAAGCTGGACTCCCACTTGAACTGGCTCAACTCCAACGGCGTGGAAGGGCGCCGCCTCGATCTCTCCGGGCTGGACTTGAGCTTCGTGGACCTCTACATGGCCAACCTCCGCTCCGCCGACCTCCGGGGCGCGAACCTCGAGGGCGCGAACCTAGGCGGCGCGCGGCTGGGGGGGGCCGATCTGAAGAGGGCGGAGCTCTGCCGCGCCTACCTCTTCGACGCCGATCTGACCGGAGCCGACTTAAGGGAGGCCGTTTTTATCGATTCCAATCTGGGAGCGGCCAAATTGAACGGCGCGGACCTGCGGAAATCGAACATCGTCAAGTGCGCGCTGGAAAACGCCGAGCTCATAAGCGCCGATTTGAGCGACTCGGACATAATCGAGGCCGATTTTAGGCACGCCCGCCTAAACGACGCCAAAATGGTGCGGGTGAAACTGGAGAAGAGCAACTTGGAATCCGCCTCGCTTCAGGGGGTGGATCTCTCGGAGTCGTATTTTGATCAGGCGAACTTCGCCGGAGCGGATCTGACGGGCGCCGATTTACGGAGCGTGGATTTAACCCACGCCGATTTCTCCGAGGCCGTCCTGGACGCCGCCAGCTACTCCCGGGGCTTCAACATCTACGGCACCTCCAAGAAAAAAAGGGAGCGTTTCAAGCGCCTCTTTGAAAGCCACCGCCGCTGGCTTTCCTCCGGAGGCTTGGAGGGCGACCGCTTGGAGCTCTTCATGCAGGATCTAAGCTGGGCGGATCTAAGCGGACTCGATCTGCGTTTCGCCCGGTTTCGGGAGATAATCTTCGAGGGGGCCGACTTTTCCCGCAGCGACTTCACCGGAGCCGTCTTCAGCGACCCCTCCTTTTGCCAGGTGAGGATGAAGGAGGCCGATTTCAGCGGGGCGGTCTTGAAAAAGGCGCGGATAGTGGACTCCGACTTGAGCGGGGTCGTCATGCGGGGGGCCAATTTGTCCCGCTCGGTGTTTTCCCACTCCTCCATGAGGGGGGCCGTTCTGGAGGGGGCGGATCTCCAGGAGAGCTACTTCAACCGGGTGAGGCTTTCCCGGGCCAATTTGGACGGGGCGGATTTTTCCGGTTCTAAAATGCTAAACAGCGCTCTTCGCTGGTCTTCTCTAAACTCGGCGAGTTTCCGCTGGGTCTACGGAAAGGGCTTGGATCTTAGGGGCGTTTCCATGAAAAACGCCGATCTCACGGACTCCTTTTTCTACGAGCCCAGGTTTTTCAAAGCCGACCTTAACGGAGCCGTTTTGAACGGGGCCCGCTTCGTGCTCGCCAATTTCGTGATGGCGTCGCTTGACGGGGCGGATTTAGCCGACGCCTACCTCTTCGACTCCGCCATGAAGAAGGTCTCTCTTGTGGACGCCAATTTGGAGAACTGCTACGTCTTCGGCACCGACATGCGGGAATCGGATCTAAGGCGCGCGAATTTAAAGGGCGCCGACTTCACCAAGGTGAACCTCAAAAAAGCGGTTCTGAGGGAGGTCGATTTCAGAGAGGCGGTTTTAAACGAGGTTAAGCTGGAAGGCGCGGACACCCACGCGGCCGTCTGGCCGGAAGCCCGGTGAAAACACCGGTAAACAATCCTAGATGAATTTTTCCCGCTTGAAAGGTCGAGGGGGCGCCCAGGTTCGCCCTTCGGGCGAGGGGGGGGTGAATTTTTTTAGATTTGACGCGTCTGCGAAAAGTCTGGTTTTGAAAAATATTTACCGAACACTATATAGCGTGTTATTTTAAAGTCTTCAAACATCAGAAATTTTTTACAGTCGCGTCAATAGATAATTAATGCGACAAATTCCTGCATTTTGACTTGCTTAAACAAGGTTATTAGCAAAATCGGGACAAACTCTATTGTCAAAATCAAGCCAAATTTGATTGTCAGGAACATCAATCCTAAAGAGGAGGCGTTGGCCTAAGCGGAGGTACGGTGGAGCGCGCGGAGCTTTATCGGAGATTTTTTTACTGGGATGGAGCCGTTTTAAACCGGATGACTGTTACGGACGGAGGCGTCCGCACACCGGGCGGGTGATCCTTTTTCCCTGAAATCGGCCTAAGGCGCTTTTCACTCGTCTATGGAAAGTCGACCGGCGAAAATCGCGGGGGAGTCTCTTACTAAATTAGGAAGAAATTATCAACAGCGTATAGTCCGTTAGCTAAATAATTTATAAAATTAAAACTACGGAAGTTTTTCTCCGATGAGCGTCAATTTCGAATATGAAAAACAAGTTCTAATAAAAGATATTATTTCAAAATATCATCCAGGATGGTAAATATTAGGAAAAAATCATGTATTGAGGGCGACAATTTCATTTTATTTTTCTAACTTTTAACCACTGGAGTAATACTAAAAATTCTGGCAAAGATCCGAATATCGTTTCATTTAGTCGTATCCGTACCGCGGGAGTCATGGAACGTGTGAATAAATTAGATATAAATATTAAAAACAAACATCTAAATTTTTGGATAATAACTAAGGTCTAGGTCTATTTTTTGGTGAATGTAATAGTTTATGCAAGGGATTCAGAAAAAGTTTACAATTAGTATTTATAATACGGTATAGAACTTTCTGAAATTTACATATTTCATCATGGGAACTGTATATTTTCATAATTTTTCGGACTGAATTTTGAATATTTTGAATAAATGAAAACGCCATTTCACCAAAATCTTTTTTTTCAAATTGGAGATCTTCTATTAATATATTAATGGATTCTTTGCTAAGTAATCCATGTTCCTTTGTTTTACCGATGAACATGGCAAGTTCGCGAGATAAGTTTTTATAGATTTTTGTGGAAACAAGGTCATAAAAAGGAGCCAGACTATGATTGATAATATTTTTATCATCAAAATCATATAATATTGAAATATTTTTAGCATGCGCATCGCAATTGCCAATAATAAAATTAAAAATCAAGAGTTTGGAAAAATTTAGTTTAGCCGTTGTTTGATCGCTGATATCATTATTTATGATAAAATCTAAACATTGTTTTATGCCGGGACCTCCGCTGGATTCGTATTTTCTGGAGTTAGGATAACCTAACGCCTGGCAAAAATCTTCTTGATGCAATTTTTGAATAGTGCCGTCATACATAATTTTTCTATCATATCTTTCAGTAATGTAAATATCCACTTTATCTATAGTTAATATATCCGATTTGGCCACGGGAAGGCCCAATTCTTCGGCGAGTTTCATACAAAAAGTTTCATTAATGTGTAATTTTTTAAATCTGGTAGAAGCGGGTTTAATGATATGAGTTGTAGCGGCGATGGAATCTTTGGCCGGTATGTAAAATTTGTCTTTTTTAAAAAGAACGGGAAGTTTATTTTGAGCGCCGGCTAAAGATAATCTCGCATTGGTTAAAACGAGTAGATTAATGTCTTTTTTCTTCGGATTGGAGATAGCGTCCAATATTTGGTCGGTTACGTCAATATATGTATGATTTGTATAATCTATCTCTTCGTTTGAATCATGAATTATCAACGCTCCGGCGCATTCTTTGCCGTAACGTCTTAAAAAGTCATAAATATTGTTTGTAGATAATCTTTTATACGTGGCGATATTATTTAAAGAATCACCTTCCGGTATTAAATTCTGAAAAAAATTAATACAATCTTCCCAGTTATAAGGTTCGTTTCTAAGAGGCAAAGAAAAGGAGATGGGAGGAAAGTTATTATCGAGCCAATTATCATCATATTGAAAGGTAAAACTACCTTGTTTAGGTTTTTGATGTAAAAAACCAACAGTTTCTTTTCCCCAAGTGACAATTAAATTTTCTGGATAATCCATGATTCACCCCTTTTCTCCAGAGTTTCTTGATTAGCAATTGATGAATTGAATAATTTCTTAAATATCACTATTACCCCGGCGGATAAAAGTTGGCATAATGTTAGTCAGAATTCCTGTCCTTATTCCTGACTGTTCCTTATATTTAACCGTCGGAGTAATATTATAATCAAAAGGAAATAAATAAATTAACTATATATCTAAAATTAATGATTTCTAAATTAATAAAAATTTATAAAATGAAAAAAACATAACAATATAATTATTTAAAATTATATATAGCACAAAAAAATCTTCAGATCAAGGAAAAAATATGAACTTCTTCAAAAAGAAGGGGTTATTTCGTCTTTGAAGCGAGCGCAAAAACCTCTGAGATTATTGGTTAAAAGAAAACCACTACTTTAAGTGCTATGTGTTAGTTACAATATATACTATATTTAGCATAACGCCTCTCTTAGTGTTTTCGCGCCAGACTTTTTGCGTACGCGTCATCCATACACTATTATTTTTCTGTTTCGCGGAAGAATTTTCGAGAAAAGGAGGATTGTTATCATGGAGTTTACTTGTTATTTAGCGGCGTGGCGCATGTCAGGAAGATTGCGGGTGATGGTATTCCAGAGAGATTGGGGAGCGATTTGGTTATATTCGTGGAGGAGGATATCGCGTGTTATAAAAGCTTCCAACAATTAGGTGATCGGGATTTTGTTCCATGACGGAAGGGTTGAATCTGGCTATTTGTTTAACGGCTTCACGGATGACGATGAATTTGTAGGCGAAGGATTCTCGTATCGCATTGTGTGTGATAGCTGGTAAAACAATCATGATAATAGGCTGGAATTCAGCGCGTTGAGATAACTATTGCCCCGGCGGTTAAATATTGGAAAATAATCACGTATTAAAGGGAATCTCTTCCTTTTACCTTTCTAATTATTATCCGCCGGGGTAATATTTAATAAAAAGAGGTTGACAAGCACATGATTTTAATTTTAAAAAAAGTTTCCCTCCAGGATCCCAAGCCTCCTAAGCCCGGCCTATCCCTGGAGTCGGCCGGTGGTGATTCGATTTTTTAAAAATCAATCTGGCCGCCGCTATCGGGACCTAAGTGGACATATTATTCGAAATCTGTGTTACAATGTTCGCTTTAAGGCTGATTTCTCTTCACGGTAAGCATGATGGCCCACTGGAAAACCCTTTTCGACACCCCCTTCTTTCCCCAGGACAAGCTGATCCTTGTGCCCAGCGCCCTGGTCCGGAGCCAGATCATTGAAGAGATCTTGGAAGAGAAGGGGGCCGTCCTGGGCCCGAAGGTGCTCTCCTTTCTGAGGCTGGAGGCTCAGTTGGCCAGCGAGCTGAGGCCCAGGGAGATCGGGCCCTGGCATAAATTTTTCAAACTCTACCAGCTGGCTCCATCGCTCTGGAGCGTCCTGGGGCTTCCTGGCGAGCCCGCCGAGTCGCGGCTCATGGATCTGACCAAGCAGCTCGCGGACGGCTTGGACCGGCTGCGCCTCTCCGGCATTTCCTGGGAAGAGGTGGAGATGGCCGAGCCCCGTGAGCTGTCCCGGGTGGTGGCCCGGCTGGGACGGGAGTACGAGGAATTTTTGGCCGCTTTTCAAGACGATGTCAGCGTGAGGCGCCTTCTGCTTTCCGAACTGGAAAAAGGCAGGCCCTTCGAGGCCCTGAAGGGCGTCAGAGTCGTCTACTGCCAGCACGCGGACCGATTCTCCCCCTTTGAAGCCGAGTTTCTCAAGAAACTCACCGGGGTGGTGGAGCGCGTGGAGCTGCGGCTGGCTCCCCCGCCCTACATCCCCTCGGAAAAGAGAGCCTCCATCAGGGGCTATCAGAGTCTGGGGCTGGTTCTGGACTTAAGCGATAGGAGCGAATCGGAGATAAGGCTGAGCTGGACCGATCCCGAGACGCCGGAACGGCCGGAGTGTCCCGCGGCTCTCCACCGGGTGACCAACCATCTCTTCGACCCAGGATCCAAGCCCGAGAAGCTGGTCCCGGCTGACTGCCTGACTTTTGTCGAGTCTCCCACCCTCTATCACGAGGCCGAGGAGGCGGGGCGCGCTCTGAAAAAGCTGCTGCGGGAGGGCGCGGCTCCCCATAAGCTGGCGGTGGCCGTTCCCTCGCTCGAGGTTTTCGGCCCGGCTTTAGAAGACGTGGCCAGGCGTTTCGGTTTCTTTTTCCGCCGGAAAAAAGGGGATATTCTGGCCGGAGAGCCTCCCGTCGCGGCGGCGCTGTCCCTCCTTTACCTCTGGGACTCGCGCTGGGAGCTGAGCCGGGTGATAAAGATCCTGGAATCCCCTTATTTTGGTTTCAGCCGAGGCGGGGTGCCGCTTAAAGCCCTTTACGATTCCAATATCGTGGACGACCGCGGAGGGATGGGCTTCTTCGACTACTTTAAGCTCTACGGGGAGGTCGAGGCCGGCGCGGACCGGAAAACCGGAGATTTCAGGGTTCTGGAGACGGAGAAGAACCTTACGGCTATAAAAAAGGCCGGTGAAGAGCTCGCCGCCTCCGGAGGCTGGCGGGAATTCGAATCCAGGTTCCGGAGCGCCCTCAAGGAGTTCAAGTGGGGGGCGGCGGAAGAGCGGGGCCGAACTTCGGAGGAAGACGGGGGAGGGAGTGGCTTCGAAAGAAACGCCGGAAAAGACGCCGTCGCGGCGAAGGCCTTTATGGACGTTCTCACGGCGCTTTTTCACGCCCTGAGAAATTCCTCCGAGGCGCCGACTCCCGGTTTGAAGTTCTTCCGCCTGCTCCTGGAGAAGGCCCTGAATATAAACATCGATAGTGAGGAAAGTCGGGGGGAGGGGGTTCATCTTCTCAGATACCGGGATCTCCACGGGGCCTTCTTTGACGAGCTTTTTTTACTGGGTCTAAACGATAAGGTATACCCCAGGGCCCAGGCCGAATCCAGCTATTTTCCCGAGGATTTCATTGTCTCGCTTTCCAACATTCTGGGCCGCAGGCTGTGGTCCAGCGCGGCCGAGAGGTATCAGAGCGAAGAGGAGATCCTTACCAGGGCCCTTTCCCAGGCGAAAAAAGTGACCCTATCCTGGCACCGCCAGGATGACAATAAAAGGACCCTCCTGCCCTCGCCCATTTTAGACAGCATAGAAAGCATGTTCGAAAAGGGAGAGCCCAGAAGGGTTAAACGAGACTGGCCTCTCCCCCCGAAGGCCGATAAGATCAGGGATTACGACGAGCTTATGCTGTATTTGGCGAACCTTCCCGACAAAGAGTCGGCCGCCCGGGAATACGGACGCCTGTTTAAGGACGGGAAGAGGGATTTGTTTAAAGACATGGAAAGGAGAAGGGAGAGCCTTGAGAGGATGCAGGAAACTGAGGCCGAAAGCATGCGGAAAGAGCAGCTGAAGGCCTGGCTGGCCTCGCTTGAAAAAAATAATTACAATGGCCGTCCTCTAATTTCCATCAGGATGCTTCAGGAATACAAGAAATGCCCAAGATCGTTTTGGTACGGCCATGTATTAAAACTTTCAAACTGGGAAGGCGGAACGGGCGATTTCAGCTCCCTGGAGGAGGGGAACCTGCTCCATAACACGTTAAGAGTGTTTTTTCTGCCTCTTATGAAACCGAATCCGAATCCGGAAGATCTGGAATTCGACCGTCTGGAAAAAATTTTCACCAAAACGGCCGAAGATATGGAGAAAAGCTTCGCAATCGGTCGCAAACCCGCCTTCAAGTCTTTTTTAGTTAAAGTAAAAAGCGCTTTACGTTCTTGGCACTCCAGGCAGGAAAATCTTATCGGAAAAAAAATCAAGGGACTTGAATGGCCCTTCGACAATGACTCCTCCAATCCGCCCTTCCTTGTGAAAGAGGGAAAAACGGAGTTTTACCTCAAAGGAAGAATCGACCGGATTGAAGAGGGAGAAAACGGGGGATACCGTGTGATTGATTACAAGACGAGGGGATCTGATAGGTATAAAAATTTAGAACAGGATGATCCGGTAAACTATCCGGTGCAGCTCTACACCATGGTGGTCGCGGAAGATAAGAGTTTTAAGACCGGAAAGAAGGATATCGAGGTTAAAGGATTCTTCGAATTCATTGATCCTCGAACGTGCGATCCGATAGTAGAAGTAAATGCCGGCGATAGAAAAATATTTGCAAACATTTTTGAACAGATTTTGACTGGCGCCATACAACCCGTCTATGACGAGGAAAACTGCGGCGGCTGCTCTTTTAGAGCGGTGTGTGGAGGATGTTTGGATGAGCGAATTTAACGAATCGCAGTCGAAGGTTCTCGCCTCGGAGAAAAATCTGGTGGTGACCGCCGGAGCCGGGAGCGGGAAGACCCACACTTTGATTGAATACATTGTGAAATTCATCGAAAAAGATCCGGAAACGCGCCCGATAACATCAATCCTGGCGCTGACATACACGGAGAAAGCCGCGGCGGAAATGAAGGAGCGGCTTCAGGAAAAAGTGAAAAAAAAGCTGGAGGGATGTCAGAATACCGGCGACACCGTTGGCCGCTCCCTCTGGGAGAGGGCCAGTAGGTTTTTATCTCAAACCGAGATCGGCACGATCCACTCCTACGCTCTGGGTCTGGTGACAAGGCATGCGCATTTAATAGGACTTACCGAAAATTTTAGCATATCCGATGATCAAGGGGAAGAAATTGACGAGCTTCTGGCTGATTTAATCCACGAGAAAAACTTTGATCTTTTAAAAATTTTAGAAGTCGTACCCCTTTCCCTGGACAGATCGGCGTCTCTTAGAGGCTGGCTCGTCCGCGCCCTCGCTTTGGCTTCATCCTGGGGCATGAATGAATTACGGCCTAAATTGGAAAATCAGGAAAATTTCACCGAACTAACGGAGCGCATCCCCAGGCTATCCGCATCGCTGGCAAACGATTTGGCCGCTATTAAAAATCAGTCAAACACTTCCCGGAAGTGGTTGGAAGGCGCCGGGTTGGTGAACAACATCATAACAACTCTTCCGCATAGCGTTGATATAAGTAATCCCTTTATCGTTAACCGGCTAACTTCGCTATTGGATTTTTTTAAAGGAAATTGCGGAGGGCCGGAGATAAAAGAATTAAAAAATAGTTTAATTGAAGATTTAAATTCCCTTAAAACACATTACTGCGCGGACATGTCGGCCGTGATTCTTTCCAGTTTTTGCTCGCTTACGAATCTGATGATAAAAAGGCTGCGTGAGTACCGTATCTTAAATGGGCTTTTGAGCTACGACGATATGTTGTATTACGCGAGAGAAATTCTGATTAAATTTCCCTTCGTGCGCAAGGCGGAAAGGGATAAATTCTCCCTAGTCATGATTGATGAATTTCAAGATACAAACAGGTTGCAGGCCGATATCATCGCTCTTATCCTGGCGCCTGAGACGGAAAATAACACTACATTCGGCGATCTTGATTTCACAGCGGTTCCCCCGAAACTTAAAGTCATAGGCGACCCCAAGCAAAGCATTTACCGCTTCCGCGGAGCCGAGCCCGCGATTATGCTGGAGCTGGAAAAAAGGCTGAAAAACGCCGGGGGCGACGCTTTGACCCTGGATCGGAACTACCGCTCGCAAAGCGGGCTCATAAGCTTTTTTAACGGATTTTTCACTACCTATTTAGAAGAAGGATATAGCATCCAGTTCCCTGAAAGGCCAAACCATTACGATACCCCTCATTTGGCCTTATTATTAGGCAATAAAGATGCTGATAAAAGCAAAGAACAAACGCTGAAAATCGATAGACAATTGAAACTACTCACATTTTACCTCAAAACCCTCTTTGATCCGAACACAGAAATCAAAGTAGCCGATAAAAAACAGAATTCCGATGACGAAATTCCGCGACCAAGCAGGTGCGGCGACGTTTACATCCTCCTGAGGCGTAAAACCAACGCCAGAGCCTATCAGGAGGCCCTCCTTAAGGAGGGATGGCCCTGCCATATAGTGAAATCACGGAATCTTTACAGCCTTCCCGAGATCCGTGGTCTTTCCGCCGCTTATCTGTATCTCGCTGGAAGAGCGCCTGACTATCACCTGGCGCTTCTCCTCGGATCGCCTCTTGGACCTGTTTGCAATGACACTCTGACCGAACTGTCTTACCCCGGAGTTCCGAAGTCGGAACTTAAGTTCTCTAACGGATTAATACCGTTGTCTGAATGGTTTAAAACTCCCTTTAAAAAATTTCCCGCTGGGATTAAAGAGGAGGATATCCAGGTTTTGGAAGATTTGAGAACTCTACTCAATAAAGTTCAAAAGCACGTCTTTAGAAGGTCTCCTGGGGAAATTATCGAGCATATCTTGGAAGAAAGAAAACTCCTTCCTCTTATAATAGGAGGCCCTTTAGGATCTCCTAAGAGGGTGAAAGACGTTCAATTCTTTTTAAGCCAGCTTAAAGGGCGTCCCTTAAACGATCCAGCGTCTCCATTTTCCTCCGTGGATATTGTCGATCAAGAGCTACGAAGTCTTTCCAGCGCCGAATATGAAGGAGACTCCGATGAAGATGAGGATATTCTGGCTGGAGAACCTTCAACCGGAGCGATAAATATAATGACCGTCCATAAATCAAAAGGACTTCAATCCCAGGTGGTCATCGTACCGGAAGCCGACGCTAAGCCCAGCCATGATAGAGGAGGAATCTTTATCAGCGACGCGGGCGAGGTGGCCCTGCAATTTCCTGTAACGGGTTTAGAGAAAAGTATTCAGACAAGCGGTTATAATACGCTCCAGGAAGAAAACAAAATATTTTCATCCGCTGAAAATAAAAGACTCCTGTATGTGGCGTCGACTAGAGCCCGAGATCATTTAGCTTTTATAGGGCTTACACCGGGCGATAGCCAGCTGAAAAAAAGAGAAGAAAATAAACAACTTTTAGATGAAAGAGATAAAAAATCGAAGAAGTACACAAAAGCTGATAAGGGCGGTGTCGTAAAGGATCTAAACGGAGATGAAAGTAATAATAAGTTAAACTATTCCGATAACGGATCCTGGCTAGGAAATCTTAGCGTCTATCCTCCGATTAAAGATTTCGCCGCTTGCCATGCGACCGGATTCACTGAGGAAGGCGAATTCACCAATCCAGAAATGCTTGAAAAAGACCATTTTTACCGCGATGATAAAAATTTATTAAAAAAGAAAGAAGTAGTTGTCAATTCTTTTAATTACACTGACGATTTTAAAAATTTCGATATACAAATGGTTAAATCGCCTCCCCGCGGAGGGCATTTGTCGTTAAGCGTGACGACATATTCCATTCTTCACTCATCGCTTAAAGACCCTAATAACACGAAAAGCATCGAAAGCCTTCTAGCTTCGATAGAAAACTCGGAAATGCCTGCCTATCTGAATGCTTCCCAACCCAGAGCCAGTTTTGGCAATCTCCTTCCCTCCGAACGGGGCACGCTTTTTCACAGTGTCATGGAGGTAACTGACTTTTCCTCCGATTCTGAAAAAATTCGCGAACTGATTCAAATTAAAGCTGATGAGTTATGTTACAACCCTGATGATGAGGATATATCATTTATAACATACGCCTTCCTCGACTTTTTAAAAAGCGATATAGGCCAGTCCGTTTCCCTCTCGTTTAAAGAAAATCTTCCCGTTTTCCGTGAATTGCCTGTGTGGGTGAAGCTTGACGAGGACGAGTTCGGAAACGGCCCTATTTTTCTTAACGGAGTGATTGATCTTTTCTTTATCGAAAAAAGCGGAGACGGATATCTTGTTGATTATAAACTTTCAAGCGCTCACGATAACCCAAGCTATGATAAGCAGCTCGATATATATCTGACCGCTCTGAGAAAAACCGGATTTAAAAATAATATCAAAACCGCGCTCTGGTATCCAAGCAGATTGGAGCTTTGATGTTTAAAATCAAATAAATTGATTTTATTAATCAAATTTATATTTATGTTGATTATCCCATATCTTCTGTTATCGTTTTTCCATAAATGTTTTCCAGCCAGAAAATCGGGCTTGATAAACGAATAATGTTTTTAATTTGTTAACGATTTATCCGGGTAAGATAATTCATAAGCGTTTCACTCACCGTCGTCGTTATTCATTCATCCCATTCTTGTTTTACCAATCTTGACATGCTTTTTTTAAATCTGAATAAGTTTAACCCCCATTTTTTTTCATCAAAAAACTTGCTAAATAGTTTAAAAACTATCATAATGTTTGTTTTGTGGGCTATACAGCGCCCATGCGGCGGTGTGATTTTGACCTCATTACCAGCGGTATCATTCAATCCGTTCTATATAATATTATAATTAAAGGTAATGTATGCCATCCTTTACGCCTTTAAGTTTAAATGATAGGGCAATGTTTATCGAATATGAAAAAAAATACCCCTTATCAGCATCAGATTGTAATTTCACCAATCTTTTTATTTGGCGTCATTATTATAATTTCACTTGGGCGCGGCTGGGCGACTCGCTTTGCGTCATGGCGGATCCTAAGGAGGCGAAACCCTTCTGCCTTCCGCCTTTGGGGGATTATAAGTCGCCGGAGGCCTGGGATTTTCTCGCTGACTGTATGGAGTCTCCCTTTTTTTCCAGGGTTCCCGAAAATTGTAAGGATTTCATCAGCCAAGAGCGCCCTGGCTGGCTGATCGTTCCGGACAGAGATAATGACGATTATGTTTATTCAAATAACAAGCTCATAACCCTGTCGGGAAGGATCATGCACCAGAAGAAAAACCACTATAACTACTTCCGCAACAACTATCCTCATGAATTCGCTCGGATAACCAGTGAATTATTTCCGGAGCTGATGTCGCTGGATGATAGGTGGATGGACAATAAAGTTGAACAAGGTTCCTCAAGTTCGCACCTTATTATGGAAAAGGCGGCTATATCCGAACTTTTGAATAATTTCGAGGAGCTCGAGGTATCAGGACTCGCTGTCAAGGTTAACGGGAGAATTGAAGGTTTTTCCATTGGCGAGATGTTGAATGAGGACACAATTGTGGTGCATGTTGAGAAGGGCAATCCGGACATAAGAGGTATATATGTGGCTGTTTTTTCAAATTTTTGCGGTATGTTTTTCCCTGATGCTCAGTATGTCAATAGAGAACAAGATCTGGGGCTCCCAGGTCTAAGGAATTCCAAACTGTCACTAAAACCGGTGCATTTCGTTAATAAATTTAATCTATTTCCAAAAGGAGAAATTTAATAATTTATTGAATTTGATTTTATTTCAACTTAAGAACGTTATTTTTAATAACTCATTTTTTTATTTTAAATTTTTTGTGATTGAAAAATATTGACGATTTACCTTTTTAGATTGATGATATAAGTTTTAAAAATTAAATTGATAACTCTTTTTTAAAACCACCAAAATTTTTGTTCACTCTGCGATGACAATGGCTATTTTATAAAAGTTAAAACTAAAATATCCGCACGATTTGGCATATTTATTATCCTCTATTTGTCGCGTATCTTTATGTGCTGTCTTTTCCATGTTTTTTTCAATGGCGCGGTGTTTACACTTTAACATAGTTTAATGCCTCAAGCTGGCCACGTAAAGGAAATCGGATTTCCCGATACTTGCTTATATTGTTGTTTCACTATTTTTTCAAACAACATGTAAAGCGTCTGTGATTAAAAAATGATAGAAAGCTTATAGAATATGAGGTAGTTGTAATGAAATAGGAGGAGAAATGAGCAAAAAAATTTATCCGGAACCAATATCGCGAGAGATTACAGATTAGGACGCGCGTTTGGCGAATATTTTTGCGCTATTTCAAATTTTTCTGATTAATGGCCATGTTTAACAGATAGATATTTTGCTGATAAAAAACATGAATTTTCTCAAATTTAGATCTTAATTTAAATTAAAGTTCATTTTTATATTCTTTTATTTAATATTTTATATTTATGTCAATTAATATTATTTAATATAAATAATATAATGCCTTTATTACATTTATTGGTGTGTTATTAACAACTTTTGTGTTTTTCCGCTGGACAAATCATGGCTGAGTAGAGTAAAATAGACGCCTGAGTTTCTCTCCGGATGTCTGGAACTTTCATAAATTGCTTTCCGGTATTCAGCCAACGGAAGCATTTACATTTTGGGCCCAAGATATTGTTCCTGTGAGGTTCATTTTTGCCGCTTTTACGTGTCTTCATAGTACTTATAACCTTGATTTTTTCCGCCTGTTCAACCGTTTCAGATGAGGAGCTCCAGAGCCTCCGCAATGAGACTGAGGCGTTGGAAGCTGAATTGGAATCCTTGAAAGGCGAGGCGGATATCCTCAACAGGGCTCTCGACAATGTTTATCGTGAAAAGGACAGGGTGCTGGATCAGCTCGATCAGCTGGCGAATCCCCAAAGCGGGGCGGAGGAAGGCGGGGAGCGGCTCGTCTCTCTCCAGACTGAAGGAGCCGAAAGCCCATCCGGGGAGGGAACGCCTTCGCAGATCTCCGCCAGCCAGAGGGTGTACAAGGTGCTTAGAGGCGACACATTATCGCAGATAGCCAAAAAACACAACACCACTACCGACGCGCTATTAAGGCTCAACCCCTATTTGCGCGACAGGTCTGATTACATGGTCTGGGAAAACGATCTTTTGACTATACCAGTAAGGAGCGGCGGTAACCGCGCCGCCGCCCCAGAGCCCGCCTCTCTAAGCGACTAGCCGCCCGGCCGTTGAAATCCTTGCGTTTTCATCTACTTCCCCGATGAAAAAAACTCCCTCGTTTGTCAATGTTTAGGCGGGGCGTCCCGCCTTAATAATTCAATTATGCGCATATTTCCGCAGCAAAAAAAAGCGTTTTCTCCTCTCCGGCCTTTCGACTCCGAGCGGTTTCTTCCCGGGGAGGGAGCGGAAAACGGCGTCAGCGGAAGACGGCGTTCCTTTGTTTTGGATGGTTGAAAAGAGTTATTTCATGGATAACCGCTTCGATGTGAAAAAAATCCGCCGCCTGGTGGTGAAAACCGGCAGCAGGATCATCTGCAATGACCAAGGCTTGGCCTTGGACCGCCTGAGGGCTCTGGCGGGGCAGGTGGATTTACTGCGCCGCAGGGGCATGGAGATCGTCTTGGTTTCTTCGGGAGCTGTGGCAGCCGGTCAGAAGAAACTTAAAAACAACTCCAGGAGCCTCAATTTGAAAAATAAACAGGCCTACGCGGCGGCTGGCCAAGTATCCATGATGACGGCCTGGGAAAAGGCCCTGGCCACCCACGATATCAGAGTCGCCCAGATACTTTTGACTGCCGACGATTTAGCCGACCGCCACCGTTTCATACACGCTAAAAACACCCTTTTCACCCTTTTAGAGATGAGGGTGATCCCTGTTGTCAATGAGAACGACACGGTGGCCTTGGATGAATTGAAATTCGGTGACAACGACACTCTGGGTTCCCTTGTAGCTTCTTTATCCGAGGCCGACATTTTTATCAATCTAACCGATCAGGACGGTCTTTTTGAGAAGGATCCAAGGGAAAATCCCGAAGCCAGGCTCATCACCTTCGTGGAAAAGACAAGTCCGGCCATCCTGGCCAAAGCCGGCGATAAAGGCGGCTCCTCCATGGGCACCGGTGGAATGTACACCAAGGTGAGGGCGGCCGGCCGCCTTGCCGAACGGGGCATGCCCAGCATCATCGCCAACGGTCTTACCAGGGACATCCTACCTAGACTCATGGACGGGGAGGATTTGGGTACCTATTTCAAACCATCGCAGAAGCCACGGGGGTCCCGTAAGCACTGGCTCGCCTTCGCCGCCAGACCCAAAGGAGTGGTGGTCGTGGATGAGGGGGCCGCCAAAGCCATCAGGGAGGCTGGGAAGAGTCTGCTTCCCAAAGGGATCACTTCCCTGGAAGGTCAGTTTCTGGCGGGAGACGCCGTCTCCATTGTGGAAAAAGGCATTTCCGGCGCCCTGGGCGTGGGCCTGGTTAATTACCCCTCGCATGAATTGATTTCCATCATGGGACGAAGTTCCCAGGATATTTTAGATGAGCTTGGTTATTGTCATTCCGATGAGGTGATTCATCGTGACAATTTGGTCGTCTATGAAAAAGAATGAGATTTTCAAGCCTTGTTTTTCATCCATCTTTCGTCATATAAAACCATGTTTATTCATTTCTCGAGAATTTAGATGACAACGTAGAGCGATTGAACAAATATCACATGGGCGCTGCAAAACAAATGACTGCTGTAAGACATTTGAAGAGGGTAGAAAATAATAATCGTTCGGCATTTCGAAATCCCCGAATAACTTAAGATTAAATTTATGGTGTTTTAATCCGATATGAAAATAATTATACCATCTTCCGTATTTTACAGAAAAGAAAAGAAAAGAGAATGCCCGAATCGATCGTGAAAAACAAAACGCTAAATTATGAAACCAATCCCGCGGCGTTGAAAATTGCGAAATTCGCAAGCTCTTCCGGGGCATTTGCTAGATTGTGCGCGAGAAACTATTTTCTTTTCGACAAGGATAAAAGATCCGCTCGAGCTGTCATAGTTGCCAAAGATCCATACTGGACCGGTAGCTTCCTCGACAATTTCTGGTTCGATTACACGGAAGGACGTTCAGTCGAGCAAGATAAAATCGCTTCCTTCCACCCAGATAAAAGCGATTCCAGGATTTTATGCGTGGAATTTCCAGCTCCATATGAAGGTCTGCCGCCTTTATCAGTCCTTATGGTCGATGGAAATTCCGTAAGCGTCAGTAAAGCGGAGCGGACTAAAAATATCTTAAAATACTTTGACGACCAAACTATTGAAAATTCTTCCATGTTTTACTTGGACGATGTAAAACATATGTCTCAGTCAGCCGAAAAACTTAAACTGGAAAGAGATATATATAGACTTCTAAAGATTGCCGGACGTCGTATTTTTGTCTTCCAGATGTTAAGCGTTATCGAAGACCGCGGCGTATCACAAAATGAAATATTTAGAGGTTTTATTGGTAATCTTAATTACCTGAAAAATATCTTACCATCCGCTAATCTGCCCGTCCACTTTGATTCCGTACTGGTAAATTGTACTGATTTGGGAATTTCTATTTTGGGTGACTTGTACCTGCGTAACGATTATCCTTTAAAAATCCTGGAAAACACCGAATTCATAGAAAAATTTAAGAAAATATCGGATGGTAATAACATTTCAGCATTCGTGGAGGAGCTTATGAAAGTTTAAAAAGTGTAAGTTAAGTTGTATAAATAAATAAAGAAAGTAAAGGAAGTTATGATTTATGGAAGAATTAATGGATCGAGTAATAATCGCTACGGATAAACATACGAAATACCTCTTGGAGGGTATAGAGGATGCGCTTCACGCCTTGAAGCCGCCCTGGGTGGAGAAACTGGCGCGAAAAGACGATGTCAGGAGTCAGGTTGAGGATGCTTTTCAGAAAAGCACTTACGAGGTGAGGTTTTTAAGAGATGAACTCGCTGAAATATCTCGCCGTCAGACGCAGTCGCTAGATAACGCTCTGATTCAGTTACACTCCCTTACCGAGACGCTTGGAGCGAACTTCGAGCTGTCCCGCACGCTTTCCGAGGCGGTAAGAACGGCGGACGACCGTGTTCAGACCTCCCTCTCTATCTTGATGGGGAAAATCGACTCCCTTAACGATAAGGTTTACAGCCTATCATCAGGGATATATGATCGGCTAGAGCAAAGATTGGCTTTGCTTGAAGAGACAATTAACTCCTCTACGGCCGGTATTTACGCCTCCGTTTCCGCTTCAGCTGAAAAAACGGCGGGGATTTCGGCCGCTCTTCCTGAAAGGATAGACGGACTGGGACAATGGCTTGCCTCCCGCCTTACTGTTTCAGAGTCTGCGTCCGCGGCTTCCTTAGAGAGGCTTGACACCGTAGGAGAGAGACTTTCCGCGATCGAGGGATCGTTTGCCGCGTCCAGCGTCCGGATGACGGCCGAGCTGGATGAAAAGCTGGCCACAGTTACAGGGTCTTTCGCGCCGGCTCTGCGTGAAGCGACGGCCGGTCTTCATGACGGTATCGCCTCGGCGGAACTCAGGCTCGGGAACGCCTTATCAAAGAGAATTGAGGCTCTGGAAGCCGGTTTAAGCGGTATGCACGAAAGGGATGGGGAAAAGCTGGATATGCTGGCCGGATCGTTGGCGGGGACAGTCCTCGCCTCTGAGGCCGCTTTGAAAGATCTGTTTTCATCTAACATCGGCGGTTTTGAAGCCGAGCTTACCGCCATGGAGAAACGAGAAGAGGTGAGACTGGAGATGGCGGCCGGAGCTCTGGGGGATAAAATCCTCGCCTCCGAGGCCGCTTTGAAAGATCTGTTTTCAGCTAACATCGGCGGTTTTGAAGCCGAGCTTACCGCCATGGAGAAACGAGACGAGGTGAGACTGGAGAGGGCGGCCGGAGCTCTGGGGGATAAAATCCTCGCCTCCGAGGCCGCTTTGAAGGATCTGTTTTCAGCTAACATCGGCGGTTTTGAAGCCGAGCTTACCGCCATGGAGAAAAGAGACGAGGTGAGACTGGAAAGGGCGGCCGGCGCGCTGGTGGCTAAAATCCTGGCCTCCGAGGCCGCTTTGAAAGATCTGTTTTCATCTAACATCGGCGTTCTCGAGGCCGGGCTTACCGCCATGGACAAAAGTGGCGAGGTGAGACTGGAAAGGGCGGCCGGCGCGCTGGGGGATAAAATCCTCGCCTCCGAGGCCGTTTTGAAAGATCTGTTTTCATCTAACATCGGCGGTTTTGAAGCCGGGCTTATCGCTTTGGAGAAAAGAGACGAGGTGCGACTGGAGAGGGCATCCGGCGAGCTGGGGGGTAAAATCCTCGCCTCCGAGGCCGCTTTGAAGGACCTGTTTTCCTCTAAAATCGGCGGTCTCGAGGCCGGGCTAACCGTTCGTGATGACAAAGCCGATGAAATGATGGAGAGGGCGGCCGGCTCCCTAGGTGAGAGAGTCGGAGCCGCGGAGACGGCGTTAAAGGAAGTCCTGCGGGAAAGTCACGCCGCCACCGAAAGAGAGCTGAAAACTGGTCTTTCCCGTGAGATAATATCCTTCGAGGAGCGCCTCGCCACCGCCGCGGACGAAAAGGCGGCCGCTCTGTCGTCTAAAATAGACGCCTTGGAGGCTGGATTCGATAGACTGGAAGAGAAGGGAAGCGAAAGGCTGGCCAAGGGAACTCAATCTCTTACCGTGAAGCTTTCCCGAACGGAGGCCGCTCTGACGCGCGCTTTCCGGGAGAGTAACGCCGTCTCGGAAAAGGAGATTAAAGCGGGTCTGTCCCGGGAGAGGGCGGCTTTAGAGGAGCGGCTCTGTATAGCGGCGGAGGAGCGCGCGGCCGCTCTCCGCGGCGGGATTGATAATCTTGAGGTGAGGCTTTCCGCCACCTCCGATACGATAAAAGAGACCGTAACCCTAGGTCTAAGGTCCTTCGGGGACAAGATGGCGAATTCAGAGAAGGCGTTGCTCTCGGCTTTTACCGATAAAACCAAAGAACTCAAGAACGCGGTCGCCGAGGCCGAGGCCGCCATACAGGAGACGAATTTTCAAACTCTGGACGCGGCTACCCGAGCCGCCACGCCATGGTATAGGAGAAAGTCGAAAAAATAAGGCGGGGCGCGTGTTGGTTTAACTAAAGGACGATATTTAAATGGTATCAGCGCCGATAAACTTCTAAACAACTATATAATCCCAACGGACGGCTCGCAAGCCTCGCGGCCCCTGCGGATACAAGTGTTTCGGGTAAACACAATTCCGAAGCCATTCCACGGGTGTTCTTTACGGAAGCAGACCTACTTTCAACTCTACAAGCGTAGTTTAACGCCGTATGAATCCCGATACCATTTTTTTTATTCACGTTTTTTTCAGTTCGCTAATTCATTTTTACTTTTAATAAACAATACCGGGTCATAACCGGTGAAAGGATCGTAAAATGTGCTTTACCACATTATATCCGCGGCCTATAGATAAAATTAATAAACTGTTAAAGTCAGTGGAGAAGAAGATTTCCACGTTAATTGCGGCCCCGGTTGACGAGAGGGACGAGTTAACATTGATAATGTCACGTAATGAAAGGAATTATTTGAAGGAAGAATTAAGAACGGCGAATTGGTTGAATAAACCGTATGATATGGAATTATCAGTCAAAGGTCCGATAGTTTCTAATCGCTCGATTCCTCTTAATTTTTTTTCCTCTCTTACCTCCATTATTCAAAACATATACTTAGAGATTTCATACGATCCTTTTTATTTTAATGAAAGAAGTGTTGGGTTTCTCAATAAATGCGATGGAGATGATCAGTTTCACCTTAAAAGCGTAACTGGTTCCTCTATCGCGCTCCTACTCCCGATAAAAAGCGAAGTTATTTTATCTCCGCAATCCGAGTTATACGCGCAATTAAGTTACGAAGAAGGTTTTTTTATGCATTTATTGACAATAGGTCACCTAGATAAAATATACATAGAAGATATGTCTCCAAAACTTTTGAGATATTACATCCAATTGCTGAAATTACTGGTGAAAACAGGCGCCACATTATCAACAAGAACAAAATTTCACCCATTTAAAATTTCATTCACTCCTAAATGGGCAAGAATACGTTTAAAAAAAATTAATAAAGTTCTTGATAAAAAAAATTAATAATGTCACAAATATTAGTCACGTAGGATTTTTTTATGATGATGGGGAAATCAATTTTTGAATATTAATTTTATAATTTTAAATTCAGCGATTATTTTTGATGGAATTTATTTTCATTTTTATAATCGTGGAACGCGCTTCGCCACATAGGTCAATTCACTTCCATTTTTTTAAATTTACGTTTAGCTTTAGGAAGTGGAGCGGTTGTTTTTATTATAATCTTTAACACTTAAATTTATTCATAATTCTTAAAGGTTTTTTTTCTCCTTAGGCGTTTTCCATTTAAATAGCTTGACGGTGTTTCCCCCGCTTTGTTGGGGTGGCCTGGCCAGAGCTTGAGCTCCATTTTTTCGTTGGATCCACGGCGACCACGCCAAAATCACCCCGTCAAGATTTAGCTTGCAAAGCGGATCTTCTTGGATTATTTTTTAAAGGGTTGATTTTAGCCTATTTTCAGCCGGAGCGGAGAATCCGGTCCGGCTATCCCAAGAGGAGCGTATGAAGATCCGTTGTCTCGGAGCCGTGCGGACTGTGACCGGCTCTTGTTTTCAGATAGAAAATCCCCATGGGGGCTACACCCTGCTCGACTGCGGCCTGTTCCAGGGCGGCAGGCAGACGGAGCTCAGAAATTTCAACACTCCGGTCTACAAGCCTCAGGAAGTCGAGGCGGTGGTGGTCACCCACGCCCATATGGACCATTCCGGTCTAGTCCCCCGCTTGGTCAAGAGCGGTTACAAGGGTCCGGTCTACGCTTCCGCCGCCACGGCGGAGCTCCTTGAGATCCTCTGGGAGGACGCGGCGCATATCCAGGAGCACGAGGCTCAGTGGAAGACCAGGAAGAACAGCCGCCAGGGCCAGAATAAAGTGGAGCCGCTCTATAGCTCCGGCGACGCCCAGAGGGCCATGAAGCTTTTAAAGGTTCTGGACTTTAACAAGGATATCGAGATAGTCCCGGACCTCACGGCGCGATTTTTCACCGCCGGGCATATCCTGGGAGCGGCGAGCGTCCAGATTAAGACCGGCTTCGGAGGGGACGATTTGAGCGTCCTTTTTTCCGGAGATCTGGGAAGGCGGGGCCAGCTCATCATACCCGACCCCGAATCGCCGGCCCGTTCCGACTTCATCTTCATGGAGACCACTTACGGCAACCGCCTGCACAAGGATCTGGAGAGCACCGTGAAGGAGTTTTTCCAGGTGATAGACGAGGCCATCAAAGACGGCGGGAAGATCCTCATCCCCGCCTTCGCCGTGGAGAGGACCCAGGAGATCCTCTACCTCCTCTCGCAGGCCTGGCACGAGAACAAAATTCCTAGGGATCTTCCCATCATCCTAGACTCCCCTCTGGCCATCAAGGCCTCCGAGGTCTATATCCGTCATCCCGAGCTCTTCGACGACGAGGCCAAACTGAAGGCCAGCCGCGGTTTCAGGACGGATTCCATGACCAGCCTGGAGATAAGCCGCACCATGGAGGAGAGCCAGAGGATAAACGAGATAAAAGGCCCGGCCGTGATAGTGGCGGGCTCGGGCATGGCCAACGCTGGGAGGATCCTCCACCATCTCAAGCACAATCTCTGGCGCCCCAACTGCCACGTCATCTTCGTGGGTTTCCAGGCCCAGGGCACCACCGGTCGCAGGCTGGTGGAGGGGGCGGACGCGGTGAAGCTCTTTAGGGAGCCGGTAGCCGTGAAGGCGAAGATACACACCATCGGCGGTTTTTCCGGGCACGCCGACCAGAGCGAGCTGGTGGAATGGCTGCGGCCGCAGATCCACGACAAACTGGGGGTGGCCCTGATCCACGGAGAGGAGTCGGGCACCCTGGCCTTCCAGGAGAAGCTGCGCTCCCTCTTTCCCGATTTAAGCGTCCAGGTGCCCCACTGGCTGGAGACCTTGCACATCTCCCCGGAAAAGCACCTCTCCATAGCCCCCGAGATCACTCCGGAGCTCGCCCACGGCGCTTCGGCCTACAGCGAGACCTTGGAGTACAAAAGCATGGTCAACCGCCTGGAGAGGCTGCGCCAGAGCTTTCTTCCCCGGGAAGCCCCCTTTCCGCCCAACTCCCTCGCCAATCTTGAGGCCCTCTTGAACATGGCCGAGGAGATTATCCTGCGCTAAAGGGAAAAGGTCCGGGAAAGCGCTTCGCCTCCGCTTGGATAAGCCCGGCCTCAGGCGACCCCGGAGCTTTAGTGTAAATTTTAATTCACACTAAAATCGGCGGAAACAAGAGCCCTTTCATAACTTCTAAATATCTGTGAATCAGCGTTCACAGATATTTTTTTTGGCAGGGAGCGATCCCCTCGTCTCGGGCTCTCCGCGGCCCCCGGGATGGTCTTGTTTACGGATCCGGCTGAGGGAAGCTCGCGTTTAGCGCCGCCTTTCCGGAAGACTTAGCCGGCAGAGCCGGCCCGCGGCCGGCCGGATCCGGCCGGGTTGGGACGGCGGCTATCGGATTCGGGCGGAACGGCGCGGCCTTTGCGGTCGGTTATAAAGACTTGGCCGCAAGAAAAGATCATCGGGCGGCGAAGCGCGCGATTTCGCTGATCGTTAATATGTAGAGGGGCGGCGGGATCCAGAGCCGGAGCCTTCCCAAACAGATTTAGGTTTCCGTGGCCGAAGAGGCTTAAACGTCCGGCGACCCCAGCCTCCGGCCTGGACGCTCCGGGCGCGGCCCGGAGCCTCCGACCGGAGGATGCTTCCAGGTGGCTTGAGCGATGCGGGCATCTTTCAGAGGTCTGTGAAGTCATCTTCACGGATAAAAAAAACCCCTCGGAGAGGGGTAATTTAAAATAATTTCTTGATAATGCTACTTGAACTTAGTTTTAGCGACACGGAGCCATTTTAGCTTGTGAATTAAGATTCACGTATCGCCGCTCTAATTTAGGCTCCGGGGGATCGCTCTTTTGATTTGGAGCAAAATTTCACCCTAAAGGGCGCCGCGGTGTGAACTTACCTTTACAAAAGACAGACCGTCCGTTGATAATTTCATCATAATTCCGCATTTTTTCCAGATAAGCGGAAATGGAAAGTCTCAGTCTTAACCGGGGAGGCTCCTAGGCGGGGCTCCGGGTCCTCCCGGCGTTTTTCCGGGAGGCGTCTTTATATAAAGGTTACACCCTCCATCCTTTTCACGGCGTCCGTGACCCCGGGTTCACGTTTTTTAAGCGAAAAAAGAGCGGATTACGGCGTGGAAAGCGCTAACATGCCGTAATTACTGAATAATTTAAGATGGCACGGCGGTTGCAATAGGTCTTGGCGTGAGTCAATCACAGCGGAGGAAGCCCAATGATTACAGCCCGTGACATGTACAGAGACCTGAACCTCAGAGAGGGCGCCGGTATCGAGGAGATAAAGTCCGCTTACCGGATGATGGCCAAAAGCTACCACCCCGACAGCGTCTCCGCCCGGGATAACGCCAGCCCGGAAAAGTTCCGGAAGGCCTACGAGGCCTACAAGGGCCTTTTGCGCAACGCCCTGAGCGGCGCTTCGGAGGGAGAAAAAAAAGCTCGTTCCGAAGAAGTGACCGGCTACTCCCCTTATGTCTTTTCGGCTAAAAGAACTTCCGGCTTGAATGTTTTTTACGATCTCATCCTCGAGCGGCCTCAGGCCGGCCGCTCCGTCCGGCTCAGCCTTCCCGTGGTCCGGGGCGAGGCCTGCCCCCGCTGTCTGGGGCACGGAAGCACCCTGAAACGCCAGGGCGGCGGCTTCGTCTACAAGCCCGTCGCCTGCGAGCGTTGCGGCGGCGCCGGTTTCGAGGAGAGGGAGCTTAAGATAGATTTGACCTTGACCTCCGGGATGCTGGAGCGGGGAAAAGTGCGGGTGAGGAGCATGGGCGCCTACGATCACAAAGAGGGGAAAAGGGGCGATTTGGTGGTGAATTTGGAGTTCGCCGAAAAGCTTCCCCGCAACAACTAGAAAAAGAAAACGGCTGAAGCTTCGAAGAGGGGGATTTTCCCCCTCTTTTTTTATTCCCCCTTAGACGTGGGCGGAACGCGGCGGAAAAACGGCTTGGGAAAAAAATGAGTATTCGTTTGATAAATATAAATAGAGAGCGTTTAGTCGGCGCGCATGCGTCCGTCTCGATGAATTATCGAAGGCGAATTTTCTTCAAAAGAGCGCCGCTTAAATATAAAGATCGTTTCTTGTCGTATGTGGATATAACTGAAAATATCCAAACGAAGGGATGTTGTATATTTGAGGGGGATCTGTCGAGTGAAAGCCATGGCGGCTAAAGAAAGCGTTATTTTCGCATCGGAACATATTTCGAGATATGTACGTGTGAAAAGCGACTATAAGTTTTAATGTCATTTTTTGTTTTAGCGCTTTAAGATGATGCCGGAGAAACCGCGTCCAGTAAATAGCTAAATAAAGACAACGCATACCCCCGCGCGCGGAAACTCTATCGCCCACCTAAATGATTTATTTTCTCGAGAACCGTGTTTGACGTCGTGACGGTTTTTCATGACGAATATTATCGGCTCTTCGGTTAAACCGCGCCGGATATTATCTTGATATCGCTCCGGCGGATAAAAGTTAGATTACCGTCGGTCGGCGTCACCGGATTTATACTAGGCTGTTTCTAATATTTAACCGCCGGAGTAGTAGTCACGGTCGATATTTTCAACGCGCTTCAACTCTATTAGCGCGCGTGTCTCGCTTTTCAAATTGATGATTATGTCAGGCGTTTAGTCCTTTTGTTTATAATTTCGCATACTGGTTGAAGGCGTCTAAAATAATGAACGGAAAATACGATGTGAGACTCGTTTGGGATCGCGCCTCAAGTTAAAAGTGACGGTTATCTTTCCGCGGCGTTTTTAGGCGGCCGAAATTGAAACGCGACCCATATCGAGGGATTGGCGTCAATATTTAAAGCCCGAGTCAAAGAGGCTTTCAGGCGGGGGATTGGGATGTTCGGGGGATTTTGGGTGCGTTTTCCGGGGAGCGAAAAGGGGGTGGCGGCCGCCGTCGTCCACCCCCGCCACTCCAGCGGGCGGCGCTTTCAAATCGGACGCCGCCCTCGCCGGCGCGAGTTTTTCGCTCGGATGCGGGGACTTGTAGGAGCGGAAAAAAGAACGACGGCTGTTTAAAGCGCCTCTTGGGGGCGTTTCCCCGGGGCCGGAATCCGTTCGGGGCCGCGATTTAATCGAGCGGGCTTTTTTAGCGGACCGGGGCGGCCGCGGCGGGCTTTTTCATCGGCCGCGGCGCTTTTAGAGGGGGTCTTCCCTGAAAGACGGGCGAAAGAAACGTCACCCGCGGGGCCCTGAATGGCGCGACCATTTTTCAGAGGAAGGCGAAGGTTACGGCGGAGGGGAAAATAAGGGGATGGGGGGAGATTTCCAAACGGGGGGGAATGAGAGGGGGGGTGGAGCGGTAAAATAAGGGGGGGGGGAAAGGGGCTTGGGGTAAAGGAGGGGGCGAAGAGAGGCGGAAGCGAGGCGAGGGGAAATACGGGAAAGGCTGAAATCGGGCGGGGCGTTCGCGGCGGAATGTAAAGAGCGCTTCACGCAAAAATAATCCCCTCTGAGAGGGGTGTTTCGAAATAATTTCTTCATAATGTCTGTATAACTTTATTTCAGGGGGGCGGAGCCTTTTTAGCTTGTGAATTAAGATTCACGTATCTCCGCTTTAATTTAGGCTCCGGGAGATTGGCATTTTGATTCGCGGCGAATTTAGAGGCTGAGGGACTTATACTGTGAACTTATCTTCACAAATTAATAATCTCTCGTAGATATTTTCAGCATAATCCCGCGGTTTCCGCGAAAAGGGGAACGCGGCGGAAAAAGGCTTAAGAAGAAGGGCCGGGAGGCGAAGCTTCGCCTTCTCTCGAGCTTTATCCGGGAAGGCGTCTAAAGGATGGACGAGAGCTTTCCGGAGCTTTTCGGAGCTTGTGACCCCGGGTTCACGCTTTCGGGGTGAAAACGGCGAAGAATTAGAGGCGTCAAGGCGCTAAGATGCCGTAAACACTGAATAATTTTAGATGGCACGGTGGTTGCAATAATAAAGGGCGTGAGTCAATCACAGCGGAGGAAGCCCAATGACGACAGCCCGAGACCTGTACAGAGACTTGAACCTCGAAGAGGGCGCTGGAATTGAGGAGATAAAGGCCGCTTACCGCATGATGGCCAAAAGCTACCACCCCGACAGCGTCTCCGCCCGGGATAACGCCAGTCCGGAAAAGTTCCGGAAGGCCTACGAGGCCTACAAGGGTCTTTTGCGCGAGGCTATGAGCGGCGCTTCGGAGGTTGAAAAAAAATCTCGCTCCGAAGAGGTGACCGACTGCTCCCCTTATGTCTTTTCGGCTAAAAGAACTTCCGGCTTGAATGTTTTTTACGATCTCATCCTCGAGCGGCCTCAGGCCGGCCGCTCCGTCCGGATCAGCCTTCCCGTGGTCCGGGGCGAGGCCTGCCCCCGCTGTCTGGGGCACGGAAGCGCCTTGCGGCGCCAGGGCGGCGGCTTCGTCTACAAGCCCGTCGCCTGCGACCGCTGCGGCGGCTCCGGCTACGAGGAGAGGGAGCTTCAAATCGATTTGACCCTTACCCCCGGGATGCTGGAGCGGGGAAAGGTGAGGGTGAGGAGCATGGGCGCCTACGATCATAAAGAGGGGAAAAGGGGAGATTTGGTGGTGAATTTGGAGTTCGTCGAGACTCTTCCCCGTAACAACTAGACGCGTGGTCGCTCCAGGGATTGAAAAGAGGGGGGGCGCCCCCTCTTTTTTACGTGGGGGGGGGTCCAAGGGCGCGCGGTCGAAAGGGGATGAACAAGAGAAGATCGTATAAGCGTATTTTTAAAAATGAAGACGTTAATTGAAAATTAAACTTTAATATAAGGACCTTGAGAAGAAATAAAATAAATTTGATAGAAAAGTAATGAATTTTACTTGCTAAAAAATAATTTATCCCCTAGTCTAGATCTGTTTTTCATATCCGCGAATAATGTATGAGATAAAGAGCCCCAGACGGCCGCTTTCCTTCGTCCCTGGTTTTTCGGGAACCGCTCCGGGAAGCTTTCGCGCTCTTAGCCTCCCGGATCTTCCGGGTTTTCCCTCCCAAAAGCTCCGGGATTCGCCGAAAGCTTTTTTTGAGACCCGCCTGAGGGGAAGGATGGGATGTTTTCAAGTATTTTCGCCGATCCCGAAAACGCCGATAAAAGAGGAGAGGTCTTGAAGCCAGGGGAAGGTTAAGGCTTTCCGGGGCGAATGTCTGAAAAGTGTAAAAAAAGCTTGCAACGGCCGGGCAAGAGTAATAACATGCTGAAGTCGCCGGGAAATTGTCCCTTGTCAAAAAACAGCCTTTGCCTTTTAAAAAGAGGGTGAAACGGCGAAAAAATTGCCTCCCTCCCCCTCCCTTTCCCTTCCGGGCGGCCTCCGGCCGCCCCGGCCAGACCATCCCCGAAAGGAATTGCCGGAAAAGCGCGTCCGGTTTTTCACCCGAGATGTCCAGGCGGTTTTTTTTCCCTAAGAAACTCGGCGTCGCCCTCGCGGCCCTCCTTTTCTCCGCCCTTCTCTGCTCCTGCGGAACCGGGGAGGGGGGGGCTCCGGTCAAGGGCCCCGGGCCTCCGGCGCCGCCGGAGGCGGCGCGCCACCCGGAGACTCTGGGGGAGCCGGTAGCCAGGCGCACCGATTTCCAGATTCCCGCGAGCGTCGTCCTCTGCGGGGAAAGCCTCCCCCTGGACAGACCCGCGGTAAGGGAAAGGCTGGAATACGAGTTCCTCCTGGCCGTGAACCATCCCGCCCAGGTGGAGCTCTGGCGCCGTCGGGCCCTGCGCTTCTTCCCCCTCATCGAAAAGACCCTGGCGGAGGCCGGTCTCCCCGATGATCTGAAATACCTGGCGGTGGCTGAAAGCGATCTTCGGCCCCTGGTGGTCTCCCCCGCCGGCGCCTCCGGACTCTGGCAGTTCATTCCCTCCACGGCCAGGGCCTTCGGACTCAAGGTGGGAAAAGAGCAGGATCAGCGCCTGCTCCCCGAGCTTTTGCTTCCGGCCGGCGTCAAATACCTCTCATCCCTCCATAAGGCCTTCGGCGGCTGGGCCTTGGCCATGGCCGCCTACAACGCCGGCGAGGCCAGAATCTCCGGCGCCCTCTCCTCCCAGAAGGGCCGCGACTATTACGAGCTCAACCTGCCCCGGGAGACCGAGCGTTACGTCTACCGCATAGCCGCCATCAAGCTGGTTTTGGAGGGGGCCCCCCTCTTCGGTTTCAACGCCGCGCCTCCGGCCGGACTTTACCGCCCGCCCCGCTACCGGGAGGAGACGGTGAACTTCGCGGAGGCCGTGAGCTGGACCGAGCTGGCGGAGAGATATAAAACCGACTACCGCACCCTCAAAGTTTTAAACCCGCATCTCGCCTCCCGCGGCCGCCTTTCGGGAGGCCCCTACCTCTTCCGGTTGCCGGCGGAAGGCATCTAAACTGGCACCGTATTTGCAACTGTTCACTAATGTAAGGGCAGAGCCCTTTTTTCCCCCCGCTCCGGATCCCGGACGGCGGAAAAAGGGGACCGGGTGAGGATTTTCCCCCACACCCGTCAACCGCCGGAGGGCCCTCCTCATAGTTTTCCGGCGACAGCGAACTTCCTTCACTCCAAAGGAAGGTGGATAATGGCCAGAGATTTAACCATCGGTAAAGAAGCCGCTAAAAAGGCCGAACCCGCGTGTAGGGCCGCCGAGCACTGTTGCTGGTACGAAACCAGCCGTGAGACGGCCCGCGAATGCTCCCACCGCAACGAACTCGTCTGCCAGCTGAGGCGCGAGGAGGTCTTCGGCGAGAGCAAGCTCGCCCAGGACGCGTTTTCCGAGGAGGCCCCCTCCGGCCGCCTGGGAACGAATCTGGGTTTCTAGCCTAAAAACATCCCTCCATCCGGCCGAAGTCCGGGGGGAACCCTGAGAGCCGGTTCCCCTCAAGCCTTCCGCCGTCCCCCGGCGCTCCGCCGAAAATCACGCCGTAGACGAAAAGCCCCTGTGACCGCGGCGCTTCGCCCCCGAGGCCCCTCGCGCCCGAAGGACGACGCGCGGGCGGTGATACGGTTTCGCGTTTGGCGGCCGGCTGAAAAAATTCAACCCGCGCTCCTATATCCCGCGCTCCAAGATTCCCCTCTTCTCCTTGACCCCGCCGAATCGGTCTCCAATCGAGGCCTCCAGCGGGGTTTTTTCTCGCCGCCCCTCTTTTTTCTTCTTTTTCGGCTCCGGCTGATTTATCTTAAGAGAAGAGGCCAAAAGGCCGCGGCCCGGGCGGAAGACCTTTTTCCGGAGCTTCGGGACCTCCGCGAAGGGGTCGGCGAGCTTTAAAGCCCTTTTTCCAAATACCGGGATTCCCCGACGGTTCCCCGGCTCGTTTCGGGCCGCCTTTTTTAAGGCGGGGCCCCGGGCTACCGAAGGCGGCGCCCTTCCCGCAAGCCCCCGACCTATTCGGGCGGGGGGCCTCTTAAACGAGGAAAGCCGGGCCCCGGGGTAAAATTCCCGCGCCCGATCTTTATCGGTCGGGCGTTTAAAGACTTTAAAATTTTCGGAGCTTTTTTTTCCCGCGGGATCCCCGGGGGACTTTTTCCGCGGGTCAAGTTGTTCGCGCGCTTCCGCGCGCGCGGGTCTGTTTCCGCGTTCGCTGGTGTGTCTTTGGTTTTTTCCCGCGTTCGCTGGTGTGCCTTTGGTTTGTATCCGCGTCCCGATGTTTTTTCGCGCGTAGCGTCGCGCCCGGAAAAATATTCAATTTATCCGGCGTGAAGTTAGGGTGGACAAGAAATGAAGAAACAGGCAACCGTCCAGCCGCCTCTTTGGTTCACGGATTTTGACGGAACGCTCAAACCTCTCGCGGGCGAGGTGTCCCCGGAGGATTTGGTCAGCCTCAAGGCCGTGGGCGAGGCGGGCGGCGTGAGGGTGGTCGCCACGGGCAGAAGCGTCAAAACATTTCTGCGGGATTGGAGTCGGGATTTCGAGCTGGACTATCTTATATCAAGTTCGGGACTCGCCCTCACCCGCTGGGGAAAAGAGGGGGAGGGGGAGACGCTGGAGATCCGCTCGTATAGGCCGGAGGACGCCGCTTTGGCCGTTCAATGCTCCCTGGAGCTGGATATAGGCTTCGCCTTCTGCTTTCCGCCTCCGTTGGCTCATTCCTTCTATTACAAACTGCCGGAAAAGACCCCGGTCCCGAGGTCTTTTGAGGCGATGATAAACCAGTCCGACCGGGCGCCCATCCCCTGGAGGGGGGAAAGCTCCTTTCCCCTAGGGCAGGTGCTCTTAATCGCCCAGCCGGAGCTGATGCGGGAGAAGGCCGCCGTCTTTCAAAAACGCGTCCCCAATCTCTCCTTCGTCTTCACCACCTCCCCCTACGAGGATGGCTCTTTGTGGCTGGAGGTCTACCCCCCGGAGGTCTCCAAAGGCCGGGCCGCGGAAAGGCTCGCGGTCTCTTTGGGTTTCGGAGCGGAAGACGCCGTGGCCCTGGGAAACGACTACAACGATCTTGATCTCCTGCGCTGGGCCGGGATGGCCTACATAAGCGAAAAGGGCCCGGCGGATCTCCTGCCCCTCTTCCGAAACATGCCGCCGGCCGGCAAGGCCCCCTTGAAGTTCGTCTTAGACGAGCTGCGGCCCTCGCTCTACGGGGATTACCTGAAGAGGCATCCCGCGGAAGCCCTGGGGTCTTGAAAAGACGTGCGACCCGACACCCCGCTTAAGATCTTTGAGCTGCGCCTTGACCAAGACGGATTAAAAGACGAGCTGGAGCGAAGCGACCCGCGGACGATCTTGGGACCCGGCCTTCTGGGCTGGCACTTCGAGGCCGGCTTCGCCTTTCTGTTCTGCCTGGAAACGGTGGAGCCGGAAGGGCTTCTAAAAAAATTCCCGAAATTGAAACTCCAGCAGACCCACAATCTGCGCTACGACGAGTGGCAGGACGGCGCCCGGGCCCGGGCCTTCGCGGTCGGGCCCCTTAGCATCCTCCCCGCCGGAGGGGAGGGCGCGGAAGAAGCCCGAGGCGCCTCGAACCCTAAGCCCGAGGCGGCGGAAGGGGGCGTCCGGCCCGTTCACATCGACCCCGGCCTGGCCTTCGGCTTCGGCGGGCACGGCACCACCCGGGCCTGCCTTTCTTTTCTCGCGCGGATTTACAGCCCCCAGAATAAGTTCCATCCGGCGAGCTGCCTGGATCTGGGAACCGGCACCGGGGTGCTGGCCCTGGCCGCCGCCCGGCTGGGGGCCTCCCGGGTGCTGGGGGTGGACTACAGCCGCCTGGCCGTGGACGCGGCGGAGAGGAATCTCATGTTAAACCGACTGGAGGATAAAGTCGCGTTCGTCTACGGCCAGGCGGGGGACTACGCCGGCTATGAAGGCGAGCTGCTCCTCGCGAACGTCCCTTTGGCCGTTCATCTGGAACTCATCTGGAAGGGCGCTTTTGAAAAACGCCGTTACGCGGTGGTGTCCGGATTGCTGCAAAGGGAGGCGGAGGAGCTTAAGGAGAAGCTATTCCTCGCGCGCCCCTTTAAGGTTTTAGATTCCTGTCGGGACGACCGCTGGTCCAGCTGGCTTTTGGATTTTCGGGAGTTTTAGGCGTCTTGGCGGACCCAAGGGTTACGAGTCCGCCTTGACGGGCGCCTGGGGGACGCCTTTTCTATTTATTTTCCGCCCCGTTTCGGGGCCGTTTTTTTTCTTGAGGTTTTTTCCCTTCTTTTCGCTCGCCTTCGAACCGCGCCAACGCGGCCTCCAAGATCCCTCCAAACGACGCCCGCCTACTTTTTTGGAAAAGTTCTTGTCAGCCCTCTTTCACAACTTCTTCATCCCTTATTATTTCCGGCCTTTCATCCCCCTTGACGCCCGCTTTTACTTTAGAATTTTTTCCGGAAAAACGAAAGAAAGGCGGATCGATTGGCGGATACCTTCGACGAAAATCCGGGACGATGATTCGCCCCGGGCCGTTTAGATCTCCTCCCGGTCCTTGGTTATCTGATGGCGGACGTTGTAGCCCTTGGCCATGTAGATGGTCTCCTCGGCTAAATTGGTCGTGTGATCCGCCAAACGCTCCAAGTGGTTCGCGAGCGTGATGGTCTCGAAACCCCAGGCGGCGGCCTTGCCGTTCTCCTCCACGATGTCCAGGATCTTGTGGCGGATGTTGCGGTTGTAGTCGTCCACCTCGTCGTCCAGCTTCATCACCTTGGCCGCGGCGTCGGGGTCGTTTTCCCGAAAGGATGTTAAGGCCGTCTCCAGCATCATCAGGACCTTTCCTATCATGTAGGTTAGATCCCGAGGAAGCGGCTGGGTGTCCTTTCCGTCCAGGATGAGCTTGTTTATGTCCAAAATGCGCCTAGAGACGTTTCCGGAAAGATCCCCTATGCGCTCGAGCTCGGTGGAGAAGCGCAAAGAAGAGGCCAGGAAGCGCAGATCGCCCGCGACGGGCTGGTTTAGGGCGATTAGGTCGATGGCCTTGTTCACCACCCGGTTTTCCAATTCGTTCACCGTCCGGTCGAATTTTATGATCTCTTTGGCCTTATCCGCGTCCAAGGTGGTTAGGACGGCGCAGGTGTCTTGAAGCATCTTGAGGACGTCGTCGCCCATCTCGATTAAGTAGTTTTTCACCTTGTCCAGCTCTCTTACGAAAATTCCCGCGCTCATAAAACATCCCTTTTACAGTTCTTCGACATCAGGTTTGACGATCTTTTTGACTTTTCCGGCCGGTTTCAGCCGAAACGGCCGGTTATGTAGTTTTCCGTTTTCACTTCCTTCGGCCGGGTGAAAAGCTCCTTCGTGGGTCCGAATTCAATTAGCTCGCCTAAAAAAAAGTAGGCGGTCTTATCCGAGATGCGGGCGGCCTGCTGCATGTTGTGGGTGACGATGACGATGGAAAGGCCGCTGTCTTTTATCCACTCCTCCACTTTGGCGGTGGCGATGGGGTCCAGGGCCGAGGTGGGCTCGTCCATTAAGAGTATGTCCGGCTCCAACGCCAGGGCCCGGGCGATGCAGACCCGCTGTTGCTGCCCCCCCGAGAGCTCCAAGGCGGACTTTCCCAATTTGTCCTTGACCTCCTCCCAGAGGGCCGCGGCCCGCAGGGCCTTCTCCGTGAGCTCGTCTAACTCTTTGGGCTTTTTAACCCCCACGAGCCTGGGGCCGTAGCAGATGTTGTCGTAGATGGACTTGGCGAAGGGGTTGGGCCGCTGGAAGACCATCCCCACCCGGCGCCGTATGACCACGGGATCGGCCTCGGGCGCGTAGATGGATTCCCCGCCGATGAAGATTTCCCCTGAAAGCCTGGCCCCGGGCACGAAGTCGTTCATGCGGTTTAAAAGCTTCAAAAAGGTGCTTTTGCCGCAGCCCGAAGGCCCGATCATGGCCGTCACCTCGTCTCGGAGGATGTCGATGTTGATGTTTTTCAAGGCCTGGAAGTCGCCGTAGTAGAAATCCACGTTCCTGGCGCTGATGATGACGGAGTCTTCTACCATTTCCGGCCCCTCCTCAGTTTGGCGCGGATCACTATGGCGAACATGGAGAGCCCTAAAACCAGGACCAAGAGGACCAGGGCCGCCCCGAACTGCTGCGGTCGGGTCTCCTCAATGTGGGTGCTGTTGGTGGCCAGGTTGTATATGTGGGTGGAAAGGGCCATGACCTCCCGAAATATGGAGTCCGGCGGCGCCAGCGTGTAGGCCGCCGCCGCGGTGAACATGATGGGGGCCGTCTCGCCGGCGGCCCGGCCCAGGGCCAGGATGGACCCCGTGAGCATCCCGGGAAGGGCCGCCGGCAGGACCACCTGGCGGATGGCCTGCCAGCGGGAGGCCCCCAGGGCCAGGGCGGCCTCCCGGAAGGACTGGGGCGTCTGGCGCAGGGCCTCCTCCGCGGAGGCGGTGACGGTGGGGAGGATTAAAAGACCCAAAGTGAGGCTTCCCGAGAGGATGGAGCGCCCGAAACCGAAAGTGGTGACGAAGAGGCTCAAGCCGAAAAGCCCGAAGACCACCGAGGGGACGCCGGCCAAATTGGAGACGCCCAGGCGGATGAAGGAGACTAAAACCCCGGGCCGGGCGTACTCGGCCAGGTACACCGCCGCCCCGAAGCCCAAGGGTATGGCCGTTAAAAGGGCCCCCAGGGCCAAAACGACGGTGCCGAGGATGGCGGGGAGCACCCCGCCCTTTTGCATGGAGTCGCGGGGAAACTCCGTTAAAAAGGCCAGATTAATGGCCGGAAGGCCGTTAATAAGGAGGTACAGGAGGATGGAGGCCATGACCGCGAGGGCTAAAACGGCCGTGAGCCGGATAAAAAGGAGCACCGCCCTTTCCCGGCGGCGGCGGTTTTGACGGGTGTGGCCTTTTCTGGCTTCCAGCATGGGCGGGGCGCCTCGTCGTAGGGGGGATGGAATCCCCGGGGGCAAGGAAGCGTCTACGGGAAAATGGCCGCCGGAAAGGGCGGGTGGGAAAAACGGAAAGGATCCAAGAAAGAAGCGCGGAAAAGGAGTCTTTTATCAGCTCTTTTCCCGCCAGCGCCGGGCCAGGTAAAAGGCCAGGAGGTTGAAGGCCAGGGTGAGGACGAAGAGCACGGCCCCCAGGGCGAACAGGGCGTGGTAGTGGCGGCTGCCTATGGCCGTCTCCCCCATCTCGGCGGCCAGGGTGGAGGTTAAAGGCCTCACCGGATCGAAGAGGGAATGAGGCGCCTGGGCCGCTCCGCCGGCCACCATGAGGACCACGATGGTCTCCCCCAAGGCCCGGCCGAGCCCGAGGATCACGGCCGTGGAGAGGCCGGAAAGCGAGGCCGGCAAAATCACCCGGCTGATGGTCTCCCAGCGGGTGGCCCCCAGGGCGTAGGAGCCGTCGGTGACGGCCTGGGACACCGCCGAGAGGGCGTCGTCGCCCAGAGAGGCGATGGTGGGCGTGGCCATGATGGCCAGAAACAGGGAGGCGTTTAAGACGTTCAAACCCGTGGGGAGGTTTAAGACGTTCTGCATGAAGGGCGCGACGGCCACCATGCCCACGAAGCCCAGGATAACCGACGGGATGGAGGCCAAGAGCTCCACCGCGGGTTTGAGCCATTCCCGCACCCGGGGGCCCGCCACGCTGGAGAGATAGATGGCGAGCCCGATCCCGAAGGGCGTCGCGAGGAGGATGGAGACCAGGGTGACGGAGAGCGACCCGAGAACCAGGGCCAGAGATCCGAAGGAGGGGTCGGGATAGGTGGGGTACCAGTCCAGACTCAGGAAAAACTCCTTCAAACCCACCCCGGCCCCCTCGTCGCCGGAGAAGAAGAGCCCTCCCGCCTCCATGAAAAGGAAGATCATGATGAGGAACATGGACCCCAAGGCCGAGACCGCGCAGAGGAGGAAGAAAAACTTCACCCCCCTCTCCGCGCGGGAGAGCTTGGGCTGGAGGCGTATGATCCCCGGGGAGTCGAGGGGGGGCGTTTTTTCCGGGGCGTCCTTCATCCGGATTGGTCCTTTAGGTCCGCCCCTGGTTGGGGGGGCGGAGCTTCTTCCCCCTCGTCCGGGTCGGGGCCGTCAGCGCTTCCGTTGTCATCGGCCGACGGGCGCGGGGCTTTTCCCTCTTCGCCCAGGTTGGGGGCGCCGATTGTTTCAGGCGCCCGGCGAAAAGGTTCGACCGGTATGGGGAGGAAGCCGGCGTTCTGGATTATCTCCCGGCCCACGGGACTCCGGATGAAGTCCAAAAAGAGTCCGGCCTCCGGGGGGACGGGGTCCCGGGTGAAGAAATACAGCTCCCGGGTGAGGGGGTAGTCGCCGTTTAAGACGTTCTCCCCGGTGGGGGCGTAGCCGTCCACCTTGAGGACCTTCACCCGGGGATTCACGAAGCCTATGCCCACGTAGCCCACGGCGTTCTTATTCCCCCCCACGGCGTAGGTGACCCCGCCGCCGGAGGGCTGCACCTGGGCGTCGTGGCGATAGCGCTTCCCTTTCAACACCAATGAGAGCCACATCTCGAAGGTCCCGGAGCTGGAGTCGCGGTTTATGGCGATGACCGGCCGGTCGAAGGATCCGAGCTCCCGCCAGTTTTTCACCTCCCCCACGTAGACGCGCTCCAGATCGTCCAAGGTGATTTCGTCCAGGGGGTTCGCCGGGTTCACCACCACGGCCAGGGCGTCCAGGGCCACGCTGTGCCGCAGGAGCTTCACGCCGAGCCTCTCCGCCCGGATCCTCTCCGCGGGGAGCAGGTCGCGGGAGGCCCCGGCCAGATCGATGTTTCCGTCCACCAGGGACTTAATGCCCTCGCCGGTGCCCGTCCCTGAAACCGAGAGGTGGATGTTCCCTCCGGCCGCCATGTAACGCTCGGCCGCCGCCTCGGTTAAGGGCAGAACGGTGGTGGAGCCCGAGATCATGAGGCGGCCGGTATCCGCCGCCCGGAGGGCGGGAGGGGAAAAAAGCAGCCATAAAACCAGAAGCGTCACGAGCCGCGGCGGGGAAAGGGGGCCTTTCCAACGGGCGCCGCCGCTTTGGAAACGGAGCGGAAACCCGGATTTGAAGGGCTGAGCGAACATGCGGAAAATTTTAGCCTGAATCCGGGTAAAAGACAAGAAAAGGGCCTCAAGGCGGGGATTTTCCACAAAATTCGGTTCCGAACCCGTTAGGAAGAGTCAAAAAATAAGCTTCGCGTTTGCGGGTTGTTTTACGGCCGCTCCGGGAAAAGTCTAAGCCTTCAGCCCCGTGGAAAAAACGAGGCGGGGGGGGAGGTTTCATATTTCGCCTAAAAACCAATCGGGCCTAAAAAGAGCCGGGCTAAAAAAAATAGCCCCCGGAAAAACAAACTTTATTGTTTCTTAATTGGCGATGGGAAAAGGCGAAGGAATATTTTTAAAGGCGCCAGTTAAGACGAGGCGGGGATTTTTGGATCGTAAAAGGGCCGCCGCGGGAAAATATAAAACGCGGATTTGTCATCGCTTGCATGTCTTGGAAGAAGTGGACGACTACTTTTGAGAGAAAAGTCGATAATTGATAGACCAAAGCCCGAAAAAATGATGAGGAATTCGCGATTTTAAACCAAGCTGGGAGGTGAAACCCGCATTAATCCATTAATCTAATTTCGATATACAATTTACATATTACCCCGGCGATTAAATATTGGAAAAAAGTCCGTATTCAAGGGAATCTCTTCCTTTTACCTTTCTAACTTTTATACGCCGGGGTAATAAGATTCGGCCCGTCGAAGCTTAAAGGTCGGGACTTTCCGTCGGAGACCTTCAGAGGCGTAAAAAATTGCGCTAAAAGCTCTTTTTGGCGTTTCGGAGCGGGAAAAGACGAGGATCGAGTGAAGGAGGCGGCGATTTGAAGGAGGTCCATCGTCCGGGAAAAGAGTCGCTGCGTCAGGCGGCTCCTCCCAGGTAGCGGGCGTTGTCGTCGTGAACTTCGCCCGGGGAGACCGCTCCGAGGAAGGGGATTTTCGGGAAGTCCAGGGGGCCTCCGGCCCTGAGATAGTCCTCGGTGGGGGCGACGGAGCCGGGGGTGTTTCACCCCCGCCTTCAGCGGGGGGAAGAGGGTGGCTTTTAGATCCAGGGGGGAGCTTATCAGTTCCAGGAAATACTCTCGTAGGTTCTATTGAAAGACAGCCTCTAGGATGAAGCCCGGAAGGGTAAATCCCAGAGCCTAGTTCAGGACGGATCCTCCCGGGTAAATGAGCGGACTTTTTCTAAAAATGGCTTCCGCCGGGAAGGTTTTCCCCTCCTGGTAAGCCTTAGGACGGAAAAAGAGGCGAGGGGGCGCTTGGGGGGTGTCCCTGCTGGCGCGAGAGCGGATCATGAACCGTTAGCCAAGAGATGTTTTTGGAAACCATGGGGAAGAAAGCGGGTAAGCGACTCTCACGCGAGAGATGTGGAGGAAGCCGTTGATGTCTTCCTGAAGCGTTTTGAAGGATGTATCTGCTTGACCTGTAAAAATTCATGGCGCGGAAGGCGGTAGACGCTGTTATCCGGCGAGGAGAAGGATGATTTAACATCCTTTTACGCCAGCGCCACCGGAAGTTTTCCTCATTAAGGGAGCGTATAACGATGATCGCCCGGTTCGGACATCCCGAGTCGCTCAATTGTCTAGGTGCTGGCTAGCCATCCCTCGACACCGTCGCTTTAGTATTCGCCGCGTCTAGTTTTGGGTCGCCGTGTGAATTTCGCCATCTAATGAAGGTTCGGTAGCGATCGGGTGATTTTAAAAGATCTTTTACCTAATTTACCATGCGCATTGGTCATTGATTCCGCATGACCGTCTTTCCTAATTTCGCCCTTACACCGTAACTCCATCCGATCGCCAAAGCTATTCCCTGAATTTCGTCAACAGGAATTTTATCGAAAAGAGGATTATAATATTTTTCAAGTTGTTCTACGGCTTTGTTCAGGTTCTCGGTAAACTCATCCTCCAATTTCGTGGGGATTGTATGAGGTTTGGGGTGGAACGCTTTAAGCTCCAGCAGGAAGGCCTTACGATCATCAAGTATGAAACAAATATCCACTCTCCCGCCTTCGATAGGAAGTTCGGAGTAAATTTTTTTAACCTCGGCGGCTATTAGAAACGTCAAAATAAAAACATGAAAGGCTCTTTCTCCAAGCTCGCTGGGAAAGAGTTGCAGCTGATTGATAAGTTCCGTTAAATTATGCTGCAGTTCTTCCATGTTGTTTTCACGGAAAGAGAAAATTATTTTTTTTCCGAATGTCTTGTAGTTACCAAGTTTTTTTCCGACTAAGGCTTTTGTTATCAAATCATATAAAGCGTTTCTCACTTCGATGTTGGGAATTTTAAGAGTGTAGGTATTATTTTCGAGAGGGCGGGCCAGGGTGAGGTAGCCAGTCTGGTAGAGTAGAGGAACAAACGATAGATCATCAGCTGTCTGATTGTCTAATTCATTCTCCGTCATTTCGATCTGCTCCAGATTCACAGCGTTTTCCGGTTCCGATCTTACGAACTTGTTTAAAAAGGTCGGGGTGCCCGATTTGAACCAATACGCCTTGAGCTCATGGTTTGTTATCGCATTTAAAAGAGAAAAAGGGTTGAATATTCTGTCATCGCCATTCCAGGAGTATCCATCGTACATGTCCGTCAGAGCTTCGATAAATGCTCCACCGTCTTTGAATTCCATAACATTAAAAGGTTTATTTTCGAACATTTCCATTATCGGAGCTTTTAATTGATTATTGAACTCGTCAATAGTGATTCCGCAGATGTTGGCGTAATCTATATTTTCTGAAATGTCCGTGAAGACATTGGCTCCGGAAAAAATGGAAGTCATGGAGAATTTGGAGACGCCTGTTACGAAGGCGAAGTGGATATATTTATTTTGGTTAAGATCTTTTATCGTGTCGAAGAATTCGCTTAGCGTTTCCGCATTCTTCATAGCTGCTTTGGGCTTTTTCAGAGCTTTTATGATTGGTCCGTCATATTCATCCACAAGTATAACCACTTTTTTGTCGGTCTTTTCCTTGATTTTATCAACTAGTAAGCTTAAAGATGTTGAAATTGATTTCGTTTCACTTTTAACCGATAAATCAAATTTATTTTGAGCCATAATGCATATGCGCTCATAAATGTCAAGTTCAAGCAGACGGACAGACTTCCATTTCAGATTTGAGAAATTGAAGTTTAAAATAGGATATTTTATGAATTCATAGTTGGAAGAATTGAGAGCGAGTCCCTTGAACAGTTCCGCTTCTCCGTTAAAAATACTTAGCATAGTGGAAAGGATTAGAGATTTTCCAAAACGCCGAGGTCTCTGGAGAAAGAATAGTCTATTATTATGATTGATGAGTTTTTCAATGAACGCGGTCTTGTCGATGTATAAAAAATTATTTTTTCTTATATCTTCGAAGGAGATGGAATCTGTTGTGATTTCCATGTTTTTTTCTCCTTTCAATTTGGGGTGGTTCACTCCGGCGGAGGATCTCCCTTGTGGTAAAAAATAGACGTTTATGCTGGAAAAATGGACTAGCGTTTCTGGATTGAAAATGGTCAATCCATTTTCCTATCAAAGTATACCACGCTTATTAATGCCGATCAATACCCTAGTCCAGATGCGGCGACCACCACCAGGCGGTTCCGGTGTATCCGGCCTGCCCGAAAAGAGAGCCCTTGTTAAGAGCCAAGACGTCGAAGCCTAAAGGTCGGGACTTTCCATCGAAGGCCTTCAGGGGCGTAAGAAACTCCGCTAAAAGCTCTTTTGGCGTTTCGGAGCGGCAGGGGACGAGGATCGGGCGAAGGAGGCGGCGATTTGAAAGAGGTCCTCCGCCCGGGAAAAGAGCCGCTGTGTCCGGCGGCTCCCCCCAGGTAGCGGGCGTTGTCGTCGTGAACCACGCCTGGGGAGACCGCACCGAGGAAGGGGACTCCCGGGTAGTCCTGGGGGCCTCCGGCCCTGAGCCCGTCCTCGGTGGGGGCGACGGGGCCGGGTGGTGTTTCACCCCCCCGCCCTCACCGGGGAGAAGAGGGTGGCTTTTAGATCCAGGGGGGAGTTTACCAATTCTTGAAAGAGCTCCCGTAGATTCTTTCGCGAGACTTTTTCCAGGATGAAGCCTAGAGGAGGTTGAATCCCAGATCCGTGTAGAGGACGGATCCTCCCCGGTGAAAGAGCGGCCTTTCTTTCAAGACGGCCTCCGCCGTCAAGGCTTTCCTCTCCTCATAGCCCTCCGCTTGGGCTAGAAGGTGGAGGGGGCGCCAGGGAGGTAACCCCGACTGGTGGGCGAGGAGATCCCGAATGGTTATCCCGCAAAGATCCGCCGGAACCCGGGTGAAGAAGGCGGGAAGCGGGCTTTCTAGGGTAAAAAGCGGGGGTCTCGGGAAAGGGCCTGGAGGGTCGAATTCACGGTGGAGACGAGTTTGGCGAGCGAGGCGAGATCGTAGAGGGTTTCAGGCGAGGTGGGCGCTAAATTTCGGGTTCTTCCCAAA
>JAISMF010000078.1 GCA_031276865.1 Deltaproteobacteria bacterium | reverse complement strand
ATCGTCAATGGCGATGTGTGTAGTCACACCATCGTGTGAAATATTCCGGTGGACTTTCATAAAAAAATGGCAGAAATTCTTACCAAATTTTTCTAATATTTATCCGCCGGGGTAATAATATAGTAGTCAATTTTTTTTAGGATAATATTATGCCTATTGCGCGCCATTCTCATTCCGTCGACTTCAAAATTAGAGCTGTTTTTGAGGCCGGCGGCTCCCAGCGCGCCATGAAGGAAGTCGCAGCCAAATTGGGAGTACGCCCCACTCAACTCGGCCACTGGAAAAAACAGGCCGCCGATGTATTAGAAACGCATTGGCCAAATTCCCCGAAAATCAGCTGGAAAAGCAAGCACGCCGAGAAAGAGTTCCAGGAAATGGAAAGGCTGGTTGGGAAGATGGCTTTAGAACTCGAGTACTATAAAAAAAACTGGGTTGCTAGGGATCGCGGAGCGCAGAGCCATGGTGGAGAGCGACCATCCCCTTTTCAGCGGTCCCGAGCAGCGCGAACTACTTGACATATCCCGTTCTTATCTACTATTACACCCCCGCGCCTGAATCTGAAGCCAATCTTTTAACCATGCGCTTAATGGACCGTGAACGGCTAAGACACCCGTTTTACGGCAAAAAACGACTAAGGCACCATCTCATCCACCTCGATGAGGAAGAGGTCTTCACAGAGCTCTCAGAGAGCGATAAGATGTTACGGAGGAACGACTTATCGCGCATCGGACTTGAGAGAGTGAAGCGGCTGATGGACAAAGCCGGGATAGAGGCCATCTATAAGAAGCCGAACACAAGCGGAATAAGGGCCGGGTTCAAATCGGACTACCCGCACCTCCTGAAAGGTCTAGTCTCCGATCACTCGAACCAAGTGTGGGCCACGGATGTCACGTACTTACCTGTTTGCGGCGGATACCTGTATTTAGTAGCTATAATTGACCTTTTCAGTCGATATGTGGTAAATTGGCGGCTTTCAAACACTCTGGATGCCAGGTTTCGCATATACGCCGTAGAAGAAGCTTTTGAACAATACGGGAGGCAGGAAATATTCATTAGCGACCAAGGCTCACAATTCACGAGCCAGGAATACTCCAACCTTTTGTCTTCCAACAAAGTGAAGATCAGCCTTGAAGGTAAGGCGGACGCATAGACAACATCTTCATTGAAAGACTTTTGCGGACCTTAAAACACGAGGAGGCATACATCAAATAATATGAGAATGGAGAAGAAGCTTACAAGAATATTAAGAAATTTTTTCTTTTCTATAACAACCATCGCAGACACCAGTCGTTAAACGAACAAGCGCCCGCAAAAGTCTATGTTAAAGGAGGAGGAAAAATTTAAAACCGCTCAATCCAAAAAAGAGCCGGCAACGCTTGAAAGATAAGGAGGACGCTAAAAAGAAAAGCCAATCAAAAATCGTGCCAGTCCTAGAGCGATAACCTCGAACCGCCAGCGGGCGCGGAAGGGCGAGGAAAGGCGGGGAGGAGGCGACGCCGGATCCCTCCGGCGAAGGCTTACCGGAATCAAAAGTCGATTTTCAGCTGGACGCTCCCCGCGACTCCCTGGCGTCGACCCGCGAAACCCTGGAGGCCCATTTCCAGCGATATTGCGCCCCCGGAAAGACTCGCGGAGACGCCTATCTCGCCCATGGCGGTATCGCCCTTGAGCCGCGGGGCGTCCGTCACGGCCAGACCGTTCACAACGGCCCCCGCCTCGCCGTCGAACTCGCGCTCCCAGGCGGCCCCCAAGTAGGGATCGACCTTGCCGCCGGTCCTGAAGGCGAGCCGGCCCCCGACCCTGAGCTTCGAGGAGGTCACGTCCCGGAAGGTGACGGGCGATCCAGAGGTGGTGAAGGTATCCTCGCCTTTTCTGCGGTTCAGGAAATGCCTGACCCCGAGATCGAGCTCCCAGCGCTCCCCTGTCCCGAAGACGTATCCCAACCCGGCGTGGAAGCCGCGGTAGGGCGTGCCCACCTCGTATGAGCCGATGGAGGGGGAAAGATCCAGGGAGGAGAAGTCGCTCTTGACCCGGCCCGCGCGGACCGAGAACTCCAGGTAGGCCCTACCCGGTCCGGGGCCCGCCGCCTCGGCCCGGCCCATGAGGCCGCCCCCGAAGTAGCTCGCCTCGCCGCTCCCCCGGACGGAGGGAGAGTCCGCGAAGTCGTTCCAGGTGTCGTACTCTCCCCGGCCCGCCTCCACGAAGGCCCCGAGCGTCAGGCGGGCGGGGCCCGCGCCGAAGCCCCGGGAGAGTCCGAGCAGCAGGGACAGCGAGTCCACGTCCACGTGGGAGCCTGTCTCGTGGCGCAGTCTAGCGGCCCCGAAGGCCGTAAACACGTTCCAGCCGATTTTGTCGTCCGCGGCGCTGACGGCCCGGGCCAGGCCCGCGCCGGCCGCGAGGTCGCCCGCGCGATCGACTAGCACGACTCCCGAGATGAAGGCCTCCGGAAGCGACTTGGCCCAGCGGGAGACGGAGACTTTTTTGAGGACCGCGATGAGGCTCGCGCCATCCTGGGCGTAGTCCAGATCGTACTCAAGGTCGACGTACCGCCCCAGCTTCCCCGAGGCGCTCTCCTGCTCGAAGACGGGGGCGCTCGAGGAATCCGTCGTCTTCAGCCGGCCCTCTATCAGCACGTACTTACTCCCGACCTCGGGGACGGCCCCGCCTTCATCTATGTCCACCGCCACGATCACGCTCGCCTGGGAGCCCCCGTCCGTGAGGAAGACCGCCCCCGAGCCGGTATATTTCATGGCGACGGCCATATCCGGGGCGTCGGCCCCGTAGAGGAAGGCGTAGTACTGAAAGTTACCGACCGTATCCACGTTCACGGCGACCCCGCCTGGCGCCGGGCGCGCTATCCTCAGCGTGTCGCCCGTGAAGACGTCAACCCCGGGCCCCGTCGCCGAGGAGCGCCCTCCGGAAAGGACATGGGATCCTCCTCCTCCCGTGAGATTGGTCGAACCCGACAAGGTCACCGTATTCCGGACGGCGGAAACCGAAGTCGGGCTCCCGGTCACTTCCGCCACGCCCCCGATGACGTCGCCATCCACTCTGGAATCCGCCACCGTAACTCGGTTGCCGTCCGCCGCGGCCGACCCCGCCCCCACGACCTCGGCGGAGGCCCCCGTGACCGAGCCGGCCACGGCGGAGGACGACACCGTCACCCAGTTCCCCCGGGCCCCGGCCGAGCCGTCGCCTCCCACGCTGGCGCGCATGCCCACGACGTTCCCCGACAGGCTCGGCGAATCCTCGACCGTCACGGCGTTGTCCGCGCCCTCGGCCGCGCCGTCCCCCATGACGATCGCGTAGCCGCCAGTCACGTCGTTTCCGCCGTTAACGGCGGTGTCGACGACCGTGACCGCGTTGCCGCTCGACTCCGCCGCGCCGGACCCCCCCACGTAAGCGTACGTGCCGTATATCTCCCCCACGACGGTCGATCCGGCGACCGAAAGCGTAGTCGCGTTCACAGTCGCCGTCCCTCCCTGGCCAATATAGGCGACCCCGCCGGAAACCTCCCTGGCGACGGTCGAATCCTGAAGAGACAGCGAATTGCCTCTCATCGTCACCCTCCCGTTGCCGTGCATCACGTAATTGGTTCCGGTGAGGTCCCGGGTGATGTACGAGCGGACGACGCTCACCGTGTTGCCGGACAGCTCCGCCCCGCCTTCATTGGCGTTCGTAGAAAAATTAGAGGCGTATACGCCCTTCACGTCTTTTGCCGAAGCCAGATCGGCGATATTTAGCGCGTTTCCGGTTATCTCGACCTCGACTCCCGGCCCGTTTTCCGTGATCTGCGACCACGCGCCGAATATGTTACTTGTCGTCGACGAGCCGCCGGTCATGTTCACGACGTTATTTTTGATTTGAACGGACTTCGCCTTTAGGACATTCGCCTGGCCGCCGCTGATGGTCCAGGAAAACGTTGAACTATCGATATTGACCGTGTTGCCTGACGCCACGACCGTACCGCCTCCGCCCGCGTCAGAGTTGGCAAGCCCGCCGGAGACGATGTTGCCGATGACGGAATTGCTGATGGTCACGGAGTTTCCGCTGGCTCCGGCGTCTCCCGCGCCTGTCACACCGAGCCCTATCTCGCTTCGCCCCCCCGCCACGTACATCCTGACCTGGGCGCCGCCGCTTATGATCACGGTGTTTCCGTTCGCCTCGGCCGCGACATCCGCGCTTCCGGACGAATACAGCGAGTACCCTCCGTACGCCGCTTCCCCCACGTAGGCGCCGCTCACTCTCAACAAGTTTCCGTTGACCAGCGTGAAGGAAGCTGGCGGGTTGTTGTAGGGGTCGTTGAACCCCCCGAACACGTTCCCGCCTGTCACGTCCGCGGTCACGATCACCGTGTTGTCCGTGAGGCTCGTAAGGGGGAAAAGGGCGCTTTGGTATACCGACCCGTTGTACGGCGGTGTCCCGGACGCGTCCCAGACGACGGTCTCTGCTCCCGCGCGCTGCCAGGGGAACAGGATCAGGGACACGACGACGACGGCGAACAGCATCGCGCCGACCCGCCTCTTACGGGATTTCTCAGACACGTGCCGCTCCTGTATGACGCGTATGCCAAAAATCACCGCCTTTTTAAGAAATTGAAACTCGATACTTTTTGTGTTATATACAATTTTGATTGATTCCATATTTTGTATGATCCCTCTAGTTATTACCCTGGCTAATAAAAGTTAGAACGGTAAAATGAAGCGGTTCCCGTGAATGTATGGCTTTTTCCCAATCTTTAACCGTCGGGACATTAATTTTAAATGCGGAAATTTTTGAAAATAGACGCGACTGGATAAATCCAGGTATCGCGGGAAGGGAAGCGCTTCCATGACCAAACCCTAGCTAGTCATTCATCCCCGAGGCTTGTGAATTCGTCCGTGAGGGCGGTTTTGAAGCGTAGGCAGGCGGGGAGTAGACCAGCCATTAAGCTCCGAAAAGCGCTAGTTTGCGGACGCCCATGCCGTTGATTAGGCGGATGTCCACATCAGAGTCGCGTTATAGAGAGTCGTCTCGGAATCCCACGGTGTCGGAGACTTTGCCATGTTATCCAGGCAACGCGCGCGGGAACGGTGAGACCTTCGTTCCTCCCTTGATTATGGAGTCTTGGTACGGTAAGGGAAAAGGAAGCGTAATCCCCACATGTACGGGGCGGAGATGTCGGATAACCTCGTAGCGCCGATGAAGCGTTCGAACATGGGACGCATTCGGACCGCGGAGAGCGTGGAGGGAAGGATGTCTCTTCGCAAAATGATCCGCGGAGAAACATGTTCCGGACTCAGTTCCGGAACTACCATGTCAAAGAGACTGTGGCGCATGCGTGTATTGGCCAGGAAGATATATAATGTAGGTGGACGAAGTACGCTTTACCGGACCGGAAAGTAGACGCTTGACAGCCATCGTGTTCGAATAGCGCGCGGTTCTTTAGAGTTAGGATAAACCGCTAGCTTTGTAGGAGAAGAAGAATATCTATCGTATTTGCAAATTATTTCGCAAGGAGTACGGTTATTAAGAAAAAAAACTTTTTCCAATTTTTTAGTCCGCTCTCCGCGGTTGAAATAAGATTAACTGGTGAAACTACAATTCGATGCCGAAATTAAACTCCGCGCTTTTGAAGACCGCCCGCCCGACGGCGGACGTTGAGCGCGGCCGATTATTATGTCCGGAATGATTTGAGGATGATATTGTATGAGAAGAAATAAAAAGCGCTAACCACCAAAAATAGTCCCATGTTATGGAGCTATCCCAAAAACGACCTCCACCAATCGCGTTCAAAAACGACAATCGTCGCTTAAACAAACAAAGGGACAGAAACGCTTTCCCCGCTTGGCCGCGAAAATACCGCGGCCGGCCAGCTAAGCGGACCCTGAAAAAACGAAAAGACGCTCCCGCTTTAAGGAACACTGTTTTTTAAAAACATTTCCGCCCGTGGCCGTTTCAAAACTTCGAAAGGACAAAAAAAACCGCTCATGTCAAAACCTTTGAAGGCTTTGAAATGAGCGGTATAAGTTTCTGAAAAAAACTCAGAAAGAAATTTACGTGATCGCCGTCAGACCCGCGGCCTGAGAGAGAGCAACAATCATGCCAAAACGTTCTTTCCCCGAAGCGGCAAGTTCTCCCGCTAGGCGCGAGGGCGCCGGGAAAATTTCATTTTTCGCCGCGTTAGTCCGCATCTTCGCCTCCTCGGCTGAAATCCCTTTGACGGGTGAAACATCAATTTGACGCTTATCAAATTATTTAACACGAAAACACTTTTCAGCTTGTTTGTCAAGTAAATTTTTTCTCCGCCGCGCCCTGTATCCATTTTTATCTTGACTCATACAGATCAAGGTTTAATTTCTGTCAACAGGGACGTGGTCTTCCGCCCGCGGGTCCGGCTTTCGGGTTTTTCTTTTCTTTCCCGCTTCTTCCGGAAGTTTTTTCGGGCGCCGAGATGGCCGCAGCCGAAACAGCCCCGAGCCGCGCGGATCCAATCCTCCACTCCCTCACGCGCCTCCCAGAGCTAGTGAAGATCCGTCAGCCCGACAACAAGATCTTCGTGGAGAGACTGGAGATTTTCAAAACTTCTCCGCGGCGGGGCCGAGAGGAATTTCCGGAATTCACCCTCGGATCGCGTAGGGGGAGGATCTTTTTAAACAGCTCCAAACTCAAACCCTCCGCCCCGGCCATGAACGTGACCCTCGCCAAACTCATGGAGAACCGGGAGTCCATGGGTTTTCACGGCTTCGGCTTCATAAAAAGAAGGAGCTCCTAGACGAGGAAGGCGTGGCCCTCATCCGGAAGCTTAACGCTCGCCGGAACCAAGGCGCGCCCGAAACCCGGCTCGCCGGAGACGCGAAGATTCCCTGGTCCGGCCCGTGGCGGACCAGGATTTCAAACCCGCCGCGGCCTTCGCGCCCGCCGGGTCCGGCGGCGCCCGCCCCCTGGTCCGGACGCCGGCGCGGGAACCCTGGCGGTCAAAACCAGAAGGTCCCGCTCCCGGGCCTTGGCCGCGGTCGCCAAGCTCGAGGACAAGCTCCTAAAAGGGGGGCGCGGGCGGGCGTCGCCAAGTCCCGGCGGGGGCTCCGGGACATGGCGGAGTCCCTCTTCCAAAAGGAGAGGCCGCTTTTGAAGCTCTCCGCCATCCGCGGCCACGACGACTACGCCTTTTCCCCGGCCGGATTTTTTCCACTTGTATCGAAATTGAAGCCAGCCGGACTTCCCGGCCCCTTTCGCCGCCAAAGTTCCGCCCGCGGCCGTGAGTCAGGGCCGCGACTCTCCGGGTTCCCGGGCCCTGCCTTCGGGCTTGGAGGCTTTCCTCCCCGCCGCCCTTTGGAGGACGGACTCGAAGTCGTCACCCAAAAGGTCCTCCGGCAATAAAGACGACGGCTTGGTTTTGGACCCGGCCCCGGCCTCGAACCAGGCTCCGGCCAAAGCCGGAATCAAGTTCGGATCCTCCAAATCCGGCCAGACGGGGACGGCCCCCGCGGGCGGAGGCGTCTTTCCGTCCAAGACCACCTGGTATTTTCCGCCCGCCTTCAGGATCAAACCCCGGGAGAGGTCGAACTTTATGAAGGGGAGGTATTTTTCGAAGGACTCTTTCGTGAATATTTTTGATTCGGGAAGCTTTCCGTAGGCCACCCGGTCAAAGGAGGCGCCGTCCCCCTCTTCGAGCCTTTCGTATTTCACCAGGGCGTCCACGTTCACCGAGCGGGTCCGCCTTCCCGCGATGGGATCGTAGACGTCGGCTTTGACCGTCATCTCCTCGGGATAGATCTCCCGCACCTCGATTCCGTTGAAGAAATCCCCGCCGCGCCTTAAAAACCTGTCTCCGATCCGGACTATCTGGTTGTCGGAGGAGATTATGAAGCTTCCGAGCTCGTCTAGGACGCCTAGGGGGAAGGGAAGCTTTCCGGCCGCGTCCAGCTCTTTGAAGTATTCCAGATTCTGCCTGATGTATCTTTCGTCGCGGCCCTCGGCCTCCGCGATTTTCCGTCTGACCTCGGCTCCGGCGGCCTCCCTTTGGGATTCGAGATCCTCCCGCCAGCCGTCCGCGGCCGGCTGGGCCCTTTGCGGCTGGGGGGCGGAGGGGGCGGGGAGGAGCTCGGAGAGCTCCCTCACGGCCTTGTTCACGGCGGCGGACGTCCTAATGAAGTCCCTCTCCTTTTCCTCCTTTCCGGCCTTGGCCAGGGCCAGATCGTTTCTGGCCCTCCGGTACTCGTCGCCGTTTCCTTTAATGGAGTTCACGCGCCGCGCGAGGGAGTTTATCTCCTCCGCGCGCCTCCGCATGTCTTTCTCGTGCGCCTCCCGCAGGGAGGCCAGTTTGAGCTCCAGCTCCTCTTTGCGGGCCAGACCGCCGGCGAGGCCCAAAACCGGCCGGACGGGCTCCCGGGCGGCCCTCTCCTTTTCCCTTTCCAAAGCCGTCATCTCGGAAATCTTTTTTTGGTGCTCCTCGTCCAGGCGCCGTAAAACCTGATTCTGCCTCCTCACGACCCTGATTTTCGCGGCCCTCAGCTCGGTCATGGCCCGCAGCACCCTGAAGACGCCCTCCCGCTGCCGCTCCCGGTAGTACTCGTCCGCGGTCCGCCGTCGCTCCTCGCGCCTTCTTTCCGCCTCCTCCGGGGAGTCGGAGAGGAGATCGAGGATCTCCTCCATGTCCGGAGCCTCGGCGTTGGCCATGGTGCTTTTTCCGCCCTCCAAAAGCTCGTTTATCCAGTTGGCCTTCATCTCCAAAATGGTGTGGCGGTAGGCGTCGAAGGTCTTCTCCCCGAAATAGTAGTGCACCGCCACCTCGTCTTCCAAATTTCCCTGGCGGATCCCCCGGCCGTTACGCTGCTGGATGCTCGCGGGCGTCCAGGGAAGGGTTAGATGGTGGATGGCCGTGGTGCGGGTCTGGAGGTTCACGCCCAGCTCGGCCTTGCGGTTGGCCACCACCACGTCCGCCCGGCCGGAGTTGTAGTCGCGGATGGTCTTCTCCAGGCGGTAGCCCTGGGACTCGGAGGCGTTTATTATGCCCACCCGGGAGGGGTCGATTTCCAGGACCTTGGAGATTATCCGCCTCAGCTTCCGGTGATGGGTCTTCTCCTCGGTGAAGACCAGTTGCTTTCCGCCCTTTTCGTGGTATTCCTTTAAAAGCTCCGCGAGCCTCCGGTATTTGGGGTTCAGAGGGTGCGAGACGGCGCCTTCCGGAATCCCCAAAGACGAGACGGCCTGATCCACCAGGGAGTCCATATCCTCCGGCACCGTCAGCGAGACCAGTCCGTCCTGGCGGCGCCGCAGGAGGTAGCTCATGGGGGTCTCCTTTTTACACCTGGCCCCGGTCTCCTCGTCCGGGGCGGAAACCGCCCAGACCCGGGGGAGGCGGCCGGCCAAAGCCCTGAGCCTCTCCTCCTGGACCCCTTCGAAGAGGTAGGTGGTTTGCCGCTTGTAGGTGTCGATGTCCAGAGTCAATCTGTCCATGTCGCGGATGATGGAAAGTATCCGGGAGGGAGTCCCCGGGGATCCGCCCCTTTCCGCCTCCAGGGCCTGGTCCCGCAAAGACTTGTACAACTCCTCCTGCTCGGGCTCCAAGGCGACGTATTCGTGCTTCTCGTTGGCCTCCGGCCGGGAGAAGGAATCCCCGGCGGTCTCCGGTCCGTCGAAGTGCACGAAGGAGTTGAAAAGGGTCCTAAGCCCGTCCAGGTTCACGAAGCCCAAAAGGGCCTCGGTTTCCTCCGCCTCCCCGCTCACCTTCACCCGGGCCACCACGTTCACCCGGCCGAAGACCCGCACCACGTCGTTGATGGTCTCCACCCCCATCTCCCTGAAAACGGAGAGATCGGTCACCAAAGCCAGCATGTTGAAGATCTCGAAAGGCGAGTTGGTGACCGGGGTGGCGGTTAAGGCGTAAGAGCGGCCCTTTCCGCCGTTCCGGACGGCGAAGGCCTTGGCGGCGGCGTTCAAGGCGTTTTTCGAGACCGGGGGGATGGAGAGGTAGGCGATTCTTCCGGCGGAAGACGAGCAGGTGAGGCAGTTTTTAAAGACGTGGGCCTCGTCAATTATCACGTTGTCGAAGCCGAAGTCCTCCAAATAAGGCCAGGCGCCGTCCCCTTCCCCCAGGGCGAACTCGCCCAAGGCCTTTCCCATGCCGGGGCAGAATTCCAAAGCGTAGTCGGAAAAGGCCTTCCTACGCTCGGGCGACAGGCGCAGAGCGGCGAACTTCTCCTTGGACACGACCACGAGGGAGGCCCCGCCCGCCGTGGCCCGTTTCAGATCGGAAAGGGCCTGGGAGGCGTTGTAGGATCCGGCGGCGGAGCCGCCTTCCGCCACGCCCGCGCACAGAATCTCGCCACGCGCGTAGTCGGGGTGGAAAAAGCGCCCCGCCTCGCCACGCCAGTTGCCCATGACCGACGACGGCGCCACGATCAGGGTCCTTGTGAAAAGCCCGTGCCTCCGGCCCCAGGCGTGGAGGCCCAGGGCGATCAAGGTCTTCCCCAGCCCGACCCCGTAGGCGCAGACTCCCCCGCCCTCCGCGGCGAGCCTCCTGATTTCGGCCCGCTGGTAGCCGTGAAGCCCCACATCGCCGGAGAGGAGGTCGTCCAGGTCCAAGGGATCGCTTTCGTAGACGGCGGCGGCGGAGGAGTTGAAACAGCGGTTGTAGAGGGAGCAGAGATCCAGGCAATCCTGGTGCGAGCGCATCCACTCGTTGAAGTCGGATTCCAATCCGTCTATGCGCTTGCGGTCCTGGTTGATGTTTTCCAGGGTTCCGGAGAGGGACTTCTCCTGGAGGTAGCGGGCGAGGTTTTTCACGAAGGGGTCGAAGAGCCCCGAAAGGGAGAGAGCGCCCCCCCTAAGCCGCGCGCTGAAATGCCTGGACTCCAAAAACTCGGCCAGATACTTCAAGGGGATCCACTTCTGCCGCATGCCGAAGGTGACGGCGTAGGGATCCCGGGCCGGAAATAACTCCTTGAACCTTTCCGCCTGGAGGGCCCACTTGGCGGAGACCGAAGGGTCCCCCTCATGCCTGGCGAGCCTTTCGTAGAGCTCCTTTTTAGCGGCCAGGTTGCCCGAAAAGAACCTGGAGGCGATGACGAACTCCCGGTTTTCGTCCAGACAGAGCTCGGGAATCTCCAGCGCAGACGAGAAGGAAAGCGGCCGCTCCGCCCGATGGAGCTTTCGCAGCTCGGGAAACGAAACCGCGGATCTGGCCTCGTGGACGATCATGTGCCGCGCGATGGAAACGGGGTCCCCTTTCAGCTCCTCCGGAACGGAGCTTCCCGGGGGCATGACGGCGAAGCTCCTTGGGGGCCGCGGCGCCGCCGCGGGGTTCGCCGCCGCCGCGGAGGCCGCGGCGCGCCCCCCTCCGGCCAAGCGCGGCGCGGGAGGCTTCGGCTCCATGGGTTCCTTTTCGGGAAAGGCGCGCCTGGGGGGCCGCCCCGGGCGGGGCTTCCCGCCAAAGGGAGGCTCCGGCCGCGCCCCGGCCCGGGGAAGCCCCCCCCCGGGATCGCCCGAGCCCCCGGGCGCCCCGACGGCCGCCGCCTGGGCCTCCGCGAAGGGAACGCCCCCGGGTCTCGCCCACTTCGGGACGGGAAGCTTCAGGCGCGCGAAGACGGACTCGCGCCCCTTCCCCCCGCCCGCGGCGGACGCCGGCGCGGGCGGGCGATCCCCCCCGCCCGCGCCGGAAAAAGGCCGGATGTCGGACGTTTCTTCATCCCGCATGAAAGAATCAAAGCCTTTCCGGCCGGAAAACAGGGCCGGCCGAACTACAGAAAGGGAAATCCGGAAGCGTCTCCCCGGACGAGGGTTTTCACGTATGATGGCGCACAGTATATGTAGAGGGCCTTGGAAAGTAAAGCCGCTAAATATCCGCGGCGTAAGTGTTATCGTTTTAAAGCTTTTAATTTTAATTAATCATAATTATATATCTTAATACTATTAATGCATCTAAATAAAACGGGATTGAAAGACGGATTTTCCGCCGCGGCGGAAAAACACCCCATATGTTGTGGACAAGGACTTTCCCTCAGTCATATAATTTATTCGCCATCCGACGCCGGAAAACAATTTTCCCGCCCCTTTTCAGCCCTTTTTTTCGTCCGCCTCGATCCTCCCCGGGGCCGGAAAAAAAACCCGAAAGGCTTCCCGCAAAGGCCGGAAAAGGCGCCGGAGAAAGGCCGAAACGAATCCGGGCGATTAGGGCTGCGCGCGGCCCGCGACTCTGCTATAATGAGCCGGAATTTCGCACAACCGCTGGAAACACCCGCCGCGGCGCACACCACATCATGTTTCCGGCGCGAAACCCCCGGGCCCCTCCCCGGCCGCGATCCGGCCGGGGAGGGGCGGAAGCGAGAAACGATGGCCTTTTCGCCCTTTAAAATAACCGCGGTCGAGGTCCACCCGGCCGAGGAGCTTTTCCGTAAGCTGCGGGAAGTGGTCATGCTGCGAAACCGGGAAATCCGCCCCTACGAGGACGCCGAGCTTTCCCTGGAGAGGATGCCCTTCGAGGAGTTTCGGCCGGCCCAGCGCTACGTCCTGGTCCCGGAGCTCCAAAAAGTCCGGCATCTGGGTTTCGAGCTCAGAGATCGGGGCCAAGATCCCGCCGATCTGGACGGCTACCTGACCCTTCGTATAGCAGGCGTCCCGGAACCCGTCGACCTCCTTCCCCCGGTGATCGAAAGGCATACGGAGGCGGACGGAACCGCGGTGAACGTCGTAAACGACGGCATGCACCGCCTCTACGCCGCGCGGCTGGAATGGAGGACGCCTAGGGTTCTTTACGCGAAAAACCTCCCGCCGGAGTGCCCCTACTACGCCTACCCCATTCCTGGGCCCTTTCCCTGGGAGAAGGTGGAGATTGTGAACGCCGAAAAGGTGCCGGAGGGTTTCCTGAAAAAATGGCACCGGATAAGGAACAACAAGGAGCTCTACCGCGACTTCAACTCCGCCTTCCAAAACGTGGGCGGACCCCGGGGCGGCGGCGCGGCTTGAAAAAACCCGCCGCCAAGATCCCCCCGAGACGGATGGCGGCGCCTCCCCGGGCCTCTCCGGCCGCGGCCCCGGCGCTCCGCCCCGCTTTTCCGCGGCCCGGCCTTTTCGGGGCGCGCCCAAAAACGGCGCTCCTTCAGGACGCCGCAATGGGACGATCCCCGCCCCGTATCTTTTTCCAAACCGCCCGCGGCGTCCGGCCGCCCCTTCCCCCCCTTTCACGCCCCCCGCCCGGAGGGAGCCGATGAATCGCAAGACCATTCCCGATCCCCCCCCCTTGCTGAGCGGCGTGGAGGCCAGGCTCACCCCCCGACCGGACTGGCGCGAGTACTTCATGGCCATGGCCAAGATCGTGTCCACCCGCTCCACCTGCAGCTCGCGTCCGGTGGGCTGCGTCATCACCGTGGACAACCGCATCCTGGTCGCCGGCTACAACGGCGCCCCTCCGGGGGAGCCCCACTGCACCGATCAAAGCGCGGGCGGCCGGCTCTACTGCCGAAGGCGGGCCGAAAACGTGCCGGACAAATTCAAACTCAATTTCTGCCCCAGCGTGCACGCCGAGGAGAACGCCCTGAACATAGCGGACAAGCTGGGGCTGACCAAACTCCTGGAGGGGAGCGCCCTCTACACCACCCTCTCCCCCTGCGTCCGCTGCGTGGAGAATCTGGAGCGGCACAAGGTGGCCCGGGTCTACTACGAGGAGCCCTACGAGTCCGTGAACCGGGAAAGGGACCGCCTCTGGGAGGAGATGGCCAGGAAGGCCTTTCAGGTCTTCGAGCGGGTGACCATCAGCCGCCCCTCTTTAGGCAAGATGCTTTCAAGCCTCCTGGAGGCCACCTCGGAGCGGATCCTCCCCTCGGAGTGAAATTAGACGTCTCGTTTTCAAATACCGGGGGCGCGCCCTTCGGCGCGCCCCGCTTCCAACTTCCCTCTGCGGACGCTTCGCCTTCGTTGAAGAGGAATGAAGAAAAAAGGAAAAAGTATTTTCCCCGGCATGCTGGATTTTCAACTGGCCGTCCCGGCCGAGGGCCTCATAACCGTGAACCCCGAAGGGAAGGTCGCCCTCTGCACGCTCTGGACTCCTCCGGCCTTCGTGAAAAAGCGCCTGGAGGAGAGCTGTCCGGAACTCCTCATGGAGGACTCCCCCTTGGCGGTGATAGGCGGGCTTTACGGCGGCGGGCTTAAAATCATGCTTCGAAACCTCCACTACAACCCCCAGCTGGAGGCGGTGGCGCTCTACGGCCGGGACTTTTCCGGGGCCGGGGAGCATTTAAAAAAATTCTTCCGCGGAGAGCTTTCCCGCTCGGAAAAAAAGAGAGTCTACGTCTTTCCGGACGGGGAGAGGCGGGAATTGGGGACCCTCACCCTAAGGGGCGCCAAATCCGTCTACGTCATGGACGATCTTCTGCTCCCCGAAATGTTTTCCCGGATCCCCGAAGTGGCGGATCTGACCCGGGACGGCGATCCCGACCAGCCCGGGCTTTTAAAGAGCTTCCTTTCCGGCCGCTCCCCGGGGCGGGCGCCCCTTTCCCGACCGGAGAAGATCCCCCTGCCGCTGCCCCTCCTCCGCGAGCGGCCCGCGGACGCCGACGCCTTCGCCGTCAGCGCCCCCAGCGTCCTTTCGTGCTGGGAGGAGATCCTCTTCCGCCTTTCCCGCTTCGGGGTCCCCCGGGTCTTCAGAAACGGCAAAGAGCGGAGGGAGCTGAGAAACTTCAAGGCGGTGATAACGAAACCCCTTGACTACGATCCCCGAAACTGTTCCCGGGCGCCGTATCACCTCGACCCCTCCCGGATAGGGGACTACGCCGAAGAGCTCTTCCGCCGGGACGCGCACGACGGCTTCGCCTACACCTACGGAAACCGCCTGCGGGCGCACTTCGGCTTGGACTCCCTGGAAAAGATGGCGACGGATTTGTCCCGCCCGGGGGACTCCCGCCGCGCCTACGCGGCCCTCTGGGACAATTCCCTCGACTTGGAGTCCGACTCCGCCCCCTGCCTCGTGAGCGTCTTTTTCCGCCGGAGGGATGGCGAAGCGGACCTCACCGCCTGCTTCCGCTCCCACAACGCCGCCAAGGCCTGGCCCTTGAACGCCTTCGGGCTCGCCGGCCTTTTAAAGGGCGTGGTCGAATTGGCGGGAAAAGAGGGAGGCGAAAGACTCTCGCCGGGCTCCCTCACCATCATAAGCCACTCCCTCACCCTGGACCCCTCCGATCTGGCGGCGGCCGAGGAGATAACGTCTTTCAGGGACGAAAGGCCCTGGCGCATGGCCATGGACCCCCACGGCCACTTCAAGATACGTCTGGACAGGGAGCGCCGTGAGATAGTGGCCGAGCACTACTCGGGGGCCTCCGAACTCTTGGAGGAGTACCGGGGGAAAACCCCCCACGACATCTTCAAGCGCCTCGAAAAGGATCTGGCGGTAAGCGGGATCGGCCACGCCCTCTACCTGGGAAGCCAGCTGGAGCGGGCTTGGCTCGCCCTCCTCAGGGGCGGGGAGTACGTCCAGGACAAAAATAAGCCCGATCTCTAGAAATCGGGGCGCCCACCCCCCGAAAGGGACGGAAAAGAAGCGGACGGAAAGGAGCGGCATGGACTTCCTAGAGGGACTGAACCCCGGTCAAAAGGAGGCGGCGGAGGCCACCGAAGGGGCGGTGCGGGTGGTGGCGGGCCCCGGCACGGGGAAGACCAGGACCTTGACCGCCCGCTACTGCCACCTGGTAAGCGATCTGGGTATCAGGCCCCGGAACATCCTCTGCGCCACCTTCACCAACAAGGCCGCCCAGGAGATGAAAGCGCGGGTGCGGGCCCTTTTGGGCGACATGGATCTGGGGCTCATCTCCACCTTCCACTCCTTTTGCCGCTTGTTTTTAAAAGACGAGATCGGCCGTTTGAAGCTCCCCGGAAACTTCGTGATCATAGATCCGGAGGATCAAAAGGAGATCCTCGCCGGGATATTTTCCGAAATGGGCCTGACGCTTAAGGACCTCTCGTATCGGGAGGCCATCGACGACATCCTCGAGGCGCGGAAGCTCCAAGCCGACTCCTACGTGGCGGACTTCCTGGAGCTGAATAACGAGAACATCAAAAAGCGCTTCCAAAAAGAGGCCTTGGATAGGGATTCCGAGATCTTCCTCCGCTACGTCTACGAGCAGAAGAAGTGCTTCTCCTTGGACTTCAACGATCTCATAAACTTCGCCACCTACATCCTCAAAACCGTTCCGGAGGTGAGGGAGAGGTGGCGGGATAGAATCGAGTATCTGATGATAGACGAGTTCCAGGACGTCTCCTTAAGGCAGTACTCCCTGGGCCGCTCGCTTTCCGAAAAACACGGAAACATTTTCATAGTGGGGGACCCCGATCAGACCATCTACACCTGGCGGGGGGCCCACCACAAGATCTTTTCGAACTTCCCGGACGAGCACCCCGGCTGCCGCACCGTGGTGTTAAGCGAGAACTACCGCTCCACCCCGGAGATCCTCGAAACCGCCGGGACCTTGATCGAACGCAACCGCCTGCGCCTCTCCAAGGACGTCTTCGCGGTCCGCGGCCCCGGATCCAAACCGGTCTTCTACCACGCCCGGGACGAAAACGACGAGGCGCGGTGGATCGCGCGAAAGATCCAAAGGATCGCCTCGCGGGATCCCGTCCTCAAAAACACCGCCGTCCTCCTGCGGGCCCACTACCTCACCCGCTCCCTGGAGCACGCCCTGGTGAAGGAGAAGATCCCCTACCGCATCCTCTGCGGCACCGAGTTCTACCACCGCGTGGAGATAAAGGACGCCTTGTGCTACCTCCGCATGCTGTCCTCCGCGGACGACGCGGCCTTTAGGCGGGTGATAAACTCGCCTCCCAGGGGGATCGGGAAGAAATCCATGGAGAAGATCCGGGACTTCGCCTCCGGATCCGGCCTGAGCCTCTACGAGGCCTTAAAAAGCCTAGCCGAGTTCGACCGCGTTCTGGAAAAGAAGACCAAAGGCTTCATCGGGTTGGTGGAGGATTTAAAAAAGGAGGCGGACCGCGCGGATCTCCTGGATCTCTTCCAGGCGGTCCTCGACCGCTCGGGCTACGAGGCCCATCTGCGCCTAAGGGGCGACAACGACCGTCTGGACAACCTGGCCGAGCTCAAAAGAAGCGTGGGGGAGTTCGCCGCCGATCCGGAGAACGGTTTGGAGGATTTCCTCCAGAGCGCCGCCCTCTTCACCGATCTCGACCGGGAAAGGCGCGACGACGCGGTCCAGGTCATGACCGCGCACACGGCCAAGGGCCTGGAGTTTAAAAGCGTCTTCATCCCGGGCCTCTCCGAGGGGATCTTCCCCTCGGGGCGGGCCGACGGCCCCGAGGATATGGAAGAGGAGCGCCGGCTCTGCTACGTGGCCATGACCAGGGCCAAAAGGCGCCTCTACCTAAGCTTCGCCGAGGGCGTGAACCACGACGGCCAGGTCCGCGCCCCCTCCCGCTTCCTAAAAGAGATCCGGGAAACCATAAAGGGCTTTCGGGAACACGACCTGGAGGTCTTGAAAGAGGGCGGATCCCCCAAAAAGCGCCCCGCAGGCGGAGGGGCCGGCGCCACGTTCAAGGAAGGCGACCGGGTGGAGCACCCCGCCTTCGGCGAGGGCACGATAGTGAGCGTCGATCGCGGGGACGACTCGTATCTCATAAAGTTCGACGCCCTTAAAACCGCCCGAAGCATCGGCTTCGAAACCGAAATGAAGGCCCTCGGTCCGTGACGCCCAGGGACTTTTCCGCTCAAATCTTTTCCCCCCGGACGCGGGCCTAGGGATCCCTTTGGGACGCGTCTTCCGGACGTTTAACCCGGTCTTTGGGCGCCCCCCGCCCGGGTCGGCTCGTAGAAGGGAGCCTCCGCCGCCTCGAGCTGGGAAACCCTCCCGCGGCGAAAGCCCCGAAAGGTCTTAATCATGGAAGCGAACACGGAAACCATCCTCATCCTGGGCCTCGGAAATCCCGGCCCGATCAACGCCGAGACCAGGCACAACGCCGGATTCATGGCGCTCACCCTCTTAAACGCCCGCTACCGCCTGGGAAATTCGACGAGCATCCTCTCCTCGGCGGTGGTGGAGGGGGAAATATCGGGTCGGAAGATCGTTCTGGCCTGGCCGCTCAACTACATGGAAAACAGCGGGAAAGCCCTCGGAGAGCTCCTCAATCATTTGAACATCGCCTCCAAGGAGAACGTGCTGGTGGTCCACGACGACGCGACGCTCCCCCTGGGGGTAATTAAAACGGGCGACGGAACGGCGCCGGCGGGGCACGACGGCTTGAAATCCGTCCTAGCCGAGTTGCGCGGCCCTTTCCCCGCCCTGCGGCTGGGGATAGGCGGAGAGGCGGCGCCCCCCCCCGAAGATCCCGCCGCCCTGAGGGATTTTCTCCTTCAACCCTTTGAATTCGAGGACTTGGACGTCATAAGACCGGCTCTGGCTTTGGCGGCCGAGGGGATTCACGCCCGCTTGACCGGCGGAATGGAGGCCCTTTCCGCCTTTCTGGAAGGCCGCGCCCCTGGCTTATAAAAAAAGCCCCCTTAAGGGGTTTCATGGCTTCGCGTATCCGGACAAGACCCTAAAGGGATGGCGTCGCCTTTCCCCCCGCGTCTTAAAGCGCCCGGTTCTTTTCCGGATGCCCGAAGCCCTTTCGCCTCGGCATCTTTCTTACCGGCCGCCCCTCCGGAGCCCGGCCTCGATTCGACCCCGTCTCGTAGGCCGCCTTTGTGAAAAAAGCGAAACGAACGGGGCGGGGCGATGTTACGACTCGTCTCGTATTTCGTGAAGGATTCTCTTATCGGTTTTAAAAGCCCCGCGTCTTAGACGCGCGTTAAAATTTAACGCCTAGACGAAATCAACCAGCTGTTTCAGGTCGCGCGGTGATATTTTCCTAGTCGGGAACATATTTATTTTCCGCGTTTAAATCGTAAACTAAATTGAAAGCGCCATCCGAAGAACGACATTAAACACCAACGAAACACGCCGTTATTATGACTTTTTAAATTAATTAGTTCGCGCGTCATCTTTGTGAGAACGTCCACATCCCCATTTATAGCGCCATCCAGGCGTCTTCGATACACATCCTAGAATACGAAAATTTTTAACATCACGCGGCACGCTTACGCGCGCTTTTCAGAAATCCGTAAAGATAATTATATTTAAATATAAAATCGGCCGGTAAATCACGCTCAAAATTTATTCGCGGATGAAACAGTCAACTTGACGGTCTTCCACCCATAAGATTCGCCTTAACCTGTACGCTGATCCACGCTAGAACTTATTATAGGATGTTCTTCGCGCGCGTCAAAAATCATCTTCCGGATAAGGACAATTAAATATATCCAATATAGTTTCGCGCTTAGAGGTCAATGGCGAATACGCAGTTTTATTCTTCACTTTTATTTTAGATTTTAATATAAAATATAGTTCTTTAATCGTGTAATTTTTAGATAAATGATCGCCAACCATAGTTTTATGCATCCGCGAGGTTAGAATTAAAGACAAAAACCCAATAAATATTTTGTTGGAATATTGTTTAGCGCCGCTGACGGCTACGTTTTCATCTTTAGTCTTATTATTCACATTGTTAAACGCCTTTTCCGCTATTTCGCGGCGACCGCGTATAGACAAGGCTTCCGTCGCATCCTTAATATTGTTGCTGAGAAAAATGAACCAGCCGCAATTTTCCAATGCTAACGCTGACGCTTCTTGATTTATCTTTATAATATATTTATCGTTTGAATTCTTAGCTTTGCGGAAAACGGTAAATTTCCGACAATTCCCATCATTAAGACCGCCATCGGGATTTTCCATCGCTTTATCGTAAAGATCGTTTATTGTTTTTAGCGATAAATTCCGGCGCTCTAACTTTATATTTTGGTCTACAAAAACATGAGCCCATAATTTAGTATCACCATCCCATACAATCCTTTTAGATATTCCATAACTATGGTCTTCGTTAGTTGTAATTGTAAAATTCAAATTTTGATAAATATGCCGTGTCATTTCAATCAGATCGCGTTGAATTTAGTTGAAGCGGATAAACCAATAATGAATTTGACGTCTGAATCTAACATACTAGTTGATATTTTTTTTGCTAAACATTCCACTGTCTAAAACATGGATAACATTATCGTCATGTGTAAGTCGATATTGTTTTGAGCGACTTATAAACGACCTGGCGTCATTTACGCTCCCATTAGATGTACGTAAATATAGCGGCAAGCTGGTTTTTTCACCAAATAACACGCGAACGTTAATCCGCTGTTGTTTTTTATTACTCTTATGTTTCGAGCGACCAAACGCGACATCATTATTTAGCGTTGAATATGATAAAATTGAAGCGATATCGAAAGCCACGCGATCCATTTCTTTGACGCGGCTAGTCCATTCCTCAAAAAAAAGACTTTTTTCATTATCTGAAATATCTTTAAAAAGTCCAAATACGTCCTGGGAAGTTAAATCTTCAGGATAGCTAAGAGCGTCAAACAAATCCTCAAAGAAACGGCGATACGTTAAAGCGTCTGATTCAATGGTGTAAAAAACGTTAAAGCCAATAGTTCACGCCATTTCGATGGGAAACATTTTTTCAAAATATTTGTAAGACCGATGGAATCGGAAATGTGTTTTAATAAATACGTCGCCCCTATGGATTTTATGTCGATGTTGTTTAGCTCGTCAATTGATGATGCGACATCTTTCAATAGCTCTGCGTCGTTTTTTGGCGTTTCAGCCCCGGAGACGGTTGATTCGCTTTCTTTAGAGTTTTCCACCGATCCCGACGCTTCGCTGGAATCAGAGTTCTCCATGGAAGAATCGACCGTTTCGCTGGAACCGGAACCATTATTGGATAAAAAGGCGAAGGGAAAAAATATGAACAAGCGGCGCCGAACCCCATCCCCGGCCTACATAACGCCCCCGCCTTTGAAAGAGACGAAGAGGGGCGCCTGTGAAACGCGCGCCCCCCACGCCTAGGAAGGATCCGAAACGAAACCCGCGCGCTTAAAATCATCGGAGGGGTTTTCCGGAGGCCCGCCACCCGCGGGAGCTGAAACTTAAAGGAGCGGCCGCGTTACGAGGCGGGGATTCGACGCGCCTTCCCGCTTCCGGATTCAGGCGCCGCCGGAAAAAGAGCGGGCCGCGCTTTCCGCTTTCAGCCGACGGCCGCGGAGGGGGCGGTGAAAAACACCTATGGGGGAACGTTTAAGATTCACGCGCGGGCGCGGGGGGGGCGCGATCGTTTTTAAAAACCGTTTAAGATTTCCGCCCGCTTTTTTTCTTTCGCCGGCCGAGATGAAATCGTCCGCGTTAGAGAAACGCCGGAGACGGGGGGGGGCGCCCTCTAATTTTTAAATCCGTCGGGAACGATGAAAATTAAAAATCCGTATGAAAAGCGGCGCCAGCGGGAAGGCGGGAGGACGTCCTTCTGGTTTTTCCCCATTCAAGGCGTATAATGCCGTAAGGAGTTTAGTCCTTTTTCAACGCCGGTTAATTATACTAAATTTTGAGGAGATTAAAACAATGGCGGATAACAATGAGCGAATTAAAATAAATGCGGAGGAAACCCCCCCGGAGAAAAAAGAAAACGGCGCCGCCCCGGAAAAGACGGGGGAGGCGGACGGAATGGAGGCCGCGGAGAAAAACGGATCCGAGTCCGCCAAGGCGTCCTCCCCGGCGGAGGCCAAGGACGGAAAGGAGAGGAGCCCCGCCCCCCAAACCGAGGAGGAGAAGGAGCGGGAGCGGGAAAAATTGATCCAAAGGAACGTGAGACGGCTGCGGTTTTTCACCAGCGCGCTTGTCGCCTTGGTCTTCGCGGTGGGAGGCCTCATCGCCGTAACCTCCATTTCCGCGGAAAACGAGAAGCTCGGGTTCCTTCAAAAGGCGCTCGGCTTCATCTTAAGCCTCCCATTGGCCTTTTTGGGAGTCCACGTCGGAAGGCTCGTCAAGGACTGGAGGGTCGAGGAGATGAAGGAAAACGATCTCCTCCACTTCAACTTCAAGCTCCTCTTCAACATCGTCTGGCCTTACGCGGCGTTCTTCATTCTGGCCGCCTCCCTGGCCCTCCTTCCGTATCTGATCATCGCGAAACGGTAAGGCGCCCCGGAGGCGGGATCTTGATCCGGGTTGAAGCCAAAGGCTGGGTCCGGAAACGCTGAAGGGACGCTACCCTTCCATCTTCCCCTCGTCCGCGGCTTTAAGAAAGTCCTCCAGGCCTTTTACGAGCCCGTCGGCGATGAAATTTTCAAAAAACTCCGAGTTCCGGCCGTGGACGGATAGGCCGTATTTGTATCCGCGCGCCTGGGAGGGATCCAAAACGAGGGGCGGAAAGCCGTGCTGCAGAAACACGGTGCTCATGACGACCCGCGCGACCCTTCCGTTCCCCTCCCCGAAGGGGAGGATCTCCATCAGGCCTTGATGGAAAAGCGCCCCTAGGCGCGCGGGGTGCGTGGTGAAGCGGGCGAGGTCGCATTTCTTCAAAAGCTCCTTCACGAGCCAGGCGACGTTTTCGGGCGGCGGATGATCGTTTCCGTCCGGAGCCGCGGGCGCTCTCCGGTAGAGACCGGCCTCCATTGGGTTTTCAAAGGAGTCGGCTATCAGCCGGTGGTATTCCAAAACGTCGTCCTCGGTCACCCGGTCGGCCTCCCGGAGGAGGAACATGCGCTCGAAGCATTTGCTCAGCCCCACCGCGGCCAGGATCTCCCGCACGGGTTTGCGGCCCACGCTCATCCCGTCCTCCAGGATCTTTTTGGTTTCGGAGAGGGAAAGGGAAATTCCGTCCAGGGCGTTGGAGCCCCAGACGAAAGGGACGCGGAAATGGTTTTTAACCGCGCGCAGGGCGGGGTCGGTTCCGAGGCGCAGCTCCCTCAGCCTTCCGCGCCGCGCCTCCAGTTGTTCCCATACGGAGCTCATAAGGATTCGCTCCCGATTTTTTTAAATCCCCCCGGGCCCCGGCGGGGGCCCGGGGGGCTTGGGCGGAAATTATTTTCCGCCCTTCCACCTCTCTATTTAAACACGTTGAAAGGCTTTAATTCAAGACCTTCCGGCTCGGGACTCTTTTTTCTCTCCGCGCTTTCCGGGCTTATCCCGGGCCGCGGCCGGCGCCCTTTCCCGGGCCGCGGCCGGCGCCTTCTTCCCGAAAGCCCGGCCGCCCCCCCTCCCGGGCCCCCGGGGCGGATGTTTCTCCGGAGGCCCGATCTGTGCTACAATCCGCCAATTATCACCCGTCCGGAGGACCCCTCCGGTGGGATCCCCCCCGCGGGGCTCCTGAAAAAAGCCTCCCCCGGGAGGCCCCGAAAGGTCCGCCATGCGGCACCCTCCGCAGATAGCCGAGCTCATCGACCGGCTCGCCGGGCTTCCCGGTCTGGGACGCAAAAGCGCCACCCGCCTGGCCCTCCACATCCTCAAAAAACCGGAAGACGAGGTCCTGGCCCTGGCCCGGGCGCTCAGAGCCGTGAAAGAGGAGATCCGCTTCTGCTCCGTGTGCCACGACTACACCGACTCCGACCCCTGCGCCCGCTGCCGGGACCCCCGCCGCGACCATCGGAGCGTCTGCGTGGTGGAGAGCCCGGCGGATCTCATGGTGGTGGAGGCCTCGGGGCTCTACCGGGGGCTCTACCACGTCCTGGGCGGGGTCTTGAACCCCCTTCTCGGGATAGGTCCGGACGATTTGAACATCGACACGCTTATGAAGCGCCTGGATCCCCCGGAAACGGAAGGCGAGGCGGTGCGGGAGCTCATCCTCGCGACCGGCAGCTCCCCGGAGGCCGAGGCCACCTGCTCGCACATCCTGGACAAGCTCAAAGGCCGTCCGCTCCAAATCACCCGTCTGGCCCGGGGACTTCCCCTGGGAATGGATTTGGAGTACGTGGACGCTTCCACCCTCAAACGGGCCCTGGAGGACAGGCGCCCGGCGCGCTGAAACAACGCCAACCCCCCCCTTTTTGGTTTTCATCATGCACGACAAACCCCCCGCCGCGGCCGGACCGCCCCCCCCCAAGGGAACCATAACGGGCGCCCAGGCCGTGGTCAAATTCCTTCTGGATCGCGGACTCAAGACCGTCTTCGGCTACCCGGGCGGCGCGGTCATACCCCTCTACGACGCCCTTTACAAGTCGGGCGTGCGGCACATCCTGGCCCGCCACGAGCAGGGGGCCGTTCACATGGCCGACGGCTTCGCCCGGGCGACGGGCTCCGTGGGGGTGGTCATCGCCACCTCGGGGCCCGGGGCCACCAATTTGGTGACCGGCCTCGCCAACGCCCACATGGACTCGGTGCCGCTTCTGGCCATCACCGGCCAGGTGCCCACCACCTCCATCGGGAGCGACAGCTTCCAGGAGGCGGACATCTACGGCATATCCATCCCCATAACCAAGTACAACTACCTGGTGAAAAACGCGGACGAGCTGGTGGAGAGCCTGGCCGAGGGCCTCCACATCGCCAGGACCGGCCGCCCGGGCCCGGTTTTGGTGGACATCCCCAAGGACGTCCAGACCAGCTACTTGAAGTACGGGGAGCCGAACGAGATACGCCTTCCCGGCCGCGACCCGGGGGAGCCGCCGTCGGAGGCGGCGGTGGCGGCCCTCGCCGAGGCCCTGGAGCGCTCCCAGCGGCCGGTCTTCTACGTGGGCGGCGGGGCCGTGGCGGCCGGGGTGGCGGAGGATATTCTGCGCCTGGCCGAGGGATCCGACGCGGCGGTCGCGACCAGCCTCCTGGCCAAGGGGGTCTTTCCGGACGGGCACCCCCTCTCCCTGGGGCTCCCCGGCATGCACGGCCCCAAGTACTCCAACATGGCGATAAACGAGTCCGATTTAATCGTGGGCCTGGGGGTGCGCTTCGACGACCGGGTGGTGGGGGACGTGCGGCGCTTCGCGCCCTTCGCGAAGATCGCCCACGTGGACGTGGACCCGGCGGAGATCGGGAAGAGGCTGCAGGTGGAGCTGCCGGTCGCGGGCGATCTGAAGCTGGTTTTAAAGGCCCTCCAGGGCGAATTGAAGCCCGGGCCCAAGCCCCGCTGGCGGGCCAGGGTGGCGGAGCTGAAAAAAAAGCACCCCCTCCAGGCCCCCGAGAGCCCGGAGGTCGTCAAACCCCAAAAGCTCGTGAGCCTCTTATCGGAGGCCGCGGGCGAGGACGCGATCTTCGTGACCGACGTGGGCCAGCACCAGATGTGGTGCGCCCAGTTTTTAAGCGTGAAAAAACCCCGGCGCTTCCTCTCCTCCGGGGGCCTGGGGACCATGGGCTTCGGGCTGCCGGCGGCCATCGGCGCCGCCCTGGGCGCCGAAAAGCTCCAGGTGGTGGCGGTGTGCGGGGACGGCGGCTTCCAGATGACCCTCCAGGAGCTCGCCTGCGCCCGCCAATACGACGTTCCGGTGAAAATCGTCATAAGCGACAACGGCTGCCTGGGGATGGTGCGCCAGTGGCAGCAGTTCTTCCACAAGCGCCGCTATTCGGAGACCATCTTCCAGTTCAATCCCGACTTCGCGAGGCTCGCGGAGGTCTTCGGCGTGCCCGGCCGGAGGGTGGAAAAGCCGCGGGATCTCCCCGGGGCGGTGGACTGGCTCTTCCAAACCAAGGGAGCGGCCCTCCTGGACGTTTTCGTGGATCCGGAGGAGAACGTGCTCCCCATGATTCCGGCGGGGAAGGGGCAGACGGATTTCTACGAGGCGGAGACTTAGGATGAAAAAGATAATCTCCATACTGGTGCGCAACAAACCCGGCGTCCTTTCCCACGTGGCGGGCCTCGTCACCCGCCGCGCCTACAACGTGGAGTCCATCGCCGCGGGCCCCACCGAGGATCGGAAGATCACCCGCATCACCTTGGTGGTCTCGGGCGACGAAAAAGTCCTGGAGCAGGTGGTGAGGCAGATCCAAAAACTCGTGGACGTCATCAAGGTGGACGGCATCCCCCACGAGTCCGCCATGACCGGGGAGCTGGCCCTCATCACCGTGTCGCTGCCCCGGGAGAGAAAGAGCGAGCTCATGAACCTGGTCTCCCTCCTCGGCATGACCGTGAAGACCATCGAAAAGGACTCCATCACCCTGCAGGTGGCGGGATCCGCCCAGAGGGTGGACTCGGCCATCAACGGGCTCTCGCCCTTCACCATCAAGAGCATGGCCCGCACCGGCCTGGTGGCCCTGCCCCTGGGCCAAAACGGGGAGGGGGCGGACCCCTTCCCGTAAGGCGGCTCCGGCCAAGGCCCCTCCCCCCGGAGCGCCCCCCCCTCGAGGGGGGGGCTCCGGCCGCCGGAGCCGGCGGAAAACGGATCCCCCCGAGGCCCCCTCCTCCACCCTCCGGGACAACGGTTCCGGAGGGTTTTTTCCGCCATCGGGGCCTCCGGGGCGCCTTAACGGGTCCGCGGCCCCGAAACGTCCGCCCGGCGAAACCCAAGGCGGAAGCGCCCCGGCGCTCCGGCGCCGGGGCGAAGGGATCCCCGTCTTCATCCGGCTCCCGCGTCCGGCCCCCGGGCGGGGCGCCCGGGACGGGGCCCCGCAATCACGGCGGGAGCGTTCCGGCTGGAAAATTCCGGCGGATGGGGGTATATTCACCCCGGCGTCTCTTTTCCGGGCCGGACCCGGACGGCCAGTCGTCGTAAAGGAGCCACATGGATCGCACCCCCCCCCGCCAGGCCTCCCTCTCGAGGGAGACCCGGGAAACCAGGATCGTTTTAAGCCTCTCTTTGGACGGCGGCGCCGTCAAGCTCGACACCCCCTCCCCCTTCTTCACCCACATGCTGAACACCCTGGCCGTCTACGCCGGCTGGGGTCTGGAACTCCAGGCGAGGGGGGACGGGGACGGGGACCTGCACCACTCGGCGGAGGACGCCGGCTTGGTCCTGGGGGAGGCTTTGGCCCTCGCTTTAGGGGACTTTTCCGGGCACAAACGCTTCGCCTCGGCCCTGGTCCCCATGGACGACGCCTTGGCCGAATGCGCCCTGGACGCCGGACGGCGGCCCTACCTCTATTTCAAGGCGGATTTTCCCCAGAGCGCGGCCGGAAACTTCGACTTCTGCCTCGCGGAGGAGTTTTTCCGGGCCCTGGTCGTGAAGGCGGGCTGGACCCTGCATCTGGAGGGGCGCCGGGGAAACAACAGCCACCACCTCTGCGAGGCCCTTTTCAAGGCCCTGGGAATCGCCGCGAAGGAGGCCCTCGCCCCCCGAGGAGGGGGGGCGCTCTCCACCAAGGGCGTCCTGTAGGCCCCCCAAAACCCGCCCGACTCTAGAGGTCTTTTTAAAAACGACTCCCGAAAGGCTTGACGGCATGCTCCTCATTCCGGCCATAGATTTGAAAGACGGAAAATGCGTGCGACTCCTCCAGGGCCGCTTCGACGAGGCGACCGTCTACGGCGACGACCCGGCGCTCATGGCCCGGCGCTGGGAGGGTCTGGGGGCGGAATGGATCCATCTAGTCGATCTGGACGCCTCGCGGGGCCGGGGCGAAAACTTTCGGGCCGTCTCCGCCATTCGGGAGTCGGTCAAGGCCTCCCTGCAGCTGGGGGGGGGGATTAAGGATTTGGAAAAGGCGGAGCGCTGGTTCTCCCGGGGCGTGGACCGCCTCGTCATGGGGACGGCCATCCTGGAAAACCTCCGCCTGGTGGAAAAGGTCTGCGCCCGCCATCCGGGGCGAATCGCCGCGGCCTTGGACACGGCGGACGGGAAGCTTAAAACCTGGGGCTGGACCCGGGAGGGGGTGGGAGGCCTCGAAGAAACGGCGAAGGTCCTGCGGGAAACCGGGATCTCTTTGGCGATCCACACCGACATCCTCCGCGACGGCACCCGGAACGGCCCCAACATCGCCCTGGCCCGGGAGGTGGCCCTCCTGTCCGGCCTTCCCACCATCGTCTCCGGCGGGATCTCCGGCTTGGAGGATCTAAGGCGCATCAAAGACGAGGCGCCGGAACTCCACGGGGCGATCGCCGGAAAGGCCCTCTACGCCGGCGATTTGGACTTCGCCCGCGGAAAGGAGCTCCTTTCCGGCCCGAACCCCTGAGCCCCCGCCCGCCCCTCGCCGCCTCGTCCGGACTTCCGCCGTTTTCCCGTCCTCGCCGTCGAAAAAAACTCCGCGCCGTCTTCGCCCCCGCGGCCCCGCATGCCTGAAAACCCCCTCGAAAACGAATACCGCGAGTATCTCGAGCTCCTCTCCCGCCGCGCCCAATCCGAGGCCGGAGCGCTCGAAACGCTGAAACTGCGGCCGGATCTCACGGAAAGCCAGGCGCTCGAATCCTTCGACATCCTCTCCGAGGCGGCCGGGCTCCTGGCCGAGCGCGGCGCCCCGCCCCTTTCCGGGCATCTGGATCTCGCGCCTTTGTGGGAGAGGCGATCGGCCGCGGGCACCATCATACCGGCCGAGGAGCTCCTCTTGGTGAAAGAGGAGGCCCTCTGCGCGGAGGGGGTGAAGAAGTACGCCCGCGGCCTGGAGGAGGCCCGCCCCCTCCTCCACCGTCTCTTAAAGGACCTAGGCGACTACCGGGAATTCGCGCGGCTCATGGACCAATCCGTCGCGCCGGACGGAGAGATCCTGGACGGCGCCTCGGCCGAGCTGGGAAGGATCCGCCGGGAGCGAAACGCGCTGCGCAAGGATCTGACCGACAAGCTCCGGGCCCTCATGCGCTCGGCGGAATACCGCCAGGACGTCCAAGACGAGGTGGTCACCACGAGGCGGGAGCGCTTCGTCATCCCGGTGAGGGCCTCGGCCGCCGGAAAAAACGGGGCCCTGGCGCACGACTGGTCCAAGACCGGGGCCACCGCCTACGTGGAGCCCAAGGAGACGGTGGAGGACAACAACCGCCTGAACTACCTCAAAGTCAAAGAGACGCGGGAAATCGAGAGGATCCTTTTAAACCTTTCGGAGACGTCCAGGAGGGCGGCCGGGGATCTCTCGCGGGACGGGGCGGTTTTAAGCCGCCTGGATCGAATCTTCGCCTGCGCCCTGACGGCGGAGGAGTGCGGCTGCTCCCGGCCCGATCTGGAAAAAGGGGGGGGCTTGCGGCTCACGGGCCTACGGCACCCCCTCCTCGAGCGCCGTTTCAAGGAGGCGGGAAAAAGGACCACCCCCCTGGATCTGATCCTCCGCCCCGAAGAGCCCATGCTCGTCATCTCCGGCTTGAACGCCGGCGGCAAGACCGTGGCCTTGAAGGCGTTGGGTTTGAACGCCTTGATCGCCAAGACCGGACTCTTCGTCCACGCGAAGGCGGGATCCGCGATGGAGCTTCCGGACGAGGTGCTCCCCTTGATGGGGGACGGCCAGGACCCCGGGGAGGGTCTCTCCACCTTCTCCGGACACGTGAAGCGTTTAAACGAAATTTTAAGCCGGGCGCGGAAAGGCGTCCTCATACTGATCGACGAGCTGGGAAACGGCACCGACCCCCAGGAGGGGGCGGCCCTGGCCCTGGCCGTTTTGGGCCGCCTGTTGAAAAGCGGGGCCTTCACCGTCACCGCCACCCATTTCCATCTGGTGAAAACCTGGGCCGCCCTGACCCCGGGGGCCGCGGCCGCGGCCGTGAACACGGCCGCGGACGGCGCCCCCGCCTTCGGACTGTCCTACGGCGCCCCGGGTTTTTCCGGCGGACTCGACATGGCCGCGCGCCTGGGGCTCCCCTCCGCCATCGTGGAGGAGGCCCGGGGCTACCTGGACGACGGCTACCGCCAGGCGAACGAGCTTTTGAAGAGGCTGGATCGGGAGCTCTCGAGTTTGAAAAGGGGAAGAGAGGCCCTCGAGGCGGAGAGGCTGGAGTTTAAAAGGGAGGAGGAGAGGCGCCGGGACGAGCGCCTGAAAGAAATCGAGGCCCTGAACCGCGAGAAAAGGAAAAGCGATCTGGAAATCCGGCAGGCCTTGAACCGCTACCGCCGGGAGTTCGAGGCCTTGAAGGCGGAGTTTCGGGAAAGCCTCCGGGAGGGGGGGAAGGCGGACCCGATCCGGATGAGTCTCAAAAAGGCCCGGCTCGATCGGGAGCTGGAAGAGCTTAGACCCCGGGAGATCCCCTCCGGGGAGCGCGCCCCCTTGAAAGAGGACCCGACCCCGGGCGATCTGGTGTTCATCGGAAAGCTGGGAAGGACGGGCGTGGTCTTAAGCTGGAACGACGAAAAAAGGGAGGGGGTGGTGGAAAGCGAGAACATCCGGGTGAAGGCCGTGCTCGGGGAGCTCTCCTCGCCCCATCCCCGGGAGAAAAAGACGATCTCCGGGGTCTCGAACGTCATCGCCGTCACGGGGGAGGGCGGAGACTCGGCCCTGAAACTTCTGGGACTCACGGTGGACGAGGCCTTGGGAGAAATCGACAAGGCCATCGACGGGGCGGTCCTGCGGGGCCGGAACAGGCTCACCGTCATTCACGGCCTGGGAACGGGGCGGCTCAAGAGCGGGATCCTCGCCTATCTGCGCAAACACCCTCGGGTGCGGGAATTCGGCTCGCCCAAGGACGCCCCGGGCGGCTCCGGCGTGACCGAGGTGGTCCTGGACGTCTAGGGCGCGATCGCTTAAAGCGCCCGACGCCCTTTCCGGAAGACAGGGACGCTTCCCCCTCAGCCCAGCGTGTGGAAATTCATGCTCGCCAGATATTTACGGGCGTCTTTCAAGATCTGCTCGATGCCGGAAAAATAGCGGCGGGAGCGTTCGCCCGAGCGCGGGCGGGTGAGCTGGATGATGCGGGCGTAGATGGACTCGGCGCACTCCGAATTCCGGATCGGATCGATGGAGCGGAGGATTTTCATGAGAGAGTGGGCCGCGTAGTTCCGCAGGCGCGCGTGCGGCGTGGGAACCTCGAAAACGCGCTTTAAAAGCTTTTTCCCGTAGCGGTGGATTTGTTTTTCGCTCATGCGGAAAAAGATGGCCGCCCCGGCGTGAAGAAAACGCGCCGCGTCGTTGACGCTCACCGGATCGGAGGCGAAGAACAAACCCGCCGCCCGGGGGATGTCGCCCGAGTCCAGGAGGGCCTCTATTTGTTCGAGCCTCTCGTTTTTATCGTAAAGGCGGTCGAAGGCGTCCGGAAAATCCGCGGGGCCGTAAAAGCTATCCCTTTGGAAGTTTTTTTCCTCCTCCGCCCCGCCGAGCTTTCCGCCGGGACGATTGGAATCCTGGTTCGCCGCGCCCTCGTGGCGCCTCTCCTCGATGAAAACGTCCATGAGCCGCATCGTGGCCTCCGATTTGATCTTATCGAAGAGCAGGGCCTCGTCGTAGACGTCGAAGCGCCCGCCCTCCTCCTCTTCCTCCCTTTCCTCTTCGAACTCCCCCGATCCTCCCGAATCGTCGCGGCTTTTAACGGAAAGCATGATCTGATGGATGAACTTGGCCTTCTCGAATTTCCGGTAGCGGGCGTAAAGCACGGAAAGCTCGGCCGCGCACTTGAGCCTATAGGGATTCGTCGCGTAATAGTCTATCAGGTTTATCATTTTCAGATAGACGTCTTCCACCTCCTCCAAATCGTCCGGAAACGAGGGGGGGGAGCACAACAGCGTGGCCGCGACGCACATGTCGTAGTGATAGTCCAAAACGGCGTTTTTCCGGCGGAAAGGCCAAAGGGCGCCGCCGTCGTCCAGATCGAAGCGCTTGTCCTCGTAGCGGGTCCAGAAATTTCTCACTCCGTCTAAAAATCCCACCTTGAAGACGAACCATTCCTCCGTCATCACCCGCTCCACCGGTATGAAGGGAATGACGCCCGGTTTTTCGTACTGGTGAACCGACGGGGCGGATTCGCGCAGATCCCGATATACTTGGCGTCCCCGGGAAAGCGCCTCCCAAGGGGTTCGAAGCGAGCGCTCCTCTTCCGCCAGGTGGCGGATGAGCTCCCTGGCGCCGCCGGAAAAGGCCCGCAAAACTCCCGGATAGGGCGTTATCTCCTTTATCTTCTCCAAAGCCAGAAGGGCCAGCTCAAAATCGCCGCTTTTCGCGAGGCAGCGGACGATTTTATTCCAGATCAGGGCCTGCTCCGTGGAGGACGTCTCGCCCGCGGAGAAAGGGCGAAGCTCGAGCAAGAAATCCTCCAACAAGTCGAAGTTGTCCGAGAACAGGAAGAAATACGAAAGCCTGACCCCGGCCAAAGCGACGATGGTCTCCAGTCCTATTCCGGCGGCCGCGGGAAGCGGGCTCGCCTCGCGGGAGGGGTCGCTCCGGTCTTTCTTCTCCATCAGGGCGCGCATCTTCCGGTAGACCCCGAGGGCCTTGCGGATGACGCCTCGCTGCCGCTCCCTTATGAGAAGTCCTATGGGGCTGGAGTAGATGTTTTTCAGCTTCCCGCTCTTTCCGATGTAGGGGGGCGGATCCGTCCCGTTCCTTCTCCGCATGGTCTTTTCGCCCCATTTCGTGACGGGCGGCCGCGGGGACTCCCCGCCGTCCAAGGCGTCGTTCATCGATAAAACCAGCTCGTCTAGGTAGGGGATCTCCTCCGCGGGGGCCTCTAAAAGCCGTGAAACCAGGTTTTCGAACTTCGTGGCGGATTTTTCCCCGCCGCGGGCGCCCCCCCCCGTCTCCGCCCCCCCGTCTCCGCCCCGCGATTTCTTCAGATCGGAGGCCGCCTCCAGGAGCGCGGTCCTGGCCAGTTCCGGATCCTGCGACTGATCCAGAAGGAAGTAGAACTTCTCTTCCAGTTTGAACAATTCCTGGGCTTTCATGGGGCCGACCTGCGCATGTTAACCGAAACGATTCAAAATAACGTCTTCAATTTCCATCGCGGTCGAAACTTTACCACATCTCCGCCCGCCCGGTCAAACTCCCCCTTCCCGAGCTCCGGAAGGGGGGCGGCCTTAACCGGACGCCCCCTTTGCGAAAATCCCAATCCCGCCTGGGTTTTTTAAGGATTTTTTCCCTCTTCCTTTCCTTTTTCATCTTTCTCTTCCTTTCGTTTTCCGTTTCCCATCCCGGCGATTTTCGTTTCCCTCCCGTTCGTTTTTTCATATGTTTTTCCGCTTCTTTCAACATCTTTTTCGTTTCCCCGCCCACGTCGGTCCCTCGCCTTTCGGCCCGCGCGCGAAGCGCCGGAACGGCGCTCCCCGAATCATAATCTCCGACTGGGCTTTCAACGGATCCCTGACATCCGGCCCCGAATTCGATTTAAAGCTTTTCCGACTCCTTTTCGATTCCTTTTCGATTCCCTTTCGTTTCCTTTTCGATTCCCTTTCTTTTCCTTTTCGATTCCCTTTCTTTTCCTTTTCGATTCCCTTTCTTTTCCTTTTCGATTCCCTTTCTTTTCCTTTTCGATTCCCTTTCTTTTCCTTTTCAATTCCTTTCCGATTCCTTTTCGATTCCCTTTCTTTTCCTTTTCAATTCCTTTCCGATTCCTTTTCGTTTCCATTTCCTTATCCCTTTCCATTTTCATTTCCGTTTCCGTTTCCGTTTCCTTATCCTTTCCTTGTCGCGCGGAGGCGAACGACGGAAACCGAAGACGCCGGAGACGACCGCCCGGCTCCCCGACGCCGGACCTTTCCAACGCATGGACCCCGCCTTTTTTCCCCGCGGCCGCGAAGCCGCGGGTGAAAACCGACCTCGACCGCCGGGCGTCCCCGTCCGGACGGGGACGCCGCTTCCCCGCTCCGCCCCCCCACCGAAGCCTTTGGGCTTCTTTATTTAGGAGAAATCCCGTCCGGAACGCCCCTGGGGATGGTCCGCCGCCCACCCCGGCGTAATAGCCCCGCCGGGCTTCCCGCGGGCGGAAAGGGGCCGCGCCCTCCTTATGGGAAAAGCGGCGCCGGAAAGGGGGGACGCCCTCGAGACGTCCGCCGGGGAGAAATCCCCCGTCCAAAAAACGCCCCGGAAGACCCCGGCCGACTCGGGAGGCGGCGCGAAGGGATTCGGGCGTCATTTAAAATCCGGAAAAAGCCTCCGGCCCGCGGGCCCGGGGACCGCCCATATATATGGGAATATTTTTTTTATCACGCGTGCTCCAAACCCCGCCCCCTCCCCCCCTCCGGGCCGGACGGAGGGGGGGAGGGGGGGCGGCGAAGGGACCGCGCCCGGGGAAAGGGAGGGGCCGGGGGCAAATAACTCTTGAAAATAACGCCGGTTCCGTTTATAATTACTGATCGCGAAGAGGCGTGGTTTCCGAAGCTTTCCGGAGGGGACGCCTTCTCCGCTTTTTTCCAACCCCGCCGCGGGGGCGCCGCTCGTTTCCGCGGTTTTTCCGAAAGCCCTTAACCAAGGAGCGTTTATTGGCCCGCGAAGACCTTATAAAACTTGAAGGCAAAGTCACCAACACCTACGGCGACGGCCGCATGGAAGTCGAAACGCAGGACGGCATTAAAATCAGGGCTATGCTTTCCGGGCGCCTCAAACGGTTTAAAATCCGTGTGCTTTTAGGCGACCGGGTCGAAGTCGCCGTCTCCCCCTACGATCCCACCCACGGACTCATCACCTACCGCCTAAAATAGCGGCCGGACGGACGCCCCCCTCGGAGGAGGTCCGTCCGGCCCCGGCGGAGGACAAGCCCTCCGCTTCCGCCCCCGCCTTGGCGCCGCTCCCGGATCCCCCTTTTCCCGCCCCCGGATCCAAAGGCTTTCGGGAAAGCGCCCCGCGCGCCCTTTCAGCGCCCGGCCCCTTTCTTCCTTCCGCCCCTTTTCCGTCTTTCCCGCGGCTCCCGCGGGTCCCCGCCAGGCGACGAAAATTTTCCGGAGCGGTTGAATATCCGCCTCTTTTGGCGTATAACTTTTTTGTCCGCGCCAGGCGGTCGTCTCCCGCCCGAGCGGCCGGCCGTTTTTTTTTCATCCCGCTTTTCCTTCACACAGACGTTCTCGGAGAGGACTTTGAATACTTTTTCCCGCAATCTTCTCATCTGGGCGATGATAGTCCTGGTCATCATCGGACTGTTCAACTATCTCAAACCCCAGGAGGATTCCTCGCGCAGCAGCTACTCCGAGATTTGGAACCTCGTCCAGAACGGCTCGGTGCGGGAGGCCACCCTCAACACCACCGAAATCACCGTCCGCTTAAACGACACCGATCGACGCTTCACCGCCTACATCCCCATCTACGACCGCGACCTCATCCCCCTTCTGCGGGAGAAGGGCGTGACCATCAACGTGGCCCCTCCGGCCTCCACCCACTGGTACACCTTTTTGGGCGGGCTGTTGCAGCTCGTCATCATGATCGCCATCTTCCTCTTTTTCATGCGGCAGATGCAGGGCGGCGGCAAGGCCATGACCTTCGCCAAGAGCCGGGCCAAGATGCTCTCGGACGAGCAGAAGAAGGTCACCTTCGACGACGTGGCCGGAATCGAGGAGGCCAAAGACGAGCTGGAGGAGATAATAGACTTCCTCCGCGAGCCCAACAAGTTCGTGCGCCTGGGGGGGCGCATCCCCAAGGGCGTGCTCCTGATGGGGGCCCCCGGCACCGGTAAGACCCTTCTGGCCCGGGCCATCGCCGGCGAGGCCGGCGTGCCCTTCTTCTCCATCAGCGGCTCCGACTTCGTGGAGATGTTCGTGGGCGTGGGCGCCTCCCGGGTGCGGGACATGTTCGGCCAGGCCAAAAAGAACTCGCCCTGCATCCTATTCATCGACGAAATCGACGCCGTGGGGCGCCACCGGGGGGCGGGCCTCGGCGGCGGCCACGACGAGCGGGAGCAGACCTTGAACCAGCTCCTGGTGGAGCTGGACGGCTTCGAGCCCAACGAGGCGTTAATCGTCATCGCCGCCACCAACCGCCCGGACGTCCTCGATCCGGCCCTCCTGCGGCCCGGCCGCTTCGACAGGCAGGTGGTGGTGCCGGTCCCCGACGTGCGGGGCCGGGAGCAGATCCTCCAGGTGCACTCCAAAAAGGTCCCCCTGGCCAAGGACGTGAGCCTCCAGGTGGTGGCCCGCGGCACCCCCGGCTTTTCCGGAGCCGATCTGGAGAACCTCATAAACGAGGCCGCCCTGACCGCCGCCAGGCAAAACAAGGAGAAGGTGGACAGCTCCGATTTGGAGTCGGCCAGGGACAAGATCATGATGGGCGTGGAGCGCAAGAGCATGATCATGAGCGAAGACGAGAAGAAGACCACGGCCTGGCACGAGGCCGGCCACACCCTGGTGGCCCTTCTGCTCCCCCTCTCGGATCCCCTGCACAAGGTCACCATCATCCCCCGGGGCATGGCCCTGGGGGTCACCCAGTACCTCCCCACCGAGGACCGCTACACCTACAGCAAGGACTATTTCCTCACCCGCCTCGCCATCCTCCTGGGCGGCCGGGTGGCCGAGGAGGTCTGCCTGAACCAGCTCACCACGGGCGCGGGAAACGACATCGAGCGGGCCACGAAGCTGGCCTACAACATGGTCTGCCGCTACGGCATGAGCGAAAAACTGGGGCCTTTGAACTTCCGCAAGCAGGAGGATCAGATCTTCCTCGGCCGGGAGATAGCCCAGCACCGGGACTACTCCGAGGAGACGGCCAAGATCATCGATTCCGAAGTGAACGCCCTGGTGATGGGGGCCTACGAGACCGCGAGGCGCCTCGTCACCAAACACCGGGACACCCTGACCGTCCTTTCCCAAAGGCTTTTGGAGGAGGAGACCCTGGAGGGCTCGGTGGTCATCGAGATCTGCCGGGAGGCCATCCTGGCGGAGGGCCTCCCCATCCCCGAGACCGGGGAAAGCTTCGACGCCAAAAGCGCCAAGGCCGCCAAAAAGGCCGCCAGAGCCGCCAAAAAGGCCGCCAAGGCCGCCAAGGCCGGAAAAGCCGCCTCCGGCGGAAAGGAAGGCTCCTCTCCGCCGGAGCCGAACGACTCGCCGGAGGAGGAGGACTCCCCGGACGACGACTCCCCGGACGAATCCCCGGAGGATGACAACCCCGACGACGGCGGCGGCGGCGTTCCCTTGGGCAAGGACGAAAAACCCCGTTAAAATTCCTAAACGGGGCCTCCCCTGGATAATCCGGCCTTCCCCCTGAGTTTTCGGCCCTTTCCGGAAAAAAAGCCGCGTTTCGGCCCTCCGGTAAAGCCCCGCCCGACCTCCGCCTCAACTCCCGCGCGGATTGACGCGGACCCCCATCCCCCAAACACCTTGAAACCCCGGAGCGGTCATGGCGGCCCCTAACGCGATGGAATGGACGCATCCTTCGGGAAGGCGCCTTTCATTGGATTTCTCCCGTCCCCTGGTGATGGGCATAATAAACGTCACCCCCGACTCCTTTTCCGACGGGGGGCGCTACCTCCAGCCGGAAAAGGCCCTGGATTTGGCCCGAAGGCACATCCGGGAGGGGGCCGACATCTTGGATCTGGGGGCCGAGACCACGCGGCCCGGATCGCTTCCCACGCCCGCGGACGAGGAGTGGCGGCGCCTGGAGCCGGTTTTAGACGGCCTCCGGAGGCTGGAAACCCCCCCCCCCATATCCGTCGACACCTACAAAGCCGCGGTGGCCGAAAAGGCGGTCGCGGCCGGGGCCTCGATCATAAACGACATCTACGCCGGCCGGGGCGACCCGGAGCTCCTCCCCCTCGCGGCCCGGCTCAAAGTCCCCGTCATCCTCATGCACATGCTGGGGGAGCCCAGGACCATGCAGGCGGATCCCCGCTACGAGGACGTGGTCGGGGAGGTGCGGGAGTTTTTAGCGGAGCGGGCCCGGGAGGCGGAGAGGCTGGGGGTGGATCCGCGGCTCGTCATCCTCGATCCGGGGATAGGCTTCGGCAAGAACCGGGACCACAATTTAAGCCTCATAAAGCGCTTCGACGAGGCCGTCCCCAAAGGCTACCGCTCGCTCATCGCCCTTTCCCGCAAGGCCTTCCTGGGGCAGATCCTCGGAGGGGTTCCGGCGGAGCAAAGGGATCGGGCCAGCGCCCTGGCCGCAGCCGTGTGCGCGCTCAAAGGGGCCGAGATCGTGCGGGCGCACGAGGTGGCCCCCGCGGTGGAGGCCTTGAAGGTCGCGAGCGCGATCATGGCGGCCGCCTGAGGCTTCCAAGCCGACGGGGCCTCCCCCCCCCTTCCGGCCATCCGGAAGTTTCAGAACCGGACGTTCCGGAAAAAAAACACCCGGGCGGGAAGGCCCGGACGCCCCCCCCCTGAAAGGAAGCCCGGGGCCGGGAAACGCCAGGCACATGTTTTTCTCACGCTATTACATCATAGACGCCTTCCAGGCCATCCGCTGGGAGGATATGGCCGACATCGTCTTGGTGGCCGTGATAATCTTCTACATTATCCGGCTGGTGAAGGGCACGCGTTCGGGCCAGGTCATGGTGGGGCTGGTGCTCCTCATCGCGGCCTACGCCCTCTCCATCAAGTTCCAGCTCCTCACTTTAAGCTTCCTCATGTCGGCCTTCTTCTCCAACCTCTTTTTGGTCCTGGTGGTGCTCTTCTCCACGGACATCAGGAGGGGCCTGGCTCGGGCGGGGCGCTTCTCCTTTTCCAAATCCAACCCCCTGACCATCCAGGCGGTAAACGAGGTGGTGCGCGCGGCCTTCTTCATGGCCGAAAAGCACACCGGGGCGCTCATCGTCTTCGAGCGGCAGGTGAGCCTCGGGGAATACATGGAGTCGGCGGCCCGGATCTCGGCCGTGGTCTCGGATAGGCTTTTACTCGCCATCTTCAACACCCACGCCCCGCTCCACGACGGGGCGGCGATCATCCAGGAGGGCCGCCTGGAGGCGGCCGGGGCCTTTCTGCCGCTGCTTCCGGCCGAGGACAACGTGAGCCCCTTCTTCGGCACGAGGCACCGGGCCGCGATCGGTCTCTCCCGGGAGACCGACGCTTTGGTGGTGGTGGTCTCCGAGGAAAGGGGCCTCGTGTCCCTGGTCCGGGACGGACGGGTGGAGGTCATGATGGGCGCGGCCTCGTTGAGGGACAACCTCCTCCGCAACCTGGGCTTCACCACCAAGGGCCAAAAGAAGAAGGCGGCCTAAAGGGCTCTTTGGCCTTTTTCTCCGCTCCGCGCCCCCTTTTTCCGGCCCGGCTCGAACCCCCGCCCCATCCGGGCCCGGTTTTTCCGTTTAACCGCGCCGCCCTTCAACCGCGCCGGCGCTTGGATCGATCCCTTAGGTTGAAAAGAGACGTCCATCCCCCCGGCGGGCTTCCCCGAACCCCGCCGGACGCAGAAAACCCATGTCCGTCCTCCTCCGCGAGCATCTGCCCCTGGCCCTCCTCTCCCTGTTTCTGGCCACCACCCTGTGGCTGGTGATTTCGGGGCAGGATATGACCACGCACGACGTCACCGCCACCCTCGCCCTCTCCGGTTTGCCGAAAAACCTCACCGTGGGCCAGGACATCCCCGAGGATGTGAGCATACGCCTGGAGGCCAACACCGCCCAGTTCAAGCTCATGGACGGCAGGAAGCTGAACCTCAAGGTGGACGCCTCCGAGGTGGCGCCGGGGCCCAACATCCTCACCGTGGACGTGGCCAAGCTGGATCCCCCCCTTCCCCGGGGCATAAAGGTGGTGCGGGTGATTCCGGAGGAGATAGCCTTCGAGGTCTACCCCTTCGTCACCCGCGAGCTGCCGGTTAAATCCGTCGAAGCGGGGAGCCTTCCCGCCTACCTGGAGCGCGCGGGTCCGGCCGAGATCGATCCCCCCACGGCCCGGGTGACCGGACCCGAGCAGAGGATGAACTCCCTCACCGAGGTGCCCACCACCCCCATAGTTTTAAGCTCCATCCAGAATAACGAGAACCGGGTGCTCGTCCAGCCCGCCCTTCCCGGGATCGGATCCTGGTTTTCCGTGGAGCCGGGGGAGTTCAAGGCCCACGTCCCGGTGAGCATCAAGACGGGATCGCGGACCTTCACGGTGCCCATCACGCGCGTGGGCGAGCCGAACATGGGCCCCGGCCTTCCGGTGGCCGTCGTCCCCAAGGAGGCCAAGGTGACGGTGACCTGGCGCATGGACAGGCCCCAGCCGCCCCAGGCCAAAGACGTGAGCATCCAGATCTTCCTCCACTCCCAGGATCTAAGCCGGACGGCCCCCACCAAGGTCCCCCTCAAAGCCGAGACCGTGCCCGGGGTGACGGTCGCCGCCATCGATCCCCCGGAGGCGGAGGCCGTGTGGCTGAACTCCGGAAACTTTTCCAGGTACCCGAATTGAAGAAAGAGAATACCGCGGCCGGAAACCGCCTCCTTTTCGGCACCGACGGCATCCGGGGCGTGGTGAACCGCCCCCCCATGACGGCGGAGACGGCTTTGAGCCTGGGACGGGCCCTCACGGTTTTGTTAAGGGAGGAGAAGGCCCTCGCCCGGCGCCCCAAGATAGTCATCGGCAAGGACACCAGGCTCTCCGGAGACATGCTCCTCCGCTCGGTCGCGGCCGGGGTCATGAGCCAGGGCGGGGACGTCTTCGAAGCCGACACCCTCCCCACCCCGGGCCTCGCGAACCTCACCTCCAGCACCCGGGCGGACGCGGGGATCGTCGTCTCGGCCTCCCACAACCCCTATCCCGACAACGGCATCAAAATCTTCGACGGCCAGGGCTACAAGCTTCCGGACGAAATCGAAGAAAAGCTCGAGCGCCTCATGGAGGATCGGAAGCTCCTGGACGGCTCGCTCCCCTCGCCGGAGGGGGTGGGCCGCGCCTTTCCCGTCCGCGACGCCGTGGGACGCTACGTGGTTTCCTTAAAGAGCGCCTTTCCCAAAAAACTCACCCTGGAGGGCATGACCATAGTCCTGGACTGCGCGAACGGCGCCGCCTACCGCTCGGCTCCGGCCGCTTTCGAGGAGCTGGGGGCGAAGGTCGTCCTCCTTTCCGCCTCGCCCGACGGCTTCAACATAAATTTAAACTGCGGGGCGCTCAATCCGGAGCTTTGCCGGGCGGCCGTGCTGGAAACGAAGGCCGATCTGGGGGTGGCCCTGGACGGGGACGCCGACCGGGCGATCTTCATCGACCAAAAGGGCCGGGTGGTGGACGGGGATAGGATAATGTATCTAAACTCCCTGCACCTGAAAGAAAAGGGCGCCCTCCAGAAAAACGCCGTCGCCGCGACCGTCATGAGCAACATGGCCTTGGACATCGCCTTGAAACGGAAAGGCATAAAGCTCTTCCGCACCAAGGTGGGCGACCGCTACGTGGCCGAATGTCTGCGCCGGGAGGGACTCAACTTCGGAGGCGAGCAGTCGGGGCATTTGATTTTCCTGGACCACGCGACCACCGGAGACGGCGCCCTGGCCGCCCTGCAAACCTTGGCCATCATGAAGGAGTCGGGGCGCTCGCTCGCGAGCCTGGCCGAGGAGATCCAGCCCTTTCCCCAGGTGCTTTTAAACGTGCGGGCGGAAGACCCCGCCCGGGCGGAGCGTCATCCGGAGGTGAAAAAGATGCTGAAAGACATGGAGACGCGGCTCAAAGGCCGGGGCCGGGTGCTTTTACGCCCCTCCGGCACGGAACCCGTCGTGAGGGTGATGGTGGAAGGCGAGGATAAAAAGGAAATCGAGGAGATGGCCCGGGAATGCGCCGCCCTGGTGGCGGCCAGCCTCAAATAAGTTTTCCGCCTTTTTGGCCGCGGCGCTTTTTAAAAAACCCTGGGGGGGCCCGGGGCCGCGCGATTTTAATCGGCGCCTCGCGTTCACCAAAAAACGCGCTTTTCAAACATTTCACGCCTCGCCGATATTTAAATATAACCAATTACCTTCCTTAAGTAAAAAAAACATCGTTATAAAACGCCGCGTCCCCAAAAAGGCGGAAGATTTAGCCGGAGATTATTTCCCCCGCCCGCGAAAATTCCCATGGAGCGTCGTTTCGCCCGTCTTTCGCGCTCCAAGCTTTTTTTTAAACCAAAATTCACGCGGCCCAGGGTTCCCGCAAGCCGCGTTTAAAGGCTCTGAATGGACCGATTTCATTCGCCAGGAGGCTCCGCCGACCATGACAGACAAAATTAAGATCACTAAGTTTAACGTTAATAATGAGACGTTCGTTAAAATCGACGTGCCGAAAAGCATCCTTCCGAAAAACCGCCTCGATCGGGAGGAGTTCTTGAAAAAAATCGCCAAACAAGTCACTCAAAAATTCCTGGATGACACCGTGGAACCCACCGCCGCGGATAAGAAAACCGAAAAAACCAAAAAGGTTGACGACAAACCTTCCAAAGCCAGGAAAAAAACCGAAAAACCCAAGACGATCGATAAAAAAAATCGACCGGAATGATAAAACCGTAAAGATCGACAATAAGACCCGCGTTTCTAAAGGAAAGCGCCCCGGGTTACGCGCCGCCCTTTTTTGAATGATAGTTTTTTCATCTTAGGCGTTTATCCGGGCGAGCGAAGGCGGACGGAGCGAGCGCCTTGGCTGGAAGCGTTTTAAACGGCTGTTTTAGCCGCGGCGCGGGTTAATCCCGGTGAAAACCTCTTGGAGGCGAACGGATCCCGCTTAGGCCTTCTTGGTTTACTTTCGCCTTTTCATGAAGCCACATCCCGGAAAAACCAGCCATAGAAAACCCGGACCAAGAATATAAAGCCGCGGACTACAAACGAGGATCCCGATCGGATACACCCCAAGGCGGATTACGCCGCGGTCGGCCAGACAGCCGTCGAGGAAATAATCACGAAGCGGACCTCGACTCCGCCGTATCCCGGCGGAGTAGTTTTAAAAAATTTTCGCCTCTTCAGGAAAAATTTTTTTCATGGTCGATTTTTTAAAAAGGAGGACGACGGCCGCCAAGAAAAAGCGCGCCCGCTAAAAAAACACAACCCCTTTAAACAGCTCACGGCGTCTTCAATCCCCCTAAGCCTCCAAAACGAGCCTCCAATGTAGGTCGATCCCAAAGCCTTTCACGCCTCCTTTAATTTGAAAGCGCCTTATATCTTTTAAAGGATCCTCCTTAGCGCGATTTAATCGCTCCGCTTACGACTCCGAAACGCCGGACGGAGGATGCGACCCGCGAGCGATTTTTCCCGCCGGCCCATGAAACCCCGCCGGACGCGCGGCGAACGGTCCGGACGCCCACCCAAAGATCCCTTTCGAGACGGCGTCAAGAAAGGAGACCATCTCCGGGACGAGGTCTTTGATCAAACCCAAACCGGCCGGGCGGCGCCGCGCCGGCCCGCGGGCCCCCCGGCCGTCGTTTCCGGTCGGGACCGGTTTCATCCGGCCGGTTTTTGAAAGCGGCGGAAATGTTTTCCGGAGAGTCCAAGGCGGGGTCGATTCCCCGGGCCCCCGCGCCTTCCCCGGAAAACGCGGGACTTAAAACCGAACCCGGGATCGCCTCCTCAGCGGTTTCCGCCTCGAAGCGCCCGTTTTTCCCCTTGGCGCCAATGGCTGAGGAGGGTAAAATGGCTCCGGCCGCGCCGTGGAGAAACGTTTGATCCGGCGCTTTTTTCCTCCCGGCCGGTCTTCCGGGCTCCTTATCCTCCCCCGCCCATGGAGCGCCTCCGTGACCTCGTCCGACGACCCCCTGATCCGTCTGGAAACGTTCAACTCCCTCCTCGACGAGACTTTTAAAATTTACGCCTCCATTCCCCAATTAGGCGAGCCCGACGCGCGGAAACCCGCCAATAAAAACTGGTTCACCAAATGCCACTCCAAGATCATGGACGCGAACGCCCAGGCCGGGGCGGCTCTGCGTGCCGCGCGCTCTCTGAACGGAAAGGCGGGCCCCGTCACGAAGGAGGCCATGGAGGAGGCCGAGCTCAGATTTTCCGTAGCCATTTTCCTAGAGTTCGCCCTCATAAACATAGTCAGGAATCCCTAAAACGCCATAGCCTCCCTCGCGGATCGCGTCCATCCGGACCGGAGGGAGGATTTCAAAAACATGCTTAGAGGCGTCCTGGCGTGCTGCGCCGCCCTCAACCGGAACCTCAAAAGCGCCCGCGAGATCCACGAAAGCCTCCTCCCCTTCCTTCCGGAAGACCTGGATGGCCCCCGCCGCCACCGGGGGATCGTCCGGGCGGTCGCGGACTACAACCTCGTGTTCCTCGCCCGTCTGGTGGATAAGGTCGGCTCCGCCCAGCCCTTTCTGGACGACCTGAGGGAGATCGCCCGGATTTTCAAGGCCGTCATCCTCCGGGCGGAGAGAGCGGGCGTTTCCACGCCGCTCCTCGTGTTCAGCCGGAACGTCGGCTCCGTTTACCGGCTCTGTCTGCCGGAGATCCCCCTCTCCCGGACCCCGGGGCGCCCCCTCGCGGAAGGGGGGGAGGTCGGAGGCGGCGTCGAACCCTTCTCCCTCGCCCCGGGAAACAGCGGCGGGGAACCCGACAAACCATCCCTGGCCGGACTCATGCGGCGGGCCGCGGGGCTCTCGACGTCCGGACGGGTAAGAACCCCGACCCGCCGGGGCCAGGACGGGCGGACAATCCGAAGAGGCGATTTCGCCGGAGCCCGGAACCGAACGGAAACCTTCTTCATGACGCCGGCTTCGTCCTGGATCTCTTCTACGAAGGGAGCGAAATGCTGACGCACGGCTTGCTGCGGAAAGGACAAATCCGCAAGGCCGGGGAGGTCGTTTCCAAAACGGAGGGCTTTTTGGAAAAGGGCTGCGCCGCCTACGCCTTCAGGATCTCCCGACTCGCCCGCCTGCTGGTGGAACACGCCTCCACCGGCCGGGAGCACGACGGGATTTGCCGCCGCTTAATCGAAGCGGCGGCGGGCTGCGAAATAAAGCATCCCTTAGCCGTCCGCCACCTCCGGGCCGCGATCGATCGCTCCCTCGCGCGCCTCGCCCCGCGGGGTCGGGGAGGAGAGATCCTCGCTCTTTTCGAAACAGCCGTCTTTCTCCCCTTGGAGATGGAGGGGGGGGAGGAGGATCCCCCTCGTCAAGACGGCCGAGGCCGCTTTCCTGGCCCTGGGAGGCGGCATGGGGGAGAACTTTTTGAGTTTTCCCGGCCCGGCCCTCGGGGAGGATAATTTAGCCGCCATGGAGCGCGTGTACAAGGCGCACCTGGGCTTCGGAAATTCCATGAACGCGCTCCACGTCAGGGCGGTTCTGGGCTCGCAGTTCTTAAACGCCGCCATAGCCTCGAAAAACGAGAATCTGATCGAGCGAGTCGTGGGTTACATCGAATCCAATCCGGACCGCGACTGGTACGGGGAGACGGGAAAACTCTTCGCCCAGTCCGCGATGTGCGTCCATTATTCCCGCTTGAACCGCGTCCGGGAGGCGGAAAGGGCCATCGCCCACTTCAAGAAGCTGCACCCCCTAGACGAGCGGCTCCTTCCGGTCTGGGGCATGGCCGCTTTCGAGCTCTCCCAGGCCCTCGCCCGGGAGGGCCGCCGGACGGAGGCAAGGAAACTGGCCGAAAGCGTCCAGCGCTACGCCGACGACGACTCGATGAAAAACATCATTCCCTTCTTGCGGAAGTTCCTGGAAGACCTCGAATGACGGATTTCCGGCGGACGGAAACGCCCGCCCCTCGCCGTCCAGGCCCGTTAACGGGCGGGGAAAAAGTCCTCCCGACACGCCGGAGGATGCCCATGGGGCACTCCCGAAACGCTCCGCGCGCCCGATTTCGAAGAGATCTCGTAAAGCGGGAGGGCCGACATCCAGCGCCTCCTCCCTCCTCAGCCCCGAAGCGGGCCCTGGCCCACGCGTACACGTCTTTTAGCGGATCGCCTTGGCAAGCGGAAATCTCCGGCTCCGAAAGAACGGACGCGTTTTAAAAGCGGCCCAGTGTTTCGGAGGACAGCGATGAGCGAAAGCTCATCGAGGTTATCGGCTTTACGGGTTTATTACCGGATTTCAAATTTTAACGTTTTTCCATTGAGTTCACGCGTGAGTTCACGCGGCATGAAACGAGCTCGCGCGAAAAACGCCTTAAACTTCATTTGTTTATGGCATCCGTTATCAAATTAGCCGCGTCTTGACGACAAATTTAAAGATGCGTGGAATTTTTTTAGTCGCGAGTATTTTAAACGATATACGGAAAAAATGTGAAAGACCCTCTTAACAGGAGATGTCGCGGAAAATTACAAACTTAAACGTCGATATGGAAAATTAAAAAAATCCGCATAGTTGAAACCGATAGCGCGTCCTTCGTGAAAAACGAATTTCATGTCGAATGTCGAATGTCGAATGGAATTATAGAATTTCATCTCGAGGAAGGAAAAAGTCCAAAGCTTGTTTTTCGTCCATATTCCTAAAGCGCGGACGCCTTTCAGCGAACGAAACAATTCGGAAAAACATCCCGGAAACGCCGCCGTTAGCGGATCCCGAATGACGCCCGCGGTTGATTTTTAAAAAAAATTAAAACCAGACGCCGGCTCTAAAAAAGCGTCCTCACCACTCCAGAAACTCCGGCGCCAGGTAGCTTAAGATCATGTCGGCTCCGGCCCTCTTAATCCCCAAAAGGGACTCCAGGGCGGCCTCCTTGTAATCGATGGCCCCGGCCGCGCCGGCGAGGGCCAGCATGGCGTATTCCCCCGACACCTGGAAGGCGGCCAAGGGCCTGCCGGTGAAGTGGCGGATCTCCCTTAAAACGTCCAGATACGGACCCGCTGGTTTCACCATTATTATGTCGGCGCCCTCGGAGATGTCCAGCTCCGCCTCGGTCACCGCCTCCCTGATGTTGGCCGGATCCATCTGATAGCCCCGGCGGTTCCCCTCGCGCGGGGCGCTTTGAGCCGCCTCCCGGAAGGGGCCGTAGAAGGCCGAGGCGTATTTCACGCTGTAGGACATCAGGGGAACATGGGAAAAACCTTGTGAATCCAGGGCCCCGCGGATGACCCGCACCCGTCCGTCCATCATGTCGGAGGGGGCCACCATGTCGCAGCCGGCCCGGACGTGGGAGAGCGCCTGGGCGCTTAAAAGCTCCAAAGTGGGGTCGTTTAAGACCCGGCCCCTGGAAAAGACCCCGCATTGGCCGTGGGAGGTGTACTCGCAGAGGCAGACGTCGGTCACGACCAAAAGCTCGGGCGCTTTATCCTTGATCTCTTTCACGGCGAGCTGGACCGGACCTTCCGGATCCGCTCCGGAGGTGCCCGTCTCGTCCTTCTTTTCGGGAATCCCGAAGAGGAGAAGGGCCTTTCCGCCCTTTTTCCAAAAGCTCGAGGCCATCTTCCCGGCCTCGTCCGGAGAGTAGTGAAACTGACGGGGAAGCGCGGCGATGGGATTCCTCACCCCCCGGCCGGGGACTATGAACACGGGGTAGATCAGATCCGAAGGGCCAAGCGTCGTCTCCCGGATAAGGTCCCGCAAAACGGCGTTGTCCCGAAGTCGGCGGGGACGATGCGTGGGATAGGTCATAGACACCTAGAAAATGGATTGGGAAAAAGAGCCCGGGAACTATACGAAGGCGGAAAAACAAAAGGCCCGAAGCGATGGTTTAAAGGACGAGAAGGCGCGATCAAGCGCCCGGCTGGGGAAATCTTCTTCATCCGGCGAAGAAAAGTTGAGCGACCCAGGGGGAAAACTTAAAGTCCCGGGGGAAAAAGCCCGAAAGAGATGGAAGTCACTGTTTAAAAACCTTTTTGAACTTCTCCCCCACCTTCCCCATCTTCCGGGTGAGGCTCTTAAAGGGGGACTCGTTACCCTTCTCCTCTTCGATGCGGGCGAACTCTTTCAGGAGCTCCTCCTGGCGCTCCGTGAGGTTGCGGGGGGTGGCGACGGTTAAGGTCACGATCAGATCGCCTCTCCGGCCGGAGGGGTTGTTGGGGTTGGGAAAGCCCAGCCCCTCGAGACGGAGGTGCTTGTTGTTCTGGGTCTCCGGGGGTATCTCCACCACCCGGGTCTCGCCGGTGACGGTGGGTATCTCCAGATCGCCTCCCAGGGCGGCCAGAACCATGTCTATCTTGGCGTCCACGATGACGTGGCCGCCGTCCCGGGTGAAGGGCTTCTTGGATTTCACCAGGATCTCCAAAAACAGATCCCCGGCGGGTCCGCCGTTGAAACCGGAGTCCCCCTTCCCTTTAAGGCGCATGCGCTGGCCCGAGTCCACGCCGGCGGGGATCTTGGCTAGAACCACCGCCTCCTTTCTAATCCGGCCCGTGCCCCGGCACTCCGGGCAGGGGTCCGGAGCGTAGCGGCCCTTTCCGCCGCAGTTGAGGCAGGTGACCGCCATGCGGATGAAGCCGTTCCCCTGGTAGATCTGGCCGGTGCCTCCGCACTGGGGGCAGGTTTTGAGGTTCCGGGACCGCGAGCCGGTCCCGGAGCAGGCCTGGCAGCTCTCCTCCCGGGGCAGGCGGATCTCCTTTTCGAGGCCGGTGTAGGCCTCCACGAACTCCAGCTCCACCTCGACTGAAAGATCCCCCCCCCGCCTGGCGCCGCCGGGGCGCGTCGTCCCTCCCCCGCCGAAGAAGTCGCGGAAGATGTCCCCCATGCCGGAGAAGCCGAAGCCGCTGAAAATATCCTCGAAGCTCGCGGAATGGAATCCCGCGCCCTGCAGCCCGTCATGGCCGTAGGAGTCGTAAATCCGCCTCTTTTCCGGATCGCTCAACACCCCGTAGGCCTCGGAGGCCTTTTTGAACATCTCCTCGGCTTCGGAGTCGCCGGGATTGCGGTCGGGGTGGTACTTCAAGGCCAGGGCCCGGTAGGATTTCTTCAAAGCCTCGGTGTCGCAGCCGCGTTCGACGCCCAGGATCTCGTAGTAGTCTTCTTTCTTCGCCATAACACCTCGCCAGCGGATCTTTAAAGGATGGACGCCTCCGGAAACGGAGCGGAAAAACGCGGGCCCGGGAAGGGGGGAAGCCCGGATCCGGCTCCGCCGGAGCCTGGGCGGCCGTCAAAAGGGGGAGGCCGCCGAAAAAAGCGGGGCGCGGTTCAGGCGCCGGGATCCGCCCCGTCCGGAGCGGCCGCGGAGTCCTTTTCCAAAAGCTCCATGGCCTTCTTCTCGTAGCTCAGAAGCCCCCGTCCGCGGGCGTTCGCGGCCAGCTCCATGAGCTCGCCCGCTTGGGGCTCCCGGCCCAACAGCTGCAGGGCCAGGGAGAAAAGGAAAAAATCCCCCTCCGCCACCGCCTGGGAGGCCGTCTCGGCGATTTTGTCCGCGTTTCCCGCCTTTTTGTAAAAATCGAGGGCGTCGACGTGGTAGCCCTCCGCGGCGAGCCGGGAACCCGCCTGGAGGAGCGTTTCCGCCGGAGCCGGCTTCTTGAGGTCGATCAGGGCCCGGCGGGCTTTCCAAAATAATACGTCGTCGGCCATGTTGAAACCCGATCCTCCAAGTCATCAGAAATATAATCATTTTTCCCGGCTTGTCAAGGACCGGGCCGCCGGAAAGCGCCTGTATTCAGGCGTAAAAAAATTTTCCTCCGCCGCCTTCCGGAAGGATCGGCCCGTAACGGAGCCGGAGAGCGCCCGTCCTTTTAAGGCCGCCGGCGATAGCCGCGCGAATCCCCGGGCGGACTCTACACCGCCGGGTCGAAAGACGGATAATTAATTATTATTAATCAATCTTAAATCTAATGTCAAGTAATTTTTATTAAATATCTTTCAAATAAGATCCTTTGAGAAAAGCGTCCGGCCGAATCAAAAACGGCGGAATAGGCCGGGCGCGGATTTAAACCGCGGGAGAGCCCTCCGAAAGCGGCGTGAAAAAGGCGCCTGGCTCCATCATAACGACGCCCGCGCCCCTTGGTTTCCGGAATCATAAAGCGCGCCGCTTCCTGGGCCGGCGCCCTTAAGATTCAAGGCGAATTTTACCCGACGCCGAGACGCGGTTTGCAAAGTCCGGCCTTCCCGGCCATCCTATATATTAATGATCGGGTAGGAATCAAGCCCGGCGCCGAGGGGTGAATAAGCGAGGGTGATCGAGCCGCGCGCCGGGTTCCCGAAACGCGCGCTCCCCGAAAGCGCCCTCGGGGAGGGCGCCGAGGCGCAGATAGAGCGGATCAAGGCCGTCATGGCCCATAGGATCGGCGGGGAGGCTTGCGTATACTCCCGTCACGGAGGCGGGTTCGGTCAAGAGGCTGGACAACCTGATAAGCGTCCGGATCCTCCGCGACCACGGGGAGAGGGGCGCGGAGAGGAGATGGAGAGGACGGCCCTCGCGGGGGAGAAGCTCGCCACCACGTTCCCTCACAGCGATAGGATTAGGGAGCTCGGGCTGGAGTTCGCCAAGACGGAAGCCGCCCTGGCGGCTGGAAACGCCCCGATCCGGGTCGTGGCAAAAGGAGGGACGGGGTCGGATCCGGATCCCGAAGCCACGCCCGTCGCGGCTGGGGAGAGGCCCCGGGATGCGGCGAAACCGGCCGGCGCCAGGCGCGGAGCGCCGGAAGGACTATCGATAACGCCGAGGCGGGCCAGAAACTCTTCCGGCCGTATCCCCCCCCGGGCCAGGCCGGAACGCTTTCGAGACGGACTCACCGGAAAGCCCGGCCCGAAGGCGAAAGACGCTTGACCGCCGGCGGGCGGGTTAAAAACTGAACTTGACGCTCAAAGAGCCGGTCACGCCCCGTCTCTTCCCCACGTAACCCTGCGCCCCAAAATCGATGGACAGCCCGGAGCCGGCCGACGGCGAGAGGGACACCCCCAACTCGCCGATGCCGGTGGAACCCTTCATATTCGGCGCGGGGATGAAAAACCCGTTGGTCATGGCTCCGGCCCGTCCTTCGAACTCATGCTCGAAAGCCGCTCCGGCGTAGGCCGCCAGATGATCGTTGAACGCGCGGGAGATCTTGGCCCCCAGCTTGAATCTGGAAGAATCCACGCGGTCGAAACCGATCTCCTCCCCCGTGGATAACCGGACGGAACCATCTCCGACCCCGTTCCATAAATACCTCCCGTAAAGCTCCACGGACGCGCTTTCGGTGATGTCCCCGACATAGCCAAGCCCGAAATGGAACCCGTGGTAACGGGAAGAGAGGTCGTAGGTGGCCGCCCTCCCGGAGGAGTCCCACAAGTCCCGGCTCAGATAGCTGTTATGGGCCCCACCCATGCGAAAAGAGAATTCGCCGTACAGGTTCCCGGTCCCGTCGTCCGCGAAATCGACGCGGGCCAGAATCCCCCCGCCGCGGTAATCCGTGTCGCCGTCAGCGTGGACGGGGGGCGACCCGACAAAGGAGTTGTAGGCGTCGTATGAGCCTTCGCCGTACTCGAAAAACACGCCGGCCGTAAGATTGTTCGAACCGATCTCGATGGTTTTGGCGACGCCTATCAAAGAGGAAAACCCGCGCAGGTCTATGTGCGAGCCGGTGTTGCGCCTGACGTCCCCGACGCGCGCGGCCGAGAAGACCTCCACGCCGTATCCGCCGCCGACGCCGTTACGCCCGCCTCTAGCCGGGTCCAGAGCCGAGCGCGTCCCGCTCTCGGCCAGCAAATCCGAGCCCTGGAGCAGCAGAGCGGCACCGGCCAGCCGTCCTTCGGAAAAGCTTTTCGCCTGCTCGTTTACGGCCGCCTTGGTCACGGTGGCCAGAAGAATCTGCCCGTCGACCAAGATGTCGAACTCGTAGCGCAAGGTCACGCCCAGCATCCCGGATCCGTCGGAGGATGTGTTCGCCGGGGTCCCGCTCAAGGTTCCCGCGCTGGCGTCGATGAGATTGACGGTGTCGACTTCGCGGAGAGGCGAGGACGTTCCGTCAACCCCAACGTTCACTATGCTTCCGGCGATGTCGACGGCCGAGGCGGCCGTCACGACCGTCCCGCCGTTTCCGAGAGAGACGGGGAGGTAGAAGTTCAGGTACTCGAAATTGCCCAGAGAGTCCAGGGCCAGTCCGGATGTCTTCAGGTTCAGCGTGTTTCCCGTGAATGCGTCCCCCCCCCGACTCCGTCCAACTTGCCGCCGTAGACCCCGCTCCCGCTCAACATCGGGTTTCCGCTTATGGTGACGGTGTTTCCCACGGCGGACAGCGCGCCGGGAGTGGCGTTGGTGTTCACGGCGATTCCTCCGTAAACGTCTCCGGTCACGGCGCCGCCGCTGATATTGACCGTGTTGCCTGAGGCCCTGGAGTCGTTGCCGGCGAGAGTGTTGTTCCCTTCGCCGCCGTAAACGTCCCCGTTCACCGTGCCGCCCGAGATGTTCACGGTATTGTTAACGCCCGCGGCTTTTCCTCCGATGGCCGCATTGTACCCCGAACCTCCGTAAACGTCACCCGTAATGGTGCCTCCGCTGATGCTCACTAGATTTTCAGACGCTATGGATTCATCGCTAACGCTGTTATGCTGGTTTTCTCCTCCGTAAACATGCATGTTATCACCCCGGCGGTTAAATATTGGAAAAAAACCATGTGTTCAGGTAACCACTTCATTTTACCGTTCTAAATTATATTCGCCGGGGTAATATTTTCGCGCGTCTGAAAAAAAAATTTTTACCGTTTCCTTCATCACCCGCATTAAGGACATCAACAAGATAAATTATCCATTATCGTTCCGCGGACGTCAATTCACCCATGGAGGTGATTGACAAAAACTATTTACAATACAAGTAATGACTGGATTTATAAAATCAGCGACAATATTTACGAAAATACTAACAATACACCGCCAAAAAAATATCGGGAATATTTTAGAAAACGAGGATAATAAATAGCGAAACAGTACGGATTTTAAATTGCGGACTCTGCCGCTTAAGTATGTCCGGCAACGATGATAAGCGGATAATTTTCATGGAGCGCGGCGGCCGATGCGGACGCTATAATGTAGCGTTCGAAGCTGAAAGGTCCCGAAGACCTCCGAAGAAATCCTCCAACTCCTTCATAGTATGATTTATAAACAAACCCCAATATATTGATAAAAATTTTTTTAGGCGTTAAACAAACGTTTCAGGGATGCAAAAAATCTGGTAAAATGCGATTCATCGGCGCCCGCGGATAAATAATCAGCAACAAGGAGAAAACTCATGCGCGCAATCACCGGACTATTAAGCTCCTCCGTCCTCGTCTTCGTAATCTTCGCCTTCTCCGGAATCCTGAACGCCCAGGAGGGATTCCAGAGCGGCGCTCCGCCTCAGCCCGCGGCCCCCGGAGCCCAGGGCGGCTTTCAGGGTCCGGGTCTTTCGGCCACCACGGTGGCGGAGGCCTTGACGCTCAGAGACGACAGCCCGGTGATCCTGCAAGGAAACATCGTGCGCTCCGTTGGAAACGAGAAATACATCTTAAAGGATTCCACCGGTGAAATCACCGTGGACATAGACGACAAGCTCTGGGCCGGAAGGACAGTCAACCCGGAGACCAAGGTCGAGATCCATGGGGAAATCGACCGGGAATTCATTGGCGGAATCGTGGTGGACGCGGATCGGCTTAACACCCTGAACTAAAAGTATAATAAACCCGCGACGCGCGCTTGTTTCAAGCCCCGAAATGTTTTTTCCGGGGCTTTTTTTTCATCCCCGTCTGTTTTCAGCGAGCCCCGTCCTTTCCTAAACCCCCGCTTCCCATACGCCTCCGTTTTCCTCATGGGACGCTTCCATGCGAAATAAAATCCGCCCCGCGTGAAAATGAAGAGGGGGTTGACATTTTGCGGAAAGGAGATGTTCAATCTTTATCGTATAGGAGCGTTTTACGGAAATGTTCAATCTATATCGGAAAACAATTTTCAATCTTTAACGAAAAAGGCGCGCTTTAATCTTTACCGGGAAAAAAAGCGTTACTCTTTAACGGAAAGCTTGGATTGGATATTCGCCGACAAGGCCCAAATATTCGCGGGGAACCTGGCGCCCCTTGTTTTTTCCCGCCTCCGTTCTCCAAAGGGTACGGTGAAAAAACGAACAGTTTTTCAAATCAAAAAATTGTAAAAAAAGCGTCCGCCTCCCCTTCCGGTCGCCCGGAGTCCACCCGGCTTGTTTCAGCGGCTTTCCCGGTCTATAATGACAATCAATCCGGCATTTCAGCCGCCCCGGGCTAAACGGACGCGTCCGGTCCGGACGCGTTTTTCGCCGCCCGGGTTTACCGGGATGGGGACTGGGATAAAGGGACGGAGGCGCGAAGATGACGGACGGCGGATCCGGAGGAGGACGAACGGAGAAGGACGACCGGAACAGGCTGAAAAAACGCCAAACGGCCCTCCTTTTAGCCTCCGTTCTCGGCCTCATCCTCTTGGTGGCGGTCCAGCGCAAACTTTTAAACCTGGGCCCGGGCCTCTCCTCCAACCAGGGGGTCGTGACCCTGGTGAGCATCAACTTCTCGGTTTTGATCCTCACCTTCCTCCTCTACCTGATCTTGAGGGGCCTCTACCGGATCTTCTTCGAGCGCCAGGATTACGGGAGTTTGCAGACCAAGATGGTGGTCTCCTTTATCAGCCTCTCCCTCATCCCCACCCTTTTAATCTTCTACTTCGCCTACCTCCTCACCGGCCAGGACCGCGACACCTGGTTCGGAACGGCCCTGCGCGACGCCCTGGAGAGCTCGCTTTCCGTGGCCCGCGGCGCGGCGGAAAGGGAGGGGGAGCTTTTAAGCTCGCGAACTAACCGGGCCCGGGACGCCTTTCAAAGGGAGGGCCCCCCCAGGGACGCCGGGGAGCTCGAAAAACTGAGAGAGGAGGCGGGTCTGGACTCCCTGGAGTGGTACGGCCCCGGGGGGGATCTGATCATGTCCGCCCACGATCCGGAAAGCCCCCCTCCCCCTCCGGCGGACCCGAAGGCCTTCCAAGGGATCGCCCTGGAGGCGGAAGGGGAGCCCCCCCCGCCTCTCGGGGAACTGTCCGGGCGTCTGGCGGCCCCCCTTCCGGGGGGCGGCTTCCTCCTCGGGGCCAGCTCGGGCGGGGGCGCCGGGGAGCGGAGCCTCGCCTCGCTGGAGACCGAGCTGGAACGCTACCGGGCGGCGCTGGGAATCGAGAGGCCCTTTCGGGTGACCCAGCTCACCTCGCTCGCCGCCGTCACCTTGATCGCGGTCTTCCTCTCCATCTGGATAGGGAGCAACCTGGCCAGATCCCTCGCGGCGCCGGTCAAAGAGCTGGTGGAGGGCACCCAGAGGGTGGCCCAGGGGGATCTGGAGTTCCAGCTCAAGCCCCTCCACCAGTCCGGGGAGATGGCCCAGCTGGTGACGGCCTTCAACCTCATGACCCGGGATCTAAAGGAGAGCTACCAGATGCTGGACCAGAGGCGGCGCTTCGTGGAGACCGTCTTAAGGGAGGTCTCCTCGGGGGTCTTGGTCCTGGACGGTTCGGAGAAGGTCCGGACCGCGAACGAGGCCGCGCTGAAGATGCTCCGGCTCTCCCGGGAGGATTTCGAAGAGGGGGTCCCCCCGCGGGCCCGGGAGCTCCAAAGACGCCTGGAGGCCGTGGCCCCCGGGGCTCCGGCCCGGATCTTCCTGGAGCTTCCGGGGGGAACGGCTTTGAGCCTGTCGGCGCGCCGCGCCCCCCTCAAGGGCGAGGAGGGGGAGTCCATCGGCTGGCTCGTGAGCTTCGACGACATATCCGATCTGGAGAAGGCCCAGAGGCTGGCCGCCTGGAGGGAGGTGGCCAAACGCATCGCCCACGAGATAAAAAACCCCCTGACCCCGGTGTCCCTCGCGGCCCAGCGCCTGGAACGCCGCTTCCTAGCCAAAATGGAGGATGAAAACGACCGCAAGGTCTTTGTGGAGTGCGTCTCGGTCATCATCCGCCAGGTGGAGGTCATGCGGAACCTGGTAAACGAGTTCTCGGAGTTCGCCCGCCTCCCCCGCGTTAGCCCCAGGCCGGCGGATTTCCTCAAGACGGTGGAGGACTCCCTCTCCCTGTTTCGGCATTCGCACCCCAAAATAGAGTTCACCCTGGACGTGCGGGAGGACCCGGGCCGTTTTTTCTTCGACCCCGAGCAGATGGGCAGGGTCCTCACCAACCTCTACGCCAACGCCGCGGCCGCCCTGAAGGAGGGCGGCCGCGTGGAAACCCGGGTGGGCCGGGACAGCCTGGTGGGGGTGGAGCTCGAAATCGCCGACGACGGCCCGGGGCTCCCCCGGGAGGTGAAGGACAAGCTCTTCGAGCCCCACGCCAAATCCGCCACCGGCGGCCAGGGACTTGGGCTCTCCATCGTCCGAACCATCGTGAACGACCACGGCGGCTTCGTGCGGGCGGAGGACAACGTCCCCCGGGGCACGGTGATCACCGTGACCCTCCCCTACCGGCAGCCCGGCTGATAATAAATGAGAGCCAAGGGAGCGGGAAGCCGCCCCTTTCCAACCCCGGCGCTCCTTTCCCCGTTTTTCCAATCCCTCCCCCCCGCCCGCGCCCCCCGGCCGCGCCGAAGCCCTCCCGGTTTCTTAAGGCTTAATAAATAAAGCCTCCCGGAATAAAGATGCCCCCAGCCTCCAACTCCCGGCCCGTCACGGCCAAGCTCATCTCCACCGGCACCGAGCTCATCCTGGGGAGCACGGTGGACTCCAACGCCCCGTATCTCGCGAGGCTTTTAAGGGATCTGGGCGTTTTGGCGCGCTCGCACCTCTGCGTCCCGGACGACCTAGACGAGCTCGTCCGGCGCCTTAAAAGCGCCCGGGAACGCTACGAGCTGGTGGTGGTGACCGGAGGCCTGGGCCCCACCGAGGACGACTTCACCCGCCTCGCGGCCTCCCGGGCCTTCGAACGGCCCATGGTCTACCACCGGAGCCTGGAGGACGACATCCGGGCCTACATGAGCGCCCGGGGTTTTCCCATGCCCCCCAACAACTTCCGCCAGGCCTGGCTCCCGGAGGGGGCCATCCCCGTCTCCAACCCCCGGGGCACGGCTCCGGCCTTCGCCATGAAGGAGAAGGGCCGCCTCTCGGTCTTCCTTCCCGGGGTCCCCCAGGAGGCCAGGTTTCTGGCCCAGAGCGCCATGCGGCGGCTCATTTACGAGACCTTCCCGGAGAGGATAAGGAGGATCCAGAGCTACACCCTCGCGGCCGCGGGCCTGGGCGAGGGGAGGGTGGACGCCTTGCTCGCCGATCTAACCGCCCGCTCTCAAAACCCCTCCATCGGCTTAAGCGCCGGCCTCTACGAGACTTTGGTGCGGGTGACGGTGGAGGCCAATAACGAGGAGGAGGCCCGGGTCATCGCCGGGCCCCTCCTTTCCGAAATTGAAAACCGCCTGGGCTCACACTACGCCGGCGAAGGCGAGGCGGGGCTTTTAGGGAGCATCGCGCGCCTGCTCGTCCGCAAGGGCTACAAGCTGGGCGTCATCGACTCCCTCACCTCCGGGCTCTTCGCCCAGAGGCTTTTAACCCTGCTCCCTCCGGAGAACTCCGCCGGGGCGGTGACCTTGCCCTTCGGGCCGCTTAGGAGCAATTTGGCCCAGGACTACCTCTACCACGAGGGCGCCACCCTGGTTTTAAGCCTCTCCTGCCAAAGACCGGGCCCCAGCCGGGAGAGCGCGAACATAATCCCGGGCTTCGGGGAAAACGAGGAGCGGCTAAACGCGCTCACCCACATCCTCTTAAACAGCGAAAAGGAGAAGTGGCTGGGAAAAAACCGCTCGGACGGCCAGTTCTTCCAGGTGACCCCGCTCGTGGGCCCCTCCGGCACTTTAACGGAAAGGGCTCGGGCCCTCGCCGCCTTCCAGCTGTGGTCCTACCTCAAAGACAGGGTGTGAAGCCCCGAAAAAGACGCCGCTTCCTTCGGGGCGCCGCCGAAAGGATTTAAAAGCCAGGTTTAGATCCGTCCCTAAGATCCATGGCCCGCCCCACGTCAAACAATCGGCTTTCTAAAGGCGGCGCGGCCGATCCCGTGTTTACGGCGGAACCTTAAATTGAAAACATCTTGGTAAATAAAATGTCTACAAAGAAGCGAAGCGCGGTTATTAATTTAGAGAAAGCGCTATTACGCAGGTCGAAAATGAATCTCCGTTGGCATATCCCGGAGAGTTAAGTTCGGACGACCGCTTATTGAAAAGGATGAGCGGGAGAGGATGTCGGTGGAAAAGATTTAAATATAACCGTTTCGAGCCCTTGTCCCGCCACGACGATAAGACAGTTTGAAGCGGCATTCGCCTCATTCGTCTGAAATTCAAAAAAGACATGCGTAAAAAAATCCGCGCGGCTTGGGTGAAGCGTTTCTGGATTTAACATATTTCAGTCATAACTTGAACCGAATCATCCTGACCGACCGTCCACACGGTGACGCCGGATCCGGTCTGATAACATCGGCGCCTGAAACCGATACCTCCGCATACATAAGAGTTTCCACCTTTCCACTTGTTTTTTTTGACAAAACCATCTAGTTCCGTTAGAATTCTTAATTATTATTTTCGCTAATGAAAAATAATTAATTGTGATAATTATTAGAGCATTACTCATCCCGGTTTTTCGCAAAAAAAAGCAGTATCGCATCGAAAATCAAGGGTATATCTATGCGTCTTTCCTGGGAAGAAATACAATCCAGAGCCGCCACATTCTCAAAACGTTGGGAATCAGCGCATAGCGAGGAATCTCAATCCCAGATGTTTATCAAGGATCTGCTTAATGTATTCGGTGTTGAAAATCCCGAATTGGATGGCGGGTTTGAGTATAAAGTTTATACAACTGATAATTCTGAGCGTTATATAGACTATCTATGGAAAAAAAATATTGCCATAGAGATGAAGTCTAAAGGCAAAGATCTTGATCAGGCGTATTTACAGCTAAAAAATCATATGCGAAATCTACAGCCAGAAGATATGCCTGACATTTGGCTCGTATGTGATTTTGAGAATATGCGGCTTTACCGCCGTTCAACAAATCAAAAATGGAAATTTAAAACAAAAATACTTCGTGAATATATACAAAAATTTTCAAATATAGCAGGTTATACGGTAGAACATAAACAAGATGATCCAATAGAGCTAAACGTTAAAGCCGCGGAAAAAATGGCTTTGCTTCATGATCAGCTGAAAAGTCATGGCTATGAAAAGCATGAATTGGAAATATATCTAGTGAGATTTCTTTATTGCTTATTTGCCGAACATTCAGGTATTTTTCCGGAAGATAACTTCAAAAATTACTTAGAAAAATCCAAATCGGACGGATCTGATTTTTCGTTTCGGATTCAACAATTATTTCATGTTTTAAATCTATCTGAAGAAGAACGTATCAACCACACTCTTCTGACTGATGTATTGAAGTCATCCAAATATATAAACGGCAATCTTTTTAAAGACGCTCTTCATCTGGCTGATTTTGACGCTAAAACGCGGAAAATTCTCATAGACTGCGCTTTATTTGATTGGAGCGGGATAAGTCCGGCTATATTCGGAGCTATGTTCCAGGGAGTCATGGATAAACACAAACGGCGTATGCTTGGAGCTCATTACACATCTGAGAAAAATATGCTTAAACTCATAAATACTCTATTCATGAATGAGCTGTGGAATGAATTCGAACATGTGAAATCATCTAAAGAATGGCTGCCAAAATTCCATGATAAAATCAGTCAACTGAAATTTCTTGATCCCGCCTGCGGGTGCGGTAATTTTCTTATAATCGCATACCGTGAACTGAGGCGTTTGGAGCTGGAAGTATTAAAGATGAAAATTACTACTTCCCATTTAAGAAAGTTTGACATTCATATGGAACTTAAAGTGGGCGTGGAACAATTTTATGGTATTGAACTGGAGGAATATCCGTGTCAAATATCTCAAGTTGGAATGTGGCTGATGGATCACCAGATGAATATGCTGGTTTCGCAAAATTTAGGTCAAAACTTCACACGACTCCCGCTGACTAAGAGCGCCACAATAATCTGCGGTAACGCTCTCCGGCTTGACTGGAAGGAAATAATTCCGATTGATGAATTGTCGTACATAATGGGCAATCCGCCTTTCATCGGCTCAAAGCTACAAAATGATTCGCAGCGTGCCGATATCGTCCTAATTTGTAAAGATAAATCCGATAATACCGTGAAAAGAGCGGCTATGCTTGATTATGTCGCGGGATGGTATTTCAAAGCGGCTCATTATATAAAAAATACAAACATCCGGGCGGCGTTCGTTTCCACTAATTCTATTACACAGGGTGAACAGGTAGCAGTATTGTTTAGACCTCTAATTGAAGATTTTGGAATTAATATTGATTTCGCATGGCGGACATTTAGATGGAGCAACGAAGCGCGAGGCCAAGCTACAGTTAATTGTGTAATAGTTGGATTTTCATCACAAACCAGTAAAAGCAAGCGAATTATTTATGAAGATGACACAAAAATAGTTGCAAAGCATATTAATCCTTATCTTGTCGATGCTCCTGATATTTTTATAGAAACTCGCTTGAAGCCTATTTGTGATGTACCTGAAATATCTATGGGAAATCAACCTATTGACAATGGCAACTATCTGTTTACAAAAGATGAGAAAGATCAATTTTTAATTAAAGAACCTCGGGCCGCCGCCTGGTTCCGTCCGTGGATAGGCGCTGATGAATTCATTAATGGTTATACCCGCTATTGTTTATTTTTAAAAAATTGTCCACCTACTGAATTAAGAAAAATGCCTGAAGTCATGAAACGAGTCGAAGCTGTACAAATATTTAGGCTTGCGAGCAAAAGTCCTATAACACGCAAACTTGCTCAAAAACCTTTATCTTTTAATCAGGAAAATTGCCCCGCATCAAACTATATTATCATTCCAGAGGTGTCATCTGAACGCAGGAGATATATCCCTATAGGATTTCTTACTCCAGAGGCGCTATGCAGCAACCTTGTAAAAATAATTCCTAGCGCGACATTATATCACTTCGGGGTGCTGACTTCAAATGTGCATATGGCTTGGGTAAGATTGGTTTGCGGTCGAATGAGAACTGATTACCGTTATTCGAACCATATTGTTTACAATAATTTCATATGGCCTGATACAACTGAGAAACAGAGAATTCACATAGAATCATCCGCAAAAAATATTCTCGAGGTACGTGAACAATTTCCAGATCATTCTCTGGCGGATCTTTATGATCCATTGGCAATGCCGGATAAACTTTTAAAAGCGCATCAAAATCTTGACAGAGACGTTATGAAAGCATATAAATTCGACATTAAATGTTTTTCTGAAGAAAAAATAGTTGCCGAACTGATGGAGATGTATAAACACTTTGTAGATAATAAAGATATTAAAAGTAAAAAAAAAATGTGGAGTTTGAAAAATTATGGCTTAAAATGTTGACTATTTTTTTGATTCTATTTTTCTTCAAGTTTTTTTATTTGGTCAATTACCCAAGTGAGGCAATAGTTAGCAATTTCAAATGATTTATTATACTCATCAACGGATATTTGAATATAATCATCAGGATATCTAAACTTTACAGCATAATCGGATAAATTTTGAACATCAAATAGTTTGTCATCTAAAACAATATATTTTGATAATTCCTTTAATAAAATATCCAAATTATGAGTTTTAATTGGTTCTACATTAAAATATACCAAAAAACCTTTTAACGCTTTTTCAGCTGATTGTTGAGCGTGAAAACATAAATCTTCATAATTTAAGTCATAACTTTCGGGATAAGGTATTTTTAAAAAGTTTAATGATTGTTTGGCTCTTTCTATCCACATTGTCCAATTTTTTGGATTACTTGGCATATAGAATTCTTCCTTCTCTTTCAATTGTTTTATAAATATAACCAACCGTTGTTTTTAACTTTTCATATCTGTCAATATCAACAGCCAGAAAATCAATATCTAACGTTAAATCGGTATGAAACAATTCCCGACGTATTTTTCTTGTAACTTCAAAATTACTGATCTCACCTTTTGTCAATATCAAAATGTCATAATCGCTGTCTACCTTGTGATCACCTCGAGCTCTTGATCCGAATAAAATTATTTTTTCCGGTGAAACTTTGTCAACGATAAAAGAAGTAAGTCTTTCTATTACCTCTTGTTCATGAGTTCTCTCCGGGTCGTTATTCAAGGTTTCCATTGTCATTATAACCTCCCGCGAGTCAGGGCGGAAACATCACACCATCGGTCTCGGTTGATATAACGCTTCTTACTTGCTGTTCTAAAGTATACCGCAAGTAATGGCTGAATCAATACTTAAAACTTCATAGATATGATTATATTTTAGTATATAATTTATATAAATACATATATTTACTTTAAATATTATATATTATATCACTAACGTCCTAAATAAAATTCCGCATTTTTTCTAACCCAATATATAAGTCAATAGTTACATAAATTTCGATAAATAGTATGAAATCAGATAATATCGCTACCAATTCTCAGATAGGGTCTTTCTGAGTAGTTTTGGCGCAGGATCTCTAAAAGCTTGAATATATGCCGGCTTTAGCCAATACTTTGAAGAGCTGATCCCGTGTTTAGGACGCTAGTGATATAATATTTTTTTATTGTTATAAAATGTATATTGTTTATCTATTTCACAAACCGAGAGGGTTTTCGCATAAGTATCAATCCTATAATCAAACAAACAAGCCGCGGAAGGAAACGCCCTTTCGGCCCCCCCCCGCGCAGATCCCTGCGTGCGCTTTTAACGCATTGGGCTCCTCTCTGGATAATGACATGATATCGACCGAGTAAAGCAAGAGGCGCGCTTCAGAGGACGTTCCGTCTCTTTGAGCCTGCGCGCTCCGGATATTTCGTCAATTAATAGAGTATGGATAACTCCTTCACAACCACATATAATGATCAGCACTTTGCCATCCCGCACTACCGCTTCCTTACCGCCGCACCCACCATCCATTCGAACGCGATGGCTGTCAAGTATCGACTTTCAGGGCTAATAAAACAGACCACGTCCACTTAAATTCCATATATTCTTGGCCAATTTCTCTTATGCGCCACGGTACAGTTGACATGATAACTCCGGCACTGAGTCCGGACCATGTTTCCCCGCGGCTCATTGTCCAAAGTAAACTCCTTCCCTCCACGTTCTCCGCAGGCCCAAAGGCGGCAATTGTTCGAACGCTTCATTAGTTATGGAAAGCATTGCATAACAAATGGATACGGGCGAACACAACTGATTTGGGGAAGAGTTCCCCAAGTCTTATCTGATCGGCGTAATAGACGACGCCACCAGCGAATCCTATTTCCGCTTCCACGGAACGGAATAGAATGAGACCAACATGGGGAGGCCGGCTTAAGCGGTTTATCGAGTTCTACCGACTTCCCATGACCGTCTAAACCGATAGGGCGACACATGTCTATTGCAATCTACCTCAACGGGCATCACCGGACGATGAAGAAGGCATAAAAATTCGTCCTTTGATACAGATCGTGAGTGTGTATGTGCGATGCGGGATTAAACACTCAATCGCCCATAGTCCGCAAGCGAAAGGTTGCGTTATTCCGAATTCGGAATAATGCGATTCAATTGCCTAACGCCTCACAGCTTTTTCATGATTTTCCTTCCCTTAGGGCGCCATCTCTTGCGATTGCTATTGTTATTCATATGTTAGGGCTGAGTCATAATTCATAATTATTTCCTTGTGTTTACTCCCTTTCTGACGGCACCCATTTTTTTATAGATCTGATTTTAAACTATGTAGCTCTGAATCTTTATTGATAATAATATTTCATTCTTCTAAAAAAGGACAGTCTACTTTAAGTAAAGTAAATATTTCTTTCTGTTGTTTACTCATTTCTTGCAATACTTGCGATGATTCATATATTTTAATTAACAAAGAGTATACTTTATACAATGCATTGGGAGTACGATATTTTGAACCTTTCAAACCATGACTTATTGAAGCATATACAATTGCGCTTATAAATGTGATTAGTAAATGCCCCTTAATTCTTTCATTTTTATGTTTATGTTTATGAACGGGAAGAAGAGATACAAAATTTTTGCTTATATCAAAAATTTCTTCTATTGCTTGGCGCTGATAATAAAGAGGCGTAATATCATTAATATCATAATTATCAGATGATAGTATGATAAATTTACCGGCTGAATCCAACTTGTTATTAATTTTTGTATTTTTTTCCAGGTCATCATTATCATCATCATCATCGTCGTCGTTGCTCTTATTATTCAATATATTATTCTCGTCTAGAAGTTCTTGATGGCGATCTAGCATAACATACGCGAATAACTGTTTGCCGCACATTGTTATTTCAGTTTTTCTTCCATATAAATTTCTGTCTTCATAAACTATATGATTTTCCGAGCATTTTAGACGATGACCATGAGTATCCATTAAAATTTTATATTCTCTTCTGTCGCTAGGCATTCGAGTAACAAATGGTATATTTGTCGATATTAAACTTGCCAAGTTATCCAATGAACGGTAACCTGCATCTAAAATAATCGTTTCAATATTAACATTAAACGTTTGTAACGTATTAATAGTCTCAATCAGTACGCTATTATCTTTTTTGTCGCCTGATACGTAACGAAAAAAAATTGGCAATTTCGTCATTTTATCAACAACGTAAATCAACGTCATTTCATCGTTTGTCACGTCATTGTGGTTGTTAACAGCTGTGAATTCAGTTTTTATATTATTGGATAATCCAGTACTATGTATAAGAATAGGGATGGATGCTTTATCGTTTATGTTTTTGTTTTTATTGACAAGTAACAAATAATTATGAAAAAAACGATTGTAAACATCTTTTTGCCCAAACATCTCATGCATCTTGCTGATTAACCTTGATTCAAGTCTGGCTTTAGGGTATAAAACTCTGGCGTATGAATTTCGATACCAATCTTCAGCGTGGGTATAACTCAACCCCGTTGTCAATCTGAAGCATATCAAAGACTTCAATGTGGCCGCGGCATCGGGGATAAGATTGTCCAACACATAATCTAGTCCAGTATTTTTGAGTATATTGTCGATCAACCAAACATCACCAAAATGGAGAGATAGATTTGGAGGCGTCTCGGATATTTGCGGAACTTTTAGGGGATCAACATCTCCGTACCCATCAAAAAGATTAAATGTGAAATACCCACGCTTGCGATTTTTAAAAATTCCCTTGTTTGGATCTATAACTCTTCCAAGGTACTCATTCTCGTGATATACCTTACCGTCCTTGCAAAAAGTTGATTTAAAGTATGTAGCGTATGTTCCGCTATTTTTATGTTCAAAATGGATGAAGCCTGGCAAAGCTCTGGGAGTACGCGGGTTGTCAGTATTATTCAATTCATTTTGATTTTTTGACATTTTTTTTAATCCTGATTTCATAGCTCGAAAACTTTTCGAGCGAAATAAAAATAACTCTTGAATAAAAAAATGTCAACCAAATTATTTGCTGAAAAACGGAAAAAAACAAAAAAATGAAAAAATATTCAAAATTACGGTTAATGTACGCAATTTTTAACGAGTTTAGATGGGCGCGGCCGGAAGGACCTTCCCCGAACCCGATCCGGGCCCTTTTTCGGCGTCCCTAGGTCTTAATCCCGAAAGGCCCCGCCCTTCCCCTTGAAGCGCCCTCCCCCTGTCCCTCCGGCCCGGGGAGGGTCCCTCTTTCGGCCGCGGCCGCCCTTTTTCGGAAAAATTGTTTTTTTTACCCGGAACGCTTTATAATACGCTGGTTGCAATTATATCACGGCTCTCGGGCCCTCACGGGACGCCTTCTCCGCTTCGCCCGCCCGGACGGGGGGAAAGGCCCGGGAGGCCCTTCATAAGCTAGACGGCGTTTTCGCCGCCGGCTTTCATCGTTATCCGGAAAATCTCCCCCCGGTTAAGGAATTGTTAAAGGTGGATCCGCGTATGGACACTCAGGCGGCCGACGCCAGGACGAACCCGAAAGGCGCGACCCGGGACGACGCCCTGGTCTCGCTTAGGCGTGGTCTGCATCATTTCGTCGTCACGATGAAAAACCTGGCCCTCTACCCCGAAGGAAGCCAGACCAACCGCCAGGGCCTCTCCCAGCTGCACCAGTGGCTTACAAGCCAGACGAGCGCCCGGGGCCCCCTCGCCCTAACGGTCGAAAGGGACGGGCTTTTAACCGCGGACGGGGAGCGGGTCTACCAGGAAAAACCCGGAGACGCCATTTTGGCCTTCCCCCTTTTCCGGGACGGAGTCCAGTCTATAATTTTCGAGCCCCAGGTGAGCGAGGAGGAGCTCAAGGCCTTCATAGGGATCCTTTTAAGGTTTCGGACCACCACCGAAAACGACCAGGACGACGTGGTCACCGCCATGTGGGAGGCCTCCCTTACCGGGATCAAGTACGTCATCGCCGACGAATACGAGGAGGTGGATCCCGAGTTCGAGGTGGGGGCCCTCAAGGCCGCGATGCCAGCCCCGGAGGATCGGCCGGACATCGACGCCCCCTGGCAGGCCTCGGCCCCGGTCCAGGTGGACGGAAGCGCCCCGGTGGCCAAATCGGTGGGCAGCCTCTTCGCCCTGGCGGAAAGCCTGGACTTCAGTTTCGCCCCGGGGGGCGTGGACGGGAAGGTGGACGATCCCCACGCCGGAGGAAAACTCCTAGGCGAGGGCGACGGGGGCAACGGGGAGGCGTCCTACGCCTGGGACGAGGACGGCTTCGACCCCTTCGGCCCCGACGCCGGACCCGGAGGGCCCGGCGGCGGAAACGGCGGAGAGGACGACGACTTGGAGGAGGACGGCTTCGCCCCCTTTCAAAGCTCTAAAAGGCCAGAGGGCGGTAACGTTGAGGAGGTCCGCGAAGACGACGGCTTAAGCGGCCTGGGAAGGATAAGCCCGAAAAAAAAGCCCGGAGCGGGAAAGGTCGGAGGAAACGGAAAGGAGGCCTCCGGCGGGGGAAACGGAGCCGCTTCCGGAGGGGAGGCGGAGGACGGCCTGGAGGGCGGAAATGGCGAAGAGGAGGCGGAGGGCCCGGGCGCCCCCACCCAGTCCTCCTCCGGCGGCGCCGCCTGGGCGGACGACGCTTTGGGTCTGGATCTCTCAGGCGTCTCCATGGACTCTTTCGACGACCACGGCCGGGTGGAGGCCCAGGCGACCATGCCCGAGGTGGATAGGGAGATCCAGGCCGGACGGGCCGAGAGGCTTAAATTCTGGGGATTATCCTCGCGGGAGATAAAGCAGATCTCCGCGTTCATCCAATGGGACGAGACCCGCTCCAAGACCTCCTCGGTTCTGGGCCTCGTCATGATCATCTTGAAATCCCCGGTCTTAAAAAGCCACATGCGCCCCTACCTGGTCGCCTTCGCGGCGGAGGAGATAAAGGCCAACGCCGCCCTCCTCTCGCTCGCCCACGCCAACGCCTTTTTAGCGGAGCTGAAGGACTTATCCCAAAACACGGAAAACAAGCTCGTAAAACACGTCGGGGAGGACATCGCCCGCGAGCTGGACGATCCCGAGCTAATAAACTCCATCGCCCAGGCCGTTTCCGGAGACGAAGAGCTCGAACCCGTCTACGACGGCGTCCGGTACTTCCTCTACCAGCTCCCCCCCCAGGCGGCCTCGACCCTAGGCGAGGCCCTGGGCCAGGCCAAATCGCTTCGGCTTAAAAGGCTCTTTTTGGAGCTCATGGCCTATTTTGTCACCGGCTTCCCCCTGGAAAACCTCCCCAAACTCGTCTCCTCTTTAAACGAGTGGGCCCTCACGGAGCTCGTCAAACTCTTCGCCGCCATCCGCCGCCCGGTCCCCATAGCGATCCTCACCGCGCTTGTGAAGCACGGAAACCCCCAGATTCGGGAGGCCGCCGCCCGTTTCATTTTGGATTACGAGCCGGAGAACACCCAACTTCTGGCCCCCCTCGCCGCCGACCCCGAGCACAAACTGAGGCAGCTCGCCATCCCGGCCTTGACGGTCAGGCGGGATCCCCTGGTGGAGAACGTGCTTCTGGAACTCTTAACCGGACTCGCCCGAGAGAAGAAGGTTCCGGAGGGGGAGCAAAGTCTCCTGGAGCTATACCGCGGCCTGGGGCTGTCGGCCGGCGGCCGCTCCTTGGGCTTCCTCAAGGAGACCCTTTTACGGCGGGATTTCAAATCCCTCTTCGAGCGGGGCGGCGACCCGCACCGGACGGGCGCCGCCCTGGCTTTAAGCCTCATGCCCCGGGACACCGGAGCCGCGGACATTCTCGCCCGGGCCTCCAAAAGCGCCTTCCGCAACATCCGCCACGCCTGTCGTGAAGCCTCCGCCCTGATTAAAGTCGGCGCCGCGCCGGGATAAAAAAGCCCTCCAGGGCTTCCTTATTGGTAAGCGTCGCGGGTCTTCCCGCCATCGTAAGCGTCCTTCCGCTTACGCGCGCGCGTTTACTTTCAGCCGCTTTCAACGGTTCCCGGACCGGACGACTTGGCCGGGGAAGGATTCCACATACATGTTTTCTCATAAAATCCGACATGCATTCTCATAAAATCAGACATGCATTCTCATAAAATCAGACATGCATTCTCATAAAATCAGACATGCATTCTCATAAAATCAGACATGCATTCTCATAAAATCAGACATGCA
>JAISMF010000056.1 GCA_031276865.1 Deltaproteobacteria bacterium | reverse complement strand
CGGCAGATTTATTGAGAAATTTTCTCAATAAATTGGAAATTTGAAATTTGGAGCTGCCAACTGGACCGGCTGGCCTCCGAGCCCTCGTAATTTTGCGGGGACTTTTTGCAGTTGCATCATATAATACTATTGTTTACCCCATATTTAGGACAAAATCTCTTAAACGAATTTCAAGGACCTCTTTTCGCGCGCCCCTGGCTTAATACGCGGGGCGCCGGCCCCGCCGCGGCGCTCAGATTCATCCCCCAGGGCGAGATACCCGAAATATTTTCAAACAAGCGCGCGACTCGCCATCACCGCGTCCGGGCCCTTAAAAATATTTCAAACGGACTTTTGGCTTTGAGGCTAAAATGATATAATTTTTTTTACCTCGCCTCCCGCCCGAAAACCCCGGACCCTTGTCCTTAGGTTCCGGATCCCCCTTTCCGGCTCGAACCGGGCGCCGCTTTTCGGCCTTTCCCATCGCTCGCGAAATAGCCGCGGCCCCCTAAAAGAGGGCCCGCGGAACGCCCCCCGCGCTTCTTCAGTTTTTCCCCCCCCGTCCCGCCCCCGCGCCCGGAAGGCGCGGGGGCGTTTGGCGGACTTTTTGCAGAGCCGTGAGATGGCCCGCGGAGTTTCGACAAACTCCAAAAATCCCGCCCGCCCCGCCTCGGTGGAACGGAGCGGCTCTTTTTAAAAAAAACACCTTATTTTCTCCCTGAATCGAAGCGCCCGCCTATCGGCCTTCCGGACGTCACCTTCCCATTATGAAGATACCTAAAACAGTGCAGGAGCCTCTCGTTTTTTCGCGCCAGCTTTTCGGAGCCGGAGGGAAGGACTATCTAGGGGTCTCATTGGTCCTGGGCTTCAGTCTCTTGGAAGCCGGCGCTCTTTTGGACCAGGGAACCGCCTGGAAGGCGGCTATCGCGTCCCTCGCCCCCTACGGGGAGGCGGGCGTGAGCCTGGATCCCGGAATGGAAAAAGTCCGCGGCGAGTTTTTCCTCGCGGGGGACGCTTACGCCTCCCCCCCCCCGGGGGGATGGAAGGGGGAATTCACGGGCGTCTCGGCCGCGGTGGGTCTGGGGCCCCTGTACCGGGAATTCTTAGTGACCGGCGACAGCCGCCGGGAGCCTTCCGGGCGCTTGGTCTTTTCCCCCTTCCGCTCCCTTCCCCTTTCCTGGGAAAACACCGCCGCCGGCCCGGAAAACCCCCGGGGCTGGACCGGTGAGTCGGGGTCCTCCGGAGCGAAGGTTCCGGCCTTTCCCCGGGTGATCGAGCCCCAAAAGGGCTTTTCCCCCCGGGATCTGGTAAATTCCCGCCCCCTTCCCGCCTGCCCTCTTCCCCGGCCCTTCGGTCCGGATTTTAAAAATTCGGGTTCATTTGGAGCCGACTGGCTCCAAGAGGCCTGGCCGGGCTTTCCCGCCGATTTCGATTTTTCGGTTTTCAACCTCGCCCAGGAGCCGCAGCGGCTTAAAAAAGGCTATTTCAGAGGCGACGAGGAGTTTTACCTCAAAGGCTTCCTCCCCGACCGCCGGGAGGCGCGGGGAAGGCTTCCCGGAAAAAAGGCGCGGGTCGTTTTACGGCGCGAATTAGCGGAAGGTGGGAGCTCTCTTTCCGAGATACAATGCCCCTTGGACACCGTGTGGTTCTTCCCCTCCCACGGTGTTGGGCTCCTTATTTGGCACGGGGCCGTCAAGGTTCAAACCGAAAACGCCGGGGAGATTAAAAAAATTCTGGCTTTCACCGAGGATCTTTTTCGCCCCGGCCTCAAAACCGATCAGATTCTCGCCTATGAGGCGGAGGATATGATTCCCCCGCTCGTCGTCCTCAAAGCCCTCCCCCCGAAGCCTTCGACCCCCGAGGCGCTTACCCCGCCGCCATCCGCGCCCGCCCTAGGCGCCCCCCTGAAAGCGCCGTCTCCGGAAATACCGGCGCCCGAAATCCCGAAGCCGGAAATCCCCACACCCCCGGCGCTCCCGCCGGCGGCCTCCACCCCTGATCCGTCGGAGATAAGCGTCCCCGAAATCATGCAAGGCGCGAGGGAGGATATAAGCAATTTTCTTCCGGACGTGAACAAGGCCCTCAAGGATAAAGGCCTAGACGAGCTCTCCATCGAAGCTTTCGAGCCGTTTTTGCGTAAAGAGCAGGAGAAGCTCCTCTCCGTCCAAAACGCCATCGGCTCCGCCGCAGCCGCTGGGAAAGCGGCGGCCGGAAGCTCCAGCGATGCGGAGCTCCTTAAGCTCGGCCGCGCCGACGCCCTCGCCGGGTTGATGAAAGGCGGACTCACGGAAGAGGAGGCCGGAAACGTCCTAAACGCCCTGGATCTCCCCGTCCCCTTCCCCGGGGCCTTTCCCGACGGGGCCGCCTACGAGGCGGCCCTCAAAGAGTACGGAGAGAAATGGTCCTCCCTTTTCGGGCTGCCTCAGGAAAGCGCGGCGAAAATAAGTTCTCGAATTAAAACCATGGACTCCTTCATCTCCGGGAAACTTGACAAGACCGGAACGCTCGCCTCCCTTCTGGAAGGCGAGCTTCCCGCCGGTCAGGCGGGGCCTTTGATAAACTTCTTGGAGAAAACCGAGAAGGCGTCCGCCCTGCCCTTTCCCCCCAAAAAGTTTCTCCAGGAGCTGAACGCTTTGGGCTTGGACGAGGACGGGAAGGCCGGGGTTATCGAGGCCTTTAGGAAGATGGAGACCGAAGTTCCCAAGCCTCTACCCGATCTGGCCTCGACCATTCAATCGGTCAACGCCTTTCTCCTGGGGATCGCTCCTGCCTTCGGCATGTCCACGGACAGGCTTTTAGCTAAAAGCCAAGAAGAGTTCGAGCTCGTGCGCCGGGCGGCCTGGGGAAACAAGGAGATTGGAGACGCCCTGAAAACTCTCGCGGGAAAACATCCCGAGCTGGAAACGAAACTTCCGGAGCTTGAGCGCCTACGCCAAGGAAACTACCAAGAGGTCATGAAATTCAAAGACCTCGCTCTTAAAGCGGGAATAAGCGGGGAGGTTCTTTTACAAGAGATATCCTCCCTCGATCCCTTAAATACGGAGCCGTTGAAACCCCCTCTCCCGCCGGTCGTGAAAAAGGACGTTCCTCCCCCAGTAACGGCGGTTCCGACGGAACCAGCCGACCCCTTTCCTCAAGGGAGGATCTTCCACTCCAGAGAAGAGTTCACGGAGGCCTTAAAACTCCAGCGGGAAAACCCGAAGGAGACGGATCTAAAGGGACCGGCCGCGGCGGGCTTGGATTTGAGCGGACTAGATCTGTCAGGGTTGAATCTTTCCGGCGCCGATTTTAAGGAGTGCGACCTTTCGGGCGCGTCCTTTAAAGGCTCGGATCTAAGCGGGGCCTGTCTCTCCCGCTCCCTTTTAAAAGATTGCGAACTTTCCGGCGCGACCCTCCGGGGAGCGGATCTGTCCTTTATCTCCGGGGCGCGCTTCTATGCGGAAGGCGCCGACTTCACCGGCGCGGACTTCACCGAAGCGGATCTAACGCTTACGGACTTGAACGGAGTCTTGGCCGAGTCCGCAGATTTCACCCGCGCGCTTCTTCCCAAACGCCTCAAGGCGGCGCGCCTTAAATCGGCCAATTTTTACCGCGCGGATCTCTCCGAGGCCGATTTTGGCGGATCGGATCTCTCTTCCGCCTCCTTTGACGAGGCCGCGCTCGAGAGCGCTTCCTTCGCCCGGGCGAAGCTTAATGGCTGCTCCTTTGTGAACTGCCCTTTAAACAACGCCGACTTTTCGGGGATCTACGGAAAGGGGCCGCGTTTTTATCTCCAAACCGTCCTAGACGGAGCCTCGTTTGCCGGAGCGGAACTTACGGGTGGTGTTTTTTTGGCCGCCTCGGCTAAAGGAGCGAGCTTTAAGGGCGCGAAGGCGGACGGTTGCAACTTCTCCGGACTCGATCTAAGAGGATCGGATTTCGAGGGCGCGTCTTTAAGGGAGGCGCTCTTCTCCGAATCCATCCTCTCCGGAGCCCTCTTCGACGGAGCGGATCTCATGCGGGCGGTATTGGGAAGCGCCTTTCTTCAGGGAGCCCGCTTTCGGGGGGCCTCCCTTTACGCGGCCGATTTATTCCGGGCGAAGGTGGACAGGGGTACGGATTTCAAAGGAGCGGATCTAAACCGGACCGTACTCGTGGCCGATGGCCAAAGGCTTGCGCCCGGTTGATAAATATGTTTCCCCAACCCGGCCTTTAAATTTTCCGCCGGATAAGTCTTTCTCAAAGGGCCGATCAACGGACGCTCGAGTTGTAACGCGGACATTGCGGCATCCCGGAAAAATTCGGGAAATTCATTTAAATACTTTTTTTTGAAGTCCTTAAACAGACGGCTTTAAGCTTGTTAAAATGAAACGGAGGGCGCTATGACAGCTTTTAAGGAAAAAGATAACACGGCGCTTTTCCTGTCAGCCGTTAGAACGGGAAAGATCGAAGGCCGTAACTTCGAGTCGCTTAATTTAAACGGCGCTCCGGTTTTAAACGCCACATTTACGGATCTCTTTCTCCAAGGAGACTTCGGGGAATCCCTCTTCCAGGACATATTTTTTCGGAAGTGCTCTCTTTTTGGAAATTTCATCCGAGCGACTTTTAGAAACGTTGAGTTCACGGACGTTGAATTTTCGGATTGTTTTCTGGAAAACGCCCTTTTCCTGGACTGCGTTTTCAATAACGTCAATTTTAAAAACGCCTCTCTTTCCCGGGCCGCCTTTCTCAAGGGAAAGTTCCAGGAAAAGGTATTATTCGAGCTCTCCGATTTGAGCTCGGGCACCTTTCTCGACTGCTCTTTTTCCAAACTTTCCTTGGAAAACTTAAAACTCGACAACTGCTCCTTTATCCGCTCTTCTTTCGAAACGGCCCTAATTAGTGGATGCGCCGGATTGAATTTGCAGCTTTCGGAAACCACAATTCCGGAATTCTTCGTCTTAAAATCCTCTCTTCCCTACGCCAACTTCGCGAAGACCGATCTAAGCGGAGCGAAATTCGAGGAAAGCGATTTAAGCGGGGCCTTTTTTTCCGGAAGTTCTCTTAAAAATTCAGTGTTTCTTAAAATCCCCCTCGGGAAGGCGATTTTCGGACAAGCCGATCTGGAGAACGCCGATTTAAGCGGAAACGATTTGGTCGGCGCCGATTTCAGCCGGGCCCTGATGAAAAACGCCTCCCTTAAAGGAGCGGATCTCTCTTACGCCAATTTCCACCGGGCGGCGGGCGTCAATTTCCTTAACTGCGGAGCCGCCACTGTGAAAAACGCCAGAGGCGACGATCCCGATTTACACAGGGCGGAAGATTTCATCCCGTTCGTTAAAAATAGCTAAAAACCGTTCATTATCCAAAAATTCCCCATCCGGAAGGAAGAGCCTTTTATGAATGAATTCAATCCGAAAAACGCCGCCCCCCCGGATATTCATCCGGATGAGGAGACGCCCTTCCCTCCGGATGCCCTGGAAAAGGTTTTAAGCTTCAAAGCCGCCTCGCCTCGAGCCGGCTTTCCCGACAAAGCCCCGCCCGCGGAGGTCTCGCTCCCCTCCTTTTTTCGGGGTACGGTGATTTCCGGCCAAGACGGAACGTGTCAAATCCTCGGGGAAAACGGGCCGCTTTCCGCCCGGACCGCGGCCTCCTGCCTTCTGCGGCCGGAGGCGGGGGATCTTGTATTGCTGTTCGCGGATAAATTGGGAGCCTATATCCTCTCCGTTTTAGAAAGAAGCCCCTCTTCCTCTCTGTCCGCCGGCTCCCTCGGAGAGGGGGCGCCCGCCGTGATAAATCTCCCGGCGGATACCCTTATCCAGGGAGAGAGTATTTCCTTAAACGCCGAAAGGCTCAAACTCTCGGCCCGAGACTCGGAACTGGAAAGCGCCCGGACCACTTTTAAGGGAACTGTGGGAATTTTTCGCTTCGCGGACCTCTCTTTACAGGCCAGAAACCTGTTTCAGACGGCGAAGCATTTCTTCTGCCGCTCGCGCTCGATGAAAGTCAGATCCGAGGAGGCCGTGGATGTGAGCGCGTCCAAAATAAAGCTTTCCGCGAAAGACGACCTCCGTCTTAAAGGGGATCTAATAGATCTAAAAGCCCAAAGCGTCGCCAGAGTGGACGGAGAAAACGTCCGTCTGGGCTGAAGCTTGAGAGGCCTTTTCCGGCGAGCTCTTGGACAAGACGCGGGATCCGGAGCCGTTTTGGCTCTGAAAATGCAGTAACTCTTCTGGGCCCGTTTTGGACCCCTTCGATTTGGTTTGACGACTTTTCGTTCTTCTTTTCGACTTTCCGCTCTTCCCTCTTTATGGCGGATTTTTTCCGTATTCATCGCTTTTTTTACTTTTTAACCATTTTTTTCGCACCCTCTCACCCGACCGTTTCGTCAGTCTCGTTTTACCGACCCGGCGGACGGATTCGGACGCGTTAATAAAGGGGCCCTTATGTTCGCCCTCACTTTAAAACCCGGCGTAGTCACCTCGCTCGCCCCCGATGTCTGCAAAATTCCATCTCCGCCGGCGCCGCCCGTTCCCACGCCTTTCGTGAACATGTTCCAGTACAGCCAGGCCAATCCCGGAACCATCAGCACCAAGGTGATGCTCGGGGGCGCCCAGGCCTTCAACGTCCAGACCAAGATCCCCATGTCCCAAGGAGACGAGGCCGGAACTTTGGGGGGGATGATATCGAACATGATAATGGGTCCCTGCTGGTTTTCCCCCTCGGGCGGAAGCCTAAAGGTGATGATCGAGGGAAAACCGGCTCTCCCTATGGGCGCTCAGAGCATGCACAACGGCGACGCCACCTTCAACACGACGGGTATGGCCTCCATGCCCACCCAGCCGGTGGTTATGGTGAATTAGAAGCCGATATTCGCTTCCATGCGTCTTTTCTTGCCCAAATTCCCGGAGTTATCCTCCGAAGATAAATTCCCGGGGCTTTTTTCCCCGGACGCGGGCGTCCGGACCTTAGGTCCGCCCGCCTTGAAAGAAGGCCGATATGAATCCCGTAAACGCCAAATACTCCCTGAAGTTATCCTCTTTACCCTCCCTGGAGTTCCACGTCCTTCGTTTCCAGGGCCGGGCCGCTTTAAACGAGCTCTACGAGATAAAGATAAGCGCCCTGATCAAGGCATCCTCTTTGGAGGAAACGGACGAAGACGAGTTCTTCAATTCCCGGGCCGTCTTCACCGTGGAGGATGGATCCGGAAAACCCGGACCCGCCCCCTCGCCCGTGAAGGGGGTCTGGCACGGGCTCGCGGTCTCCTTCAAGGAGGGCGCCAGGATCGGGGAATACGTCTTTTTAGACCTCACCCTCGCCCCCAGCCTTTCCATGCTCAAAGGCCAGATCCAGAACCGCATCCACTTAAACGCCTCGGTTCCGGAGATTGTCGAGGACTCTTTAAAATTCGGCGGGCTCGACCCCAACGGCTGGAAATTCAAGCTCGACAAAGGCGCTTACGCGAAAAAAGATTTCGTCTTCCAGCACGGAGAGGATCTCTTGGACTTCGTTTTCCGGCGCCTGGAGCACGAGGGGATAGCCCTCTACTACGAGCAGGGGGAGGATCAAGAAACCATCGTCATGGCCGACTGGATGCGGGAGTTTCCAGTCCTCAAGGACGGGGACGCCGATTTCACCCTTAGGGCCAACCTCGCGAGCGGACTTCTAGCCGCCGACGACAAGCCCCAGCTCTTCAATTTCCAGAGCCGCCGGACGGCGCCCAGGGCCTACGTGCGTCTTAACGACTACAACTGGGAGGACCCCACCCGCCCCCTTTCCGTGCGCGTCCCCGTGGCCTCCTACGGAAGAGGCGAGCTCTATCTCTACGGCGAGAACTTCCAGTCGATTGAGGAGGGAAAAAAGCTCGCGGACATCAGAAAGGAGGAGGAGCTCGCCTTATGTCGCGCCTTCACCGCCGAGGCCGCGGTGGCCGGATTGCAGCCGGGGCAGATAATAACCCTCGACGGGCATCCCAAAAAGAGCCTGAATAAAAAATACCTCGTAAGGGAAATGGTCTTTTCCGGAAACCAGATCTCCTCGCTTTCCGCGGGGTTGAAGCTGCAGATACCCGATTCCCAAGGCGACGGCGAGTCCCGTTTCCGCCAAAGCCTCGTCTTGCAGGGCGAGGATACGCCCTACCGCCCCAGAAGGGCGCGCCCGCGGCCGGCGATATCCGGCTCCATCACCGCCTGGATCGACGGGGCGGGCGACGGCAAAAGCCCGGAAATCGACGCCTACGGCCGCTACAAGGTGCTCCTGCCCCTCGACCTCTCCGGACGCGACGGAGGCCGGGCCTCGGCGTGGATCCGCATGGCCCAGCCCTACGTGGGTAACGGCTACGGCCAGAACTTCCCCCTCGCCCCGGGTGTCGAGGTGCTTTTGACCTTCATCGACGGAAACCCCGACCGGCCGGTCATATCCGGCGCGGTCGCGAACGCCGAGACCGGCAGCATGATCAACTCCGCCACCAACACTCTTTCCGGCATAGGAACCCGGGGAGGGTCGTCGCTTCTTTTCGGAGAGCAGGAGGGAAAGCAGAACCTCTCGCTTTCGGCCGGATCGGATCGGGGAAACATCACATTGGCCTCGGGTTCGCCCACCCAGGCCCAGATCACGGCGGACATCGTCTCGAATTTGACCACCATGTCCTTGAATTTCTCCACCCTCTACACCGATAACCTCGCGGGCTACCAGTACTCCATCGAAACCAAGCCCAACAAGATCTTACAGATGGTGAACCTCTTGGACCAGGCCTTCGAGCTGGCCTCGGATATATACACGAAGAACATCGACCCGGTGGAAGACGACCCCTCCAAAACCGAGTACGAGAACGCCGAGAAATACCCCCTGGCGGTGAAGGCGCTGCAGACCGGAGTCTTCGCCTCCAACTCTTTTTACAAAATCTGGAAATACTACAACCTGCTTAACGACGCCGCCTCGCCGGATCTCCCCAAACTGCCTCATCTTAATCTTTTCAACCTCACCGGCGACGACGTCGGATCCAAAACCATCTGGAACGCCAAGCGCAACAACGAGTCCAAATGGATCTACGGCATCACCACCGCCATGCTGGCTGCCAAGGTCGCCCGAGACGTCCAAACGTCGTACCAAGCGGCCTCCGACTACGCTTCCGAGAACCGCGGGGACAACTCCGGCGATTCCGCCGAAACCGCCGCCAAGAAAAAGCTCACCGCCGCGTCGGCCATAGGAACGCCCATAGCCGGCATCCTGGAGGATATCGCCCTCTACTACGCGACCATCCGTAAGCTTTACCGCTCCGGAAACAGCACGGCCAAGGGATTCCTCATTGAAAACAAGGACTCCTACGTGAACATCCAGGCGAACGGCTACGGTTCCCTTTCCGCGAAGAACGGCCCGGTGGTCCTCGAATCCGCACCCCAGCTCATCGGTGACAGCCTCCGCTACGGCGTAGGCGAGGAAATGATCGTGCCGGATCTTTTAGAACAAGACGAGCCCCAGCCCGGGAGTATTGAGCCAACTTTTTTCAAGGACCGATTTGGCGTCTTTCTCCGGTCCCCCAGACTCGTGCGGGCGATCTCCGAGGAGGTGAGCCTCTGGGCCAATCGGAACCTCTTCGCCAAGTCAGCGGAGAAGATCCAGCTGGCGACGGGAGAAAACACGGCCATCCCCGTTCCGATGGTGGATACCACCACGGGACACGGCGCCTCGTCCAAGGAGGTCCTGGAGATAAACCACGACAAATCCTTTAAAAAAGGCGTTATGCTGGAGACCCTGAGCTCCGGCCATCATATCAAGCTCGAGACCAGAACCGCCGACAGCGAGGTGAAAATCATCCAGGGAGCGGCCAGCGTCGGCGCCGAAAGCTCCGTCCGAGCCCTCTTTCTCACTCAAGACGCCGTGACTTTGCAGCTAAACGACGCGGCCAGTCTCGAAATAAAGGGCCAGCCGCCCGAGGCGGAACTGAAGGTGAGCGCCTCAGAGTTTCTCTCCCTTAAAACGGCCGGGGCCACGCTGCAGTTCAATGACAACAACAAGTTGAGTCTCACCTCCGAAGGGGCCTCTCTGGAAAACCCCGTCAAGTGCGAGATCAAGGGGGGAAGCTCCTCCGCCACCTTCCAGACGGGCGTCCTCAATTTCTCATGCGAAGGCCAGGCCAAGGTGGACGGCCAGATTATCCAGCTGGGCTGAAAAACCCTCGCCGCCTTTTCACGCCCCACGCCCCCTTCGGACGCTTCTCTTTCCGGAGGGGGTTTTTTATCCCGCGGCCGACCCCTTTTCGCCCCCCCATGGATTAAAAATTCTTCCGATTCGTAATCGGATATGGGAAAAATTGAATCAGGAATCGGGAACGCAAAAACGAAGAATTGAAAGTGGAAGGTCGTACGAAAAACGCTGAAATTAGTCGCCTGCGAAAACCGCTTAGATTTCGTTATTTATTAAATAATATATTTTTATGCCGCCATTTTTTGTTAAAACATTAAAACAAAATATGTGATGTAGTGTGATACTCTACCATAGCTTAAAAAATGGCGCAATTTCTTGGAACCCTTCAAGTAGGGTGGAGGACTGGCGCAGTGGCTTCGTCATCTGATTCCGCCCTGTTTCCAGTCCCCTCCACCCCAAACCCCGCGAGCGGATTTCCCGCACGAGGCTTTCTGGCTGACGTTTCACGACTTCGTTCACGAGTACTTGGGTTTAAGATTCAAAATGTCCACCAGTCCATACATCTCGTACAAGTCTTTGTCCGTGTAGTGCTTGTATTTCTTGGTTTTCCACTTATGTTTC
>JAISMF010000020.1 GCA_031276865.1 Deltaproteobacteria bacterium | reverse complement strand
AATAATATTAAAAATTAATTATTTTAGTTAAAAAATACATATTTTTATAATTATAAATAAATATATATAAATATATAATATTTTTTTCTTGGTGAGTAAATAGCCCCGGAAATTAGGTTAAAGGAGGGCCCGTACCGAAAAATCTTGGATGGAATGAAAAGCCAAATCTCTTTGGCCCGGGAGGCCGTTTCCAAGATGAACATGGCGATGGAAAGAGCGGGAACCGTCCGGATGCCCCAAACCGATGAAATTGAATTGAAGGTTTCCACCTTGTCGCTTATCGAGGCCGCGCTGAACCTAGACGAAACGGATGTCGAAGAGAGCCTCTCTTTTGTCGCCGCGCGCGTCCACCCGGACCGGTTGGATGAATTCTTCACCGACTTCCAGGGCGTCCTGGTCTACGGCGCTGTCGCCCGCCGTGACCTTTCGTCCTCCAGGAAATATTACCAAGACCTCCCCTCCCTCCGGCCCGATGACGAGGATGGCTTCACTGAAAGGGCCATGGTCCGGGCCATCTCGTCTAGCAACATGGTCTTCCTCCAAAACGCCTTAAACGAGCCGAAATACGCCCGGCCCTTTTTGGAGGATCTATCCGAGGCGGTTCGGGCCTTCCAAAACCACCTCCGCCGGCGGGGGCTTTCCCATAGCGTTCAGACTTTCCGGCTGGGGCTCGCCTGGCGACCGGATGGAAAACTCCTCCCGCTCTACCCGCCGGATCCCTACCACCACGCCACCGTGGACCCCCCGAAAAACTTGACGGCCCGAAAAGAACCGGAGGCTCCCAAGTCTTCGAGCCTGGCCGCGCTCATGAGGCGGGCGGTCGGCTTGAAGGAGCCCCCGGGGAAGAACGCGCCCCCGGCGGAGGCCGCCCCCCTTCCGAAGTCGGAGGAGCTTTTTTCCGACGCCCGCGAAAAGGAGCGGCTCCTAATCGAATCGGACGCCACCGCCATGAGGCTCTTTTTCGAGGGACTCGAAACGACCATGGAAAACCTCCTAAGCCAGGGGCTTCCGGACGAGGCCTGGGAGCTTTTCGGGCTGGCGGCAAAGCTCATGGATCCCCTAGACAACCAAGACACCATCCGCCTCGCCGGATTCGTCCATTCCTTCTTAAGCCGCGCCCCCCTGGGGGAAGCCTTGGACGCCCTTTCTCCGCGGATTCTAAACGCCGCTTTGGACCGCGGGAAAAAAAACCAGCCCGCCGCCGTCGGCCTGCTCGACTTCGCCTGCGTCAGCTATTTCGAGCGCTTCGACGAAACCCCGGGAAACCCGGAGACGATCCTCCGGCTGACGGACAAGATCCTTTCGGCGCCGCGCTTTTTGGAGCTGGAGGCCGCCCTGCCGGAACTTGTGGGGCGGGCTTTCCAGGCCATCGGAGGGGGCAGGGGGAACACGGTTCAGACCTTTCCCGGCCCGCTCTTGACGGAAGAGAGGCTTCTCGCGCTCTCCTCCCTGCGCGCCAAGGTCCGGAAGTTTAAGGACGGGGAAACCGCCCTCGTCACGCGCCAGGCCATGGGGATAGGGATCCTCCACGCGGCCCTGGCCGCGGAGAGGGAGGATATGGTCGGGAAAATCCTGAAAGACTTAAAATCCGATCCCGGCTTCCGGGATGAAGCGAATCCCATGGCGCTTTTGGTTCGGACCCTTTTGTGCCTCCACCGCGTCCGCCAGGGGCGCTTAAGGGAGGCGGAGGAACACTTCGCCCGCCTGGAAAAGGCCTCCCCCCTCCCCCGCAACCTCCTTTCCGTCTGGACCTTCGCCGCGACCAGGCTCGCCCTGACCCTCGCCCGGGAAGGCCGGGGAAAAGAGGCCGAGGAGCTGGCCCGCAAGGTCCAGAAGAGCCTGAAGGACAAGCCCTTGAAAATGATCGCCCATCCCTTGCGGGAAATCCTGGGCCCCCTCCCCGAAGAGGTCCCCCCGGAAGGCGACCTCGAACTGTTCCAGCTGTTCGTCTTCAGCTAAAGCGCGGCCGAAAAAGGCGTTGAAGGACCCACCCCAAATTCGCCTTGAATTTCCCCAAGGGGCCGACTCACCCGCTCCCGCGCCCCTCGTCCGCGGATCTAAAAAAGCTCCGCCCCCTCCCCCAACACCCCCGATCCAAAAGAACTCCGCCCCCAAGCCGCCCAAAGCCGCGGGCGCCGTTTCTTCAGGGGGCGATTTTCCCTCAAAAGGCGGGGGGCGGCTTTCCGCCCCTTCCGCCCTTTCTTCATCCCGGGCCTCAAAGAAGCTCCCAGGCGTCCTCCAAAAAAACTCGAACCCCATCCGGATGAAGCGCGTAAACGCCTGGGCGGAGGCCTACCGGATCTTCGCCTCCCGGAAAGGGGGCGAACGCTTCGGAAATCCGGACCCGGCGAAGGGGGAAAAGTTTCAAAAAGCCGCGGAAGACATCCGGCGCCCCGCCAGGTTGGGCCTGGCCGCCATGGTGGAAACGCGTATACCGGTTAAAAATCGGGACAAAGCGATGGCCGCCATCCCCACCCCAGATAACGCTTCGAGGAGCTAATGGGAAGCCCGGAAATCCTCCCCCCCTTTTTCCGAGAACACATGGCTCTCCCCGGCGAGGATGGCGTGGACGAAATTAAGGGGCGCGCGGCCGTCTCTCTTTTCAAGGCCCTGGGAGGCTTCAAGGGGGACGGGGCCCGAAGCTTCCCCGGCCCCGTCCTTTTGGAGGAGAACCTAGCCGGACCGCGAGGCGTCTATGAAGCCGCGCGCGTCCTCAAGGGCTCCTCCGCCTGGAAGGCTTTGGGGCCGCAGCTCCTCCGCGCGGCCCCGGCCCTGGGAAAACCGCGGGCTCTTCGCTAAAATCCAAGAGGACTTGGAATCCGCCGGAAAGAGCTCGGAGTCCCTCGAGACGCTCTGCTTCTTAGCCCAGGCCGCCCTCTGCGTCCATCACGCCAGGCTCGGCCGCCTCCCAGAGGCGGCCGAGCCTGGCTTTGACGGAAAAGGGACTCCCCCTCCCAAACGACGCGCTCCCCGCCTGGACCTTCGCCGTGACCGCCCTCTCTGGCCTGAGCCAGGGAGGGTCGCTGGGAGGATGCCAGGGAGCTGGCCCAAAAGGTCCTCCCGCGCCTGGAAAACGAGGGAGCGGGGCGGGTGGTCGGGCCCTTAAAGGAAATCCTGGGAGAACTCATGGGAGAACTCCCGAAGGAAGACCCGCGGGAGCTCGACTGGCCGGTTTTTCGGCTGGCGCTTTGAAGGCCGCTTAAAAAGTCTTTCCGCCGCCTCGGCCTTAGGGCCCTTAATCTCCAGGCTTCCAGCGCTTTAAGCCCCTTCAAGGCCGGAAGGCGGGGAGGACTTTCGCAAGCGCCCCGCTTTCCGCGGGGAAAAATCGCTCCTCCGGCGGAAACTCTTCGTTTTTTCAACGCTCCAAACGATCCCGAACTTCTTTGACCGGGCGACTCCATCGCGGGAGGCGCCCCTAGGCTTCGAAGCCCCTAAAAAGACGGGCGTCCCCTCCGCCCTCCGTCACACGCCGGCCACCCGACTTTCCGAATTTTCAAGGAAGACGGAAAAAGGCGCGCCAACGCCGAAACGAGCGTCTTCGGAATTTATTTAGCGCGCCGCCTAAGAATTTAATCGGGGCGGAGGAGCTTTTCCGTCCCTTCCTCGTCTCATCCGCAGGCCTAAAGGAGCTTAGCCGTGCCCTCCGCCAAAAACCCGCAGTTCTATTTCGATGAAGCGCATAAACGCCTGGTTGAGAGCTTCAATATCTACACCTCCTTGAAAGAGGACGAACCAATCGGAAACCAGGGCCCGACGGAGAGGGAAAAGTTGCGAAAAGCCGCGGAAGACATACAAATCGCCATCTCCCAAGGCATCGCCGTCATGGAGGATATGAAAAAGAGGCTGAGAAAGCGGGGCGCCGAACTCAACGACTCCGCCGTGGCCGAAATGGACGCCAAGCTTTCCTCCGCGCTCCTTTTGGGGGGCGCCTTAAATTACGAGGATCCGGACCTCGAATTCTCCCTGTCCGCGCTTTGCGGGCGCATGCATCCGAGCCGCCGTTTGATTTTCAAACACGTCTTCCTAGGCGTCCTGATCTACAGCGCGGCCGTCCACGGGGACGTGGAGGGCGCTCGGAACTTTTACCGGAAGCTCCTTAGCTTGCGGCCCGGGGAGCATCCGGGACGGGAATACGAACTGGCGGCGACCCGCCTCGTGACGGCCTACAACATGGTCTTCCTCTTCCATTCCTTAAAAGATCCCGCCTCCGCCATGCCCTTCCTCAAGGACCTCGAGGAAGCGGCCGTCTTCTTCCACAAGTTCAGCCCCGAGTTGATCCCGAAAGGCGGGACGCCCGATACCGGGGTCTCGCCGGACAAAGAGGATGGTTACCACCTCAGCCTTCCCATCCCCCCCTTCAACAACGCCTCGATCTTCCCCGATGAAAAAGCGGGGGCCGCGGCCCCGGCGGCGCCCTCCCCCGGCCCGGCGAAACCCGGCCTCGCCGGGCTCATGCGGCGGGCGGCCGGATTGAATCGACCCGAGGAAGCCCGAAGGAGGACCCCGTCCGGCCGCGCTAAGGACCGGGCCCCGCGGGAACGTCCGCCAAAGGAGCCCGTTTCCGCCCCGCAGCTTACGAATCCGCTGATTGTCGCGAACGCCAACGTGTTCGTGAACTTATTTTTCGCGGCGTGCGAAATGACCATGGAAGACTTCATGGACCGCGCTCGACTGGCCGAGGCGGAAGAGATTTTCCCGGCGATGGAGAGGCTCTCGCGTCCGGAAAACGCCGGAGACTCCTTAAGGCTCGCGTATTTCATCAGCGAGATCGTTTCACACGCCCCCCAAGACGTTTCCCTGGACGCCCTCTTGGCGCGCGTTCTTAACGCCGCGGGATCGCGCCTCAAAGCGGCTCCCGTCGCCAGGGAGATCTTCGCCCAAGCGGCCCGGCTCTTTTTCCGGCGCTTCGAAAAGCGAAAAGGGAATCCGGAAATCCTCCTCCCCCTTTTCCAAAAACTGATGGCGCTCCCCACCGAGGATGGAATTCGCGAAATCCGGAAACGCGCGGCCGTCTCTCTTTTCCAGGCCCTGGGAGGCTTCAAGGGGGACGGGTCTTCGACCTTTCCCGGCCCCGTCCTTCCGGAGGATAAGCTCCAGAGCCTGCGCTCCGTATACCAGGCGCTCCGGGACCGGGAGGAATCCCTCCCTGACGGCTCCGCCTGGAGGGCTTTGGGGCTGGAACTCCTATGTTCGGCCCTGGCCGCGGAAAACCGGGAACTGACGGAGGAGATCCTCAAAGATCTGGAATCCCGGAAAGATTCCTCGGGCTCCGCCGAAACCTGTCGGCTCCTCGCCCAGGCCGCCATATGCGTCCATCGCTCCCGCGCCGGCCGCGTCCCCGAGGCGAAGGAACACCTCGCCCTCCTGGAAAGCCGGCGGCCCCTTCCGAAAATCGTCCTCCCCGCCTGGGGCTTCGCCCTGACGGAGCTATCCCTGGCCCTCGCCCGGGAGGGACGCCCGGAGGAAGCGAAAAAGATGGCCGAAAGCGTCCTTCGCCACCGGGACGACGAGGGCGTGAAAACCATCGCGCGGCCCTTGAAAGAAATCCTGGGAGAGCTCCCCTGGGAAGACCCAGGTGACGGAGACCGGCCCTTATTCCGGCTGCTCAACTGAAGGGCCGGTAAAGAGGCTTTCCGAACTTAGACCTCCCGCTTACGAAGAGCGCGTCCGAGGATGGGAAAGATCGGGGAGCCGGGCTATAAAATTAAGCGCCGCGGATGAAAAAAACGATGGAAGTTTTCCCTAAAAGTTCCCCACGCGATTAAGAGCGGGCCCTGGCTATCACGCACCCGCGGCTGAAAAACGAAGCCGCTTCAAAAATCCGGAGTCCCGGGCGTGCTTGAGGCGTCCGTTTCCGCCGGTGAAAATTTCATCCGAAAACACCGCTCCGCTGGGACCCTCCCCCCGTAACTCTGAAAAGCTTTCCGGGGATTTTCATGAGGCGAGACGAATTCCCTCAACGCTATTCATGAGCGTTTTAGAATAAAATTTCGAAACCGGAATGAAAATCTCCGGTTATTTCGGAAGAGCGCTCCGGAAAATGAAAAGCTCTCAGAACTTTTACGCCCGTTGGAAAAGCTACTCCGGATTTTCAATGGCCTCAGCCCATTTTGGAGCCACGTCAACCCCGCCCTGGCAAAGAGCGCTCACGCCTTTCAAGTCTTTCCTCCGGTACAGATCGTCATCGACGTCCTTGACGCTTCCGTCTCCGCAGAGAACCCGGGTTCCGCCTCTACTCTTGTCGCTGTCGTCAGGTTCATTAATTATAAACCGCGACTTACGTACATTTCGTCTAGTCTGTTCATCATACCAATCCGCCCGTTCATTATACATCGCCACTTCCTTGGCGCTGATCACGTTATCTTTACAAAGGATTAGACGGGCCATTCGAGTTAAGTCTCCGGTGCAGACGACGCCGTATTTGTTGGCGTCGGAAAGAAGCGATTCAACATCGGGATAGTCCTTATCCTTCCATTTATCGTTGGCTTTTCTTAAATCTTCGGCGCTCAAACTGTTCTGAGCGGAGGCGTTTGATGAAACCAAAATCGCGAAAGCCGCGAGCAGAGCGATAAACAGGGGGACTATTTTACCAGACATTTTTGTTTTCCTTTCAATTAAAATTCATGGTCAAGAGGTTATCATGTCATCGTTTATAAGTTGTGGGCGGCGGTTACCACATAACACGTTCGCGCGTTAAGGAACGCTTGCGTTGCTTTTTTTCCCGTGAAAGATCTTCCGCGCGCGCGTACTGGTTATTTATTTTCCATCGTCTAAGACCGCTCCGAAAAAAAATTGAAAACCTCCCCGAACTACGAACTGTTTAATCCCTTCGGAAAAACTACTCCGGATTTTCAATGGCCTCAGCCCATTTGGGAGCCACGTCAACCCCGCCCGGGCAAAGATCGCTCACGCCTTTCAAGTCTTTCCTCCGGTATAGATCGTCATCGACGTCCTTGACGCTTCCGTCTCCGCAGAGAACCCGGGTTCCGCCTCTACTCTTGTCGCTGTCGTCAGGTTCATTAACAATAAACTTCGCTTTTCGTATATTTCGTCTAGTCTGTTCATTATACATCGCCACTTCCTTGGCGCTGATCACGTTATCTTTACAAAGGAATAGACGGGCTCTTCGAGTTAAGTCTCCAGTGCAGACGACGCCGTATTTGTTGGCGTCGGAAAGAAGCGATTCAACATCGGGATAGTCCTTATCCTTCCATTTCTCGTTGGCTTTTCTTAAATCTTCGGCGCTCAAACTATTCTGAGCGGAGGCGTTTGATGAAACCGAAATCGCGATAGCCGCAAGCATAGCGATAAACAGGGGGACTATTTTACCAGGCATTTTTGTTTTCCTTTCAATTAAAATTCATGGTCAAGAGGTTATCATGTCATCGTTTATAAGTTGTGGGCGGCGGGTACTACATAACACGTTCGCGCGTTAAGGATCGCATGCGCCGTTATTTTCCCGTGAAAGATCTTCCGCGCGCGCGTCCTGGTTACTTTTTTCCATCTTCTTAGACCGCTCAAAAAAAATTAAAAACCTCTCCGAACTACGAACTGTTTAAGCCCGTCGGAAAAACTACTCCGGATTTTCAATGGCCTCAGCCCATTTGGGAGCCACGTCAACCCCGCCCGAGCAAAGAGCGCTCACGCCTTTCAAGTCTTTCCTCCGGTATAGATCGTCATCGACGTCCTTGACGCTTCCGTCTCCGCAGAGGACCCTGGTTCCGCCTCTACTCTTGTCGCTGTCGTCAGGTTCTGAGGCTATAAATTGTACTTTCCCTATATTTCGACTAGCCTGTTCATTATACATCGCCACTTTCTTGGCGCTGATCACGTTATTTTTACAAATATCTAGTCGAGGACCTCGAGTTAAGTCTCCGGCGCAGACGACGCCGTATTTGTTGGCGTCGGAAAGCAGCGATTCAACATCGGGATAGTCCTTATCATTCCATTTCTCGTTGGCTTTTCTTAAATCTTCGGCGCTCAAACTGTTCTGAGCGGAGGCGTTTGATGAAACCGAAATAGCGAAAGCCGCGAGCAGAGCGATAAACAGGGGAGCTAATTTGCCTGTCATTGATTTTCCTTTCAATTAAAATTCATGGTCGCGCGGTTGTCATGTCATCGGTTATTAGTTATGGGGCGCCGTAAAGACGATCGAAACCGGGCCGCGCGCCCTGGATAAACGAAAAAAAGAGAAATCGAAAGCCGGATGGAATGAGGAAGGCTTGTTTTACGCCCCGAAACGGCGGCAAAAAAACCTACAAAAGATCCAAAAAGGCTCCCCTGAGCGCCCGAATCTCATAGCCGGAAAATGTCATCCTTCCCGCCGCTCCCTTTCACTTTACGGAAAAAGTTTCGGAAATTTTCCAAGGAAACGGAATACCGAAAAAATAGGGTGGGCGCTTGTTTTTAAAAACGCTTCGGCCGGCGTCCATTTCCCCCAGGGCGTTTAGAGATTCCGCTTTAGCCGGCGCGCTAGACTCCGGGGGAAAAAACGTCATTTTTCCCTTAAGAGGCTTATCTGGACGTAGGTCACCCTAGGGTCGCTTTCGGTTTTAAAAGGCGGGAGGTCGTTTAAAGTGCTTAGAAGATCCGCCTGCAATTGGCGCCTGGCGGTCGCGTCCGTTAAAATCATGGGTCCCCTGGACTTGGTTATCCGGTAGAAGATGTCCCTCACCTGCACCATGTTGTCTTTCAAGAGGTCGAGATCGGGGCGATCGTGGTAATGGATGATGAAATCCACCTGCGCCACCGCCCGCTTTCCGTCGTCGCCCTCCAGGGTCAAAAGGAAGGACGGCATGGCGAGCTCGCCGGGCTGGGGTTCCCCGTCGATTTCCAAAGGGTCGGTTAAAACGAGCTCCGGCGTCTCCTCGGGAGCGCCGCCGGAGCCGAAGATGCGGTAAAGCCCGAAAATAAGACCCGCCACGCCCAAAACTATGGGCGCCAGGAAAAATAAGAGTTTGAGCTTGGAGACCTTTTTCTGGGCCGGAGGCGGAAGGGGTTCCGGAGGGGGGGCGGGCGTCTCTCCGGCCGTGGCGGCCGCGAGGGCGTCCGCCCCCTCCTCGACCTTGGGGGCCTCGGCGGGAACGCGGGTGGCGTCCGGGGCCAGGGCCTCGGCCTCCTTTTTGGCCTGGTCGAAGATCCCGTCCAGGTCCAGCTCCACCTTTTTGGGAAGCGAGGTGTCCGAGCCGTCCAGGAGGCTTTCCAGAAACCTGGTGCGGTCCGCGGCCACCGTCTCGGTGTCGGCGGCCGCGGCGGGCGCCTTCGACCCCGCGTCCGGCTCCCCTCCGGTTCCGCCGTCCGTTTCGGCGGGCCTCCCGATGGAGCCGGCCTTGCTCTCCTCCGCCCGCAAAAGGGATCCGAAGTCGTCCCCCGATCCCCCGCCGTCCAGATCGTCCTCCTCGACCAGGTACTCTTTCGGCGCCTCCCCTCCATCCCCGTCCAGATCGTCCTCCGGATCCGGGGCCGCGCCCCCAGCGGACGGGGATCCGGAAGGATCCTCTCCGCGGGCGGCTTCGGCGGCTTTCGGGGCTTCGGCCGGGGCGGGAGGCGACTCCTCCCAGAGGGATTCGCCGGCGACGCCCCGGGCGGCGTTCCAGGAGTCCTCGAAGCCTCCGCTGGAGGGCGCCGGAGGCGGGGCGCCGCTTAGATCGCCTTCTATCTCGAAGTCGTCCTCGTCCGCGCTTTCTAGAGCGCCGGAGGCGGCCGGGTCGGCCGCCTCCGGGCTTTTAACATCGAGAGGGCGGCGCTCCCTTTCCGCGTCTTCCAGGGTTTCCAAAGTCTTCCCGGTTCCGCGGCCGCCGTCCCCTCCCCCAAGGACGCCGTCCCCCAAGGCGCCGTCCCCCGGAGGCCCGGAATTTAAGGCGACTAGCCCCGAAAAATCCTCCGCGCCCCCGGCCTCCGCTTCGGACTTGGCCGGAACTCCGGCCGCGGGCGGGCTTTCGTTTTCAGCCGCGCCTTCGGGTTCGTCAAAGGCGTCGCCGCCCTCCCCGCCTCCGGCGCCCAAGCTTGAGGACTCGGAGCCATCGGGGCCGTCCCCCGCCGGGGAGGCGCCTCCGAGGGCGGCGGAGCCGCGGGGGATGACTTTTCTTAGGGGATAGACCCCATCCTCTTCGGCCGGACCCCCCGGACGGGAGGCGGGCGGAGCCGGCGGCGGCGCCGGGTCTTCGCCCCAGGCCTCGTTGAAGGCGGAGAGCGGCGAAAGGGGGGCCTTTTCGGGGTTTTGTCGGGCTTTTTCGGGGCTTTTTGGGGGAGGCGGGGAGTCGTCGGAGGCTTTTTCGGGGCTTTCGGGAGTATTTTCCGGAGCGGAGGCGCTTTGGGGGGGGGCGGGGCTTTTCAGGGGCTCGTCCCAGGAGGCGTCCGGATCCAGGGGGATGGAATCCCAGTCGTCCGCGGGCGGAGGGGGGGCCGATTTATCCCTGTCGGAAACATCCGCCATGGTTTACTTCCGGGCCTCTTTTCCCCGGTGCTCGAAGTAGCGGTTGATCTTCCCCTGGAGCCGCACGATGGATTTAGAGTGCAATTGACTTATCCTGGACTCGGTGTAGTTCATGACCTGCCCGATCTCCTTCATGGTGAGCTCCTCGTGGTAGTAGAGGGTGACCACCAGGCGCTCCTTTTCCGGCAGGCTTTCGATGGCCTCGGCCAGGATCCTTCTCAGCTCCTCCCGGCCCAGGGCGGTCAAGGCGTCGGTCGCGTTCTCGTCTTCGATTATCTCGTAGATGTCCAAAGTCTCCCGCTCGCCGCTTTTGGACTCCGTGCGGAAGGCCTCCAGATCCAGCATGTTAATGACCGAGACCTCGTCTAGGATCTTTAAATAGCTCTTAAGCTCTATCCCCATGGCCTGGGCGCACTCCTCGTCCGAGGGCGGGCGGCCCAGCTCCCGCTCCAGGGAGCGCCAGAGCTTGTCGAGCTCGCTCGCCTTTTTTCGCACCGTCCTGGGCACCCAGTCGAGGTTCCGAAGCTCGTCCAACATGGATCCCTTGATGCGGAACTCGGCGTAGGTCTTGAAAAGTATCCCCCGATCCGGCTCGAACTTCTCGATGGCGTCGATCAAACCCAAGACCCCGGAGCTCACCAGATCCTCCTTTATGACGTGATCCGGCAGCCTCGCCGCCAAGCGGTCGGCCAGGTACTTTATCAAAGGGGCGTACTTCTCCACGTAGGCCGTGCGATCCTCCATGGAAAGCCCCTTCCAGCCGGCCTTTTCGGGCTTGGCGCCGTCCGCGTATGTCGGAGGGATCCCGTTCATCAATTCACCGTAAGCGAGCTCTCGCCCAGACGGTTGAGGAAGAGGGAGAGCCCCCCTCCGGAGGAGGGGGGCGGCTCCTTGGCCGCCAAAGTCCGGGCGCAGTCCAGAAGCCTCCTCGAGGCCTCGGAATCCGGCCGGGCGGTGAAGAAGGGGGTTTGCCGCCGCACGGACTCCGGCACGCAGTCGTCCCGGGGGACGAAGCCCAAATAGTCCAAGGAGACGTCCGGCAGATAGTTTCCGGCCACGTCGGAGAGGAGCTTGAAGACGTTTTTCGCGTCCCGGAGGTCTTTCACCATGTTGGGGAGCACGTAGAAGTTTTTGAGCCCGTGGCGGGCGCTTAGGGCTTTAATCAGGGCGTAGGCGTCGGTGATGGAGGTGGGCTCCCCGGTCACCACCACCAGCCTCTCGGGGGCCACCTGGTTGAAAAACACGACGTTGGGCCCGATGCCGGCCGCGGTGTCCACCAGCATGAAGTCCAACTCCTCTTTCCATTCCTCGAAATCGGCGAGGAGCCTGGACTTGTCGTCTCCGGTGATGTCCGAAAGCTCCAAAATGCCCGAGGCCGCGGGGAGGATGGAGATGCCGCCCGGGGCCTTTATCACGATCTCCTTTAAGGATCTCTCCCCCTTGAGCCAGTCGTGGATGGTGCGCTCGGCCCGTATGCCCAAAAGGACGTCGGTGTTGGCGAGCCCCAGATCGGCGTCCCAGATGAGCACCCGGCGCTTCAGGGAGGTCAGGGCGTAGGCCAGGCCCAAGGTGAGGTTGCTCTTCCCCACTCCGCCCTTTCCGGAGGAGACCGCGACGACCCTGACGCTTTTACCGGAGCCCGGCGGGGCCGCGGTTTTTCCGGGGCCCGAAGAGGCCTTCAAGGGGGTTTTAGTCATTTCGCACCTCCGTCGGGTGAAAGTCGGGTGAAAGTCGGGTTCGTCGCCGGGTGAAAGCGGGGGCGCCGCGAAAAAAGGCTGAAAAGAAAAAAAAGGGACGCGTCCGGAAATCGGAAAACGGATTCCACAAACGACGGGCGAACCCTCAGGTCTTGAGCCCCGCGTTTTCCAGCCACATGTCCACGAGCCTTCCGGCTCCGGCCGGCAGAAAGTCGTCCGGAGACTTGTGGCCCTTGGAAAAGTAGGCGAAGACGGGTCCGGAGGCCTTGATGAAGTTGAAGACGTTTCCCAAGTTCGCCGTCTCGTCCAGTTTAGTGAGGCAGACCCCCCAGAGGAGGGGGCCGGAGGCCGCCTGGTGCGAGGCCAGGAGATCCTCCGTCTTTAAAGACGCCGGAAGGGCCAAGAGGTTTAAAGCCCCTGACTCGGCCAGGGCCCGGGTGAGGTTCCCCCTTTTCCCCCCGCTCGAAAAATCCCTAGTGCTTGTGTCCACCAGGACGTTTTCGGCGCCCTGAAAGAGCTCGGCCGCCTCCAGATACTCCCCCCGGCTCTGGGCCACCTTGAGGCCCAAACCCGAGATCCGCGCGAACTGGGCCAGCTCCTCCGCCGCCCCCAATTTTAGCGTATCCAAAGAGATAAGGGCCGTTTTTTTTCCCTCCTGCTTTAAAAGCGAGGCGAGCTTCATGACGGTGGCGGTCTTCCCGGCCCCGCTGGGGCCGGTGACCGCGAGGACCCGGGGGATGGTCCCTTTGGGGGGGAGGCATTTTACCAGGGGCCGCACCGTCTGCCGGAGCTGCTCCAAAAGCTCGCCGCCCCAGGCCTCCCGGCTCTCGGCCGCCATCTCCACGAAGTCCCGGGCGTGCTCCGGAAAGAGGCCGGTTTCCAAAAGGACCCGGTAGAGCCGGGCGAGGCCTTCCTGGCCGCGCCACTTTTCCGCGAGGCTCTGGCGGTGGGCCAGGTCCAGGAGCATGTTTTTGAGCTCGGCGAGCCCATCCTCCACCTCACGGCGAAAATCGGCGAACTCGCTCTCCAGGGCCAGGGAGGGGCCGGAGGGCCGCTCCGTCTCCCGATAGGCCTTGAGCCCCGCCGCGGGCGCCGCCGGAACCGCCGCCCGGGCGGGGCGCAGATCCCTGGCCGCGAGATCCGTTCTCGGGCCCCGGACGCCCGCCGCCTCGAGCCCCCCGTCGGAGAGGGGGCCCCCGGCCGCGCGGGGCGCGGGCCGCGGGGGCCCGAGCCCCGGTCTCGCGTCCGGCGAGATCCCTGCCGCGGCGGCGGCGATCGGGGGGGCCGGGCCCCCCGAAGCGGCCGAAGGGGCGGCGGCGGGACTTTCCCGGAAAGCCTCGCCCGCGGGGGCCTTTTTCGGGAGGCCGCCCTTCCCCGCGGCCGGAACCGGGGGGGGGCCCAAGGCCTCCGGCGGGGATCCCTCCGGCGGGTTGCGCGCGAGATCCTCCTCCCGGACGCCCGCCGTCACCTCGACTTCGCCGGTTTCGGGATTGTCCCGCTGGGAAAGTATCACCGCGGCGAGGCCGAACTCCTCTTTGATGAGTTTCACGACCGATGGCAGATCCGGCGCCCGGAAACGTTTAATCCGCATAGGAGAAGGTCACCTCCCCCATGATCTTGAGCCTGGTGGTGGCCGTGAGCTCGCTGTGCGAGAGCACCACCAGGTTGCTTATGAAGCGCTCGGTCAATTTACGCAAGTGCCTCCTCACCATGGGGGTGGAGAGCACCACCGGCTGGAGGTTCTGGCGGGTGAGCTCGCCCACGGCGTTGGAGATGGCGGTTAAAATCCTCTGGCCGGTGTCGGGGTCGAGGGTGAGGTAGGCGCCCCTTTCGGTCTCGTTTATGCTCCGGGCCAAGGCGTCCTCGATGTCCGCCCCCACGGTCATGAGGGGGAGCTCGCCTTGGGGGGTCACGTAGCTGCGGATGATGGACCGGGAGAGCCTCTGGCGCGCGAACTCCGTTAAAAGATCGGCGTCGTGGGTGACGGGCGCGTGATCGGCCAGGACCTCCAAAATGGAGGGCATGTCCCTGATGGAGACCCGCTCCCGCAGGAGGTTCTGCAAAACCTTCTGCACCTGGCCCACGCTTAAAAGGTTGGGGACGAGCTCCTCCACCACCTTCTCGTTTGTCTGCGCGACCTGGTCTATGAGGCGCTGGACGTCCTGGCGGCTTATGAGCTCGTCCGCGTGGGCCCGTATTATCTCGGTCAAATGCGTGGCCATGACCGAGGCCAAAGTCACCACCGTCCAGCCGTACTGCTGGGCCTCGTCTTTGCGCTCCTCCGGGATCCATAAGGCGTCCAAACCGAAGGCCGGCTCGGTGGTGGGGATGCCGGGGACGTCCTTTCGAGCGTCCCCGGGGTTCATGGCCAGCTGGTGGCGCACCATCATCTCGGCTCTTGCCACCTCGTCCCCCTTAATCAAGACCGCGTACTCCCCGGGCCGCAGCTGCAAATTGTCCCGCACGTGCATGGGCGGGACGATGAAGCCCGCCTCCAGGGCGAACTGGCGCCTGATGGAGCGGATGCGCTCCAAAAGCTCACCCCCCTGCTCCTCGTCCACCAAAGGGATGAGGCCGTAGCCCACCTCCAGCTCCAAAACGTCCAGGGGGAGGAGGGCCTCCACCTTTTCCGCGGCCGCCGGCGCCCCCGAGGCGGCCGGGCCCGGGGCCTGGATTTGGGGGCCGGCGGGAGGCGCTCCGGGGGCGGAGCCGCCCGAAAGGGGGGGGGCGGCCCCGGAGGGGCCGCCGCCCCCGGGGAGGGCTTGAGCGGAGCGCCTCCCGCCGCCCTCGGCCATGAGCCTTTCCATACGCCGGCGGCGCCACAAGGCGAAGGCGAGCGCCAAAATGACGATCCCCGTGAGGCAGAAGGCCACGGTGGGAAGCCCGGGGAGGAGCCCGAGAAAAAAGACCACCCCGCCGGAGAGGGCCAGGGCCTCGTGGCGCAGGGTGAACTGGGAGACGAACTCCCGGCTCATGGTGGATTCGGATCCGGCCCGGGAGACGATGATGCCCGCGGCGGTGGATATCATGAGCGCGGGAAGCTGGCTCACCAGACCGTCCCCCACGGTCATGATGGTGTAGGTGGCGGCCGCCACCCCGGGGGAGAGGCCGTTTTGGAGGACCCCGATGACGAAGCCCCCCACGATGTTGATGATGGTTATGATGATGCCGGCGACGGCGTCGCCCCGAACGAACTTGGAGGCGCCGTCCATGGCCCCGTAGAAGTCGGCCTCCCGGGCGATCACCTCCCTGCGGGACTTGGCCTCGGCTTCCTGGATCAAACCGGCCGCGAGGTCGGCGTCTATGGCCATCTGCTTTCCGGGCATGGCGTCCAGGGTGAAGCGGGCCGCCACCTCGGCTATGCGCCCCGAACCCTTGGTGATGACCATGAAGTTTATGATGACGAGGATGATGAATATGATCACCCCCACCACGTAGTTTCCGCCCACCACGAAGTTTCCGAAGGCCTGGATGACCTCCCCCGCGGCCTCGGTGCCCTGGGCGCCGTTGAGGAGGATCAAGCGGGTGGAGCCGATGTTCAAGGCCAGCCTGAAAAGGGTGAGGATTAAGAGGAGCGAGGGGAAGACGGAAAAATCCAAAGGTTTCAGGGTGTAGAGGGCGGTTAACAGGACGATGACCGAAACCGTCACGTTGAAGGTCAAAAGGAGATCCAGGGCCGGAGTGGGAAGGGGGAAGAGGAAGACCAGAAGGATCCCCACCACGCCCAGGCCCATGATGACGTCGCCCGCGCCCTTCCCTCTAAACTTCTCCGTTATCCAGCCGACGGCCCCCTCAGACACGGCGCCTCCTTCCCTTCACCCGGTAGACGTAGCTCAACACCTCGGCCACCGCCTTGTAGAACTCCTCGGGGATGATCTCCCCCACCTCCACCGCTCCGTAGAGGGCCCGGGTCAAAGGCTTGTTCTCCACCACCGGAATCTTGTTTTCCCGGGCGATGTCCTTGATCCTTTCGGCCAGAAAATCCCGCCCCTTGGCCAAAACCACCGGGGCCGGGGCCTTCTCCTTGTCGTAGAGCAGGGCGATGGCCAGGCGGGTGGGGTTGGCCAAAACCACGTCGGCCTTGGGCACGTCGTTTAGCTGCCTCTTTTTACTGGCCTCCCTCTGGGCCTGGCGGATGCGGTTTCTGACCACCGGATCCCCCTCTATCTGCTTGTACTCGTCTTTGACCTCCTGCTTGGTCATCTTCATGTCCTCGTTAAATTGCCAGCGCTGGTAGCCGTAGTCCATCGCGGCCAGGACTAAAAGGAGGAGGGCGGTTTTTATGAATATCTCCAAAGAGATGGAAAGGACTAAAAGGGCGATTTCCAAAGGCGGCATGTCGGCCATTAAAATGAAATCGTCCAGATGGTCCTTTATCACCAGATAGCCGATGAGGAATATTATACACATCTTGAAGACGCTTTTAAGGCATTCCACGATCGTGCGCACGGTGAAGAAACGCCCGAAACCCTGAATGAAGTTGAGCTTATTTAGTTTCGGCGTCAGATTGTCCATGACCAGCATGAAGCCCCCCAGCTGGTAGAGGTTGATAAGGACGCTGGTTATAAGGATTATCAAGGCCAGGGGGATGGAGATTATTATTATCTCCTTTATGGCGTACACCCCCAGCGCCATCAAATCCCCGGACGTGCCGGAAAAGTCCACCACCCGGTTCATGAAGTAACGATACTGCGCTACCAGGCGGTCCCAGCCCGCGGGCCCCAAAAGAAAGAGGGCCCCGCAGGAGACCAAGAGCACCACGGCCGCGGATATCTCCATGCTCTTGGGCACCTGCCCCTTTTCCCGGGCCTGGCTGAGCTTGTGCCCCGTGGGCTGTTCGGTCTTTTCGCCGGAATCGTCGGCCATAATTCACTTCCATCTGAAAAACAAGGGGCGAGATAGCCGCCGAAAGGAGAAAAGCCGGAAAATCGACCGCGGCGAACGGGAAAAAACAATTCGAGCGAAGGAAGCTTTCGCGTCCGCGCGGGCGGCGGAAGCGTTTGAAGCGTTTGAAGCGGCTGAAGCGAATGAAGCGGAAACAAGCTCGGGAAACGTTGAAGCGCTGAAAAGAATGGAAAGAAAAGAATCGAAGCTTCGAGCCCGGGGGGCGGGGGAAGGCCGGAAGAAGGCTCCGCGAAAAAATGTCGACCGCCCCAATCTTCGCCTTCCGGTCGCGCGCGGCGTTTCCGCCCCGCTCCCGAGGAGTCTTCCGGAGCTTTTCCGCCGGGGCTTAGGGCCCGGCTTTAGGCCGGCCTTTCATGGAGCCGAAGCCCGCGGGCTCGCTTTCGGGCTTCCGCCGGAAAGGCTCCCCGAAGGTGGCCGATGCAGTGTACAATAATTTCTCTAAAATGTCTTTACCTTTTTCTTATTTTCTCCTTTTTCTCTAAATTTTACCATAATTTTATGGTAATTTCTTATCTTAAGCCCGAATTAAACCGGAACCCGGGGGCGAAGGATCCGGGGGAGGGCTTCCGGCTCTTTAGGGGCTTTGAAAGGGCGAAAAGTATTCCAGGCACCTTTTCAGGGCCTCCTGGGCGGAGAAGAGGTCGGCCCCCATGAGGCGGGGCCAGAAATCCATGGACAAGCCCAAAAGAGCGAGCCCGGCCAGGATGTAGAGGGGCATGCCCACGAAAAGCACCTGCATCTGCGGCACCGCCTTGGCCACTATCCCGAACGAGACCTTGCAGCAGAAGAGCATGCCCACCACCGGGGCGGCTATTTTCACGGCCAGGATGTACATGCGCGCGACCGCGCGCATCATCTCGGTGAAGATCGAGGCGTCCCAGAGGTAGAAATACCCCGGAGGCGCCAGCTGAAAGGAGTCCGCCAGGGCCTTGATGATCACGAGATGGCCGTTGGCGACGAGGAAGAGGAGGGTGAAGACGATGTAGACCAGCCGGGAGACCACGGGCACCTGGGCCCCGCTCTGGGGGTCCATGAGGTTCACCATGGTGAGGCTCATCTGAAAGCTCAGATACTCGCCGGCCAAGTTGGCGGTTTCCAAAACCAGCCGCACCATGAAGGCGATTACCAGGCCCATGAAGATCTCGCCCAAGGCGAGCAGGGCGAACCCGAAGAGGTTCATGGGCATAAGCGAGGCGTCGTAGCGCACCAGAGGAGAGATCACGAAGGCCAGGGTCAAAGAAAGGGCCACCTTGGCCTCGGTTACGAGGTTGGCGCTCCCCAAAACCGGAGCGACGGCCACCACCAGGGAGATCCGTAAAAGGACCAAAACGAAGGCGGCGAACTCGTCCGCGTTTATGATGGGGGCGCCCAAAAAGCTACCTGTTCATGTTGGCGGGATCCACGCCCTGGGTTATGAGGCCTCCGGTGGTCCTCACCCACTCGGGGAAACGCTCCAAGATGTTTCGGGTGTACTCGGTCAATACGTCCAAAAGCCAGGGGCCGGCTATGACCATGACCAGGGAGATGCAGACGATCTTGGGGATGAACTGCAAGGTCATCTCCTGGATCTGGGTGGTGGCCTGAAAGACGCTCACCAAAAGCCCTATGACCAGACCCACCACCAGCATGGGAAGCGAGAGCATCAAGATGAGTTCCATGGCCCGGCGGCCGTAGTCGATGATGAATTCAACCGTCATAACCCGCCTCCTGCGAATCCATAAAGCCCCGCCCCGAAAGATCCCCGGGGCATCGAAGACAAAAATCCCGTCAAGGGACGGCCCCGAAAACATGTATTCATCTTTCGGGCCACTTTTTTCCCTATTCTACCTTTAAAGGGCCGTCACGGGAAAAATTTCCGCCCTCCGGCCCCGAAAGGGGCGGATTTCCCAGGGTAATCCCGCCGCGCTTGGAAAAAAAAACGCGAAGCGTCCGGCGCGGAAAAAAAATCGGCGGAGTAAAAAAGCGGCGAAGAAAAACCCGGGGTGTTTTTAGGAAAAGAGCCGGGGAAACCCCGGCCGTGAGAGCCAAAGGGCCCCGCGCGAAGAATTTCAAGGCGCTGCGGGCGGAAGCGGCGCCCCGCATTTATAAATTATCTAAATTTACAGTTAATAATATATATATTAAATAAAAATATTTATCGTCATTAAATTTAAGAAACAAAAAGATCTAAATAAAGCGCGCGGCCTACCGCGGAAAAGAGCGGAAAACCCCGGCCGGGGCCGGGGCGCTTGACGAAAGAGAATGACGAAACGGCGCCGTAAAGCCTTCTTCCGCTAGAAAAGCGTCGCTCTCGTCCGCAAGGCGAGCCTTCCGCCTCGATCTTCTTGCGCTCCGGCGTTTCCCCCCTCCTCCAAGGCTTCCCCCCGCCGCTTAAAACCGATATGACGCTTAAAACCCGAAAGGACGCTAAAAAAACCGGACGTTTTGGTGAACACGCTTAAAAGAAAAACCGGCGCCTTCCGGAAGAAGTCTTCTTCCGGACGCCCGGGTTTCCCGGCCTTCCCAAGGCGTCGGCCAAGCCAAAAAATTTCACGGCGCGTTTTTTTGGCGGGGGCCCCCCGCCGAAGCTAGCCCCCCGGGATGTTTAAGACCGCGTTCACGTCCCCGAAGCTCCGCACCACGGATCCCACGAGGAGATTCCAGCCGTCCACCAGGACGAAGAGCATGAGCTTGAAGGGAAGGGAGATCATCACCGGAGGAAGCATCATCATGCCCATGGAAAGCAGCACCGAGGCCACCACCATGTCTATCACCAGAAAGGGCATGTAAAGGAGGAAGCCGATGGTGAAGGCGGTTTTCAATTCCGAGATGATGAAGGCCGGAATCAAGCTGGTGGTGGGCACCTCCGTTTTGTTAAGGGGCTTGTCCTCTCCGGCTATGCGCATGAAGAGCGCCAGATCCTTCTCCCGGGTCTGGAGGAACATGAACTCCCTTATGGGGTGAAGCGCCCTCTCGAAGGCCTCCCTCTGGGTTATCTCGTTGGCCATAAAGGGTTTGAAGGCGTTGGCCTCGATATTCTGCCAGACGGGGAGCATGATGTAGAAGGTCAGAAAGAGGGCGAGGCTTATTATCACCTGGTTGGGGGGCGTCTGCTGGGTGCCCATGGCCTGGCGCATGAAGCCGAAGATGACCACGATGCGCACAAAGGAGGTCATCATGACGAGGATGGAGGGGGCCAAGGCCAGGACCGTGAGGATGAACATGATGTTTATCACGGTCGCGATACGGTCCGGATCGTCCGAACCCCCCAGGCTTATGTTCACCGTGGGGATGGGAACCATGTTCCCCTCCCCCTGGGCCCAAAGCCCCTGGGAAAGCCCCAGAAGCGATAAAAGCGCCAGCATGGGCAGGATGAAGCCCGGCCTCTTTAAACGGGCCCCCAGCCGAAGGATCCTAGTCATTCAGGCCCTTTTCCGCTTTTTCCCGGTTTCTCCGGGGAAAATTCCGGCAGATCGGCGTCCCGTCCGTAATCGGGCTCGTCCAGGTCCAAAATCACGCCCTCCTCCGCCTTCTCCTCCTCCTCCGTCTTTCCCCGGTAGAAGGCCGGCTCCTTCAAGCCGTCCCTCGATTTGGCGGGGACGTCGCTCGCGGGGCTTTTACCAAGGGAGGCGTCGAAGCTGAAATCCGTCTTCGTATCCTCCAGGCCCAAAGAGCCGAAGGCCCCCTCGTCGTCGGAGGGGGGATCCAAATTCCAGTGGGCGAGGGAGCTTATCCTCTCCGGCGCCACTCCCAAAATTAAAAGCCTTCCGTCCACCTCCACCGCCGCCAGGTAGCGCCGGGAGTCAAGGCTCAGGGTGCCTTTGAGGGTGAACTCCATTCCGCCCCGCGCCACGCGTCCGCGGTTCATCCTCCCTAAGAGTTTGAGGAAGATTAAAAGACAGGCTATGACCAGAATGAAGGCCCCTAAGGCCTTGACGTAAAAGGAGAAGGTTCCGAAATCCCCCTCCCCCGGAATGAGGGAGCGCCCGGAAGACGCGCCCCCGCCTCCACCGGCGGCGGCCGAGGGGGAGGCGCTGACCGTCGGCGAGGCGCTACCCGGAGCCAAGGGAGCCTGGACGGAGTCGGAAGGCGCCGAAACTCCGGCGCCGGGCGTTCCCGACACCCCCGGCCGGGCGAGGGCGGCGCCCCGGTCGGCGTTTTCGGCGCCGGGGGCTCCGGACGGCGTGAAGCCGGAAGACGCGTCCGATCCCAGATCCTCCGAGCTTAGAGTGCCGCCCTCGCTTTGAGCGAGGGACTCCTGCGCCGTGAGGACCAAAAAACCGGCCCCGCCGGCGGCCAAGGGGGCGCTTAAAAGAAAAAGAAGGCCCGAAAAAACGAGGAGAAACTTCATTCCCTTAACCACGACGGCTCCGCCTTCGTCTCTTCCGCGGGCATCCCCCATGACTTTCAAGCCTCCTTTGAAAAATAAAAATGGAATGTTTCCGAAAAGATGAAACGTCTTCTTTTAACAGATCCGGAATCTCTTTTAAAGCTGGGAAAAAATATAAAAGCCACCCGTCTCTTGGAAAACGACAGGGAGAAACGAAAAAGGTTTTCTTCCCGAAAATACGGAATCCGCGCGCTTAGTCCGGAAAGACGAAGCCGTGAAAGCCTTCACCGCCTTGAGCCTTTCAAGCCTTGAGCCTTTCAAACCTTGAGCCTTTCAAACCTTCGGCCCCTCGAAGCCTTTAAAGCCCCGCGCGCTGCCGGAAAGGCTTTTTTCGCCCTCAAGAACCGTCAAGCGCCGCCGGCGCGGGCGAACGTGAAAAGGGGGGACGCTCCCTCCTCGGGCGCTTTTTAAGCTTCAACCCGCGTCGCCTTGGGGGGGATTCAAAAAGGCTAAGGCGCGTAAATTCGAGGGGGGGGGGGAAAAAAATTAAAATTATAATTCCGGAAAAACCTCACGCGAAACGCGCGCGGAAACGGCGAAAAAAACTTTCACGGCGAATCCGGAAGGGCGGGAAATCCCGGGCGAGGCGACTTTCGGAAGAGGAAAACGGGAAGCGATCCGGGCGGCGCTTAAAAAGATGGCCCCGGCCGAGCGTGAAACGCGCGGCGAAAACTCAGGCCAGGCTCTTCACCCTCTCCATAGGAGAGACGATGTCGGTCACCCTCACGCCGAACTTCTCGTTTACCACCACCACCTCGCCCCTAGCCACGAGCTTTCCGTTCACGAAGATCTCCAGAGGCTCGCCCGCCAGTTTGGAGAGCTCGATAACCGATCCCTGTCCCAGCTGCAAAAGATCGTTTATGATCATCTTCGCCCGGCCCAGTTCCACCGAGACCTCGAGGGGGATGTCCAAAATGAAGTCCAGCGGCTTGGAGGAGCCCTCCAGAGACGGCGGCGGCGGTCCGAAGGCCGAGGCCTGATCCCGGGAGGCGCCGTCTCCCGCGGCCGGAAGGGCCGCGGGACCCGGATCCCCCCAATCCTGCTCGAGGCCCGGATCGTCGCTCATGAGCCTGTCCAAATCGTGCTGGGTGAGGTTGGGTTTTTCTTCTGACATACTCTGGCTCCTCGGCTTCTAAGAGGTTCCGGAAATGGGGTTCGCGGGCGGAAAAACAAAAAAAGGCGCTCCTCCGGAAAGGTTCCGGAAAAGGGGGAGCTAGTCCTCCCAGAGCTTGGGCGTGATGTCGGAGTGGATCTTAACCGCCTTTTGGCCTCTGGAGCTTCCGATGAAGACCTTGAACTTGGGCACACCCTCCACTTTGACCTCCAAAGGCTCCCGCACGTCGTGGTTGAGCTTTATCGTGTCCCCGGGCGAGAGGTTCATGAGCTCCTCCGTGGTTATCTGGGAGCGCCCCAGCTCCACCACCAGATTCACCTCCGCCTCCCTCACCCTTTCGATGAAGCGGTTGATCCAGGCGGTGTCCACCTCCAGCTGATCGCTTTGAAAGCCGGCGTAGAGTTTGGAGCGGATGGGCTCGATGGTGGAGTAGGGCAGGCAGATGATGAGCGTCCCCACCGTCTGCTCCAATTCGACCTCGAACTTCACCACCAAAACCACCTCGGTGGGGGCCACGACGGAGGCGAACTGGGGGTTGGTCTCCCCCCGCACGTAGCTGAAACTTAAAGGGTGCACCGGATTCCAGGCCCGCTCCAGATCGGACAAGGCGAGCTTGATGACGTTGGTTATGCGCCTGGACTCGATGGGCGTGAAGTCCCGGCCCTCCACCTTGATGTAGCCCCGCCCCGATCCGCCGAAGAAGCTGTCGATGAGGTTGAAGACCAGCTTGGTCTCGATGACCATGATGGCGTGGCCCCTCAAGGGCTCCAGCTTGAAGATGTGGAGGCTGGTGGGAACCGGAAGGGCCCGCATGAACTCCCCGAACTTTATCATGTCGATGGAGAAGGCGGAAATGTCGATGACCTTCCTAAGCGAGGTGGACATGGTCTGCCGAAAAAACCTCGCGAAGCGGTCGTTTATGATCTCCAAGGTGGGCATGCGCCCGCGGATTATCCTATCCTGGTTGGTGAGGTCGTAGCGGGTTATCCCGGTCTCGTCTCCTGGCTCGTTGGTCTCGGTCTCCACCTCGCCGCCGCCCATGCCCTTGAGGAGGGCGTCCACCTCGTCTTGGGTGAGTATCTTGGCCATTTATGAGCCTTCTCTCTCTTTCGGCCTGTTTTTTGGCCGTTTAAGATTTCCGCGCCCGATCGGGACTTGTTTGGGCCTTGCTCGAGACTCGTTTGGGACTTGTTTGGACTCGTCTAGGCCTTGTCAGGCCCCCGCCGGCCCGTCAAGCCCTCCTGAAAAAGATCGAAGCCCCTCCGGCCTCCGGCCGGAGGGGCTTTTTTGGGCTACTGGATGGCGATGTCCGTGATGTTCACCTTCCTGACCTTGTAGTCGGGAAGCAGGTTGTTCACCCGGGACTGGATCTGGGTCTTAAGGCGCAAAATCCCGTCCGGCGTGGAGATGTCGTCCGCCGAGACGCTCATTAAAAGGGTGATGATGGCGTCCCGGACGTCGTCCATCTTGGCCGTCAATTGATCCGCCCCGGCGCTTCCGTCCACCTCGAAACTCATGGTGAGCTTGATGAAGGCCCGGCCGCCCGACGAGTTCAAGTTGGTGGTGAAGGGGTCGAGTTTGACGGTCACCGGACCCGTCACCTCCGCCCCCTGGCCTTCTCCGGCGCCTCCGGCGCCGTGTCCGGACTCGGCCGCGGCGCCACCGCCCGAGCGTCCGCTCTTGGAGGGGGCCGTGATGGGCTCCTCATCCTCCGTAGGCGCCGGCGGGGCGGCGGAGTGCGCCGCCGCGTCCGTTTCCGGAGGCGGCGCCTCTTCCGCGCTCTGGGTCTTGTCTCCGCCGCCTCCCATGAACTTCAGGACCATGAAGGCCCCGGCCCCTCCCACCACCATGGCCCCCAGGACCAGGACGATGAGGACGAGTTTTCCGCTTTTACCGGGAGGAGGGGCCTGGGCTCCGGAAGGAGGCGCTTGGGCCCGGGGATCCTCCTGCGGCTGCTGAGCCTGTTTTTTTGGCGTCTTGTCGGCGTTGGCCATAGTCTTGTCATCCTTTCCAGGAGCTCTGGTGAGCCTTGTAGAGCACTATCTCCAGGCGGCTGTTGACCCTGGAGCCGGAGGGATCCAGGGAAAGCGGCCTGGAGCCGCCGAAGGCCCCCAGCCTGAAGCGGGACTGCTTCAAACCCAGCCCCGTTAAATAATCCATCACCACCCGGGAGCGCTCCTTGGAGAGCTCGTAGGAGTAGGGTCCGATCCCCCCCTCGAGTTCGGAGAGCGGATTCGTGTGGCTCTCCACGCTCACAGGAAGGGACAGGCGGCTTAAAAACTCCGCGAGCCTCCCCAAAAGGACCAGGTTGTCCTCCCTTAGGAGGGCCGAGCCCTCGGGAAAGAGCAACGCCTCGTCCCAGCGAAGCACCATGCCCCGCTCGTCTTTGAAGACGGACACCGAGTCCCTCACCTCCCGCTCCTGCTCCTGAAAGGAGCCCGGAACCGAAGGGTCCGGAGACAGCTGGAAGATCGCGTTTTTTATCTCCTCTTGGTTTAGAACCGCCCCGGGGGGCAGCTCCTCCATGTGCTCGAAGAGCTCCGTCACGGGTTTCATGAGGTTGGGGTTGGAGAAGCTCAAAAGCCCGTTGCCGTAGATCTCGATTAAAACCCGCTCGTCAATGGCCTCGTCCCCCTCGTCCGCGAGGCTCTTGGGATCCACGGTGGTGATGGCGATAATCAGGACGAAGAAGGTTAAAAGGAGGGTCACCATGTCGGAAAAGGTCAAAAGCCAAGCCCCGGAGGGGGGTCCGTCGTATCCTTCCGCCGTTTTTCTGGGCATGGCCCATCTCCCTTCGCTCTAAATCCGCGGGCGCCGCCGAGCGCCGGGGGACCCCGGGCGGCGCCCCCGGGGCTTTCCGCCCCCAAGGCGCCCCCTTTAATAGACCTCGCTTTCCTCTCCGGGTTTTTCCGGCAGCGAAAACTCGAAGCCCTGGAAATCGAAGCTGCGATCCTCCTCGGTCAGGCCTTTAAGGGCCCCGGCCCGGGTGGAGTCGAAATCCAAAACCAGATCCACCCGGTTGTTTTTCGCCCGGTTGGCCGGGCTGTTGTTGGAAACGGCCGGCTTCTCGCCCCCGTAGCCGTAGGCCGAAAGCCGCTCCGCCGCCACCCCCCCCTCGCCTTGCAGAAGGAAGAGGACGGAAAGGGCGCGGTCCACGGAGAGATCCCAGTTGTCCTCCACCCCCTCGGTTTGGGGCGGAAGGTTGTCGGTGTGGCCCTCCACCGCGATTTCGATGTCCGAATCGCGCATGATCCGGGCGAAGGCTAAAAGGAGCTCGGCGGCCTCCGGGGTGAGTTCCGCCGAGTCGGGGAGGAAGAGTATCTCGGAGGAGAGGCTGATGATCCTCTGCCCCTTATTGTGTACTATCCTCGCCCGTCCGTCCAGGATGCCGGGGGCCAAAAGGCTCCGGATCCCCGCCATCTGCGGATCCGCCACCCGGGAGCCGGCCCTCTCCCCCAGGGAGGGGGATTCGAGGTCGAGGCCGGCGTCCTCTCCGATGGCGGTTCTACCCCCCCTGAAGGGTCCGAAGGTCTGGGTCACCGACTCCACCACCTTGCCGTACTTGGTCTCGTCGAAGTTGGCCTTGGCGCTGATCATGATGAAAAAGGTGAGGAGAATCAAGACAAGCGAGGTGTAGAGCACCATGGTGCTGTCGGGTTTGGGCTCCTCGGGTTCGGTTTTCCGTCGTTCGGACACCTGTTTCGTCACCTAAAGGCCGAGATCCGGGCCGAGGGGGGGATGAAGGCGTGGAGCTTCTGCTCGATGATCCTTGGGTTGTCGCCGCGGCAGAGGGCCAGGATGCCCTGCACGATGAGCTCCTTTACCAAAGTCTCCGCCTTGGAGCGGGCCCGTAATTTACCGGAGATGGGGACGAAGACGACGTTCGCCAGAATGGCCCCGTAGAAGGTCGTGACCAGGGCCACGCTCATGGCCGGGCCGATGGAGGAGGGGTCGTCCATCTGCTGGAGCATGGAGATTAAGCCGATCAAGGTTCCCAGCATGCCGAAGGCCGGAGCGAAGGTGCCCATGGCCTGGAAAATGTCCGCCCCCAAGCGGTGCCTGGACTCCTGGAAGGATATCTCGGTTTCCAAAATGTCCACGATGGCCTGGGGCTCCAGGCCGTCCACCGTGAGCTGGAGGCCCTTTTGGAGGAAATCGTCGCCCACGGAGTCGATGTCGGTCTCCAAAGAGAGCAGCCCCTCCTTTCGGGCCTTGGCGGAGAAGGTGATGAAACCCGTGATTATGTCCCCCATGGAGGTGGTCTGGGTCACGAAGGCGTTTTTAAGTATGGAGAAGGTGTTGAGGCAGTCCCTTAGGGGGTAGTTGATCATGGTGGCGCAGGCCGTCCCCCCCACCACGATTAAAAGGGAGGGAAGATCCAGAAAGGCGCCCAGACCCACCCCCATGTTGATGGAGATGATTAAAAGGCTCACCGAGGAGAATATGCCGATTACTGTCGCGATATCCACGTGGATCCACCCTGAGAGAAACAGATCCGTCCGGAAATCCGGCCGGGAGCCTTGAAATTACCCGCGGTTTTTAGAAGCAAAAAGCGTGCCTTATTTCGAGAGAAACTTGAGGGAAATTTTAAAACAACTAAAAAACATCTCAAGCCCCAAAGGCGAGGCCGCCCCGTCCAAAGGTAAAATCTCCCCGAAAAAAACGCCCTAGGGATCTCTTTAGCCGGGACAAGTTTCTTTTGAGAAATAACACTCGACGGTTCCGGCCTTTGAAAAAAAACAGGCCGGAAAAAGCCGGCGCCCGGCGGGCTTTGAAAGCGGCCGGGAGAGGAAAAAACTTCATCGTCCTTAAGTATACCATAAAAACCGAAAACTCCCTCCCTCAATCAATCCCTCGAATCCCCCAATCTTACAAATCCCCTCCCCCGCCAAGGCTCGCCGGGGCCTCGGCGCGCGAATTGAATTTGACCGTCGGAAAAACAGGCTTTCGGTAAAAAAAAGGCCCCTCGAGACGTCCGGAGGGACTCTCAAGGGGCCTTATCGCTTTAAAAGCGGCGGAAAGGGGCTTTTAGAAGGCGTAGCTCAGGGACATGGTGCCTCCCAGACCGGTGCGTTTTCCGCCCGATCCCTGCAGGCCCAGCTCGAACTTGATGGGGGTGCTCAGGCTTTCCAAGGACACGCCCAGTTCGCCGATGCCCGATCCGCCCTTGAGCTTGTCGCCGGCGAGTTGGACGTTCCTTATGGTGACTCCGGCATCGCCTTTGAACTCGTATTCGTAGTAGCCGCCCACGAAAGGCTTGATCCGGTCGTTCACGGCGATGCTCACCCGGCCGCCGGTGCGCAGCCTGGAGGACTCGGTTTTATCGAAGTGGATGTGCTCGCCCAAGAAGTCGTGGTCCGCGGCCTCCCTCTCCAGGTAGAAGAACTTGGAGGAGAGATCGAAGGTGGTGCCCAGCTGATCCACGTTCAAGATGTAGCCGGCGCCGGCGTGGAAGCCGTAATATTTCCCGTCGAAGTTGAACTCGTGGTTGTCCACGAGGATATCCCCGAACTCGTCGGTTTGGTAGTTGAACCAGGATTTGCCCAAACGGGCCGAGGCCTCGAAGTAGGGCCGGCTCTGGAACTCGCTTCCCAGATCAAGACGCCCGAATACTCCGCCGCCCACGTAGGTGAGATCGCCGTAGGCGTGGTACTCGCCCACGATGGGGAATTCGTCGTAGGTGTCGTAGGTGCCTCTTCCGAACTCGAAGAAGACGGCCCCGAGGCCGCTGGTGGTGCCGGTGTCGGTTCCGACGCTCACGCCTAACTGGCCGGTGAGGCCTTTAACGTCCACGTGCGAGCCGGTCTCGTAGCGGTATTTGCTGTAGCCCAGGACGCCGTAGACCGCGTAGCCCTGGCTCCCGATGAGGCTCGTCCTGGCCGCGGAAATGGCGGAGTCGGCCAACTGATCGGCTCCCTGGTTGAGGAAGCTGACGTCCGCCAAGGGGGTCTTCACAATGCCCTCGCTTTTGGCGTTGATTCCGATCGACGCGACCGTGGCGACCACGTTGTTTCCGTCAAGAGCGAGGTCATACGTGTAGACGAAGAGGGTGCCGTGGTTGGCGGTGCCGGTGCCGCTGAAAGTTCCGGTTGTCGTTGGTGCCGCGTCCGATTGAATCAAGGTGACACTGGCGCCCGGGATCGCGACCGTCTCGCCGTAAACGGAGCTTATGTTCATCGTGGCGTTATTCGTACCGTCCGTCAAGTTCAAATTTGCCGTCTGAAGCAGCGGGGCGGCGGCGTCGTCAGTGTTCACCATGAACCTGTAACTCGCGAAATTTTGAATCGTTCCGAATTTTCCCGAAACTTTCGCCATATTTAAAACGAGCTCGTTTCCGGTGAACGCGTCTTCCGGTCCCGTGATGGAACCCGCATCATCGATCAATCCGCCCGACAAAACCGGGGCGCCGGAAACATTTACGGTTCCAGCCAGGGTGACCGTGTTGCCGGTCGCTGAATAAGCACCGGCGCCGCCGGCGCCAATCGCGTAAATATAACCTCCGGTCACGTTTGAAGAAATGTCGCTGTCGGTGATGTTAACCCGATTGCCCGTGGCGAAAAACGTGTCGCCGGCTACCGAAGTCCCCGTCTGCCCGACATAACCACCGCTGATATCACCCAAGCTGTCACCATCGGCGGTTTTGATTCCGGTGATATTGACGACGTTGTTCACGGCCGCCGCGTTTGTGTCGCCGCCTCCGGATGAGGCCATGACTTTACCACCTAAAACAGATCCGGTGATGTCGATCTCCGCGGCGCTTCCATCGATATTAACCGTGTTCTCGCTGGCCCGCGCTATGTTTGTGGGCGTAGTGGAGCCCACGAAGGCGCCCGCCACATCGCCAGTGATGGAGACTGATTTACCAGCGGCGCCCGTTATATTCACCAAGCCGAATTTGGCCTCGCCTATATACTCAATCTGCACGCCGTAAACATTACCATCTACAGAAACGTTTTCGGCCGCGTTAATTTCCGCTTTGTTGGGAGAGCCTTTTTCAAATCTTCCATAATATGCCATACTGGCGCCGACCACATCGCCCCTAACCGTGCCGCCGGTGATCACCGCCTGGTTGCCTTTATAGGTATTGGCTTCAGCCTCGGCATTAGCGAACGAGTTGATCGCTCCGTAGACGGAAGCATTAACCGTCCCGCCGTTGATAGTGGCGGAGTTTCCTTCATAGGTGCTGTTTCTCACGCCGCCGCCGGAGTGGGTTCCTAAGGCGCCCGCTATTTTCTGATCTGTACCCGTGAACGTGGCGGTCCCTCCAAAATTTATCACAACGGTGTTGTTTTGAATCGTAGCGTTGTCGCCTTCGTCTAAATAGCCGCCAAAAATGTTTTCGCCTATGGAGATGGATGTCTCTTTCAGATCTATTTCCACCATGTTAAAGGAAACATCCGTCCTTAATCCGCCGGCGCTGCTGCCTCCAATAACATTGGAACCAAGAACGATACTAGACGTGCCATCCGCGGTATCTTCATCGATTATCCTCACGATGTTATCTGTCACCGCACTTCGTTTAATATAGTAATCCGCGGCTACGCCGGGGTTGTAAACACCGCCATAGATTGTTCCGGCCACACGGAAGACGCTTCCGGCTTTTGTTACATGGAGTTCAACCGTGTTTGCGGTAACCTCGCTCATGCCCGCCCCGGTGTGATTCACGTTTGAAGAGCCGCCTATTAACCTGTCGTTAACCGTCACATCTCCGACTGTATCAGCTCCTCCGGTTACCTGCACATCGTCAACTAAAATAGTATTCCCCCAAACATTTACACTTTTGCCGTTCACAGCAGCGGCGGGAAACGAACCGGCGAGACCAGCGATAGCCGTTCTTCCGACTACGACTGCATTACCCGCTCCGCTTATGGTCTGGGTGATATGAATCGTGTTGTTGAATACTTCGGATAACCCGGGCGAGGCGCCGCTGATGTTAACGGCTCCGCCGACGACCGAGTAGTTCTCAGTGCCGTTTACGAGCTTGCTGTTTACTATAATTGTCACGTCACGATTGGAGAAAGAGCCAACGTTCGTGATGACAACGCCGGTGGCTCCATCCTGCGTGACATTACCTGGAAGATAATTGGCAGCTCCAGTCGAAGGATCAAAAGTAATAGTTCCTGTAGACGGGTAGCCCAGGCAGTAAGTCGAATTAGCGGGCTGGGCGCATTGCGCCTCCGCCTCCGTCGGACTCAAAAGCCCGAGAGCGTTTAGCAACGCCAGGACAGCAAGAAGCACGGGCAAAAATCCGCCGCCCTTGACTATTACCTTATAGGGTCGGGTTAAACGCGTCATATTAAGCCTCCTTGTAATAGCTCGAAGCGGCGGGCGCACCCAAAACGCCCGCGGATCTCGGCGCGCCAAAAAGGCGCGCGCTCCGGTCTCCCGGGAAAAAGCCTTTCGACTCAAGCGTTAAGCCGAAATCATCCCCGGAACTCAAGTCCGGGGGCCGAAATCGGTTGAAAATCCAGACCGCTTCACCCAAAGCGGCCTTCCCACCCAAAAACGATGCGAACGGATAATTTTTCCGCCGGAAAAGGGCCGAAGCCATCCTCTGCCGGAAAAGCAAAAATCATACCATATTATCTAAAATACATCTTATTGATACAATATATGTTAAAAAAAGATTTAAAACTACCTATAGTAGAATTTAAACAATGAACAAGTCTTTAATTACCAAATAAGAAATAAAAATGTAAAAACTAGCTCCGTTAACACTGCGTACAGTTTTTCTGGCCACTGCGGCCGAGGATTGGGGAAAGATGAAAACGAAGCGCAGATCCTGATTGAACTTATAGTTAAAATCAAGGGGTAAAATTTAATTTGAAAATTAAAGTAGTCGAAAAATGAAATAAAAGACCGTATTTAGATTCTACATCTATTTTTTTAGCTTGGCAATAAATTTTTTAAATATCTTCCTACTAAGATATTTTAACTACATATTGTATCACTAGAGACCTAAAACGTCTCATAAAGTCTCATAAAAATACAGAAACATATACTAGTTCACAAAAAATACGAGACTGGCTAAGTATCCTTATCACATTTTTAAAAGGTCTAAAAACCAATTTGTTATATCAAAAAAATATTTAGTAGTCAATATAGGAAATAAATATTTTCTAATATCTTTTATTTGTCTAAATTATATTAAAAAAATATTTTTATCCACAAATATTTGTGAATTATTTTTTTAGGTCCCTAGATATGGTATTTTATTATAAAAATTACACTTAATAAAATATCCCTTCAAAACGGCTAAAAAGAGATGAAAAGGCCCGAAAAACACCTTTCTCCCGGCCGCGGTAAAAATTTTTAGCGGCGTAAATAGCCGTAAACATTGAAGAAATTCAGCGCTCAAGCTTCGTCTCCACCTTTTTTTAAAAAAATTAAAAATTTTTTTCACGAACTTGGAATTATTTTTCAAATTTCTTTTCCCGGCGGCTCCGGCCGTTTTATTTTTATATTATTTTATATATTTAATATTTAAAAATATATTTTTATAAATAATTATACTTAATTTTACATAAAATGTTTCGGGGACAAAAAAAACCCCCGGAGGGTTTATCCTCACGGGGGATTAAAAAAAGCCCGCGGCCGGAAGGGCCGCTTTTTTCGGGCGGATCAGGCGAGCGCGGGTGAAATCATTCGGAGCTTTCCGGGGCGGGTTCAGCGGCCTTTTTTTCAGCCCGCTCCTGTAAAATCTTCTCCAAGAGGCTCTTTAATTCGGGGAAATTGAGCTTCCCCACCGGGTTTAAAGGGATCTTCTCCAGGGTCACGAACTGCCTGGGGACGGCTATCTCGGGGAGGCCGGCCGCGCGGATGCTGTCCCGGAGTTTCACCACGTCCACCACGCTCTCCTCGGTCGCTAAAACCAGGCGCTCGCCCTTGTTCTCATCCTCCACGGCCAAAACCGCCTGGGGTTTTCCCGGCCAGAGCTGGTTTATGACCTCCTCCACGGCCACCAGGGATATCATCTCGCCCCCCACTTTGGCGAAGCGTTTATGGCGGCCCTTTATCCAGACGTAGCCGTCATCGTCCACCTCCACGATGTCTCCGGTGTTGTGCCAGCCGTCTTCGGGAGGGTGGATGACGCCTGGCTGTCCGGCGAAGAGGTAGCCCAGCATGATGTTGGGACCCTTGATGTGGAGCTCCCCCCCTCTCTCGATGCCCTCCACGGGTTCCAGACGGTGCTGAATGCCAGGGAGGAAGTTTCCGCAGGGCCCCTGTTTGAAGCGCATCTGGGTGGAGACGCAGGTGACCGGGGCCGCTTCCGAGACCCCGTAGCCCTCGTAGAGACGCAAGCCGAAATCCTTGAAGAAACGCTCGTGGGTCTTCTCCTTGATGCGCTCGGAGCCGGCCAGAAGTACGCGCAACGAGGAGAAATCACGCGGATGGGCCTCCCGGGCCCAGGCGTTGGCGAAGGTGTCGGAGGCCACCACCATGGTGGCCCCCAGCTCGTAGATGAGCTTGGGTATGCGGTGGGGGTGCAGGGGGTTGAGGTAGAGGAAGGAGTACATGCCCTGGAGCACCGGGGTTAAAAGGAGCATGTTGAGCCCGATGGTGTGAAAAAGCGGCATGGGGTCGAAGAAGACGTCGTCCTCCGAGTACTCCAAGTGGCAGGTGGTCTGGTACTCGTTGGCTAAAAGCCCCCGATGGCTGTGAACCACCCCCTTGGGTTTCCCCTCGGATCCCGAGGTGAAGACTATGACCGCGGGGCTCTCCGGGCTCTCCGGCGTCGGGGAGCGCAGCCGGGCGGCTATCTCGTCACCCAGATCGAAGGCGAAATCCTCCACGTACGCGAGCTTCGCCTTAAGCCCCGCGGCCGCCTTCTCCAAACCCGTTTCGGCTATGAAGCGCCTCGAGGTCAGAACCGTCTTCACCTCGGAGGTCTCGACGGCGGTGTTTAAAAGGGCCGGCCCCTGGGTGTAGTTCAAAATCACCGGAACCCTCCCCACCGACCAAAGGCCGAAGAGGCTTATCGCGTTGTGAAGGCAGTTGGGAAGCATTATCCCCACCCGCTCGCCCCGGCGGGTGAGCTCCTCGAAACGCAGGGCGTACAACCTGGCCGAGCGCATGAGCCGGGCGTAGCTTAAGGGCTTCCGCTCGTGGTCCTCCACGATGAGCCTGTTTTTTCCGTAGCGCCGGGCGGCGTCCTCCAAGGCGGTCCAGAGGTTCTTTTTAAAATCCTTGGCCCAGAAGCGGGCGTCCTTGAGCTCGTGGTAGACGGCGTCGCCGCAGCGCCTGGCGCGGCTCCGCCGGCTCTCCCCCTCCCTTTCGGGAAGGCTTATCTTCCGCGGCGGAAAAAAAGTGACCACCGTGGGATATTTTTTCGGGAGATTGTGGACGTGCCTCGAAGCGAGGCCGTAGCGGGAGTACTGGGGTCCGTCCAGGATCGCCGGCACCACCGGAAGCCCCGCCTCCACGATGAAGCGTCCGGCCTCGTCCGAGACCTCGGTAATGGATCCCGCCCGGGTGAAAATTAGCTCGGGAAAGATAAGGAGCCTCTCCCCTTTTTCCAAGGCCTCTTTCACCCCCTGCTCGGCGAAGGGCTTCTGGAGGTTCACCGGCAGGAGGAAATCCGAAAGTCCCAGCTTCTTCAGAAGGGGGTTTCCGGCCCAGAGCTCGTCTAAAACCACCCGCAGGGGGTGCGGGCAGACGGAGAGTATCAGGGCCGCGTCCAATAAGGAAGCGCGGTTGGAGATTATCATCCCCGGGGAACTGAGGGACTCCAGATGCTGGAGGCCGCGGTATTCCGGCCGCAGGGCCAGTTTTATGTAGAGCCTGTGGAGCGGCGGGGGGAGGTAGCGGTCCGGCCCGGCGTTTTCCAGGCCGGTGGAAAGGCCGGGGGAGTCCCCGACCGGGGTGCTTTCTGGCATTTTCGTCATCCGGTGGTTAAATTTTCCGCCTAAGTTTTTTCAAAAGGGACGGCGGAGGGGCGTTTCGGGAAAGAAAACCTCCGCCATTATAGTGGGTGAAAGGGAAAATTATAAGTGAAAACCGCGGGCGCGCCGGATGGGAGTCCTCTTGCGAACTTCGGCGGCTCTTTCGCCGGCTGAAACCTTTCGACTATTTTTTAAATTTTTTTAGATTTTTTATTATTTTTAGACTTTTCATCATTTTTAGAATAATTTTGATTATTTTATATATTTTATCTATTTTTTTTAAATTTTATAAATTATAAACTAAAAGTATCTTTTAATATTTATATTAATATATTTATATATTTTTTTATAAATTAATAATATTTATAGACGTTATTAGTCATTCATAATGATTATTAGACTATTTTACAAACAAGGCAAGCGGAGGATGAAAAACAACGGCGGGCGGAATAACGGGGGGTGAAATTGGCCGTTTGTTAAACGGGGAGAGAAAACGGAACGCGGAAAAAAACAAAGGGGAAAAACCGGCGGGCGAAAGACGGCGGAGGGAACAAGGGCGTGAGGAAAATAAAACGCGGCGAGAAGGAAAACCGCCTTCCGGAGCGGACTCCGGAAGGCGGCGGAATTAGGCGGCGGGAACACCCTCCCCCCGGCCCGGGGGAAAAGACTCATCCGGCCCGGGGGCAAAGCCCCCGGTCCGGGGAAAAGCCGTCCCCCGGGTGTCCGGCGGAAAACAGGTCCCCCCCGAGACGGGAAAAAAGAACCCTAGCGGGCTTCGGCGGGCGGGGCGGCCGGAGGCGGAAAGCCCCCTTCGCCGGAGAGCCCCTCGGGCGCCAGGGTTTCCGAGGGGAGGGGCTCCCCCGTAACGATGGCGGAGGCCGTGGAGATGGAGCCCGCGGAACCCAGGACGGCTAAAACCGAGTTCTCGACGTTTAGGTAGTTTTTGGCCGCCTCCATCACATCCTCCGGAGTCACCCGGGCGATCTCGTCTTGGTAGCGGTCGTAACGGTCGGTACCCATGCCGTAAATGGAGGATACGAGCGCCTCCGAGGCCCGGCTGGAAAGGGTCTGATGCCTAAGCTTGTTGACGCCCAGGAGGTAGGTCTTGGCGCCCTCCACCGTCTCCAGGTCCAGAGGCTCCTTTTTGAGATCCCCGACGATGGCGAGCATGGCGTCCAAGGCCTCCCGGGTCTTCTCCGGGGAGCAGCCGATGTAGAAGGTGATGGCTCCGGTTTTGAGGCCGGCGCCGTAGGGTCCGGCCACGGTGTAGGCCAGGCTCCTCTTTTCCCTCAGCTCCTGGAAGAGGACGCCCCCCATGCCGGAGAGGACCGAGCTTAAAACGTCCATGGCCGCCTGATCCGGAGCGCCCAGGGCGGGAGCCAAAAAGGCCACCGCCAGGTGGGTCTGCTGCCGATCCAGCTCCTCGGTTGTCAAAAGCGGTCCCTTCACCGGAGCCGGAGGATCCGGAACCACCACCTTCTCCTCTTTTCCCCGGGGTTTCCAGTCTTTGAGCTCCTCTTCCAAAGCGGCGACGAACTCACGCGGGTCGACGTCTCCGGAAACCGCGATCACGACGTTTTCCGGGCGGATCAGCTCATGGTAGTGACGCTCCAGATCCTCCCTCTTTAAGGACTCCACCGACTCTTTGGTCCCCTCGGTGTCCACCGCGTAGGGATGAGCCCCGTAGAGGGAAAGGCGCAGGATCTTGAAGAGCCTGGAGGGCAGATCCTCCTCCAGGCTCAAAAGGTAGGCCAGCTGCTCGGCCTTTTTGCTGCGGAAGTCCTCCTCGTTGAAGGCCGGGCTTTTCAGGAGCTCGGCGAAAAGGGAGAGGCCCTCCCGCCAGTTGGAGCCCATGAAGCTCGCGTCCAGGCCCATGGTGTTGCGGCCGCCGTAGCCGTTGATGGAGACGCCCAGGGCCTCCACGGCCCTGGCCATCTCCGGCGCCTTCCGTTTGGTCGAGGCCAGGGCCCAGACCTGGGCGGTCAAACTCGAAAGGCCCGCGTCTTTAACGCCCTCCGAGAGCCGGCCGCCTAAAACCCCTAGTTTCACTTCGACCAGCGAGATGGAGGGGTCGTCCTGGGCCAGGACCCTGACCCCGTTTTCGAGGGTGAAGCTTTGAAAAGCGGCCTTGGGGAGGATATTTCCGGAAGCCGGCTCCGGAAGCGACAACTCGGACGCGGCCTGTAAGAGATCCGCCTCCGTTATCCCCTTCTCCCCCTCCGGGAGCATGAGGACCAAGGTGAGGTTTTCGGGTTTGAAGAGCTCCCGGGCCAGAGACACCAGATCCGGAGAGGCGATCCTTTTCCAGGCCGGCACGTAGGCGTCTTTCAGGCGGTAGTCGCCGGTGTAGAGCTCGAAGGACTCTATCTGCCGCCCCAAAGACCAGGGGGTCTCCTGCTGGTCCAGAAAGCTCTTGGTGGTGATGGCCACGGCCCGGGCCAGCTCGTCTGTCGCCGGAACCTCGGAGGGCAGTTTGTTTAGTTCGGAAAACACCGCTTTTAGAGCCGAAACGACCTTGTCCGGCTCGGTCACGAAGCCCACCGCGAAGACTCCGGAGCGCCTTAAGGTGAAGGCCGCGGAATAGATGGAGGTGACCAGCCCCTGTTTGTAGCGGATCTCCTCGTTAAGCCGCGATGAATTTCCGGTGGAGAGGAGGGCGGAGAGAAGCTCGAGCGAGGCCGCCTCCCCGGAGGAGGCCGGGGGGCAGCGGAAGCCCATTAAAAGCTGGGGCTGGGCCGCCCCCTTGTCGTAGACGATCTTGACCACGGGACCAAGGGCGGGAGGGGTGTCGGAAAGATCCTCCTTTACGGCCCCCGCTGGGTTTTCAACGCTTCCGAAGTACTTCTCCACCAGGGTCTTGGCCTCCGGAACGGAGAACCCGCCGGTTAAAATGAGGACCGCGTTGTCCGGGCGGTAGAACTTGTTGTGGAAGGCGAAGGCCGTGTCCCGGGAGGCCCCCCGCACCGTGTCCGCCGAGCCTAGGATGCGGTGGCCGTAGGGGTGCCCCCCGGAGAAGGCGAGGGCGAAGAACTCCTCGGAGAGGGAGCGGTCGGGGTTGTCGTCCGAGCGGTTGATCTCCTCAATCACCACCTCCTTTTCCCTGGCGTACTCGTCCGGATCGTACTTGGGGAAGAAGACCATGTCCTGGAGGAGATCCAAGGCCAGCTCGAGCTTGGTTCCGGGAAGCGACAGGTAGTAGACGGTCTCGTCGTAGCTGGTGTAGGCGTTGATGTCCCCGCCGTTGGTCTCCACCAAGCGGGAGATCTCCCCCACCTCCCTTTTCAAGGTGCCTTTGAAGGCCATGTGCTCCATGAGATGGGCCAGGCCGTACTCGGCCTGGCCGCTCTCCGAGGAGCTGCCCGCCTTCACCAGCACCCGTCCGGAGACGACCGGGTTTCCGGGCTGGGGGGCCAGGATGACTTTGAGGCCGTTTTCCAGAGTGTAGGCCGTGTCCGCCCCGGAGTAGGCCGGAGGGGACGGAATGACGCTTAAGAGCATAAAAAGCACCGCTACTTTCAAGGATGTAATTATTTGGGAGCGCATGACACCACTTTATATTATAGGATTCGACCCTTTTCCGGAAGAATCAAAATAAACGGGATCCCCCGAGGGACTCTTGGGGGGGATGGGAGGATGGGGGCGAGGCCGCGCCTTGGGAGGCGGCCCGGCCGAAAACCCGGAGGGGAAAAGATCGGCCCCGCTGAAATCCGCGGGGAATGCCGATAAATGGCTATTAATAATAGCTTAAATAAAAATTATATAATATAAATATACGAAAAAAGATAAATTTTTTAACTCATACCTGTAATTACACAACCTTTACCCCGCGGATTTTCCTTAATCTTGTCAAAAGAGCTTTTCTTTTGTAAAATAGCGAACCGGGCGGGGAATTCCCGGGGGTCCGAGCCGCCAGACCGCGGCGAATTGAAGGCTGGGACGCTTCCCTTTCCCGCTCCCCTTTCTTTGGAAAACGGATGGGACGAGCGGGGCGAATTTCAGCCGCGGGGGGATGTTTGTTTGCGGAAAAGCGCCGGACGCGGCCCTAATCGCCCTCGAGCCAAATCCTTCCGCCCTCCGGTCGGGGCTTCAAGCGCAAGTTAATGACTTTTTTTTATTTTGGCAAGCCCGTTTTATTCATTCAAGGCCTCTTCCAGGGACTCCCCTTTTCCGGAAAAAAAGCCGCAAGCCCCTTTTAAAATAAAAACGGCTCTGTTATTTTGAGCGAAACCGCTTCCCCGGGTTTCAATCCTTCCTTCCGCGGGGAGGGGCGGCGGAAAACGGCCCCGTCCCCCTGGCGGGGGAAAGGCGCCCCCCCCTTCCGGAAAAGCTCCGGCGAACCCGATCTTAACATCTTTCCGCCGCTATTTTTTTGATTCCCGTTTTTTTCACCGCTTTTTTTATTTTGTCCGCCGTCTTCGTTTTTCATCCTTAACGTTCCAATCTCCACGCACAACCCCGGGGGATCTTAAATGTCCGAAGTCAAAAGGACCAACTGGTCCATAGATCGCCTCCTGCGGCCAGGCATGCGCATGGACCTCATCCTGGATATGGATCTCATCAACGACCGCATAGACGTGCGCAACGGATCCGTCTACGACATAACGGAAAACGAGATCATCATTTCCGAGACCGATCCCAAAATGACTCCGTCCATGCAGGGCCGGGAGGTGGAGGTCACCTTCGTGGGCCTGGAGCCCGTGAGCGGGGAGGTGCTGCGCTGGGGATGGTCCAGCAAGATAATCAGAATAGGCGAGTACCAGTTCAGCCCCACCGAGAAAGTCCAGGCCATCTACCTCCAGGCCCCCCGCCCCGGCGAAATCAGCGAGACCAACGCCAGGATGGACTACCGCCTCACCATAGTGAGCAACGATCACATAAGCATCCAGACCCACCCCTCCTTCGGGCGGGTGGTGCTCTTCGACTTCTCCGCCGGAGGCGTCCTGATAGGGGTGCCGGCTCCGCCCCAGGCCACCTTGGGCATGCAGCTCTGGTTCACCCTCTTCTTCCCCAACTACATGTCCCAGACGGGCCAGACCACCATCAACGGCGAGGCCACGGTGGTGCGCATCAACTACGCCCCGGGGGACTCCATGGCCAAGCTCGGGCTGAAATTCCAGGGGCTCGATCTGAACGCCACCCGCGCCCTCCAAAAGGCCATCAACTACTACATGCTGGAAGAGCAGCGCATCCGCAACCGCACCGAAAGCTGAAAAACCCGCGCCCCGCCGCCGAAAAACGCGCCCTGCCGGTCGCGGGGACGAGGCGGATCTTAAAGACGGGGAGGATGGCGGCGGGAACGGATCCTTGGAAAAACCGGCGCCCTCCGGAAAACAACGTTAAGAACTCCTTCCGAAAGCGGAAAAATCCCATCGGAACAAAGGAGTTTTTTTCATTTTCCGCCGGGTTGGGCCGGGTTCACCCCGAAGCGTCACGTGAGGAGGCGCCATTTGAAACGAACCCGAGTTTCACAGTTAGAGGTCCAGTTTTAAAAATTCCAGGTATTATCAGTCTTTTATTTTGATTAAACGTGGTGCCTAACTTTTTTTCTAACGCTTGACGTCAATAGGATTAACGGCGCGGGGGGGGACGGGCTGAACCCGCCCTCCGCCCCGTTGAAAAAACTTTGATGAGCCCGTTCGCGGAACCGTCTCAAGCTCCCACGCGCGTTTAACTTGAATATATTTTATAATGAAACGCTGGTGATATATTATCATTAACACATCTTTATTATAAATAATTTCTTTTTATTATATATAGTTATCAAACTAGAAGCGAACGTTGGCAGCAAGGATGAAACGACTCGCTTTTCTATTAAAATATTTGACACAACCGGACCATGCGTTCCGGATACGCGCTTCATGCTTCCGGTTCTTCCGCGCCTACCCGAGGTTTACGATCTGATTAAAGTAAATTTGTCTTTCATCATTCACGCTCCCCGTCAATCGGGTAAAACCACGTTACTTAAATCTTTGACCGCCACTATTAATTCCTCCGGAGAGCGTCACGCTTCATACCGTTATCTTGAGGCTTTAGACGGCGTAAAACATAGAAAGGACGGAATAATAGAAATTGAAAATAAGATGTTTACCGCTCTACTGGAAGAGGGTTATGTCGATTCGGAAAAATTTATTGAAGAATTCAAATCTTTACCTCCTTTAACTTCCACTACAAAAGTAAAATATTTCTTAAATTATATACGCGCCAAACTTGATAAGCCGTTAATTATTTTATTTGATGAAGCCGACCGCGTTTCCGAAGAACCTTTAATAATTTTATTAAGAGAGATCCGTTTAGGTTATATTAAACGCTATGATAGAAAAGATAAACTTTCGTTTCCCAGCTCTATAGCTTTGATTGGGATGAGGGATATCAGAGATTACCTGACGAAGACCCGTCCTGAAAAGGCTTGTGACTTTTGATGGGAGCAGGCGTAAAAAGCGGGATCAAACAATTACCTGGGATACTAAAGAATGAGATGGAAGAATTATTCATGTGGTCGGATGTTAAATTTTTTTCATGATTTAATCTGTTAGGGAGCGCCTCCTCATTAATCGCCCGCGCATGAAAGGTCCTAAAAACACACGGTAATTTATATTATTCACAGTTGCGCGCATGGTTATGAAAGTCGGATCTTTCCCGGATTTGACGCGGATCGGTCCGCATCTTTCCCGAGTATTTCATTCCTGGTGATATGGGTGTGTTAAACAGTTCAATAAGTTCGAATACAAAGCGTTTATCTTTTTGATAATTTTGAAACTCGGGCTAAGAGATAAATCCCATATGAATAATATAAAACGGATCTTTTGTAAAAGCTTTTAAGCCTCGGCATGGCTTAAAAGACATGGAGATCAAGGGCGCGACTTAGGCGAAACGGCTAAAAAACGCCCGCTAGAGACCTGAACATGATTTTCAAACGCCCGACATCTTTTATCCCTAAAAGACGATATGGTATCAAGCGTATTTTCGAAAAATTCGGAGGAGAACGCCGTGCTTAAAACAATATCCGCCCTTTTAACCTCCGTTTTCCTGTCGGCCGCCTTTTTCGGGTGCGGGGATTCGAAAAACCCATTAATCGGAGGCGAATGGAAGCTGGACGTGGACGCCTCGAAGGAGTTGATGCGGTGGGCCATCGAGACGGAGGATCTCACCACGACCGCGGAACAGGACGCGTTCCGCGATCTCATGAAAACCACTACTTTGAACTATAAACCGAACACATACTCCTTGAACGCCATGGGAACGGTTATAGAGGAGGGGAAAATCACGTACTCCGGGATTTTCGGATTATCTTGGAAGGTATGCTATATTCCTGACAGGAAATATGAAGAGGAAAGTTACTGCGAGACGTGCGAAATCCTGGAAAAGGACTACATGGAATGCGCGGACGAAAACGATGTGAAAAGCTTCTGGAAACGGAACCCGACCTAACCGGAGATTTAAACCAGGGTGACGGAAAGAAAGGATGGGGAAAAACGCTTGAACCCCCAATCAACGCCTTCGCTCCTTAATCGTATTTTTTTTTCGACTCCGGCTAATCTTTTTCTCCAAGGATGCCAGTTACAAAATAGACCGGTCTCTAAAAAATCCGACGGAGAAAAAGAGTATTCGCCGATGCTGGATTAATCATCCCTAATGCGAATTTTTTCGCGCATCTTGTCGATTACATCGGCGTTCCCTAGGGTTTTTAGGTTTTTAGGTGGATTCGTCTAAATTAATAAACGTTGTTTTATGGAGGACGCCATGCGCGCGAAGAAACACGATTTGGACGCGCCGGAAACAAACGACGTTTTAACGGCGTCTCCAATACGGATACCTTTATCTAATAAATATTTGGTGCGCGATAAGAATTTCTTTCAATTTTCCGCTCAGCAAGCCGCCTTATTAATGTATGTATGGATGGCCTTATTGTCGCTGGACGCCAATGAAAAGTATTTATTCGCCAGTCTACGCCCCCTTCCGTCCTCAAACCATTAAGACGCCCTCATGCGTAAAAATCTCTTTGAAACGATTAAACTAAGATTTGAAAGGATCCGCTTTGTCTGATTTAATCACCCTGATTTCGACTCCGAAATGCTGGATGGAGGATGAGGCCATCGCCCAGTTAAAAACAACCGCGAAACTCCCAAATATTAAAAAAATCGTGGGCCTGCCCGATCTTCATCCTGGAAAAACTCCGGTGGGAGCGGTTGTTTTAAGCGATGGACTTATTTTTCCACAATTGATTGGAAATGACATCGGCTGCGGGATGAGTCTTTTTCAAACCTCCGCGCGGCTTAAAAAAATTAAACTGGATAGGCTGGCCTCTATATTTGATAGTTTGGAAAGTCTAAGAGATATCGAATTAGACGATCATCCTTATCCTGATGAATCCAACGTTAGCCAGTTAGGCACCTTGGGAGGAGGCAACCATTTTCTGGAACTTCAGGCTGTTGAAAAGGTCTATCTCCCCGAAGAATTCAAGCGCCTGGACCTTGATAAGGACAAAATATTCATCCTGGTTCACAGCGGATCAAGAAACGGAGGCCAGCTGTTCTACGAGTCTTTCATGAGCCGCTTTTCAGGCATCGCCATGGGCACGGATCTGGCGCGCTCCTATTTGACGTCTCAAAATGACCTAATTGTCTGGGCTAAACGCAACCGCGAAATGTGCGCGTTAAAAATTTCGCAATTCCTGGATTCTCGCGGAGAACTCAAGCGCGTCCTTGATTCTCCCCATAACTTTGTGGAAGAAGGCGATGGCGGTCTTTACCACCGGAAAGGCGCCGTTAGCGCTCTTCATGGTCCAGTCGTCATTCCAGGGTCGCGGGGAACTCTTTCTTTCTTGTTCAAACCCGCTTCCGATACGACTAAATCGTTGTTTTCCCTGGCTCATGGGGCTGGCAGAAAATGGAAACGCTCGGAATGCAAAGGCCGGTTGCGAGAAAAATATCACCGGGGGGAAATCTATAAAACGTCTCTTAAAAGCCATGTTATCTGCCATGACAAGGATCTGCTTTACGAAGAAGCGCCTGAAGCTTATAAAAAAATTTCCGACGTGATCGACGCTTTGCTCTCGGCTAATTTGGGGGAGATCGTCTGCGCCTTCCGGCCGCTCGCGACCCTCAAGATCTGATTGCGCACCGGGTTTAAGATGTTGGACGCCCGCGCGAAAAGCCCGGCGTTGAAATTTTCGCTCTCTCATACAATATATGGGAAATAATTTTTATATTTATAGCCTATAAAGAGTAACAGTCGCCGGATCCAAGCGGAGCGCCAATTCAAACGCTCCAATCTCCTCCTTTCCCTAAAGAGAGAGCGACTTAGCGGGAACTTAAAACAGGCGCCAAATCGCTGTCATCCGAACGCGCGGCTTCAGCGGGAAGGCTGTTTTCCGGCCGGCGACTCCCCGGGAAACTTGGGACCGCGGCGTTTGCGGGCGCCCGCCCCTCTTCTCTCCGAGAGGAGCCAGCGGGCGAAGCCCTTGTTTCGTCATTGGTAAATGATGAAAATAACGCCATATATAGTTGTCTTCTTTCTAAAATAACCATGGATATAAAAGGGCTTTCCGGATCCGCCGACAGGGTCTCTCCGGAAGGCCGGGATGACGAATACGCGGCGCGCCACCCAGGTCGGACCGGATTTAAGACCTTGGCGGGTTTTTCCTTCCCCGGCCGAAGATTCGCGCGGGAAAAGCCGCTCCGGCGGGGATCGTTTCCCCCTAGCGAGGCCGGATAAGGAAAAATTTTTAAAAAAACAGCCAAGTTTTCTTGACGAATTTAATTTTTGATTCAGGGCTTCATAACTAAAATTGCCCGGATGATTCCGCCCCGGGCGAAGGCCCGAGGAGGGTCAAAATAATTTCTTGACAAAACAAAAATATTTTGGTTAAGGTAAGAAGGCTGATTCCCATAAATCTCTGTTCCGGGCCCCGACGGGGCCCTTTCCCCGCCACCCCTCCTTTTCGAGCCGAAAAACTCCGGGGAAAGTCCGTCAGGCCGGAAGGCCCCGGTCCGGAACTCTCTCCCGCCCCGCCCTTGTCTCGCAAAGAGGCGGTTTCACAAGAAAGGAGCATCATGCCGCTCACCTTAGCCAATCCCACCCCCCTGGGCCTCATCACCTTCGGCCTCTCCACCATCCTCCTCTCCCTCGTAAACGCCGGGATCCTCGACAACGGAGCCCAAGTCATGGCCCAGGCCCTCTTCGTCGGAGGACTCGCCCAGATGCTCTCCGGCGTCATGGAGTTTTTCCGCGGCAACACCTTCGGCTGCGTCGTCTTCACCTCCTTTGGAGGTTTCTGGATCTCCGTCGCCGCTTTCGACATCCTCCCGAAGCTGGGCTGGGCCGAGCCCGGTTCCGCCGGTCTGGTGGGCACCTTCATGCTCATCTGGTCCATTTACGTCTTCCTCCTTTTCCTGGCGGTCTACAAGGGGGGAGTCTTGGCCCTCGTGGTGGGCTCCCTGACGCTGCTCCTCCTCATCCTGGCCGTGGGAACCTACTCGGGAAGCTCCGCCATAATTAAAGTGGCGGGCTACGAGGGAGTCATCTGCGGCGGCTCCGCCCTCTACCTGGGCTGCGCCATAACCCTGGAGGAGACGGCCGGAAAAAAGATCCTGCCCTACTGAGGAACCTTAGGCCGCTCACCGCGTAAAAAACCCCCCGGATTCCTTGGGAAGCCGGGGGGTTTCCGTTTTTTTAGGCGCCATCGCTTTAAAGAAGACCGGAAAATCCGCCCGTCTTTTCGGGAAGCTTTACTTGTAGCGCCTGCGGTCGGCCGGAACGTACCATTCGTCGATGTTGAAGCCGAAGCCCAGGGGCGCCACCTCCGGACCCACGAAGCGTTTGGATACGGCTACGAGCTCGTCGGGGATGTAGAGGAAGACGTAGGGGACGTCCTCGTGGAATATCTCCTGGATGCGGTCGTAGGCCTTCTTCCTCACCGCCTGATCCAGATTGAAGCGGCCCACGTCTATGAGCTCGTCCACCTCGGGGTTGGCGTAGCTTATGTAGTTGAGCTCCCCGGGCTTGGTCTTCTCGGAGTTGAAGACGTCGTAGAGGTCGGGATTGAGGGGGATGGTCCAGCCCATGATCACGGCCTCGAAATTATGATTGTCGAGAAACTCCTTGGTCAAGGACTGCCAGGCCACCACCCGGAGCTTGACTTCGATCCCCACGAGTTTGAGCCGCGACTGGATGATGAGGCCGCTCAGCTCCCTTAACTGGTTTCCCTGGTTGTACAAAATGGTGAGCACGAAGCGGGCCCCGTCCTTGTCCAGGTAGCCGTCTCCGTCCGTGTCGGCGTAGCCGGCCTCGGAAAGCAGGGCTTTGGCCTTTTCCGGGTCGTAGGGATAGGGCTTGACATTCTGGTTGTAGGCCCACATCTTCGGCTGGAAGGGGCCGTTGGCCGCCTGTCCGAAACCGCCCAGGACTCCGACCAGGATCTCTTCTTTGTCGATGGCGTAGTTTATGGCCTGCCGCACCCTTTTATCGGAAAGGCGGGGATCCTTCTGGTTGAAGCCCAGGTAGGTGTAGCTGAAGGCCGGAGCGCGGTAGAAATCGTAAGCCGCGCTCAAAGCGGGGTCGTTGCGCGCCTCCTCCCACTGATCGGGGGTGAGGTTCATGAGATCGATGTTTCCGGTCTTGAGCTCCATCATCTGGGTGGGCAGATCCGGGATGATCCTCGTTATAAGGCTGTTTAACGGAGGACGGCCCTTTTCGTAGGTGTCGCTCGCGACCAGCACTATCCTCTGCCCCACCTCCCAGCTTGAGAGCCTGAAGGGCCCGTTTCCCACGGGTTTTCGGGCCAGAGGACTGTCGTCCAGGTTCGCTCCCTCCAGCAGATGCCTGGGCATGATGGAGAAGCCCCAGTTGATGAGGGCCGAGGCCAGGGTCCTCTTGTAGGTCACCACGAAGGTGTGCTCGTCGGGGGTCTCGGCCTTCTCAATCTGGCGGAAATCCTCGCCGTAGGCGGTGGGGGTCAGGGGGTCGCTCATGAGCTCCCAGGTGAAGAGGCAGTCGGACGAGGTCACCGGAGTCCCGTCCTCCCAGATCACGTTTTTTTTCAGATGAAAGGTTATGGTGAGCTGGTCGTCGGATATCTCCCAAGATTCCGCCAGATCCGGGATGATATTGAGATTTTTATCGTATTTCACGAGCCCCCGGTAGACGTTGTTGAGCACGTCCCTCGAGGAGACGTCCGAGGCCAGGGCCGGAATGAGGTTGGTGGCGTCGGCCAGGCTGGGGCTCACCAGCGAATCGCCCTGGGGGGGCTTCTGGGCGAAAAGGGGCGGGACGGAAACGAGCGCCAGCGTTAAAAGAAGGCCCAGGGCGGGAGGGAAAAGTTTTCTAATCATCATCAGTCCTCGCGGCCGGAATTTATCAGTTTCAACGGCCCCGGAGGCCGTTTTTGTAAAATCTCATCCTAAAACATTTACTGGAAAATAAAAAGGGGGAAAAGGCCTCGGCAAGGGCCAAAGCCAGGGATCGCTCCGGAGAAAAGGCGCCTGGAGCCGGGACGGGGGGAAGAGGCGAAAAGCGCGGCCCTCCCGGCTCTTTCAAACAAGCCCGAAACGAAGACGTTGGAAAAAATTCCCAAAACCGTCCAAGCCCCGGCCGCGGCGCGTCGTGAAAACACCGGATTTCTCGCTTCCGCGGGAATCCAGAGAGCCTTCCCGACGGAGAAATTGGTTCAGGGACGAAAAAAAACCTTCCCGCTAAAACAAACGGCGAAGCTCCTAAGAGATATTTCACCGGCGAAACCAAAAAAATGTTCCGAAAGGGAACATTCGGACCCGAAAAAGGAAAAATAAAGACGGCCGGAAATGTTTTAAAAGCGGAAGAACGCTGGCTTTTCGCCAAAAAAGGGGGGGGGAGGCGGAGGATTATCAAGGCGGGAAAGGCTGATTCATTTCCCCGAAGAACGGTGAAACGCGAAAATTATTCATTAACCGCCGGAACTGGGAAGAGAAATAAACAAGACCCGACCGGAAACAGGGGAAAAGCGATACCAGAGGGACGAGAAAATAAAAAAGTCGGCTAAAAAAATCAGCGGAACCTTTCGGTTGTTTTGGCTCGGGCTTTTTTTTCCGCCGTCTTCCCTAGTTTACGCGTCCACGAATTTCCAAAGGGTTACGGGAGTTCACCGGAAGAGAAATGTTTCAAAACGGAAAAACAGACGGAAAAATTTATGAACGAATGTTCATAACGATAAGCGACCGCGGCGGCATGATTCTAAAAAGAGAAGTGAAGGAAAAATCAAGCCTTGAAGCCGGAAAAGAGAGGAAAATTCGCTCATATTGAACAATCTTCCGGAAGCGGTGGCGAACGTGGTAAAAAATACGGATCACGTCAAGAGAAAAAATAAGGGAGGTAATTTTTTTTCGGACCTCCGCGTGTTTTACGAAGATTCTTTAATGAAAGTCTGAAATTTTAATCTTTTTGATTTTTCTATTCGTTTAAATGCCGGTAAAACATGTTCATTGGGCGAAACAAGAACGTTTTTCGACATAATTATTTATTAATTATAGAAAAAATATCAAAAGACTAGTTCAAGCCGAATTCTGAAGGTAAAAAAAGAACACTCTGATTAAGCCGCGCCCGTTGAGGCGTTTATTTAAAAAAACATAGTTCGTTACAACGAAGTTCTTCCGAAGGCGGCGCCGGAAAGCATCGCCGCCGGATCCGTTGATAATCCCGAAAGCCCTCGGCCGCGATCAAAATCATCTATATTAGCCAGCGTCTTTCAGTGCATGGTGGAGATCATGGCGCCGAAGGCGACAAAAAGAGAACCGTCACCCATCCCCCGTCATGAAAGGGAAGTCTTGAGAGGAAATTCAGTTCGGTGATTTCGGCGAAGAAATGGATCCAGGATATGAAGGATGATTTATAAGGATGAATTCTAATCTCAAGCCCCTGTTCCGGGGCCGTTTTAAAACGAAAACCCTTTTCGTAAGCGGCGCCGGGAGGGAAGGTAGAAAAGAAGATCTTAAGATAGAGACCAAAGACGGGGAGCGGCTAAAACTGTAATGAAAAAAACGATTTTATAACCTTCATAAAAAAACTGTAAATCAGTTGACAATCCTGGACTCCGGAAAAAGACGGCGCCGCTAAAATCAAAATAATACACGCGGGAAAGGATGTGAACAACCGCGTGAGGAAGACGTAAACCGTCGCCGAAAAAGAAGCTGGAAGTATTTTCACTTATTTTCCACACAAGGGAGTTTTTCTTAGCGCGCTTTCCACATTTTGGTGGAATTTAAACTCCCTATTATTTTTTGACGCTCATTTCAGCGTTCCTTCTTTGATAGCCGATCTGTATCGTTTTCACGCTCCGCTCCGGAGGTATAAGTATATTCCGACGCCGGTTTTTTAATTTAATTTCAATAGAAACTTGAATAAATATCTTTTTTTGAAAGTAGCCGGATATTCCCGAATTATTATAAGCATTCAAAATATTAACTTAATAAGCTTTAAAAAATCCCGCTATTTTCGCGCTTTTTTAGGCATTATTATATTTTTTTTAAAGTTTTTATACATTTTTGATCTATTTTATAATTTTTTTCTACGAATTTATCCCCCGCCTTTTTCCGCCTTTTGAAATAAAACGGCTTAAAGACGCGCTCGGAAGAAAATAATTTAAATAATTGAAAATATTTTATCCCGGCGTCTTGCAATCTCCGGGAGCATTGTGGTATAAACCATAAAACTAAAAGCCACCCGTTCCGGCGCTGACAAAATGACAACCAAAATACGCCCGACGCCAAAAAAAAGTCATCTATTTTAATATAAAATCCGCGGAGAAAGTTGACAGTCATGTCCGCTCAGGATAGGCCCGCCGAAATATTCACCCCCACCTCCCTCACCAACAGGATCGACTCCCTGTTTCGGGAGAGGTTTCCCAAGGTCTACGTGGAAGGCGAGATCTCCGGGCGCTTTCGGCAGGGCAGCGGGCATCTCTACTTTTATTTAAACGACGCCAAGAGCAAGATCAAAGCCATAATCTGGAGTAGCAACCGCGGCAGGGCGGCCTCGATAGCCGAAGACGGCCTCAACGTCCTGGCCTGCGGTCATCTGACCACCTACTACGCCAGATCGGAATACCAGCTCATAGTGGATTCCATGGAACCCAGGGGCGAAGGCGCCCTCCGCCTCGCCTTTGAAAAACTTAAAGCCCGTCTCCTCGCCGAAGGCCTCTTCAACGCCGCCCGCAAGAGAAAACTACCTTTCTGGCCCAGACGCGTGGCCCTTCTGACCTCCCCCAAGGGAGCGGCCGTGGAGGACTTTTTAAAGACGGCGTTCAAACGTTTTCCCCAGGCCGCCATAACCATCTACCCCGTGAAGGTCCAAGGGGAGGGAGCGGCCGCGGAAATGGCCGCGGCCGTGGAGGATGTAAACAGCTGGGGAGGTTTCGACCTCATAGTGCTCACCCGGGGCGGAGGAAGCCTCGAGGACCTCTGGGCCTACAACGAGGAGATTCTGGTGCGTGCCGTGGCCAACTCCAGGATCCTCACTTTCGCGGCCGTGGGGCACGCCACGGATCTATCCCTCGCCGAGCTCGCCGCCGACGGCTCGGCCATAACCCCTACCGCCGCCGCGGAGCGCATCTTTCCGGACAAGGCGAGGATCCTGGAGGATCTGACGCTCCTCCGGAAAAGACTGGAGAAGTCCGCCGGGGCTAAATTAAACGAGAAAGCGGCCGAAATAAGGGAGCTTAAACACCGTCTTCTAAATTTCCAGCACAGGCTCAAACAGGAGAGCCTCCAGATAGACGGCCTGGTGGAGAGGTTGGTAAGCCTGATAAGCCTGGCGCTGCTTAGATCCAAGGGCGAGTTGGAAAAACTTAAAGAGAAGCTTAACTACCTCTCGCCCGGAACGAAGATCGCCAGACAAAAAGAGGAGCTGGAAAATCTCGTGGCGACCCTGGCCCACATTAAATTGAAGCTTCTCGCCCCCTTCTTTCAGGAACTGAACCACGCCGTGGACCGCCTCCAACTAATTTCGCCATTGGTAATCCTCACCCGGGGCTATTCCCTGGCCACCCTCCCCGACGGGCGGGTTCTGCGAAGCTCGGCGTCGGTGAAGATGGGCGACACCTTCCTTCTGACCCTCTCCGAAGGAAAAATAAGAGCCAGGGTCGACTCCATCCTCGCGGCCGCCGCCGGTAAAAAAGCTTAATATCCCGCCTGTTCGCCCCAGGAGCCATCCCCGCCGCCCCCGACAGATACCGTCTATGAAAAAAATAAACCGGTGAAAGATTTTCTCAATAATCTCGGGCGATTAATAAAAGCCGGATGTTTCTTCGATTTTATTAAAAACGCGTGAAAATAAGAGAATTTTCAAGAATTTTAAAGTTGTTCAAAAACAGCCTCCTAATCGGCGCTTTTCTCAATAAGAGAACCCCGGGGCCTGGGTTTGTCCGCCGCCCTTAAACCGCCCGACCCGATTTCCACTTCAATTCACCTGAAGGATCTCTTTTTCTTCAATAATACCGGACCTTTCCTCCTTCGGCGAAGAAACGCCTAAAACCCGCGTCAAGCGTAGCTAACGGGAACCGGTATACGACGGTTTACGGCTTGATAAATTTTTGAAAATCATTTATTCTCCGTTTTCAAGTTCGCTTTTCATTAATCCCTAGATATTTTCATTCAGCTTTAAAAGCAGTGTCATCTCTCCGCCATCAATATTTTGATTCTTACAATCCCAACGATTAGAGGTTCTTCGCGTGACCGAAGTTATTATCGAGGGTGAAGACCAGGCTTTGAAAACAGGTGAATCGTAGCGAGCCGCGGCCGGGGAGTAGAGCTTCAAACTACCCGAAGACGCTTTCAGAGCCTAGTTCGCGCCCTTGAGAACCAAGACGCCGCGTCCGAACATTATGAAATAATCGTTCAAAACGAGTTATTTTTTATCGCCTTCCGACGCTCTTTGTAAAAAACTTCGTGATAGCGCTTTCTTCCGCCGCCAGCGCCATCGGCGTTTATGAAGCGGCGGTCAAATTCAGTTTGATCTTAGATTAGCCGCTTATCGCGGCGCCGCCTTCCTTCCCTTTCCGCGGGAAAAATCAGAGCCTGGTTCGACTAGAAGCTCCCCTTCGCCACGCTGGGGAAAAAGCCTAATAATTCCGCCAACTTGCCTCCGGCTCCCTCCTCGCCGACCCATCCGGCACGGACTTTGAAATAATTAAAAAACGACTAGTAAAGTATTTTTCTCAATATTCTTTAGGCGCTTAACGATAATCGTGAAATTTTTTGTTATTTTTTAAAAACGCGTGAAAAACAGAGAATTTTAAAGAATTTTAAAGTTGTTCAAAAAACGCCCCCGAGACGGCCATTTTCTCAATAAGAGACCCCGGGGGCCTGGATTTGTCCGCCCGGCGCGGGCGGCCCGATTCGCTTTCAGCTTCAATTATCCTTGAAGGATCCCTTTTTCTTTAATAATACCGGAGCTTTCCTCCTCCGATGAAGAAATGCCTAAAACCCGCTTTTAGCGTCCCTGACGGATACCGTGATTCAGCGCTTTACGACTTGTTAAATTTTTAAAAATCCATTATTCTCTGTTTTCAAGTTCACTTTTTAAATTATCACCCCGCATAAATCATCCCAGCTTGAAAAGCCGTGTCATCTCTCTGCTTTCTTTATTTTTTATCAGATACTCCCGACAATTAAGGTTAATTCTCATGAGCAAAATTATTGTTGACGGAGGAGACTTGTCTTTGGAGATGGGTAAACTGTGGCCCAGCGCGGTTGCGGAGTTAAGCGCCAGAGTCCCCGAGGATTTGTTCAAGACCTGGATCGCGCGCTTGAGAGCCAAGATCGAGCTTCCGAACGTCATAGAGGTGGTAGCCCCCAACGAATTTTTTTTAAGATACGTTCAGGGTCACTTTAAAAACGAAATCGAAGACGCTCTGACATCCATCGCCCGCGCCAACGGTATAGGAAAAATAGCAATCAAATTCGCTTGGAGCCCCGAACCGCCGAATATGGGGCTTTACGACGGCGGTTCCGAGAACGGGGGGCTGTGGCTTCCGCCGCAGCTGAACCCCCTGGCCCAGATGAACGCCCACGCCAGGCTCACTCAGAACATTTTGCAGTTCAACCCCAATTTCACTTTTGATAACTTCATCGTCGGAGACACGAACTGCTTCGCCTACTCGGCCGCGCGGGCCTTTTCCCGCAACGACGACCTGGGGAACAACATTCTCTGCTTTCTTTCTGATCACGGGCTGGGAAAAAGCCATCTCTCCCAGGCCATGGCGCAGGCCATCCTGGCCCAGCATCCGGATTTGAATCTCATCTACATGACGGCGGAGGATTTCACCAACGCCATGACCAGGGCTCTGCACGACTATTCCATGGACGATTTTAAAATTAGATTCCGCCATAAGTGCGACGTGCTCGTCTTGGACAACATCACCTTCCTGGGAGGAAAAGGGAAAATCCAGCAGGAGGTGGGGTACACGATGGATTACCTTCTCGACAAAGGGAAAAGGGTCGTGCTCACGACCACCTACCATCCAGGGAACATCCCCCGCATAAACCAGGCCCTGAAGTCAAGGTTCTGCTCATCCCTGGTGGCCCCCATTCAGCCGCCAGACTTCGACACGCGCGTGAAAATACTGGTCAGCAAGGCCGGAAAAGAAAACATCACTCTTAACGACAGGGTGCTGGAGCTTATAGCCTCCAACATCACGTCTGACGTGAGGCTGCTCGAGGCCAGCGTCACCAGCATAGCCGCCAGATGCCGCCTTTTCCAGAGGACCGCCGATCTCAACATGGCCCGAGAGTGCCTGTCGAATATCGCCAGCGGCGGAGAAGACGGCCTGACCATTAAACGCATCCTCAAATTCGTCTGCCATACCTTTAAAGTGGATCAGCAGGCCATCACCTCCAACTGCCGCCAAAAGAAGGTGAGCGAGGCCAGGTCCTTCGGAATCTACCTCTGCAGGCTGCTCACCGGAAAGACTCTGGACGACATCGGACATGCCTTCGGAAGACGGCATTCATCCGTGCTTTACGCCCTCAACAAGCTGGAGCAGACGATGAAAAAGGACCCCAGGGTGCAGAATCAGGTGGACCTCTATATAGGACAGCTGAACGCCGAACTTTAACCGGCTCTCTTCCCTTCCTTCGACTCCTCCGCCTAGGAAACCCTTATCGCCGGGAAACCGCCGCGTCTCCGGCACTATCCTCCCCGCCTCCAAACTCCGAATTATAACGTTTTCCGGCCCCTGACTTCTTAGGGTAAATGGAGACGCCTAATTCTATAATTCAAAACGTAGTTTTCAATTATAATTTTTAACATCCCCGTATGAGTTTCTACTCGGGTTCCGCGCTCATTTCCGCACCTCCCTCCGCTTCCGGCCCGGTGAAATAATATTCAAAATTCACCGGGATTTCTATTTTCTAAATTAATTTCCCTTTTTCGGATTCCTTTTTCCATATACCCAGAAAATCCTTATATTCAGTATTCGCTGATTATAATCGTTTCCCCTCGAATTATATTTTTTTCCTAAATAACGATATTTAAGTTTAATGATTTTTTCACCATCCCCGTGGAAAAAATCTCAATCATACTCGACAACCGTAATGGATACGACCCTCCCCGCTTATCGCCAGTATCTGTAAAAGCGTTTATCAGCAGGGAAAAATAATATCAAAAAATTTTTCCGCCGGAGAGAATAATTGCCGCCGGTTAAATCCGGGAGGCCGGATGAGCTAAATCTCCGCCTCCAGGCTAGAAAAACCACGGCTTATTAAATTTAGCAGCGACAATAAAACCTATGAATATATTTTATAAGCTTGAAGTTCTCGCTATCCGCTTATTTTTTCGTATTTTTTTTAAAAGTTTTACGCCGTAAAGAAATAGTTTCTCTCATCTATTTATTCAGCCTCATCTTTTTTTCGTTTTCTCTTTATCTCTTTTTCTCTTTTTCTCTTTTTACAATCTTTTTTCATTTTCTCTTTTTCACTTTTTTCTTTTCATCATTTTTCCCTCTTCATTTTTTTAAATTTTTTCATCCCTGCTTTTCTCATCTCTTTCGCCTTTTCGCCTTTTCGCCTTTTCGCTTTTTCCAGTTTTTTTCTTTGCCTCTTTCTCGCTCATTCTCGTTTTTTCTTTTTTTTCGCCTGGCTGTTCACGAAGCCTTTTTCCCTCCGTTTTTTACGACCGCCTTCGTTTTTCAACAACAGGTACCGGAAATTCCATTCCCAGGATCCGTGAGGCTAAAATCAACCGGAATTATTGGAAGAGAAACGTATCTCAGATGAGATTTAATTTTAAAATTTTAGTTTATTTCAGACTTGAATTGGTGTATAAACGCTACGTATTGTTTTTCAGCCGCATCCGGCCGGAAAATAATTTAGCGGCCCTAAACACCGGTTAGGGAGTTCCCAACCGGCCGTTTTCAACGCCCGCCAAGGGCGGCGGACGGCCGTTTCGCGAACGGCCCCGATGGCTCCGGCTCGGACGGGCCGGACATTCAAATTTGGAAGAAAGAGAAAACGCGGAGGCGCACATGTTTCCCAGGGATATGATACCCAACTACATAAACGAGCTCGACCCCTACGCCCCGGGACGCCAGATCGAGGATGTGGCGGCGGAGCTGGGGCTCACGCGGATAATCAAACTCGCCTCCAACGAAAGCTGCCTGGGGCCGAGTCCCAGGGTCCTCGAGGCCCTGGTAAAAGCCCTCCCCGGCGTTCACCGCTACGGCGACGCCTCCTCGGCCAGGCTGAAGAAGGCCATCGCGGAGAAGCTGGATCTCCCCGCCGAATGCCTGGTCTGCGCCAACGGCTCCTCGGAGTTCATCTTGGTTCTCGCGCACGCCCTTTTGCGGCCGGGGCTTTCGGCCGTCATGTCCAAGCCCAGCTTCTCCCTCTACCACCAGAACGCCAAAGCCAGCGGAGCCGAGGCGAGGGAGGTGGCTCTGAAGGATTACGCGCACGATCTGCCGGAGCTCCTTAATGCCGTCGACGGCTCCACCCGCCTCGTTTTTCTGGACAACCCGGTGAACCCCACCGGAGCCTGGCTGGACGGGGACGAAATAGAAAGCTTCCTGGACGCCCTTCCCGGGGACTGCCTCCTTCTTTTAGACGAGGCCTACGTGGAGTTCGCCCGGGCGCCGCGGCCGGACTACCGTAAAATACTTTCCACCGGCCGGACGGTCATCCTCAGGACCTTTTCCAAGCTTTACGGCCTGGCCGGCCTCCGGGCGGGCTACGCCCTCATGGATCCCGTTTTGGCGGAGGCGGTGAACAAAGCCAGGCAGCCCTTCAACATCAACCTCCTGGCCCAGGTCGGGGCCATGGCGGCCCTCGAAGACGACATCCACGTCGAAGAGACCAAACGCCTCACCTGGAAGGGTCTGGACTTCCTCGCGGCCGAGCTCCCCAAGAGGGGCTTGAGCTGCCATCCCAGCCAGGCCAACTTCCTCATGGCGGACACGGGACGGATCAAAGCGGAGGACGTCGCCCGGAGTCTTTTACGGGAGGGCGTCATCGTGCGGACCCTGGGCGCCTACGGTCTGGATTTCCAGTTGAGAATCACCGTGGGCCTGGAAGAGGAGAACCTGGCGCTCCTGGAGGCCGTGGAAAAGGCGAAGGCGGCGGGGAGTTGAGGCGGAAGGGGCCTTTCGGAAAACGCCCCGGCCCCGCGGGGGGGGCGGCTTAAGGGGGGCGCTTTTCCCGCGAAACCCGAAGGGGCGGAGCCCGAAAGAAAAAAAGCCCCCCGGGGGGCTTGATTTTTAAATAGCGACCGCCGCCCGCGACCCAGCCGGCCTTTTTCCGGCGGGGGGAAACTTCCCGGGCTAGCGGCCGAAGGCCCGCCGCAGGGGCAGCACGTGTCTTTCCAGAAGATCCGGCCATCTTTCGGACCAGCCGCGGTCGTGGAAGGCCGGAACGGGCACCCGTTCCAGGCTGGAAAAGGAGCGTCCGGCGGCGAAGACGCCGGACATCTCCGGAGGGATGAGCTCGTCACGGGTCCCGTAGAAGTGGATCTGCGGGATCTGGCTTATATCCTCCGCGCGGTCGGCCGGGTTTAGGGACTGGGACATGGGTTTGTAGTTCCTGGACCGCACCCACCAGTCGGTGTCCAAAAGGCCGGCCACGGTCACCAAGGTGAGCACGTCCCGCCTCTCCTCGGCCAAAAGGACCGCGAGGCCCCCGCCGCCGGAAAAACCGACGAGGTGCACCTTTTCCGCCCCGCACTTGGCCTTGGCCTGGTCGATGGCCCGGGAGGCCGCCTCCACGGCCGGAGGGGCCAAGCGCCCCGAGGACCAGTAGATCCGGTACTTCTCGGTGGCGTAGGCGGGCATGTACTGCCCGATGCGGGCCAGATACAGCACCCGGGGATGGGGATCCTGGAGGGCCAGATCCAAAGTCATGGAAACCTCCGGCGTGGGGTCGGGATTCACCCGGCCGCGGCTCACGCCGCGGCCGTCACCCTCCAGGTAGACCACCAGATCCCCCCCCCTCTCCGTCACCTTCAAAAGTCCGGCCAGGTGGAAGGGGGGGATGTTGAAATCCTCCGCCTGGAAGCCCCGGGGGCCCGAGCGCAAGACGTTTTTCCGCCAGAGCTCCCGGGAATCGTAGGCGGCGCAGCCTTCCAGGAGAAGCGAAAAAAGGAGCGGAAGAAGAAATAAGAGGAGGACGCCTCCGCCCTTGGCGCGCCCCTGGAAAGCGCCCGAACCGGACGCGGCGGAAAACGGTGCCGTCATAAACCCGCCTGGGTCGGCCTATGAACGCGTCCGAGCCGGCGAGGCAATCGGATCGGCCGCCCCCGTCCGGGACGAAGCGGCCCGGACGGGGAAAAACGATAAAAACCGGCCTCGCTCCCGCGGAAGGACCGCCCAGGGCGGGTTCCGGAAAGGAAGGCCGGAGGGGTGGAAAAAAAATGAGGCGGCCGAAGGAGGCCGGAGGCCGCGGGGAAGAGGCCCCTTAGGCGAGGTTCTTGCCCTTTTCGCTGGCCCTTTTGAGCGCCTCGTGGAAAAGGGCGGCGATCCTCCCCTCCTCCAAGGCGAGGAGGCCCTCGGCGGTGGTGCCGCCAGGCGAGGTCACTTGATCGCGCAGCTCGGCGAGGCTTAATTCCGGACGCGAATCCGCGGCGTAGGCCGCCCCGAGGCAGGTGCGGACCACGAGCCGCCTGGCGGTGTCCCAGCTTAAACCCAGCCGCGCCGCCCCCCGGATCATGCCCTCCATCACCAGGAAGAAATAGGCGGGGCCGGAGCCGGAGACGGCCGTGCCCTCGTTGAACATGCCCTCCGGGAGATCCACCACGTCGCCCACGGCCGAGAAGATCTTCCTGGCGTTGTCCACGTCGTCCTTGCCCGCGGAGGGGGCGGCCGCCAAGAGGGTGACGCCTTTCCCCACCAGGGCGGGGAGGTTGGGGATGACCCGGACGAGGGGGGTGTCCGGAGGCAGGCCTCCGGCCAATGTCTGCAGGGTCACGCCCGCGGCGATGGAGATCACCAACTGCTCCTTGGTGACGCGCTCCCCCACCTCGCTTAACAGCCCCCGCACCTGATGGGGCTTCACGGCCAAAACCACGATGGGGCATTTCTCCGCGAGCTGGCGGTTGTCCCTGGCCGCGATGAAGCCGCGCTTCTCTTTGAGCTTCTCCAAAAGACCCCGGGCCACGTCGCTCGCCATCTGCCTTTTGTAGGGGACCAGGCCGTTTTTATCCAGCCCCTCCGAGATGGCCTGGGCCATGCGGCCGTAGCCCAGGAAACCGACGGTCGCGTTCATGTCAACCCGCCTGAGCCTGGCAGGCGGTTATGGCCACCGTGTTGATTATGTCCGGAACGGTGCAGCCCCGGGAGAGGTCGTTCACCGGAGCGTTCAGGCCCTGGATGACGGGACCCACGGCCACGGCGCCGGAGGTGCGCTGCACGGCCTTGTAGCCGATGTTTCCGGCGTTGAGGCTGGGGAAGATCAAAACCGTGGCCTTGCCGGCCACGGGGGATCCGGGCATTTTGCTCGCGGCCGTCTTCGGGTCCAGCGCGGCGTCGAACTGCATGGGCCCGTCCAGGGCGAGGCCCGGATACTGGGTCTCCAGGTTCTTTTTCGCCAGGGCCACGGCCTCGGTCACGGCGTCCACGTCGGGACCGGCGCCGGAGGAGCCGGTGGAGTAGCTTAAAAGCCCCACCCGGGGCTCCACCCCGAAGGCCGCGGCCGTGCGGGCGCTCATCACCGCGATCTCGGCCAGCTGGGCGGGCGTGGGGTTGGTGACTATGGCGCAGTCGCCGAATACCAGCACCCGATCCTTCATGCACATTAAAAAGACCGAGCTCGCGATGGAGCAGCCCGGCCTGGTTTTAATCAAGGACAAGGCCGGCCTGATGGTGTCGGCCGTGGAGCCGGCCGCGCCCGAGACCATGCCGTCGGCCCGGCCGGATTTGACCATCATGGTGCCGAACCAGTTACGGTCGTTTAGCTGCTTGTCGGCCTGCTCGGGGGTGACCCCCTTGGCCTTCCGGAGCTCCGCGAAAAGGTTCACGAGCTCCCCGCGGAAGGGCGCGGACTCGACCTTTAAAAGCTCGGCCTGGTCCAAATGACCAAGACCCAGCTCCCCCGCCCGCTTCCGGATCCGGGACTCGTCTCCTAGAATGACGATGGAGGCGAAGCCGCGGCGCAGGATGTCGTCCGCCGCCTGGAGGATGCGGTCGTCGTCCCCTTCCGGCAGGACGATGGTCTTCTTGTCGGCCCTGGCCCTCTCCACCAGCTCGAATTCGAACCTCTTGGGGGCGAGCACCGAGGGCTTGAAGGAGTGCACCGCTCCGGCCAGGTCCCCGAACTTGGCGGCCAGCTCGTCGTAACCCCCGACGGCCAAAAAGCCCGGCCCCAGGTTCTCGAGCGCCTCGAGTTCGGGCCCCGCGGCCTTTCCCAGGAGGGCGACCAGGATGACCTCGGCGCCTTTGTCCAGGTAGTGGCGCCTTAAGGAGAGGGCCTTCGAGGGGGAGGAGGATACCGCCACCACCGGAGCCGCGAGGTTGGCGGCCAGGACGGCGTCCAGCCCCTGGAGATCGAAGGCCAAAGGCGAGTCCAGATCCGCCCCCTCCACGGGGATCTGGGAGAACCTTTGGGAAAGCCCGAAGAACTTGGAGAGGACCCGCTCGATTATCTCCGCCTCTTTGCCGCGGTTGAGGAGGAGGATGGCCTCCTCGGCGCGGATCCCGTACAAATCCTCGGGCGCGGTCTTGAGCTTCGCGGAAATCTCCCTCAGCCTGGAGTCGTCCTCCGCCGCGGCTATGGTCTTGAAATAGCCCCCGCCGCCGCAGCCCCCGCCGCCGCCGGCGCCCGCGGCGCAGAAGTTCCTGAGACTGTCCAGAAACCTGATCTTCTCGGCCTTGACGTCCGAGGCTACGAAAACGCATGTGACCATGAATCTCCTCCCTGAAGCGACTTGTCGTCGGTGAAGCCCCGCGGCCCCGCGCCCTCCCGGAGGGCGGCCCCGTGGGGGCCGCCCTCCGGACGCGGGGCGGGGGGAAAATCAGGCGGAGCCAAAAAAAATACAAACACCTTATATCAAATCGCCCCCCCCTTTGTCCAACGGGGATCCGGCGCCCCCCCATTCCGGAGGAGGCCCCCCGTCCGGAGGGGAACTTTCGGGCGGGAGGGCCCGCGGCCGGAAAAAAAACCGGGGGCCTCTTTAGCGGATTGCCCGAGGCGCCCCGGCGTCTTCCGGACCATTTCCGTTTTTAAGCCGCGGGCCTTTAAACAAGGGCGGCGGACGCTTTCCGTTTCATTTCCGGCTCCTTTCTTGGACGAAGAAAAAAGCGCGGAGGATGTAAAAAAACTGGATAAACCCGCCCCGAGGATTGACAGGGGTCTGGGAAGGCGGAAAAATCGCTTAGCTCGGGAGGGGGCGCCGGTAAGGCGCGGAAAATCTAATTTTTAGGGGCGCCGCCCGGCCGCCCGCGGGCCTTTGGACTCGAAAACCCCATTTTTTCCCCCTTTTCCGGGGCGATGTGTTATGATACCGCGGCTAATTAAGATTTTCGCCCTCCATCAAGCGGATAATCCGGGCCGCCGGGCCCGTCTTTAATTTTAGAATCCCGCCTCCCCCCCCCCTTCTCCTTCAGACGCCCCCGCCCGACGGCGCCCCCCGCCCCGCGCGTTTTCGCCCCCGGCGAAAAAAAGGCCCGCGAACGCCCCCGGGGCCCGCGAGGCCCGTCCGCGACCCGCCGGGCGACGGTTTATTTTTCGAGGTTTTTCAGTGTGTACGACCGCGCTAAAAACTGACGGACGGATCTTCACCGAGATCAACCCCGACTCCGTCACGGGGGCCGACATAGTCGCCGGCATCCTCTCCCACAACAACATGGACAACATAAAGCTGTCCTTGGAAAAGGTGGCGGGCGGACTGCGGAAGTACTACCCCGACCTGAAAGGGGTGGTGGTGAACTCGGACTGCTTCTCCCAAGACGACACCCGGGACCTGTTCTTAAACTCCGCGGCCGGCGTGCCCAGGATCTACGTGAGCACGCCTCCGGATCAAAATCTCAAGAAGAACAGCTTCTTCAACCTCATGGAGGTGGCCCAGCGCCTGGAGCCCAAGGTGGTCCTGGCCTTCGACGCCCGCATCTCCACCGTTAAAACCAGCTGGGTCCCCCGACTTGCGGAGCCCGTGTTGAAAAACGGGGCCAGCTACACGGCGCCCATATACTCCAGGCAGTTCTTCGACACCCCGGTCACCTACCTCCTCACCTATCCCATGTTCCGGGCGGTTTTCGGCCGCCGGATCCGCCATCCCAACCTGGGGGACGCCGCCTTCTCCGGCTCCCTCAACCGCGAGCTCCTGGAGAACACCTCCTGGCCCACCGAGGACAACTACGCCGCCTGCGAACTCACCATGCAGGTCAAAGCCGTGCGGCACGGACCCGTCTTCCAGTCCTTCATGGGCGACCCCAGGGTGGGGCACGTCAGAAGACCCATAGACGCGGGCGTGGCGGCGGAGTTCCGCGCCAATCTGAAAAGCCTCTACGAGCTCATGGAGCTCTACCCCGAAATCTGGCTCAAGGTGCGAAACTCCCGCCCCACCCCCATCCTGGGAACGGATCTAAAACCCGAGATCCTGCCGCCTCGGGATCTGACCATCACCCCTGAAAGCGCCGGAAACATGATAAGGGAAATCGCCCGCCAATCCGAGCCGTTTTGGGCCAAGCACTTTCCGGAACACGCCGGCCTTCTGGAAAACCTGAAAAAACTCCCCCTCGAATCCCTGGACGTGGATCCGGAAATCTGGGTGAAGATCATCTACAAAGGCGCTTTGATCTTCCGCGGCCTCGATTGCGAAGGCCGGACGGCCCTCGCGCTCTCCGTGACGCCGCTTTTTCTGGCGAGGCTTTTTAAGTTCCACCAGCTCACCCGCTCGCTAAATTCGGCGCAGCTCCTAAGCCTCATCGAAGACGAGGCCATGGTCTTCGAAAAATACAAAGCGGATTTAAGCTTCGGCTGGAAGTCCATGGACGGAAAGATTTAGGGCGCGTTAAAAAAGCGCCCCCCCAGGCGGCGGAAAAGGCGCCGGAGATTCTCCGGAACTTTTTCCGCCGCCCTCTTTTTCAAGCTTCGCCGGAGCGGGCGAAAAGCCCCGCCGGACGGGCGCTCGGACTCTTTTCGAGGCTCGCCAGTTTAAAAGCGCCGGCGAAAAAACCCGGCGAAATTTCTCGCCGGCTTCCCTCGTCCGCTGAAGGGTCCAGGCGTTCCCGGCCCCGGGGATCCGGTTTTACGGAAAAGAAAGGGCGGACCGCGACGGATTCCGGCGCGGGTCGCCGGAGTCCGGAGGAGAGCGGTTCCGAATGTAAATAATTTAGGATGAATTTTAATAATTATCGGAAACATCGTCCGTTTTAAAAAAATTATAAACCGTCCGCGAAAAGAGATGAAAATGGAACAATCCCGCCGCCATCGTGAATAAAATCGTCCGATTCACGCTAAAAACGCTTTAGTTAATTGAATCTCCCTTCTTTAAAAAACGACGACATACGCCCCGGGGAAATTAATTTTTCCTTTCAGGCGATATTCCTCCCAGCCGTTTTCAATTTAATTTGACTTCACGAAACCAAGGCTGTAAGCTGAAGCGGTCGCGGCCAAATGGGAAAATTCGCTTCCGGACGAAACGTTCCGCCCCGCCTTATCCGTCTCCGGCGGCGAACGCCCGCTCTTATTTTCACGGCGCTCCCCGGGGGGAACCAGGGAGCTTTAAAAGCCTCGAAGGTCTTTCGCGGAAAATTTATTTAACGCGTTAATTTCAACTGCCAACGTCGAATCGCTAAAATAAAAGGTGGATAAAATGCCGGAAATTTCCGTACGTGATATTTTAAAAAAATATTCCTCCGATCCCTATTTTAAAGACGTCCAAAAACAGAAAACAGAAGAGGAAGACGTTCAAAAGATCCTCGAGTCGGAAAGCGATCAAATGTTCTTCGCCCCGGACATACCTCCGGAAATAGCCGCCAACGCCGTGAAAGCCATAGCTAAACATATCAATCCGGCGGATATCCTCCTGCTGCTGGACACTTCGATATTCTCCAACGGAAAAGCGGGGCTTATATTGACGGAAAACGCGCTATACTGGAAAGACGCGTTCGACCGCTTCATGATTAAATTCAGCGATTTACACCACGCGGACGTTGTAGATAAAGAATTGATAATCAATAAAAAGTTATCGCACGAATTCTCAAGCGTTGAATCGAAGAACCGCGCGACCCTTCTAAACATCCTTAAAGACGTCATCAAAGCGAAAAAAGATCTTAAAGCCGCGCCTCAAGAAAAGGCGCCATTTTCCCAGACGGCGGCCGCTGGCGCCGATTCCGTTTTAAAACCTTACCACGCTTATATATTTTACGCGTTCTGCCTCGTTCCCTGGATTCTCCTGGGGGCGCCCATATTAATAGTCGCTCCGCTCGCGTATCTGTACCATAGATATATGGATAAAATAGCCGTGTTTCAACTCCAGGCCCAGCCCATCAATCTGGACGCTAAATTGTCTTTGGATAAAACCAGAATTTACAACGTTTTAAACGAGGCGGCGGCGGAGCTCAACGTCGGAGAACGGATTTTAATACAGGTCTATAAAAGCTCCGAAATCAACTCCTTTATGCTTCCGGCCAAAAAAGGCCACCACCTGTTCCTCACGTCGAAAGCGATCAAACAATGTTCTAAAACCGAATTAAAATCCATGTTTCTTTACGCGTTGTCTTTAAGCGTGAATAACGATTACAAAGAAATGTTAAAAATGCTCTCGGTGTTTTTAATCCCGAGTCTGATATTGGGTCTCTTCCTGAAAGCCATATATTTACCCTTGGTTTTTGAATTCCGTTTCATCTCCATAAAATCCCTAAGACGGCTCTTACTTAAAGGATACAAATGGCTCATTTCCGACACCCGTCTGACGGAACGGTTTAGTCTGGCCTTTACTTTAACCTACGTCTGCTTCCCCGCGGCGGCCGTCCTTCTCACCAGTTGCTCTCGGAAATTAGTCGCGAAAGCCGACGCGGCCGCATGCGAACGCGCGGGGTTGATTGATTACGTTTATTCGATTTACAACGCTCGTTACGGAATAGCTAAAGTTTCGGCCATGGAAATAGAATTCACCCCCTTGAAATTCAAACGGATTTTTTACGGGTTGTTTATCACGCCTGGCCTAAGTAGACGCTTAAAACTCTTAAAATACGTCTAAATCAATCAAAAATGAAAACCGCGCGACATTTTTCACGAGGAAAATAACAATGAATTATATAATCGACGGCGTGTTTAATCAGTACGGCGGCGGGCTTCTAAACTCTCCTCGGATCTTTTTATGGCCAACCATACCGCTAAAAGAGCTTTCCAACGCGATAAAATCGTACGCGGCTTACGAAGACGTTCAAGACGTGGACTTTCTCTATGACGACACTCTTTTGAAAAACTGCAAAGCGAGCCTCATGATAACCGATATAGGCGTTCACGGCAAAAGCAATGGCATGGAGCCGTTTCATTTCGCGTTCAGCGGCATAGAATCGATTGAGACGAAATTAAACGCCCTGTTTATAAACGAAAAACACGTGTTCAATTTCAACCGCCTGGATCCCGAACGGGCGGAGCGACTCGCCTTTATCATCAAAACCGTGAAAGACGGGTACGCGGCCGGAGGTTTTTTCCCCCAACTAAACCCCCAATACCCCATCGATCCCAGGTTCGTCAAGAAAAAGACGAAAACGAAACGAAGCGCCGACGCCGGAACCGGCGCCTCCGCCCCGACTTCCGTAAAAGACGCCCCCTCCATTAAAGACGATCCAGCGGACGAAGCGCGACTCGCGAAAGTAAAGGAGAGGCTCTTTTACATGTCCAGTTTGTTCGTCTCCCCGAACATCCCGTCCGCCGCTTTGGAGAACGCGGCGGGAAGGCTGGCGCCGGGGGCGGACCCGTCCGCCGCGGTCCTCCTGTACGACAAATCCGAATCCAACTCGCCGGACGCGTGTTTTCTGTGCTCCCCGGCCGGATTGTCCTTACGCAACTCCAAGGGGGAGACGGCCTTTTTCCCCGCCGGAGAGCTTCGCTTTGTGAAACTTCAGCCCAACTCCGTCATCAGCGTGAACGACTCCTTTTTCATGGATCTTCCGGGAGCCTCGGAGCGCGAGGCCGGAGCCGTTTCGGCGTATCTTTCCGGATTTTACCGTCTGGGCGGCGCCTCCGCTTTGATGTCGCTTATATCGTCCTGGACCGCCGAGTCCGGCGACGGCCAGTCTCTCCTGAATAAAATCGCGTCCGTTTACTCGGAAGTCGAGGGACTGGCCGCGAAACCGACGGAGGACGAAAAACGAGAAGACGAGGAAAAAAGCGCCGACGAGGAAGGCGCCGGTGAATCCGACGCCGCGGAAGAGGATGACGACGAAGACGATGATTTCGGAGACGACGACGACGATCTTTCCTCCCTCTTGGATTACTAACCCGCCTTTCGCCCCTCAAAGCGCCGACCCCTCCGGCCGGAGCGCCTCGGCGGCCCTCGCGCATCGAGCGCGGCCCGTCTCCGCCGCCGCCCTCTCCTTCGCGGCCCCGCCCTCCCGCCGCCAGGAACCGTCCAATTCAAAATCCGCCCCTTAAACAAGGCTCCCCGACCTGGCGCCGCTTTCCCTGGCCAAGATCCGGAAACGGCTGAAAAACCCGCGCCCCGCGGAACCCGGGGCTTTTTTCGTTCTTCGGCGGCTTTCTCCCGCTTGGAATGAACAAACCGCCCGGGAAAGCTTTAGCTAAAATCCGGCGAAGACGGCGGCGGATTTTCACCTGTTTCATCAGCTTTTCAGCCTCGGGTGGATTTAATTTGAAATAATTTCATTATTTAGAAAATTGTCTTTAATTATTACGCTTAAAATAATAAAAATTTTTAAAATTATATTAAAATATAGACCATATCAACATCCACCGCCAATTCGCCCCGGGGAGGCTCACTTGGCATCGGAGAAAAAGCCCCCCCATCATCGCCCCCCGCGCCTCCGGCGGCGTTTCAGGGCGCCGAAGGACCAAGCCTCGCCGGGGAGACGCTCGCCGAATAGGCGTTTTCGCTTTTCAGCTGAAAACGCCGCCTAATCGGTGTATAATTTCCCTCACACCGGAGAGCTCCGGCTTCCGTTCAATTCCAGAAAGGCTGTTTTCGCGAGCAAGGCATGATAAAACTATCGATCCCCCTTCTGACCGTTATTCTCCTGGCCCTCCCCTGGATGAGCCTTCCCGCCTCCGGCCAGGACGCCCCTTCGGCCGCGGCCGGGGACGCCGCCCCGGCTCCGGACGTCTCGGCCGCCCCGGCTCCGGACGACCCGGCCGCCCCGGCTCCGGACGGACCCAAGGGCGCCGGAAACGCTTTAAGCGGGGAAAGCCCCCAGGCGGACCAAACGCTTCAAAGCGGCGCCCCCGCCCCGGCGGAGGGGGCGGCTGAAGGGGAGGAGGCCGTCACGGCTCCCAAAATAAGCTTCGACGCCATGGAGTTCGACGGCGGCGCCAGTCCGGCCGGAACCACCATCGCGCACGATTTCACCATGACAAACGAGGGCGACGACGCCCTGCTCATCTACGAGGTGGTGCCGGGCTGCGGCTGCACGGTGGTGAGCTTCGATAAATTCATTCCGCCCGGAAAAAGCGGCAAGGTGACGGTGAACGTGGACCTCTACCGCGAATGGGCGGGCCAGAATTATGTGAAATCCGTGACGGTCCTCTCCAACGACCCCGAACGGCCCCGTCTGCGCCTCCTCATGCGGGGAGAGATCGGAGCCCCGGAGGGAGAAACTTTAAACAGGGTGACCCCGCCCCTGGAAGCCGCCGGAGAGGCGGGCTCCGCGGCCCTCCCGGTTTCCAACTAACCATCAACCCGCGCCCGAAGGGGCCTAAAGACATCGTTTCCTCATAGGAGAGACCTTGCGGATCCTTTTAACCAACGACGACGGCGTGTCGGCCGACGGCATTAACGCGGCCTACCTGGGTCTCGCCGCGGCCGGACACGACGTGATCGTCTGCGCCCCGGCGGAGCAGCGTTCCGGCTCCTCCCACGCCGTCACCCTCCGAAAAACCATGACCGTCAAGAGAGCGGCCCTGCTTTCCGGAGCCGAGGCCCACGCGGTCTCCGGCTCGCCCGCGGACGCCTGCCGCCTGGGCCTAAGCCTCTTCAACCACCCGCCCATAGAGCTGGTGATAAGCGGGGTCAACAACGACACCAACCTGGCCTACGACATAAACTATTCCGGCACCGTGGGGGCGGCCCTGGAGGCCGCCTGCGCCGGCTATCCCGCCCTGGCCGTCTCGGTGGGAAACGAGCTCCCCCCCGACTGGGAGAAGGTGGGCGAAGTCACGGCCGCGGCCGTTTCGGCCTACCCGGGCTGGAAGATACCCCGGGAGGTGGTCTTAAACATCAACATCCCGCCGGAAATAAAGGTCCCGGGCTTCAAGTGGGTGAAACCCCATGAGGCCACCCCCTACGATTTCCTGGAAACCGTTAGAATAGACGAAGACACCCTGGAGTGCGTCCGCTACCGCCGGAAAGACGATCATCTGGAACCCCGGGAGACGGACGTCTGGCACTACACCCAGGGCCGCGTCACCGTCTCCCCCATAGTTCCCGTGGGAGTCTCGCCGGACACCCTCCAAAGGCTCTCCGGAAAAGATCCGGGCCCCCCCTCCGGTGGATGAAGTGGCCCGCAACCCCTTTGAAATATTCGGCCTGACCCCGGCCCTGGTGGGCGAGCTGAGCGAAAAGGAGCTCTTCGCGGTCCTTAAGACCATGTATCGCAGCCTCTTGAAAACCTTCCATCCCGACACCGTCGGGAAGCGCAAAGAGAAGGCCAACGCCAGGGCGGTGGAGCTGAATCTGGCCTTCGAGGCCCTGGATCTGGAAAAAAACCAGGGGTCCTTCCGGAAATACCGCAAGGACTACCTCCTCACCCATCCGGCCGCGGCCCACCGCAACGCGCTCCTTTTGCAGGACAAGCTCTACAGCCAGCTCGCGAAAGAAGAGCGGCTGGCCGAGGGCTTCTGGAGCTTTCTGGCCCAGGGGGCCGGCTCCGAAACGAGCGTTTACCGCGAGGGGGACGAGGGGCCTCCGGGCCTTTCGGCTCGAAACGTGCTCCTGGGCCTCCAGGACGTGGCCATCAAGAACAACGTGCGCCACGCCTCCTGGCTGCTCGGGAGCAATTATAAAAACATCGAGATAAACTCCCAAGGCGAACTATGGATCCGGGCCGTGGGCCGCAAGGAGTTCTACCGCTCCCACAACACGTTCCTTTTAGGCTGCGTCCCCAAGGAGGCCCTGGACGTGACCATGCTTTTGGAGCGCTGTCCGCCCTCCAGGATATTTAAAAGTCCGGCGGTTTTCGACTTCAATCCCTACGCCCTGCCCCAGGTGTCGGTTTTAAACCTCATCAGCCAGGACAACTTCAAAAAAAACCTCCTCACGCACCTCCATCCCCTGCTGTTGGAGAGATCCTACCTCTTCTCCCTCAACCGTCCGGAATACCGGTCCACGGGGCTCATCCGCCTGGAGGGGATCATCATCAAAATGGATCCCCTCCCCGGCTCCTATTCCTCCGATTTGAAAAGAATGGAAGACGAGGACCTCGGCCGCTCCCAAAAGGAGGGCCTGGCGCCGGACGAGGATCAAGTCGGAAAGGAAGACCGGGCGCGAAGGGAGATCTGACCCCCCCGGAGTCGGCCCTCCCTTATCGGCTTCGGAGGAGGCCCCGAGGGGCTCGAGCGGGCTCTTTGGAAAGCTTGGAAGACCAGATCCGGCGAACCGTTTTCTTCCTGGAAAAGACGCCGCCTTTTTCGATCCTTAATCCGCGCCAAAAAAAAATTCCAAATTCATAAGGTGGCTTTTAATGAGACAAATAACCCTCCCCGCCCTCGCGGTCCTTCTTTTCGCGTGTTTATTCGCCGGCTGCTACGAGCCCTATCCCGCCGATCTGGACACCATCACCTTAAACGTCACCATCGGACGCACCACTCCGGCGGAGCTCATCATGGCCCTGGGGGAGCCCAGCTCCCGGGAAAAAGTCTCCGGCGACGACCTCTACACCTTCTCCTTCAAGCGCTCGGTTTTGCGGCTTTTCGTGGACATGCCGGGATCCGAAAACGACAAGATAGTGATGATAGACGGGGCGGACGACGTGCTGCGCGCGACCTTTTCCGGAGGAGTCCTGACCTCGGCCTACTAAGCCGTCGTCGCGCCGGACGCTTTTAATCGTCAAGACGGAGGGCTTCCGGCCGGAAGACACATGGTGTCCATGCGGGAAATGAACCGCCCCGAAAAGGGGAGGATAATCCTCGAGATAGGGGGAAACCACCAAGGCGATCCGGCCCTCGCCCGCTCCATGGTGGAGGCCGCCGCCGAAACGGGCGCCTGGGCGGTGAAGTTTCAGGCCTACCGGGTTTCCGAACTCGTCCACCCGGACAATCCGGCCTACTCCGAGCTTCTGAAAGAGGAGACGGACTTCGGACTTCTCGCGGATTTAATCAAGCTCTCCCACGATCTTTCCCTTAGATGCGGCGTAAGCGTCTTCTCCCGGGAGGCGGTGGAGCTCGCATGCGACTTTAAAGCCGACTTCATAAAAATTTCCTCCGGGGACATCGACTTCCATCCCCTCATCCGAACCGCCGCGCTTTCGGGAATTCCCCTGATCCTCTCCACCGGAGCCTCCGCTCAAAGCGAGGTGGACGAGGCTCTGGCCCTCCTCAAGGCGCCGCCCCTGGCCCTCCTGCAATGCACCTCCCTGTATCCCTGCCCCCCGGAGGATGTCCACCTCGCGGTCATGGCCGCGTGGCTCGAACGCGGCCTTCCGGCGGGCCTCTCCGATCACAGCCTGGGAACGGAGGCCGCCCTCATGGCCCTGGGAGAATCCGCCCTGGCGGTGGAGAAGCACTTCACGACCGATAGAACCCTCAAAGGCGGCGACAACTTCATGAGCATCCTCCCCTCCGAGGCGGCGAGGCTTTCCGGGCGGGAAAAAATCCCCCAAGGGGATCCCAGAAGCGGCCCTTATTGGGGAAGCCCCGTTAAGGCTCCGCTTCCCTCCGAGAGGCCGGATCTCATCCGCCGCTTCGCCGTGGCCGGGGCGGATATAAAAAAGGGAAAGAACTTAAGCTTGAACGACCTTGTTTTTTTACGCGTCGGGCCGGGCCCTGGGAGACGAGGGCTTTTAAGTCCGGGAGAGGATTTCGCCAAGTATTCCGCCGGAAAGGATCTTTCGCGAGGCGAAGTGATCTTGAAAAAAAATCTCCGTTTCCCTAGGTGAATTTTTCCGTGTCCGGCTTTAAAAAAAATCGCTAGGCGTCCGGTTCAATTAGGCGTCCGGTTGAATTTGAATAATTTTGAAAATTTTCCCCAAAAACCATCTTTAGCCTCATCCGCCGGAAACCGTCGGAGGCGGGCGTCTTACGGGCTTTAACGGCTCGCGTGGCTTCCTCCGTTTCCGCGGTTTTCCCTCGGGATCTTTCAATCGGTTTTTTTTAAACGCGTCAAAAATCATATAGAAGACTAGATGATGAATCCTTAAGGGAAAGCGCACCGCGCGGTTTTCATCCGGATCTTGGAGCTTTAGCGGGCGTAAACGCACCCGGGGAAATTTTTTCAAACAAATTTTTTTCACGGTTTCGTAAAATAACTGTGCTATACTTGAAACAGCCCCGCCTCGGGTAAAACGCCGTCCTCGAAGCAGCGGGACGATTAGCCGGATTTATCCCGAAACGGACTTACCGAAGCTCGAACGATACGGTTTTTGATTTCACGCGCCCTTCCGCCGTCCGGGGGCGGAGCCCCCGGACGGCGGGGCGGAAAACACGGACGCGCGGGAAACGTTTTCCCTCCTTTTGAACCCGAAGGAGAGCGATTCATGACGAGAGCGGCTTTTCTGGGCCTACCGGTGTCCCATCTCTTCGATCGGTCGAACCCCACGACCAACGAGCTCATTCGGATGGCCGACGTTCTGGAGGTCAAGAACCCCGATCCCCCCTCCTTTCTGCCCCCCGAGATTCCCCGGGTCTTCCACTGGGGCTACGGCGTCGTCGAAGACGACTTCAAAGACCAGTTTCCGCCGGTCAAGGCCCACCTCGAGGCGACTCGGCCCGCCCTTTTCAGCTGCGATCTGGGTCCCTCCGCCAGACGCCACGAGGGCGTCATGCCCCTGTCCCCCATCCTGGGAGCCAAAGCCATCCGCGAGCGCGCCAAGAGCAATATGAAGCTGTTGCGGACGGCCTACGACGGCCCCGTGGGCCTGGAGAACTATAATTTCTACCCGACCGGCCTCTACAACCTCGTCTGCGACCCGGATTTCATCGCCGAGTTTTTAGAAAAATTCAACGCCGGGCTCGTTTTGGATCTGGCCCACGCCGCCATCAGCGCCGTGAACATGGGATTCGATCCCTTCTACTACCTGGAGCGCCTTCCCTTGGAAAAGGTGGTGGAAATCCACGTCTCCAGACCCTACCTCCCCGCCGAGCCCAGACGCCTGGGGGTGGACACCCACGAATACCCCGAGGAGCGGGAGTGGGCCTGGCTCTCCTTCGTCCTGGAGCGGACCAGGCGGGCCGGACTCAAACCCATCGTGCTCATCGAATATTACAAGGACCTGGAAATCCTCAAGGAATCCATGCTGCGGCTGGCCCGGGAGCTGGAAGTCCCGGAGGAGCCCGCCCAGGCCCAGAATTTCACCCGCCTCCACATGCCTCCCTCCCGCTACGCCGCTCCCAAGCGCTTCGGCGCCTGAAATAACCGGAGCGGATTTAAAAGCGCGCAAGCCCCGGGGGAAACTTCGCCGCGGCGGCGCTTAAAAAGGATTTTCCAGTCCCGCCGCCCTGTTTTCCCCCGTCCCCCCCTTTTTCGGCGCCCCCCTCCCGAAGCCCCCCCCCGCGACCCCTCCCTATCTTCCGCTGAAACGAAGCGCCTATTTCCCCCATCCCTCCCGAATCCGCAGCCTCCCCGCCGCAATAAAATACAAATTTAATATTTAATTACAATAACTAAATTTAACGCTTGAAAGGCGTCCGCCCGGCTCCGAAGACGGAAGGCCCGGGCGGGGTGCTTCAAGTAATTGGTGGTGATTTTAGGAGGAATTCTTGACAATTGCATTCTTTTAATTTAGCATATTACTCCCTTAATCAAAAAAGGGACCTTTATTTGACTAAATATGGGAG
>JAISMF010000048.1 GCA_031276865.1 Deltaproteobacteria bacterium | reverse complement strand
GCCACGGGCGGCTGGCCCAGCCCTTCCAGGAGGAGGTTGGCCTCGGCTATGGTTTTTTCATCGAACTCGTAGCCAGTTGGCGAGGCCTCGCCGGGAGATCCGTCGTCCGGCCGCGGGGTTTCGAAGGTTTCGGAGGTTTCGGAGCTTTCTTCTCCGGCGAAAGCGGGGGCCGCCGCCACGGGCGGCTGGCCCAGCCCTTCCAGGAGGAGGTTGGCCTCGGCTATGGTTTTTTCATCGAACTCGTAGCCAGTTGGCGGGGCCTCGCCGGCGGCGCCCTCCGGAGCGGCGGCCTCTCCGGCCGCCACCGAGGCTAAGCCCTCGCCGAAGGCCTCGCCTCCGGAAGAGTCCTCCAGGGCGGCCAGGGGGGCTTGGATCAAAGGAAAGGAGGAGTCCTCCTCGTAGAACCTTCCCGACTCGTCCGGTTTGGTTTCGGGCGCTTGATTTTTAGAGGAAACGACGCCCGACGCCCCCTCCCGGGCGGCCTCGGGGGCGTCCAGCTGGCTTAGATCCTCGACTTTGAGCTCGTGCACCTCCACCCCCAGAAAGGTGTTGCCCGTGACCGGGGGGTTGGAGGATGGGGCCGGGGAGGCGGAGCTTCCGCGGGTGGCGTCCCCCGCCGCCTTTCCTTTTTCGGCAGGATGGTCGGAGTCTTTAACGAGTTCGAAGTCCTCGTCCGCGGGGGTGACCTTCACCGCTATCTGTTTTCCCCGTGGGAGGATCTTCACTTCCAGGGTGTCGCCCTCGTTTAGGATGCGCACGTCCAGCTTGCTGTCGGGAGGGGTCACCCTGACCTCAATCATCCGGTCGGGGCAGGGCACTTTCACCACAACTTGTGACACTTTCTTGCTACTGGACATGAAAAACCCCTGTCGTTCCAAGCCGCCGTTTAAACCGCGGTAAAACTCAAATCACCGGCTCTCATCCTCCAGTCTTATCGGAAATATGGGCCATGGACTTGAAATAAGAGGTCCCCGGCCTTAAGGCCGCGGAGGCGCCCCCGCCAAAAAAACGCCTCCCCCGCAGGCCTTTTTTTACGAAGGCGCCCCGTGGAAAAGAAAGCCCCGTCCGCCTTCCCAGACGATTAAAATCCCGAAAAGCCAGACCCTCGAAACATCTTTCAATCGGCGGAAAAGGAGACGTTCAACGCGGTGAAGGACGCTTACAAAAGAGAAAAATCCGGCGATAAAAAAACTTTCGCCAGCGAAAAAAAACGCGGTGAAAAAGTTTTACGAAAGAAAAAAATGTGAAAAGGCCCTTTACAAAAGAGAAAATTTCAAGACGAAAAAATTTCCGCCGCCGATAAAAACCGGACCTTAAAAAGCGCCTATTTAAGCGAGGCGCGGAAAACCACGCCCCGAGGGAGGGGCGCGCGGGCGCGCTTCTTAAGGGCGCGGGAGCGCGCGTCTTAAAGGGAAAAACTTCCCAGGGAAAAAAAACGCCTCCTTTTAAAGTCCGCGTCCGCGAAGAGAAAAACAAGGGGCGGCCCTGAAAGGATGCTGGCGGATCCTAAGAGTTTAAAAAGCCGCCCCCCCGGGGGAAAAGATCGTTCGCGGGAACGCCGAAAGGCGCTAGACCGTCTCCCCTATGTCCAAGAGCTTTATGAGGTTGGTGGTGCCGCTCCGCTGAAGCGGCAGTCCGCAGGTGATGAACACCACGTCCCCCTTGGTGGCCAGCTTGTTCTTCACCAAAAACTCGGAGGCCAGCTGCTCCAAAAGGGTCACCGAGTCGCAGGCCGGAGCCAGGGCGGGGATCACGCCCCAGGAGATGGTGAGCTGGCGGAAGGTGGTCCGGGAGGATGTCATGCCCACGACGGGCACCCGCTGCCGGAAATGGGAAACCAGACGGGCGGTGGATCCCGTCTGGGTGATGGCCACGATGGCCTTGGCGCCGCGCTCCTTCGCGAGGATGGAGACCGCGTGGGTGATGCTCGCGCCCATGGGGTTCAAGGCCTCGTCCATCTCCTCTTCCAAAAACTTCTCGGCGTCTATCTGCGGCTCGGTGGCCCGGGCCACCCGGTCCAAAATCTCCACCGACTCCACCGGATACTGGCCCACGGCGGTCTCGTCCGAGAGCATCACCGCCCCGGTGCCGTCCAAAATGGCGTTGGCCACGTCCGTCACCTCCGCCCGGGTGGGCCTGGGGCTGGAAACCATGGAGGCCAGCATCTGGGTGGCGGTGATGACCACCTTGCCCCGGCGCCGGGCGGAGTTTATGAGCATCTTCTGGATGTGGGGGACATCCTCCAAGGCCATCTCCACCCCCAAATCGCCTCTGGCCACCATGAGCCCGTCCGCCACGTCCAAAATCTGGGGAATGCGTTTGAGGGCCTGGGGCTTTTCTATCTTCGCGATCAGCAAAGGCGGCTTGGTGGAGCGGTTTATCATCTCCCTTACCGGCTTTAGATCGTCTTCGTGCCGCACGAAGCTCATGGCCACGAAATCCACGCCCGCGTCCAGGCCCACGGTCAGATCCAGCTTGTCCTTCTCGGTGAAGGCCCTCACCCGGAGGTTGGAGTCGGGGAGGTTCACGCCCTTGTGGGCGCTTATTTCGCCGCCGGTCAAGACCTCGGCTAAAAGCCCCTCCCCGTCTTTGCCGAGGATTTTAAGCTCCATGCGGCCGTCGGCCAAAAGGATGCGGGAACCCACCTCCACGTCGTCCGCCAAAAACTCGTAGTTGACGGAAAGGGCGTCCGGAGGCGTCTCCCCTTGGCCCACCACCAGGCGGATGCGCTGGCCCGTCTCCAGGCGCCTTTCGCTTATGGCTCCCAAGCGAATCTTGGGTCCGGAAAGATCCTGGAGGATCCCCACCTCGACGCCCTTCTCTTCGGAGATCTCCCTAAGGGTCTTGATCACCTGGCGGTGGCTCGCGTGGTCGCCGTGGGAGAAGTTCAGTCTGGCTACGTTCAAGCCGGCGTCGATCATCCTCCCCAGGACCTCGCGGCCGGAGGAGGCCGGCCCCAGAGTGGCGACTATTTTGGTCTTGCGCGGAAAAGTGGCATCGGTCATAATCGTTCCTTCAAGTTTTCGTTTTCAGGGCGGGGCGCCGGCGAAGCGGACGCCCGCCTTCTTTTTTTCCGAATTTTTCCATGCTTTCGACGGCTCCTTGAGGGAGCCCGTTTTAATTCCCGGCGGCGGGGATCAATTCCGGCGCGGAAGAAACAATCATGAAGCCGCTTGGGTGAAACGGGTGTCCGGAAAGCCGAAAAGATCCAAAAAAACGCGCCCGACGGCGGAAAAAGGACCCCAAAAACATATCCGGCCGCGCTTCGCCCCGGATCCTCCCCCAAAAAAGGGAGGAATCCCGCCCAACAATCGTATCATAAAAAAGCCGGGTTCAAAAACTCCCATGCGCAGACTTCCCGTCTTTCACAACTCCGCCATCCTGTCCTGGGCCGGAGACGAGGGGCCGGAGGCCCTTTCCTCCGCCGCCCTGGAGGAGGCCCTGGCCCCGCTTTTTCACAGCGCCTCCCTGCCCTCCGGAATCATCGAAAAGATGACCGGAATCAAATCCCGCAACCTCTATCCTTTGGACGCCCCGCCCAGCCTCATGGCGGCCGCGGCCGCCCGGAGGCTTTTCACCCGTTCCGGCTTCCCCCCCGAGGAGACGGACGTCCTCTACTCCACCTCCGTGGGCCGGGACTGTCTGGAGCCCTCCACCGCCTCCATCGTCCACAGCCGTCTGGGCCTGGGGCCCATGTGCTCGAGTCTTGATTTGGGCTCCGCCTGCCTGGGCTTCGTGGACGGGTTGGTCCTTTCCTCTTTGCAGACGGACGCGGGGGCGATCGATTACGCCCTGGTGGTGGCCGGTGAAAACTCCCGGCCGGTTCTGGAGAGCACGGTGAGGAGGCTCCTCGCGCCCGGGGTCAAGACGGGGGAGTTCTTCCGGCACTTCGCGACCCTCACCCTCGGATCCGGCGGGGCCGCGATGCTCGTGGGCCGGGCCGACCGTCATCCCGAAGCCCCCAGGATCAAAGGCGTGTCTACCCTGTCCGACCCCCATTCCGTCGACCTCTGCCGGGGGGACGACGAATCCATGGTGACGGACTCCGGAAAGCTCCTCTTAAAAGGGGTGGAGCTGGCCCGGGAGACCTTCCGCCGAGGCGAGGAGGCCTTCGGGTGGAATCCGGATTACTTCCACCTGGTTATCTCCCACCAGGTAAGCGAGGTGAACACCCGGCGCTTCGCCGAGGCCCTGGGGCTTCCCTGGGGGAAGGTGTTCAAGACCTACCCCCGCTACGGCAACATGGGACCCGCGGCCATACCCTTCGCCTTCCACCTGGCCGACCGCGAGGGCCTCGTCCGGCCGGGAATGAGGATAGCCCTCATGGGCATAGGCTCGGGCCTCGCCTGCGCCATGCTGGAGCTGGAGATTCCCAAAGGCTACCGGGGAGCCCTTTCCTTCCCGCCCGCGTGAAGGGGCCCAGCCCGCCTGAAGTTCTTTTCCGCCGCTCCGCCGCGGAGGCTATTTCGGCGCCGGCCTTGATTCGGCGGGACCGCTTCGAGATGATTTCCGGGCGTCCCCGCGTCTTTCTTTAGCTTTCATAATAAAAATTAATTTTTTATCTACTTTACGAATTATTATTGTTAATTTTTTATAAACATTTTAAATTTGAATTATTAAATATTTATTAATGTTATAAATTTAAATTACTATATTTTTTATTGACATTATAAATTATTATCTTTAATTTTTCCTCAACATCACGAATCGTCAACCGCCGCCGTTCCCGCTCCGCCCGCGGCGGTTCCCGTCAACCCCCCGCTCCGGCCCCTCCCCATGCCCCCCTCTTTTCCCCGCTTCCCCGCCCCCCCCGTAAACCCCCTCCCGGCCGCCATCCTCGCCTCTCTGGGGGGGATCCTGGAGGCCCTGGCCTTTCCCCGCTTCTCGATATATCCTTTGAGCTTCCTCTCCTTGATCCCCCTTTTCTGGGCCATAACGGGCCAAAGCGGCAAAAAGGCCTTTTTTTACGGCTGGCTTTACGGCTTCGCCTTAGGGCTCGCCTCTTTTCCCTGGCTAAGCGAGGTCATGAGCGTCCACGGGGGCCTGGGGCCCTGGGGGGGGGCCCTCATCCTCATGATCCTCGCGGCCTACCTGGCCCTCTACCACGGAATCGGGGCCCGGCTCATAACGGAGCGGGATCCCCTGCGTCGCCCCCTCCTCTTCGCCTTAAACGCCGCCCTCGTCTTAAGCGGAGCGGAATACCTGAAAAACTGGGTCTTCACCGGCTTCAACTGGACCCCTCCGGCCGGAAGCCTCGCGGCCGCCCCCAGGCTCCTGGGGGCGGCGGATCTGATCGGGGTCTACGGCCTCAATTTTCCGGTGCTCCTGATAAACGCCTGTCTCTTCACCGCCCTCCTGCGGCTGAAAAGCGCCGAAAAAAAGGCCGCCGCCCTTAAACTCCTCATCCTCCCCCTTTCGACCTTGCTCTTGCTGCTCGCCTACGGAACCCTCGCCTACGACCGCCACGAAAAAAGGGTGAAGGACGCCCCCGTAAAGAGGATCGCCGCGCTCCAGGCCTCGGTGGATCAGACATACAAATGGGACTCGGCCTACCGGGAGCGCATCCTGGGGCGCTACGGGGTGCTGGCGGCCCAGGCCGCCGCCCGCGCCCCCTTTTTAATCGTCTGGTCCGAGACGGCCGCGCCCTTCGTCTTCGGCGGCGACCCCTACGAGAGCCAGTGGATCCTGGATCTCGCGGACCGTTTGCGGATCCCCATGCTCATAGGGGTGACGGCCCGGGCCTACGATTCCCAAGGGACGCCGTCTCTAAGAAACCGCGCCTGGGTGATCTTTCCGGATCGGACGACGGGCCCCTACTACGATAAAAGACACCTGGTGCCCTTCGGGGAGTACGTGCCCCTGGGGGACGCCCTACCCTTCCTGCGGAGCTCGGTCTTCGGGGGGATACTGGGCGCGGCCGGAAACTTCTCCCCCGGCGCCGCCCCCGGCCTTATAAACTACGGCGGGGTGGGCTTCGGGCCTTTAATCTGCTTCGAATCGCTGTTTCCCTATCTGGCCAGGGAGAACGCCCGCCTGGGGGCGGACGTCCTCGTCGTCACCACCAACGACGCCTGGTTCGGCGAGAGCTGGGCGCCGGACCAGCACTTCAACCACGCCATCCTCCGGGCGGTGGAGACCCGGCTGCCCTTGCTCCGCGCCGCCAACAACGGGATAAGCGGCGTCATCCTCCCCTCCGGGCGGGTTAAAGAGCGCTCCGCCCTAAACGAGGTGAAAGCCCTGATCTACGAGGTTCCCTTCCCGGAAAAACTCCCCGAGACCTTCTTCACCCGGGGCGGCTATCTCCTCGCCCCCCTCGCGGCCGCCCTCGCCATCCTCCTCGCCCTCCTCTCCCTTCGCAAACACCTCTTTTTAAAAGATCCAGACCTAGGAGATCCGGAAAAGCCCTAAACAGCCGTAAACCCCCCGCCGGCGGGAAAGCTTCAAGCCCCGGGAACCAAAGGCGGAAAGGCGGCTGGGCGGAAACGACGGGGGAGGGACGCTGGAATCCGGAAAAGGAGACGCCGCGGCGGAAACCGCCGCGCTCGGGTAAAAAAAAGGGGGCGAACCGGAAAACGGGAACGCGGTTGTATCGGCGTCCGTATCGCGGCGTCGAACGGGCCGCCATAATAATAATGTTCCGCGGACGTCCGCGGGATAATAATTTTGAAAGGTAATACACGTAATAATAATTTTGAACGGACGACCGAATAATAACGTCGACGCGGCCGCGCTAGTCCCTTCTTTTAAAAATTTTACAACTATATACTTTATAGACCGTATAATATTATGATTCATCCCGCATTTGGTATGCGGTCTCTTCAACAATTTTCATAACGGACTCTCCGCGCCCAAGGCGACGTCGCCGTATAATAATGTTTCACGGCCGCGGGCGCGCCGACGGCCGCGGCGCCGGAAGCCGACGGCCGCGCGCCGAAGAGATGGAATAAAATAGGAAGGGAACGAAAAAGGAGAAAAAAATCGTCCGCCGGCTCCCTTCCCCCTCCCCCCTTTCGCCGGATAGACGGCGCCGGGGAGGCCCCGGCGCCGCCGGAACACCCTCCGGCCCCGGGCGCCGCCTCCAAGACGAGGCCCGGGACGGGCCAAAGGTCGGGGAAAGCGAAAAAAAATTAACCCCGCGTCCTCGGGCTTCCCCCCCCCCGCGGGGCCGCGAAAATAATTTTTTCCCTTTTCAAGCTGGTTTTCCGCTATATTTCGCATGCCGAGCCTTTCTTCCATAAACATCTAGCGCGCCCCAAGCTGTTTCGGGAGGCCGTCCGTAATTTTTCACAAATTCACGATTAAGATTGACAGACCGATTTTTGTCCGTTATTCTACAATTTACGGAAGCTCCCAGGCTCCGTTTCCGCGCGGCTCCAAATCTCTTTTTCCCAGATCGGCGTGGCGCTTTCTCCATTTCAGCATGGCCGCCCACCGAAGCCCCCCAGGCCGCGGGTTATCCGGCCTTGGTTTTTCGCGCCTTGAAGCGTCTTTGTCTAAAGTCTTCCATTTCGTTCCGGTTTACCGCGGTTGTTATGCGGCCGGCTTCGCCGGACGCGTTTTTTCGGATCCGCTTCCGGATCCGTAAACGGCCTCCCGGAGGCGTTTAGGGAAACACCCTATGGGCAAACGTCTCCCGGAGCCATTCTCGCCGTCTCCGGAGGTAAGGCCCCCTTCCGGAAGCGCCGCCACCCCTTTTTTTAGCCGCCGCGGGATCCTCGGGCGGAAGGCGGCGCCCCGAAAGAGCGGACAATCCCCCAAACGCGCTTTTCCGGGCTTGTAAAAGGCCGGAAAAGGTGTTAAGAAACAATCGTTCCCCGGGGTTCCGGCCGTCTTTTCCCTTTTTGGAAGCCCGGTTCGGCGTTTTTTGAGAAATTCTTTTCCGCGGAGGGGTTTCCCCCCCGAATTTGAGCCTCCGGCGGGAGGCTCGGGCCGGCGGAGGGCCCGCCCGGGTTCCCCGGCCCCCCCCCTTTTTTCAGCCCCGAGCGGAAAAATTTCTTCCCAACCCCGTCGAGCGGGCCGCCCTCCGGCGGAATCTCCAGGCAAGCCGGATACGAAATTTAGATATTTCACCGTTTTTAAAATTTAATTCAGCTTTGAAATCAAGGAGCGTTTTTCTATGAAGTCAAAAATCTTGATCCTGGCGGCGTTCGCTCTCGTTATGAGCTTCCCATCTCTGGCGGCGGCCCAGATACAGCCGGAATCTCTTCACTTAAGCATAATGGGCGGCGCCATCTTCCCCCACAAGGATCTGGACAACGGCGCCATCGTGGGCCTCGGACTGGGTTACAACTTCACCAAGAACTGGGGTATCGAGGGTTTCGGCCACTACGCCTTCAACCTGGATGAAAAAAACGTGCCCGCGGACGAGGTGGCTCGGGACCATGACGTCTTCCTGGCCCGTTTCAACGGCATCTACCACTTCCTCACGGATTACAACTTCGTGCCCTACTTCACCCTGGGCGTCGGCGCCCTGAAGCTTGAGGGCGACAACGGCACCGACTACAACTCGGCCACGGCCAACGCCGGCTTGGGCTTCAAGTACTTCTTCAACGAAGTGGTGGCGTTGCGCATGGAGTTAAACGAGGTCTACGCCTTCAAGAAGGACGACGACTTCCGCTTCTCCGGCCCCTCCATCACCGCCGGTCTCACCTTCCAGTTCGCCCAGCCCACCGCCTGCCCCGACTCCGACGGTGACGGCGTCTGCGACGCTCTGGACAAGTGCCCCGGAACTCCGGCCGGCTACAAGATCGACTCCGACGGCTGCCCCATCGCGGTGTCCATCACTTTGGACATCAAGTTCGACTTCGACAAGGCCGTCGTGAAGCCCCAGTACCGCAACGAGGTTGAGCGGGTCGCCGAATTCCTTAACCGCCATCCCGGCTCCACCGCCGTGATCGAGGGCCACACCGACTCCCGGGGCTCCGACGAGTACAACCTGAAGCTCTCCGATCGCCGGGCCGCGGCCGTGCGCGACTACCTGGTGCGTCAGTTCAACGTCGACCCCGCCAAGATCACCTCGGTGGGCTACGGCGAGTCCCGCCCCATCGCGACCAACGACACCGCGGCCGGTCGGGCTGAAAACCGCCGGGTGGTGGGCGTCTTCACCGGCACCGACGTGGATAACTAGCCAAGGCGGCTTCCGGGACGGCCGCACCCCGTCTTGAGGCCGTCCCGAGGCCTAACTCCTCTAAACCGGGATCTATTCCCAAGCGTGAAAAACCAGGGGCCGCCCCCTGGTTTTTCCGCTTTCCGCCCCCCCCCTCTTATGAGCCAACGCGTCTGGGATCCGGATCCCGTGGCCTTCGTCCTGCCTCTTTTGGGAAGGCAGGTGCGCTGGTACGGAATCATCTTCGCCCTGGCCTTCCTTTTCGGCTTCATCCTCTACCGCCGACAGGTGCTGAGAGGCGGAGGGACGGAGGACGAGGCCGTATCCTTCATCATCCCCGGCTTTCTGGGAACGGTCCTGGGCGCCCGGCTGGGGCACGTCCTTTTCTACAACTTCGAACACTTTTTAAACGACCCGTTGTGGTTTTTCAAAATCTGGGACGGCGGCCTCGCCTCCCACGGGGCGGCGGCGGGGCTCGCCCTCGCCCTCCTCTACCAAAGCCGCCGGACAAGACGGCCCTTTCTCTGGCTCTCCGACCGCTTCGCCTTTTCCGCCGCCCTGGGGGCGGCCCTGGTGCGGCTGGGGAATTTTATGAACTCCGAGATCGTGGGAAAAATCGCCCCGGAAAACTCCCCCTTCGCGGTCTACTTCCCCCTCCACGACGCCCCCCCCGTCCCTCCCCGCTACCCCACCCAGCTTTTGGAATCCTTCTCGGGCTTCTTAATCCTCGGCGCCCTTTTCCTCGGGGATAGACTCTGGGGCCGCGAAAAAAGGCCCCGGGGGGCCCTTTCCGCGCTCTTCCTCGTCTTGTATTTCGCGCTCAGGTTTTTAGCCGAGTTTTTCAAGGAGCGCCAAGGCCCCTTCGACGACTTTCTCCTCTCCCGCGGGCAGCTCCTCTCCATCCTCCCGCTGGCTTTGGGGGCGCTCCTCCTCGTCCGGGTCCTTAGGCGGAAAAGGGTCGACGACGGGAGCCCGCGGGAAAGCTCCTTTTTTTTCAAGCCGGCGTCCGGAAAGAAGCGCGATAAAGCTCCGGCCGCGGGCGCCGCCAAGGCGCCCCGGCGCTCCGGCAAACGCCCGCGGAAAAGATAGGCGGGAGCCGTGGGCGCGCTCTATTCCCCCTTGAGGCTTCCCGGGCTCTTCTACCGGGCCTTCGTCAAGGACTTCGTCCGGATCTACCGGCGCCTCTCCCTTTCTTTGCGCCTGAACTACTGGTCCATCGCCTTCGTCCAGGTCCTCTGCGCCTTAGCCGAAATCCTCACCCTCCTCCTCATCTCCCTTTTCGCCATGTCCGTGGCCGCCCCGGCGGCGGTGCCGGAAAACCCCATCATCCAGAGCCTGCTTTCCGCCTTCCCGTCCCTGAACTACTATTTCGCGACCCCCCGGGGGACGGTCTCCTTCGTGAGCGTCCTCATGATCGGGGCCGTCCTGGTCAAATGCCTTTTAAGCCTTTTAAGCGCCCGGAAAAACGCCCTGTTCGTGGAGAGGGTCAACCGGGATTTGTCCCTCGCGACCGTCAAAAGCTTCCTCCGGCAGGCCTACTCCTGGCACATGACCGCGGCCGGCCAGGACGCGGTCCTCAAGATCATGGAGCGCTACTTCCTGGCGGCGCTCCTAAACAATTTCCTCAACTTCTACGGAAACGTCATCCTCTGCCTCCTGCTCTTCTCGTCTTTGGCCTATCTGGAGCCGGGCATCACCCTCATGGTCGTCCTGGTCTTCGGCTGTTGCTGCCTGGTCCTTTACGGTTCCGTGCGCCTGCGGCTCGACAAGGCGGGAAAGGAGATGTACGAGGCCGATCTGGGAAGCCGGGGGCTTTTAACGTCCCTGCAAAAAGGCGTGCGGGAGATAATCATCCACCGCCGGGAGGAGCTCTCGCTCGAGGCCTTCAAGAAGATCGCGGACAAACTGGTGAGGCCCCGGGCCTTCGGCGTCTTCTCGGCCTCCATTCCCACGCAGATCCTGGAAGTGACGGGCTTCGCGACCATCGGCCTATTGGTCGTCCTCATGCTGCGCTCGGAGGCGTCCATGGAGCAGGTGGTGGCCACGGCCTCCATGCTCATGCTCACCGCCTGGCGGATCCTGCCGGCGGTGAACCGCTGTTTGGCCGCCTCGGTGCAGATAAGGAGCCTCAGGCATCCGGCGGTGGCGTATCTGGATCTCGCCGACTCCCTCGCCTCGACGGAGGAGAAGGTCGAAAGCGGGGACGCTTTCGGCCTCGCCTTTCAAGAATCCCTGGAATTCAGGGGGGCCTCGTTTAGGTACCCCGGATCCGAGCGGGAGGCTTTAAGGGATTTGAATCTCGTCATCAAAAAGGGCGAAAACCTGGGAGTAATCGGCCCCTCGGGGTCCGGCAAAAGCACCCTGGGCCTTCTTTTAACCGGCCTGGTCCCCCCCGAAAGGGGCCGCTTTCTGGCGGACGGGCGCGCTCTGGACAAAGAGACCCGGGAGGGTTATTTCCGGATCCTGGGCTACGTCCCCCAGACCCCCTTCCTCCTGGACGGCACCATCGCCGAGAACATCGCCTTCAGGGACTTCGGCGGCGAAATGGATGAAAAAAGAATAGAGGAGTGCGCCCGGCTCGCCTTTCTGGACTTCATCGCCGAGCAGCCTTCGGGTTTCCGCACCGAGCTCTCCTCTTCCGCCCAGACCCTTTCCGGAGGCCAGGTCCAGAGGCTGGCCCTGGCGCGGGCCCTGTACCCCTCGCCGAAGATACTGGTCTTGGACGAGGCCACCAGCGCCCTGGATCTCGCGGGGGAGAGCGCCGTCCGCAAGACGGTGGGGGAGCTGGAAAAAACAGGCGTCACGGTGGTGACCATAGCCCACCGCCTGAGCGCGGTGGAGGACTGCGGCCGCGTGATCTGGCTGGAGGATGGAAGGATCAAAGCCGAGGGCCCGCCAGGCGAGATCCTTCCGGCCTTCGTGCGGGACTTCCGCCGGAAATCCGACCCCGGAAACGCCCAAGAAGACCCGCGAACGCTCCGAAGCCTTCCGGACTTTCCCGCCTTTCCGGAGGCCCCGAAGGACTAAGGCCATCGGCCCGGGTCCTCCGTACTTTCTTCCGCCTTTCCGCCTTTAAAAACATGGTCTTAGAAAAGCGCGCCGTAATATAATCCGAACCCGATCATCCGGGCCGGTTATAATGATTCCGGCCGCTTTTAACGATCCTCCGCCCGTAACGGCCTTCACGCCGGCCCTTTGGGCCGGAAACCAAGGCTTTTCCCCAACCTTTTTCCGGGAGCCCCTTTTGTCCCCCCCGCCCGCGCCCGAAAGCCCCCGCCCGCCCGTAAGTCCAGGCCTTTGGGTTTGTCGTCTCCTTTTCACCCTGGCCCTGGTCCTCTTCGGCCTTTCCGGCTTTGACGGGCGGCTCTCCCTTATTCCGGACGAAGACGGGCTTTTCCAGCCCCGGGAAAGGGGGATTTCTTCCCCTTCCAGCGCCGACCTTTCCCGCCCCCCGGCTTTAAGCGCAAAAGTTTTAAGCCCCCCGGCTTTAAGCGCAAAGGCTTTAAACCCCGCCTCCCCGGAGGCGGAACAGATTCCCGTTTTTCAGCTTTTCCGGCTCTTACGGCTCCTCCCCCTCTCCTCCCTTGAAAGGCTTAAGGCCAGTCTGGCCGAAGACGAGGGAAAGACGGAGGGGGGCGCCCCGGGGGGCGATTTCAGCCGGAGCGGGCGCTTGAAGAGGTACGCCTTGAAAAGGGCGGAGGCCGCGGACGTGCAGACGGAGTTTCCCGGACCGGAGCCCCCGCCGCCCTTGAAAAGCTACGACCCCGCCTCCGCCGTCTCCCTGGCCCGGATCCTTTCCCGGGTGGCGCTGGTAATCGCCTCCCTCGGCCTCCTCGTCATGCTGGTCTTGACGGCCGTGAAGATTGTGAAGTCGCGGCTGCGGGCGAAAAGGGAGGGGGCGTCCGAAAAGAAGGCGGAAAAGAAGGCGGAGGCGAAGTCTCCGGACCTGTTGAAGGCCTTGAAAAGGGTGGAGAAGGACGCCCAGGCCCTGGCCTCCGAGGGCCGCTACCGCGAGGCCGTCCATCTGCTCCTTTTGGACGGGATCAAGGAGTTCGTGAAAAAGAGCGGAAACCCCCTTCCGCCCCCGCTCACTTCCCGGGAGCTTTCCCGGTACCTCTCTTTATCGGAAAGCGAGGCCCGGGCCTTCGGGGATCTGATATCCCGCTCGGAAAAGTGCTGGTTCGGCTTAAGGGAGGCGGGGGAGGATGATTTCCGGATGGCGAGGGAAAGCTTCCGGAAGATAGCCGGCCAGGCTCCCCTCGGGGAGCTCTCTTAAGTGAGGGGGAAACGCCTCTGGCCCCTTCTATTCTGCCTCGGGCTCGCCGTGGCGGCGATCGTCTGTCTTTTCCTCGTGAAAGGCGGGGACTTCCAGGCGGCGGACGTCTTCCGTCCGCCGGACTCTTCCGCCTACTCCCCCTCGGCGGTGGGGAACCTCCTCTTCCACGACGTTTTAAAGGAGGCCGGCTACAAGGTGGAGAGGCGGCTGGGCGATGGGGGCCTCAACATATCGGATTCCGAGTTCCTCATCATAACCAAGGGGGAAATTCTGCCGGACTCGTCCGTGGTCGTGGAGGATCTCTCCCGGGCCGGAAAGGTTTTAATCGTCCTTCCCAAGTGGAACGTCCTGCCGGATCCCTCCCGCCGGGGCTGGGTGAAGGAGGCGGAGCTTTCGGACTTCCGGAAAAAGTTCGCCCTTCTCTTCTACCTCTTCCCCCAAGTGCGGGATTCCAAAAGGCTCCCCGACCTAAACTACGCTCCCGGGGACGCGGCCTTCAAGGGAAGCCCCGGGGGCGTGAAGCCCTTCTTCGCGGACGAGATCCAGCTAATCAGCGGCAAAGGCGTGAAACCCCTGATCCACTCCGCGGAAGGCTCCCTTTTAGCGGAAATAGAGCTCCCCGAAGGGAAGAAAGCCTGGATTTTAAGCGATCCGGACGTCTTGAACAACCGGGGGATCCTCAAGGGCGACAACCTCGCCTTTTCCCTCGAACTGGTACGGGATTTCACGGGAGGGCCGGACAAGGGGACCGTGGTCTTCTTCGAACCCGACCTCGCTCCGGCGCGGGCGTCAGGTCCGGGTCTCAAAAGACTCTTCCGCCTCCCCGAGCTTACGGCCCTCTTGTTGAGCCTCCTTTCCGCCCTCCTCTTCGCCCTCTTCGGGCTGAAGAGATTCTGGCCGGAAAACGAGCCGGAGGAGGAGGAGGGTTTCGGAAACCGGCGCCTCATCCGCAATTCCGCCCGGCTGGTCGCCTCCGGCGGAAAGGAGACGGAGATCTTCCGGCGCTACCTGAAAATGGAGACGATCCAGCTGGGGAGGCTCTTGAAGGCCCCGACCGCGATCGTCAAGGACCAAGAGCTGTTGAAGGGCTACCTTGAGCAGGCCCTCGTGAAAAGGGGCTTGGGGGGAGCGGCCCTTAAAGACGTTTTTAAAGAACCCTCGGAGTCCGCGGGAAGGCCCGCGGCCGGGGATCTTTTAGCCCGGGCGGAAACGCTCCACCGTTTTAAGGAGGCCTTGGAAAGTGGACCTGGCGGAATTGGGAAAACTCGCTGAAAAAACGCGCCTGGAGGTGGCCAAGGTCATCGTGGGCCAGAGCGCCGCCGTGGAACTCATGCTCACGAGCCTCCTCTGCGGCGGGCACGTCCTTTTGGAAGGCGTCCCCGGCACGGCCAAGACCCTCCTGGTGCAGGCCTTCGCGGCCGCCTTGGGGCTGGCCTTCGGGAGGGTGCAGTTCACCCCGGACATGATGCCCGGAGACATTTTAGGGACCAACCTCTTCAACTTCCAAAAAAACGAGTTCACCCTCACCCCGGGCCCCATTTTCACGGAGACCCTTTTGGCCGACGAGATAAACCGCACGCCGCCCAAAACCCAGGCCGCCCTGCTCCAGGCCATGAACGAGCGCAGCGTGACCATCGATCGCCAGACCTACAGCCTGGGAGACGACTTTCTGGTCGCGGCCACCCAGAATCCCATCGAGCAGCAGGGCACCTACCCCCTCCCCGAGGCCCAGCTGGACCGCTTCCTCTTTAAAATAGCCATCGACTACCCCTCGGCCGAAGAGGAGCTGGAAATCGTGCGCCGCCACGGAAGCGTCGGGGGCATGCCCCGGCCCGAGTCCTTCGGGATAGAGAGGGTTTTCACCAAGGAAAACCTCAAGGAGGCCCGAAGCGCCTCGGCCCGGGTGCTCTTAAGCGAACCCGTGGCCCGCTACATCGTGGATCTCATGCGGGAAACCAGGAGGCACCCCTCGGTGGAGACCGGCGCCAGCCCCCGGGCCTCGACCATGCTGGCCGGGGCCGCCCGCGCCCGGGCGGCCGTCTCCGGCCGGGACTTCGTGATTCCCGACGACGTCAAAACCCTCCTCCCCCCGCTTTTACGCCACCGCCTGGTGATGACCCCGGCGGCGGAGATCGAGGGCACCGGACCCGACCGGGCGGTCTACGAGATCGTGAACCAGATACCGGCCCCAAGATGATCCTCCCCACGCCCAAATGCGCCCTTTTGGCCGCGGCGTCGGTGCCGGCCGCGGCCTTGACCCTTTCGGCCTTCCCGGAGCGCTTCTATCTGGCCTTCTTTTTCCCGATCCTGACCCTCGCCCTCTTCCTCCACGACTTCGCCCGCTCCCCGCATCCGTCGCTTTTACGGGCCACCTTCGCCCCCCCGGGGGCGCTTTTGAGCGGAAGGGAGGAGGAGCTCCCCCTAACCTTGTCCCTTTCCGGCCTCAAGAGCCCTTTGAAAGTGAGACTTCTTTTTCAGACCGCGGGGCCTCTTAAGGTGGTCTACCCGGATTCGCCCTCCGCCTCCGGCGGCTTCGTGCTTATGGACAAGGACACCGCGGAGGGGACCATCGTTTTGAAGCTCCTGCCCAAAAGGCGGGGCCGGGCCCGCCTCGAAAAGATCTGGCTCGCGTATCGGGGGCGCTTGGGATACGCGGAAACCCGCCGGGGGATCCCCATCGACCGCGAAGTCCTGATTTCCCAAGACACGGTGAAAGTGAAAGAGGACGTCTTGAACTTCATCTCCCTGGAATTCAGTTCGGGCCTTAAAAGCCGCCCCTTCCCCGGGGCGGGCTCCGAGTTCGAGAACCTGGTGGATTTTTCCGCCGGCATGGACAACCGCCTCATCGACTGGAAGCGCTCGGCGCGGCATAGGAAGCTTTTGGCCAAGGAGTTCAAGGCCGAGCGCAACCAGCACGTGATTTTAGGCTTCGACACCGGAAGACTCATGCTGGAGAGCGTGGGCAAAGACACCAGGCTGGACCACTTCATCCGGGCGGGTTTGTCCCTCGCCTGGATCTCCTTACGCTCCGGAGATCTGGTGGGAGGCTGCGCCTTCGACAGCTTCTTCCGCGCCTACCTCCCCCCCGGAAGGACCCCCTCCTTTTTCACCAAGCTCCAGCGCTTCGCGTCCTTCCTCGACTACCGCCAGGAGGAGAGCAACTACACCCTCTCCTTAACCGAGCTCGCGGCCAGGCTCAAACAGCGCTCGCTCGTGGTCCTCTTCACCGAATTCAGCGACTCGGCCCAGGCCACCCTTCTTTTGGAATGCCTGGAGCTGTTAAGAAGAAAACACACGGTGGTCTTCGTCTCCACCCCGGATCCCTTAAGCTCGTCCCTTCCCGGCCAAAGGCCCGAGTCCTTCCTCAAAATGGCCGAATCCGTCATCGCGGACAAACTGAACCGCGAGCGCTCGGTGGTTTTGGAGAAGATGAGCCGCCTGGGGGTGCAGGTCCTGGACGCGAAGGGCCCCGGGCTTACGGCCGCCCTCCTCGGCCGCTACCTCTCCATTAAAAGACGGGGGTTCATCTAATGGCGGGCTTTCCCAAAGCGCCCGGCGCCAATTCGGCCCCCGGGGGATTATCGCCTCCGGGCGGCCCTCCCCCCTTGGGGGGCCATCCGCCATCGGGCGGCCCTCCCCCCTTGGGGGGATTCCCTCCCCCGGGGTCCGGAGGCCACGCCCCCTTCCCAGGCGGCGCCTACGGCCCCGCCGGAGAGGGGGCGCTCTTCCGGCCGAGCGCGGCCTTGCGCTCGGCCCGCTTCCGCAAAGGCCGGGAGGAGAGCTGGAAAAAGCTCGAGGACATCCTTTCCCGACTCGAGAAGAAGGGTTTCAAGTCTTTGAGCGTGGACGAGGAGGTGGAGCTCCCCCATCTCTACCGGGTGGCGGTGTCCTCTTTGGCCCTGGCCAGGAACATAATTTTGGACAGGCTGCTTTTGGTCTATCTGGAAAACCTCTGCTTTCGGGCTTACATCGCCGTCTACGGTCCCAGGAAGGGAATAGGTTCGGTCTTTTCCCGCTTCGTCCGCGTCTCCTTTCCCCGGGCGGCGCGCAATTTACGGTGGTACCTCCTCTGCGCCCTCCTGATCTTTCTTTCCGGCTTCGCCTCCAGCGCCATCCTGGTCTCCCGGGATCTCAACAACTTCTACGACATCCTCCCCGAGAGCATGGCCCCGGTGTCTCCCGCGGACTCCCGGGAATTCATCATCGAACACGAGATCCACCAACAATGGCCCGGCTTTAAGGAGACCTTCGTGGTCTTCGCCAACTTCCTCTTCACCCACAACTCCCGGGTGGCCATTTTAAGCTTCGCCCTCTCCTTTCTTTTAGGCGTCCCCACCGTCCTCATTGCCTACGACAACGGCAAAATCCTGGGCGCCATGATAAGCCTCCACGCCTCCAAGGATCTTTTAGTCCCCTACCTGGCCTGGCTCTCCATCCACGGGGTGACGGAGATTTTGGCCTTCCTCCTCGCGGTTTCGGCGGGGCTTTCGGTGGCGAGGCGCGTGCTCGCGCCCGGCCCCGTAAGCCGCCTCAAGGCCCTCTCGATTTACGGCCGGGAGGCGGCCATGGTGATGGTGGGGGTGGTCATGATGCTCCTTATCGCGGCCATCCTGGAGGGAGGCTTCCGCCAGCTGATAAACAGCACCCCGGGGCGCCTCGTCTTCGCCGCCCTCACCGGCCTCTTCTGGTTCTACTACTTCGCCTTAAGCGGCGGAAAAGGCGGCGGAAAAGACAAAGGGAGGGACGAACCGGATGATCTTTAAAACCCGACGCGTCCGTTTCCCGGACAAAGCCCCCCCTCCTCCGGAGGGCGCGGCGACCGGCGCGGCCGGCGGGGAGGGACCTTCCCAGAACGCTCCCTCGGCTCCCGCCCCGCCCGCGCCCCCCGCTCAGCCGAATCAGCCGTATTATCAGCCGACTCAGCCCCGCCTCCAGCCCGTCGCCCCGCCCCCCCCGACCCCTCCCCGGTCTTCATACGCCCGGGCGCCTTACGGAAATCCCGCCGCCCAGGCGCCTCCCGCGGCTCCCCTAGCCCAGGGCCAGGGTCCCGGGACGCGTCCCGGAGAACCGCCTCAGCCTTCTTATCAAGAACCGGCTCAGCCTTATAATCAAGAACCACCTCAGCCTTCTTATGGGCGGCCCCCGCAGCCTTCTTATCAAGAACCGGCTCAGCCTTATAATCAAGAACCCACGCAGCCTTATTATGGGCAACCCACGCAGCCTTATTATGGGCAACCCACGCAGCCTTATTATGGGCAGCCCCCGCAGCTTTATTATGGGCAGCCCCCGCAGCCTTATTATGGGCAGCCCCCGCAGCCTTATTATGGGCAGCCTCCGCAGCCTTATTATGGGCAGCCTCCTCAGCCTTATTATGGGCAACCCCCGCAGCCCTATTATGGGCAGCCTCCTCAGCCCTATTATCAGCCGTTCGCGCCCCACCCCCAGCCGGGGGCGCCTTACGGCTTCCAGATCATACCCAGCGAGAGCAGAAAGGCCTTCATCGACTTCGCCCTCAGCGTCGACACCCGCTCCCAACGGAGGCTTCTCACTCCGGAAGGCATAAACCTCCTTTTTCCCGTGGCGCCCCTGGGCGAGAGGGCCTTCTCCCTCTTGGTGGACTACGGGCTGATCTTCAGCCTCAATCTGCTCCTTTTCGTGGTGCCGGGGGCCGTCTTGGGGGAGCTGGACGAGCTCGCCTGGAGCCTGTGCCTGTTTTTCAGCTTCATCGTCAACAACGTCTATTTCATCTTCTTCGAACTGCGCTGGCAGGGCCGCACCCCGGGAAAGAAGCTCAACAAGCTCTGCGTCATAAACCGCTCCGGAGGGGAGCTCACGCCCTTCGCCGTGGTGAGCCGCAACATCACGCGGCAGATCGAGGTGTTTTTCCCCTTCACGCTTTTTTTCGGGCTTTTCGGAAGCGATTCCGTTCTGGACGTGGTTTTTCCGGTGATCTGGCTGATCGCGATCACCCTGCTCCCCTTGTGGAACCGCAACCATCTGCGCATGGGGGACCTCCTGGGGAACACCATCGTCATCGCCATGCCCGACAAGGAGCTCCTTCCGGATCTCTCCGGAAGGACGGAAAAAGAGGAGGGCCCGATCCACCACTTCTCCAAGGAGCAGCTTTCCGTCTACGGCTCCTACGAGCTGCACATCTTAGAGGAGATCCTGCGCAAGGCCGAAAAAGGCGTGACTCCGGAATCGTTGCGGAAGGTGGTCGAGAGGCTGGCGCGGCGGATAGGCTCTCCGCTTCCGGCCGCTTTGGACTACAAAAGCTCTCAACGCTTTTTAAAAGATTTTTACTCCGCCCAGAGGGCCTTCCTCGAGGAGGCGAAACTCTACGGCCGCCACAAGCCCAATCAGTATTCCCCCATGCTGAACCTCCAGCCCAGATAGGGGGACCTTTAAGATCGGATTTTAATTTTTTCCCCAAATTATCCCGGGGACTCAGCGGGAGGGCTTTTCCCGCCGGAATCGGCCCCGAAACCTCAGCCCTCTTATGCTTAAGGGTGTCAAAGTCCTTTTTCAAAAATACCTCGATCCCTTCACCTTGATCCTGGTTCTGGCGCTCGCTCTCGCCTTCATCCTGCCGGTCGAGGGAAAGGCCTACGACCTCTTTTACATCCTCTCCAAGCTGGTGGTGGCCCTTCTCTTCTTCCTCCACGGGGCCCGGCTCTCCCCCGGGAACATCCTGGACGGTTTGACCAATTACAAGCTCCAGCTCTTAATCTTCTTCTCCACCTTCGCCGTTTTCCCCCTCCTGGCCCTGCTTTTAAAACCCTTGCTTTTATTCCTGCTTAATCCGGACGTGACGGCCGGATTCCTCTTCCTCGCCTGCCTCCCCTCCACCGTGCAGTCCTCCATCGCCTTCACCTCCATCGCCCGGGGAAACGTCTCGGCGGCGGTCTGCGCCGCCTCGGCCTCGTCCTTGCTCGGAATAATCTTAACCCCCCTGTTGGTGAGCCTCATAATCCACCCCTCCGGACACGCGGCGGGCCTCCAAACTTTGCGGGATCTCTTCCTGCAGCTCCTTTTGCCCTTCGCGCTGGGGCAGTTCTTCCGGCCGCTTTTAATCGACTTTTTAAAAAGGCGCCAGGCTTTAACCAGCGTAACCGACCGCCTTTCGGTCATCTTCATAGTCTACGTGAGCTTTTCCCAGGCCACCAACACCGGCTTGTGGAACCAAATGGATTTGAAAACCCTTCCCCTGATCGTGGCGGTCTGCCTCGTCATGCTGGCGGCGGCCCTGATCTTCACCTGGAAGACCAGCGGCCTTTGCGAATTCCCCCGCCCCGACCGGACGGCCGCGCTTTTCTGCGGCTCCAAAAAAAGCCTCATGACCGGCGTGCCCATGGCCAACATCATCTTCACCCCCCAGATTGCGAGCCTCCTCATCATCCCCCTCATGGTCTTCCATCAGATCCAGCTCATCGTCTGCGCCTTTTTGGCCCGCTCCCTCTCCCGAAGGGATGGAGATGATGGCGCCGCTCCGGAAGGAAAGAGCGAAGCGAACAAAGGAGCGGAAACCTTGGACGATCCGGAAACAAGCCGAAAGGCCGAAACGGACGGAAGGCCGGAAAACGGCGGGGGGATCTAAAAATTAGAAAAACGGGGCCGAAAATCGGAAAAGGCGGCTGAAACGGGAAAGGGATCGAAAACAGCCGCCTAAACGATCCGCGAAAACGAAAAATCCGAACCGGGAAAAGAAATTGGGAGCCGGACAACGAAATTCCGAGCCGGAAAAAAATGCGGAAAAGCTGATTTTTTTTCGAGCTAAAGCTAACGTTTTTTTCTAAAATTCATGATCCGTTCCTTTAATTAAAGTTAATAACGCCTCTTTTAAAAAAAAATAGCTAAAAAGATTAAAGTTGTAAAAAGATCCGCCGATAAAGAGAAAGAGAGGGGAGAGATCCCCCTCCTTATCCCTTCCTCCCCGCCCAAGAGCTCCGGAAAAGTGAGCCTAGGGCGGCCCCAGCTTAACGGGCGAAAAAAATGATCGGTTCCATTCTCACGCTCGCCAACAACGCCCTCCTCTACAACGGGACTCTAGCCTCGCTGCAGGCGAGGCGCCATTTGGAGCCCCAGGGAGTCGGGGCGCCCCCTCCCGATCCGGTTTCCTCCGGCGTGGAACCCAGCCGGGAAGAAAACCGGGAAAAAAGCTCGCTTATTAACAATTTCGAACTGAGCCTGGCCCAGCGCCTCAGGGAAAACGCCGGAAGCGGTCCGGAGGCCGCCCAAAAGACCGCCCTCCTGGCTAAAGAGGCCGCGGAGCGAATCGAGACGGTTAGAAGGGAGAAGGGCCGGGAAGAGGCCAACCGCCTCATGGCCCAAGTCCTCACCCGGGCCGGCGGAAGCGATCCGGAACGGATCACGGCCGGAACCCTCGCCTCGCTCTTCCAGCCGGAATCCGCCGCCGGCGCCGCCGGCAAGAAGCCGCCCAAAGAGGAGGTCGTCAAAAAGGCCGCGGAGGACATCGAAAGGAAGCTGGAACGAGCGGATAGGGTCCGGACGGAGGAAAACGGCGCCGAAGAGACCGTAAGGAAACCCGACCCCGCGCTCGAGGTGGAAACCGCCGTGAAGAGCCTTTCCCTTTCCGGTGAAGAGCTCCGGGAGCTCTCCGCTCCCGAGTTCATCAACATGGTTAGGAAGGTGGAGGCCGAAGTGGCCCTGAAAGAAGGCCCCTCCGAAGAAGAGCCACCCAACGGGGGGAACAACCGGAAAGGCGCGTATTTTTCCAACCTGCCCGCCGCGGCCGCCTACCGTGGCTCCTTTCCCCGGGCGGGCTCGCTACTTTCGGTAAGCGCCTAAAGCCCGAGTCCCGGGCCGCCTTGCGCCGCTAAACCCCGAATGGGCGGCTCCTCACCCGGATTTTAAGGCCCGGTGGCGGAAGAAAGCCGTAACGGCTCTCTTCCGCCACCGGGCTTTTTTTATTCGGAAAGCTACACCCCCGTCGCGGCCGCCGGAAAAACCCGGCGGAGAGGGAAAGAACGTGAAAAAGAACTAAAATAATTTTTTTGGCGCAAACATCCAAGGAAACGGCGCTGAAAAACAATCAACCCCGCGGAAAAAGAAGCGATTTCTTGTTCTTCCCCATGGAATATAATCTCGTCTAAAATAGCCTAAAATATACATGGCGAACGCGGGGCGCGGAGTCCAAGGAGCGTTTTAAGCCCCGCGGAGCCGAAAATCCGGCGCTTCATGGAGGCCCTGGATTTCTTTTTCCGGAAAAAACGGCGATTTAAGGAAAGCCTGGCGTCCGGAAAACGAAAAAAAACGCCGGCGGCGAAAAAATTTTCAAAGCTCCCTTGACAGGCCGGAAAAGGGCGTGTTACCATTCTTTTGACGAGTTCAGCGGGAGATTTATTCCCAGGCCTCGCTTTGACGCGTCATAAAGCTCCCGATCCGGCGTCGCGGGGACTCTCCCTGGCGTTAAGCTAGATCGATCAATTTCCGGACTCTAAAAATCAACCCACCCATAATTCCCTCAGTCCGGGGGCTGAAAAATTTTGCCGGCCCCGGCCGTCGGCGCCTTCCTAAATTTCGCCCCGATCTCTTCCAGGCGAATCCCAAAAAATTCAAAAGCCGCCTGATATCTTCAGGCGGCTTTTTTTCATGGCTTAATTTTTTGACGTTTAATTAAAATTTTCCGGCCTTTCTCTTCATCAGCGAATGAAAAAATAATAAATTTTATTTTTTGACGAACGCTGGAATTTTCTTCGAGCGAAGTCGGGGAGGTGGTTTTCGCGAAAATCGTTCCCGCCCTGAAAAGCCAACCAACCGACGGGTTGAAAAATTTCTTATCCGCCGCGGCGAAACTGGATATAAAATATCAACTTTTATTTTTAATTTAAAAACATTATAAAACACGACAAGAAAGGCGGGCGGCCCGGTTGATAAAACATGATTGGCCTCGTCTTTTTCACGCCGCTTAAGACGTTAAAAAATTATTCGCCTTCAACCTCCACCCCCGGCGCTTAAAAAAACACGTGGGGGGGGAAACACCAAAAAGACCGATCCGGCGGGTAATCGAAACGCGGCGCCCGTCCAGGTCCGTATTTCAGTTTAAATTTTCAGGCCCGGGCGCCAAACCGCGTCCTTTCGATTTTTGTCCCCGCCGTCACCCTGAAAGACGGCGAAAGTACCCCGGTCTTCCGGCAAAACATCCACCTGGCCTCCCACGCGTCGCCTCGGAGGAATCGATTTATTCCGCCGCCGCCTTGACGAGTATGTGAAGATGGGCGTAATGAGGATTGTTTAGGACGCCCGCGGCGGCTGGGCGGCTGATTTCCGATAACGCCTAAGCTCCCTGAAATCCGTCGCGGAAAGGCCCGGGCCCATCGCGCCTCGTAACTTAGAACTTTCCTGGAGGGCAAGCGTCTCCCGCTTCGGAAGGCGCTGAACGCGGAAATGGCCTTAAGCGGGAATCCTTTGACCGGCATCCTCGACCCGCCCCCGAGGGGCGCTTCCCGTCGGCCGTCTTCTTTAAGCCTCCGCTCGGCCGAGCTTTGTCGACGGCCCGTATTTTCGTAAATTAACCTCTGGCGCCTCTTTCTCAAATCGCGGTAGACGTCCTCGTAATCAAACCTCGATATTACCCCGGCGGTTAAATATTGGAAAATAATCACGTATTCAAGTGAATCTCTTCCTTTTACCTTTCTAACTTTTATCCGCCGTGGTAATAATATCGGGACGAAGAGCGGGCGGACGCGTCATCCTCGAAAACGCTCCACCATGTTATGGCGCGTTAAAATCCTGAAAGCGGAGGAAATATTTCCTCTTTTGAAAACGGAAGCGGCATGATGAAAAGGCGCCGGAAGATCGCGCTCGCGTTTTGGGAGCTAAAAATCATCCCTCGTCCGCGGGAAAAAAAGGGATCACTTATCCGTGAGTCTTAGTGAACTGGCTTTAACGTTAAACTGGGAGGCGTGGTCGATGTATGAATCGGAATCCATCCTGGCTGGGTGTTTACCCAGAAGAAGTTTTTTCAACTCCAATGCCGAGGCGTTCAAAGATTCGGCCTTCCCGGAAAGGGCGTGGGAATTGTCCAGAGACTTCTGGGCGAGGTTGTTGTTACGTTCCACGGTCTCGTTTAATTCGTCAAGATTGTCGGCGACCCTGTCGACGGCGTGTTTCTGCTCCTGGCTGGCCTGGTTGATCGTCTTCACATGACCGCTGGCGTTCGAGGCCGCGGTTCCTATCCTCTCGAAGCCTTCAGTCAGGGCCTGAGCGTACTTTTCTCCGTCTCTGGAACCCGTAATGGCCCCCTCCATCAAACTCTCGGTCTTCTGCGCCGCTTCGTTGGAACGCATGGACAGAGTCCTCACTTCACCGGCCACAACGGCGAATCCCTGACCCAGCTCGCCGGCCCGGGCCGCCTCCACCGAAGCGTTCAGGGCCAGAAGATTGGTCTGGAAGGCGATGCCCTGCATGCTCGTGAGAATCCTGGAAATCTCGTTGGTGGTGTTGGAAATGGCGTCCATGGTCTTCCTCACCGTGCTCGCGATCTTTTCCCCTTTTTCAACTTCGAGGGCGCTCTCTTTCATAGCCTCGGAGCATTCCTTCGATGATTGGACGCTGAAGCTAATTTGTTCTGATATCTCTTTCATGGCGTCGGAAGTCTTACTTAGGGATCTAAGCTGTTCCGCGCTCTGATCGTCCAAAGCCGCGGCCACTTCGGAAGTGTTGTCCGAAATTTGGCTTATCTCCTGAGCTTCCCTGTCAAGACTCCAGGCGAGTTCAACCAACTTCTTAGTGGCGTTGCGGACGAATATGATGACGACGGTCATAATCGCGAGAATAAGAATAAGCGACATCAAAGTAGCGGCCCTGACGCGCGCCAAATCCCTCTCCTGAGTTTCATAAAGCGATGTCATCAACTCCCTGGCCTTAATGGTGTCGGCGAATATTTCCTCGTGCGGGATTAAAAGCATTAGCCCGAAAAGGTCCGATTGATTGGCGACTATTATAGTGTACGTCTTGTTATTATAAACAATTTCGTCCACCTTGATGTCTCCTGGTTTCATACCATCCATCATTGAGACGACCTTGGGACCGGCTAAAGGGACGTCATCCAATTTAAAAAGTTTGACGGTTTTCTCCCCGAGGTTCTCCGGATCCGCTTCCTCCCGAGGCTTGAAGTCATCCAGACCCAAGGCGCCAAAAATATTATGCGAGCCGTAGGAGAAGGTCAGGGCGACTGGATTGTCATAGCGGTTCGCTATTCCGCTCAAAATATCCCCCAGGGTTTCCAGGGAAAGATCCACGAAGACCACCCCCAGGGCTTTTCCATCGTCGTTCAAGGGCGACGCGGCCGATATAAGCACGATGTTCGCCGTGTAGTCCAGATAGGGTTCGGTCCAGAATACTCCCTCCGGAGCGGGAGCGTTCCGATCGTGAGTCAGAGGAATGGCCCGGGTGTAGTACTCAAACCCGAACTCGTTTTCCATGTAGCCATCCATCTCCATCTCTGTTAGAGGTTCCGTCGCATCCTTCCCCTCTATCTCCACGTTGTCGGAATAGTTCACCTCCCCGTTTTCCCTGAAGGCGTAAGGAACAAAATAACGGTAATCTTTAGAAAACTGTCCAACTTCATAGGTGGCGCCGAGGCCGAATATCGTCTCGGGCGAGTCTTTCAACACCCCGCTGCAAAAATTTCCCGTTTCCTTCACAGCTAGTTCGGTTTCCTTAGATCCGAGCGCGGCGAAACGACGCTGCGTGGTGAAGAACAACCGGCTTATATTAAGAATGTTCTTCGAGTTGTCTATAAGTTTGGAAAATTCTTTTATATCGGTGTTCACAGCCGCGACGGCGTTTTCAGCGGCCGAGCCTTCTATTAATGTAGTGAGTCCGTTCACCAGCTTGTTGGATTCTGTTTTTATATGCCTGTTCATTGAACCCGTAAGACTGAGCGTTATGATTATCTGGCCGAGCATGAGAACGGAGACTACTGCCAGCAACAAAACTATTTTGCCGCGGAAACCCATAAGTTGCACCTGGAATAAGTAAGTTGAAAAATATATGACGTTAATGCAAACGACGTGAAACTTTGTTCGACACCGGATTAAAATATTGGAAATTTAGGATCTTCTTAGGATTCAAAACGGAAGGAGGATGAAAAAGGGATGAAACGCGATCCGCAAGCCGGAAAACAAGTTTAGCAAAAATCAAAGCCGTTTCAAAATACGCGAACTAAAACGCCTTCTTCTGAAATGGTCCGCGTAACGCTATATTTAGGGGCGTTCATTCAAACATGCCATACATATAGCGTTTCAGGTACGCTAAACGATTAACGGTCCAAAAAATCAGAAGAGATCGGAGAACACCTCCCTGGCCTTATATTCCATGAAATTTAAGACCTCCTCTTTGCTTTTATCGGTGGAATCCACCAGCAGAGCGTCATCGGCGGCCCTCAAAGGCGTTTCGGCCCTGTTCTCGTCGAAGCCGTCCCTCTCGGTCATCTTGGCTAAAACGTCTTCGTAGCGTACGGAGGGATCTTTTAGAGCGAGTTCCAAAAAACGGCGCCTGGCCCTCTCCCCTACGGCGGCGGTGAGGAAAAATTTCAGCCCGGCCAGGGGAAAAATCTTCGTTCCCTGATCCCGCCCCTCGCTCACCAGCCTCCCGTTAGCGCCTAAACGGTGCTGGACGCCCTCTAGGGCCCCGCGCACCTCGGGAAAACTAGATATAAACGAGGTCAGGGTGGATATCTTCTCGCCGCGGATAAGGCCCGTGAGCTCCCTTCCATCCACGAAAATCCGGCTCATGTCGCTCTCCAGCTCGACCCTCACCTCCAGAGCTCTGACAAATTCCCCCATTCGCCCGGGGGAAGAAATGGGGATCCCCGCCTCGGACGCCGCCACGGCCACGGCGCGGTAAATCGCCCCGGTGTCCAGAAAGTTCCAGGCCAGCCGGCGCGCCAGATCCCTGGCCAAAGTGGATTTACCCGCTCCGGCCGGTCCGTCGATGGTTATGATATTTCGCAATCCCATAAAATTTCTTGCAAATTATAAAAATACCCAAATATCGCGTATTGTGGAAATACAAATTAGCATGGTTATTTTATCTTATCTTTCACTAAAAAATCACTACCAAGGCTAGTTCGCCAATTCCGTCCCCTTTTTCTTAACACCGTGTTTCCCATACTATAAGAGAACCGCCAATTAATCCACCTTACGTAATCCTCAACGTGAGGGCCAAAAATAACGCTGTATCGCGGTTTAGAAACAAAATACTTTATGAGCCGTATCATATTATTATTTAGCCTATATATTGTATAATATTCACTCAATTTTCATTGCCGGACTTTTCACGCTTGGATCAATCTTTAACTGCCGATGGACGGAAAAAATCATTGTCATCTATATATAGTTAATTATAAATTATTATACATACAAATCACGCCTAAACGCTCCGCCTCGAAAAAAATCAGGCTCCGCCCCCACCCTCGGGCGAACTCCGCCGCGGAAACGACGGCATGAACCTCGATATTTATTTCCGGAAAACTCAGCTCCGAGTATGAAAAAATATCTTGACTTTCAGGCGGTTTTAAAGTAGCCTTTTTCATCTAAAATTGGAGAGCGGCCGTTTACGCCGCCGGTTCGCCAATTTTAAGCGCCCGCGCCCGCCCCGAGTCCGTCTTATCGAAAAGCGCCGCTCTTCCGACTTAATCGCCTGACCGGAGGAGCTTTCGGCTGGCCGGTGGGCTTTATTAAGGAGCAGCTCCATAACGCAACGAAAAGACATCCGGGCTTTTTTAAAGCGCCAGGATTTGCTACACTGAGGCGCCGGATCGGCTTCAGTTCCAGTCCGGACTTTATGGGTCGTTAACTCAGTCGGTAGAGTATCTGCCTTTTAAGCAGAGAGTCGTGGGTTCGATTCCCGCACGACCCACCACCGATTATTTATAGCAATTCTTATGAATGGCGTTCGACAAGCGGTAAGTTAAGCCTAGTCTTTTCTTCCGCTTTTTTTTACGGGAGGATAAAAATCGTACAGCGTTTTAATATAAACGTTATATCAAACCGAAGAAATTAAACATGCGACACCAAAACGAAAGCCGTGAAAAAGACAATTTAAGTTTCAATCACGCCTTTTCCCGTTTATGTAATTCCATGATAATCGTGACCAACAGCACATTTACAATCAAACAGTTATCCTTAGTGATTCCGATATGAATGTTGGGTTTCGCGGTAAACATCACTTATTTTCCGAAGAAAATTCACGCCAAAAGATTAAACGGTCCTTAGAGAAAAAAACTTACAAGCTTATGCGAAAATTTTCTTAGCTCGAACTACTTCCTTGCTTCGATGTTCAAGCGCACATCCACTATTGTCAATGTCATTTCCAGACGGCGCGGGACTGTTTCCTCCTCATTGGGATGGAAAGCGCCCTTGCGGCCACTTCCGCCGATTTCAGCGGACGCCGTCGACGCTCAGTACTCGTCTAAGGAAACTTGGAGTCAAACCTCTCACTGGGATAGGGACGCGGCGCCACCAACCGTCTATGAATGTCTCCAAGTCATCGCGCGTCTCCGCTTTGTTTCGTTGATAGTCTTATTCTATATTTTGTTAAAATAATATCATAAAGCGCTAGGCAGCCGATGATTTTCACGCGTCGCGAAGTAGTCCTGGCGGCCTCTCACGTCCCCTTCCAACGAAACAGCCACATCCTTATGAAAAATTTTATATTTTTATAGCCCATACGGTGGAACGTTACGCATAACCAAAATGGTTGGGGGGTCGCGTGCGTCAAGCTTCCCCCCTTCCCCTTGATTGAGCGGGCCGGCTCCGGAAAACACCTTGTAAAGGCCTTAGGATCTTTCGGGGCGGCGAAGTGAGAATACCGATTCCAGCGGAAACTATCTTCTCAAGGACTGGGACGCGGGAAGTCCGGAGGGGATCCTCAAGAGCCCCCGATGGCGGCGATAAAACGTCGTCGTCCCCTCCATCTTCCACCCAACCTCCGGGAAACTCCAGGCTGGGAGCTCCTCCCGCGCCACGCCCATAAGACCGTCCCCCATTCCCAGCTGGAACCTGTCTTGAAGGTCGTCCGGAAGTCCAATTCGCTCTGGCTTATTTCACCCTCGACGCCGACGCCGACGCCCGCGCCGTAGCCGCCCGCCAGGGCGGAGCCGGAGGGAGCGACGGTCATTTTTTCGGCGGGACGTGGAATCCGGGGTCCAGGGTATGGAGCGATGCCGCCACCAAGGCCGCTTTCCGGTCCAGGGGGTTCTCCGCCGGGAAGTTTGCCTCCCCGGGATGGCGGAACTATTGTTTTGGCCGCGGAGGTTCCGGTCCCCGGGCCTTCCGCCTCCGGGGAGAGGGGAAACGGATCGATGGCGGCGGCCTTCCTCGGCTGGCATGCCGGCGATCTTCACGACGAGGAAAACCCGGTCGCCCGCCCGGGTGGTGGAGGCGGTGACTTTGACGGGACCTACTATACCGAATATAATTAGTAAATTAAATTATTTTCTATATTTAGTATATCATACACATAATTTTGTTACACGGACTTACCCGCGGCTTCCAATCCGACCGGTTCACCCGCCGCAAATTTCACGAAAAACACTCCCCGGGGGCGAAACCGGAACACACGCGCTTGGCAAACGCCTGAAGGACCGAAAACGACCACGAAAAATCCCGCTTTCATGGGCGCGCCAGGAGAAGCGCGCCTTTCCCTCCAAGCTCTGATTCCCGCCAAGGGACTAAAGAACCATCCCAGCCGGGCTTAATCGGCGCGAGCCAGGTAGACCGCGTTCCCGCGGCGGAAAACCTCACGGCGGCCTCGAGACTCATTTCCCGAACTATAAGGCCTTAGCGCCATTATATTCACGGCCCCTCGCCTCCGCCCGCTCCCCTGAGGCTCCGGTAAACGGCCCTCCGTTAAACTCCGTAGGCGCCTTCCGGCTGCAAAAGCTTGACCCCGGACGATATCCGCTCGCCGGAATTAAAATCCGATCCGACGCCTTCCGGAGGCGTCCCCAAATAGGCCCCAACGGCCCTAGATGGCGTGATCGCCGAACGGCATCTAAGGGTAGCGGTGTTGTTGTATCCCGCCGCGTCCAGGCGCGTCAGATCCTGATTACGGAGCCCTAAGCCGGTGGTGAGGCCGCCGAAGGATCTCTCAGAAACGGAAACCTTCGCCAGCCTAGCTTTATTTCCGCGTCTTATAACACTCTGAAAAAAAACCTCTTGACAGATAAGCCCTTAAAATTGATAATCACTCTGCCTAGGGTCGCCGGATTTGAAACCCCGCTAGCGCTCCCTCGCGGGAAATCGGCGACGCCGGGCGGACGGGCTCTCAGGGAAGGTTCTCGCCGGCGAGGAGCTTCACACGAAATCACGCGAAAAGGCGTACGGATTTCGCGGCTCAGCCGCTATCCAACGTCAAGACAGGTTAACCGTCATACACTCTCCGGTCAATTTGTCCCCATCGTCTAGTCTGGTCCAGGACGCCAGCCTTTCACGTTGGCAACACCGGTTCAAATCCGGTTGGGGACGCCATTTGTTTTTAACTAGCCGTCTCAATAAACATCTATAAAACCTAAAACCCTTTACCGCAGCCGCTGTAAGGGGTTTTTTATTTTCCTGCGGTCACTTATAGTTTATTCTTTTTTCTTGACTTTTATCCCAATCATGGATATAAAAATGGATATAAAACCTCAAAGTGTTTTTATATCCTTTTTATCAAGATGGTGAATTAAAGCTTTTTGAACATCTGTCAAAATTGACTAAGAAAGCGAAGCCGCTTCGCGGTCGCTTAAACCCAGCCGCGAAAAAACTTGGGAGGACTTCCTTTTAGCCGCCCCTCCGATATTTTTCTAAAACCAACCTTTCAATCAAAAATTCTAACTACGAACACCTTTACGTCTCCCTTCTCGCTTCCTATCGGGGCGCCCAGCAAGAATCGCCTGATCCGAAGAGACGAACAACCGAGATGGAGGATAATCATTCGACCTGGATTTTAGCCAATGAGGACCCAACGGCCAGCCTGGACGGAAATTACGCGTTTTTCGGAACTATTTTGAAATTATATCCGCTTTTTGGCCCCTCCTAAACCCCTTGAAAAATCCAGCCGCTTGTAATCTCTCGATAAACATCATAATAACCGAAACGAGTAAAAGGCATGACGGACACAAAAGATGGAAAAAATTCCCAGATCAAACCATTTCTAAAATGGGCGGGGGGAAAGCGCCAACTCCTACCGGAAATATTAACGAACCTTCCGGTTGATTTAAATGAACTGCGTTATTACGAACCATTTGTCGGGGCGGGCGCTTTATCTGATATTCCGCTGGTTGCTAAAACGAAGAGGGGATTTAATTTAGCTTTGAACTTTTTCACTTTTCAAAAGAACATTATAGTAAACAATTTTTATGTTAAATCAAAATTAAAACGTA
>JAISMF010000106.1 GCA_031276865.1 Deltaproteobacteria bacterium | reverse complement strand
ACGACGGATCTCCCGGCGAGGCCTCGCCAACTGGCTACGAGTTCGATGAAAAAACCATAGCCGAGGCCAACCTCCTCCTGGAAGGGCTGGGCCAGCCGCCCGTGGCGGCGGCCCCCGCTTTCGCCGAAGAAGACGCCCCCGAGGCTTCCGAAACCCCCGAAACCCCGCGGCCGGACGAGGCGTCCACCGGCGAGGCCTCGCCAACTGGCTACGATTTCGATGAAAAAACCATAGCCGAGGCCAACCTCCTCCTGGAAGGGCTGGGCCAGCCGCCCGTGGCCGCGGCCCCCGCTTTCCCCGGCGAAGAAAACTCCGAACCCCCGAAACCGGAAGAAGCGTCCTCCGACGAGGCCTCGCCTTCCGGCTACGATTTCGATGAAAAAACCATAGCCGAGGCCAACCTCCTCCTGGAAGGGCTGGGCCAGCCGCCGGTGGAGGCCGCGGCGCTCGCCGAACAGGCCCGGGCGGCCTCCGAAACCGCTGAGGCCGCCTCCGGGGAGGGTTCAGCCGCCGGCTACGACTTCGACGAGAAGACCATAGCCGAGGCCAACGCCCTCCTGGAAGGACTAGGCCAGCCGCCGGTGGACGTGCGGGAGAGCATCCCCGCGGGCCTGATTTCCCTCCCCCCCCTTAACCCGGAGCAGGCCTTCCGGAAGGCCGAAAACCTCCTGGATTCCCATAACGACATGCTGGAGATACTCGGATCCGGCGGCGGGCGCCTAGAGGATACGGACGGCAGCCCCGAGTCTCTTAAAGAGCTGGCGTCTCCCGACGCCGGGCTCCGCTCAGGCGGTCCGGCGGAGGATGAAAGCTCCCCGGGGGACTCCGACTTGGAAAAGGATCCGGATCCGCGGGCCGTGGAAAAGGCCAACGAGCTTCTGGCCCTCGCCGGAAAGGATCCGGTGGAGCCGGGCGAAGCGGTATCCGCGGCCGAGCTGGGAAGGATCTTGGAGGAGAGCATCCCCGACACCCAGAACGACGTGCAGGAGATGGAGGAGGCCGAGGCCGTCGCCGACTCTTCCGGAGCGGAGGAGTCGTTTCTGGAGCTCTTGGAGAAGGCCAGGGAGTACGAGAAGAATATCAAAGTGGTGGAGGTGCCGGAAAATCCCGAGGATAGCGGCATCCCCTCTTTGGATTTGAACGGAAGGGACGACGCCTGGAAGGACGCCGGAGCCGAAGACGATCCCGTGGCCGAGGCCATGGCCGGACTGGCCCGGATGGAGGAGCTGGGAGAGCGGGAGAATAACGGCGGCGAAAAGGCCCCCGGCGCGCTCGAGGACGACCCGCTAAGCGATCTCGCCCGCTCCCTGGAAGCCTCCGCTCCCTCACGGGAGTCCGGCGGCTTCACCGTGGAGAGCGGGGGGGCGCTCGCGGGGGACCTTGGGGAGCTTCCGGAGGAGGATGCCGGGGAAGGGGCCCTTTCCGCTGAAGATTCCCCGGAAGATTCTTCCCTGGAGGATGAAACTCTTTCCGAGACTGGAACTCTTCTCGAGGAGGGAACTCATCTCGAGGATGGAGCTCATCTCGAGGAGAGCCGGGAGGAGGAAACTCAATCTCCACGGACGGCGGAGAGCGGCGGGAGCGCCGCTCCCGCTTGGTCTTTGGAAGCCGGGGAAGAGGCCCCGGAGAAAGAAGGGGAGGACGCCCCATCTCCGGAAATCCCGCCTGAAAGCGACTCTCCCCTGGAGGCTTTTTCGGAGCCGGAAAAAGCGGCCTTGGCGGAAGAAAGCGATGAGGCTTCTCCGGATGATATTCTTAATCCGGAGGAAGCGTCTTTCTTGAAGACGGACGCCGGGGACGCCGCCCCCCCCGCCGGAGACTTCCGCGTGGAAAGCTCGGCCGCGGAGGCGGCGGCGGAAGAGGCCTCCGTGGAGGCTCCCGAAATTCCCGCGGAAAGCGCCGTTTCGGCGGAAGAGGATATTTCCGGAAGCGGTCCGGCGGAGACGGCGGCCCGGGAAGAGGAGGTTTCCGATTTTCAGGTGGAAAGCGCGTCCAAAAGCGCGGCCGAAGCCTCCCTGGCTCCTTCCGAGCCGGCCTCAACCGCCCCCGAGATCCCCGAGGTGGAAAGCATCGAGGCGGAGGAGCCCGTGGCGGAGGGCGATCCGTTTTTAGACAGCGGCGAACCGGAACCCGAGTTCTCCGTGGAGAAGGCCGCCGCCACTTTGATCTCGGAAAGCCTTGAAACGCCGGCGTCCGCTGAAATTCAGGATTCCGCCCTGGCGGATTCCTCCCAGACGCCGGATTCTCTTGAAACCGAGCCCTCCATCGAAACTCCGGAGTCTTCCGGAACGCCGGAAACGTTTGAAATACAATCTTCCGCTGAAACTCCGGAAACATCCGAAACTCCGGAATTATCCGAAACTCCGGAATTATCTGGAATTCAAGCCGCCGCCGAAACACCGGAAACTTCCGCGGCTTCGGAATCTCTAGAGGCGGAAGCCGTCTCTATAATTCCCGAATCCGCTAAGGCGGATGAAGCCTCCTTAAGTCCGGAGTCTTCCGGAACGCCGGAAAACTTTGAAATTCAGGCTTCCGCTGAAAATACGGTTACCCAGGAAAGCTCTGAAAACCCGGAAAGCTCTGAAAACCCGGAAAGTTTTGAAAACCTGGAAAGTCCGGAAAGTCCTGGAAGCCATGAAATCCCGGAAAATCCTGAAATCCCCGAAAACCATGAAACCCCGGAAACCCCTTCCATAGCCGCGGATGAAGACTCTTCGGCGGCGTCTCCGGAGGAGCCCCCGCTGGAGAGCGTCTCTATCGAGGCTCAGCCGGAAGAGGAAAGCGCCGGCGTCCAGGAGCGGTCCGTTCCGGAAGAGGCCGGAACCGCGGCGGCCGCTCCGGCGGAAGGTCTGGACTTTGGAAGTTCCGGAAAAGAGGAGGACGTAGAGGAGGAGAGCTCGCCGGCGCTTGAAAACGCCGCCCAGTCGCCGGCCGGAGCCGTTTCCCAGGCGGAGGGTTCGGAGGAGGCTCATTTCCAACCCGACGCCTCTTTGGCCAAACTCCCTCCGGAAGCCGATCTGGAAAGCGATCTCGAAGAAGCGGCGGCGACACCCCCGGCGGCGGACGGAAACGCCCCTTCCCTCGGAGCGGTTCCGGAAAAGACCGGAACCCTCCCCTCGCATGAGGACACCTTGGATTACGAACCGCCGGATCGAAGCGACTTTCTGGAGGCCGGAAGCGATTACGCCGGAGCGGACGCCGCTTCCGTGGAGGGCGCCGAGGGGCGGGAGACTCCGCCCTTTGAAAAGCTGGGGGAGAAGGGCGAGCTGCAGTCGCCCTACCCGGAAGGGGCCAGGGGCGCGAAGATCCGGGCCGAGTCCTCCACCGCGGTCATAGTAAATTATTTAGACGACAAGGACGACGGCCTCACCATAGCTCAAGGGGAGTACGGGGAGCTCGCCGCGGACGACGATTTGGATCTGGATCTTTTGGATATCAACAATCCTCCGACCTTCCGAGCCAAACCCATGATCCCCGTCCCCAGACCCCCCAGGTGAGGGGCGGTTGGGAAATGCGCCGCTTTTACCTAGCGGAAGGGATCCGTTTTTCAACCGCGCGCCCAACCGGCATCCGGAGCGCGGAGGTGTTAGCGAACGATTTCTTATGAAAAGATCATTTTCCGCGTTTTTAAGCGCCGTCCTTCCGTTTTTCATCGGCATGGCGGCCCTTTACCTTTTTCCCGCCCGGGCCTCGGCCCAGCTGGTGAATCCCCTGCGCCCTCTGACGGTGGAGGAGGTCAGGGCCGATCTGGAGAGAAAGCTCGCCCGCGACGCCACGTATCAGACCATCTGGAACACCGGTTACCAGTTTTACCGCCTGCATCTCAGAAACCAGGATACGGCCGAGGTGATATTTTTGGCCTACATGGCGGTGAGGGGGAACACTCCGGAGCAGGACAAGGCCGTCAAGCAGGCGGCGATTTACTGGCGGAAGATCCACAATTATGGTATTACTAACGTGCCGGTGGGCGTGGATAATTCCGTGCGCGAGACGGTGCCCAACCCCCGCCGCGGGAGGATGGGCACCCTCAAGATGGCCAAACCCCGGGGCGGACCCGTGCCCTTGCGGGAAAGCGAGGCCACCCTGGCCAACCGGGCCAACCGCCGGATGGATCGCAGGGATTTGAAGGGCCGTCGGATAAATCCCTATCCCGGACCCTACTATCCCGGAGTCTATCCGCCGGATTAAGGCGGGATACGGGTTTTACCGGCAAATTTTCCCGGAGGTGAGTCGCACGCTTTCTTACGAAGTCATAGTGGTGGGGGGGGGACACGCCGGCCTGGAGGCCTCCCTCGCCGCCGCCCGTATGGGCTGTGAAACCCTTCTGGTGACCATGAACACGGACACCATAGGGGTTTTGTCTTGCAATCCCGCCTTCGGCGGACCGGCCAAGGGCGGGCTGCTCTGCGAAATAGACGCCCTGGGAGGCTACGCCTCCCAGGGCGCGGATCAGTCCGCTATCCAGTGCCGTATCTTAGGCGAAAGCAAGGGACCGGCGGCCCGGGCCACCAGGAATCTGGTGGACAGGGCCCGTTACAGCCATCTGGCCAAGGATTTCGCCCGGCGCCAGGAGAATCTGAGCATCCTCCAAGGCGAGGCGGAGGAGGTTAAGGCGCTTAACGGGAAGATCTCGGGCTTGAAACTTCGAGACGGACGCGTTTTCGCCTGCGGGGCCCTGGTTTTAACCGGCGGCACCTTCTGGAACGGCCGGGTCTACCACGGGCTCGAATCCACGCCCGGGGGGAGGGTGGGCGAGCCTCCCGCCCTTTATCTCAAAAGCTCCCTGGAATCCCTGGGGCACAGATTGGGCAGGCTTTCCACGAGCACCGCTCCCAGGATCATGGCCTCCACCGTGGACGTGAGCGGCCTTTTGGAGCAGCCCGGGGATCCCGGGGCCAGACCCTTTTCGGTTTTAAGCGGCGGCCCCCGCAACCTGGTATCCTGCCATCTCACCTGGACCAATCCCCAAACCCATGAAATAGTCCGGGAGAACCTCTCCGGATCCATAATATTCGCCGAAAAGGACCGCGTATCCGCGGGTCCCCGCTATTGCCCCTCGCTGGAGGACAAGATAGTGGCCTATCCCGACCGGGAGCGCCACCAGGTCTTTCTGGAGCCGGACGGTCCGGATCTGTTTTATCCCAGCGGTTTGCCCACGGGTCTGCCTCCGGCGGCGCAGCAGCGGGCCATAAACACCATCAAAGGTCTGGAGCGGGCCGTGATCGCCCGTCCGGGCTACGCCATCGAGTACGACGTCTCGGATCCCAGGGATTTGGAACCCAGTTTGGAGTCCAAGCTCGTGAAGGGGCTTTTCCTGGCCGGTCAGATAAACGGAACCAGCGGCTACGAGGAGGCCGGAGCCCAGGGGATCTGGGCGGGGGTGTCGGCGGCGCTCAGAGCCTCGGGGAGGGAGCCTTTCTTTCTGGGAAGGGATCAGGCCCTGATAGGCGTGATGCTGGACGATCTGACCGTTTTCGGCGTCTCCGAGCCCTACCGCATGTTTTCCAGCCGGGCGGAATGGCGCCTGTGCCTCAGGGAGGACAACGCCGATTTAAGGCTTTCCCCCCTGGCCGAAAAAATCGGCCTTCTGGATAAAACCCGCTCCGAACTGCTCAAAGCCAAAGAGCTCGCCATCGCCAAGGGAAAGGAGCTTCTCGCCGGCGTTAAAATCACGCCGGAGAAGGCTTGGGCCATGAGGAGGGACGATTCGCCGGAGAAGGATTTCATCCTCCAGGAGCCCGTCTACGCCTCCGATTTTTTACGGCGACCGGGAGTCGGGATTAAACACCTGGAAGCGTCCATCCCCCAGCTGGCGGAGATCTCCACCGACGCCTCGCGCACCTTGGAGACGGAGGTGAAGTTCGAAGGCTATCTGGAGCACCAGCGCCGGGAGATAGAGCGTCTGCGCCGCCAGGAGAGCAGCAGAATTCCGGACGGCGTGGATTTTAAAAGCGTCCCCGGTCTCACCCGCGAAGCGGTGGACGCCTTAAGCCGCGCTAAACCGGACACCATCGGCCAGGCGGGAAGGTTGAGAGGGGTTACCCCGGCCTCCCTTTCGGCTCTGGCGGTCTACGTGAAAAAATGGCGGCTGACGCGGCTTTAGCGGCGGTTTTTTTACACGCGCGGGGCCCGTTTTTTCAGTTTATTTCGTTTCCCCCCTACAGTTTTCTCCGGAAAACGTTTTCCTCTAAAAATATCTTTCGATAAAAAATTTTACTTCCCGGGAAATTTCCTCCCGGAAAAAAACTGCTTCCCCGGAAAACCGGTTTTTGGGACGCCTCCCCAAAAATACTCGTTGCGGCCTCTCTTTGAAACCGCGCTGTTCCACGGTGAAGTTTGAGGTTTTCCGTCTAAACTTTCGCAGTCCGCCGCCCCGCCCTCCGTGGAAACGTTGGAAACGCTTCTCCGGAGGCTTTTTTTTTGGAGGGGCGCGATATCTCCGCCGAGGCGGCGGGGAAAATATGTGAAGGCGTTTTTTCAACGCGCCGTCGGTTTTCCGGGAGATGATTAAATCTTGGTTTTAAAGAGGGCGGACGTTTAAAACGGAACTCAAAAGATTTGGAATAATCCGCCGTAAAAGAATGGACGCTTAAAAACGGCCCCCGCAAGGTATCCTAGGTCGGCTAGGAAAGTTTCAGATCGCCGTTGTTTGTCCGTTTAATTTATAGCCCGCCAGCGGCCTGGTTTTTTGGCGATAAAGCGTCTCCGGAAACGTGAAAGCCGATTGTTTCCGGGCGGGAAGCGGGATGTTTTTCGCATTTCAAAGTGAATCTTTTCACTAGCGCCGGGAGTTTTTTTGAATCGCGTCAAAGCGGAAATTAGGTGAAATCGTCTAACGTTCGCGCGTTGGAGATAATGAAGTTAAAGCTCCGCGGAGCGTGAATTTGTTAGTTCTGGCGGTTTCCCTTTTTTCCGTTTTTCTATTTCTCCTTAGGGCGGTTTCGCGGTTTTCGCTGGCGGGTCTTCTCTTAATTTTTTTTTCGGGCTGGGAAACGGAGCTGGTTTCCGGATCGGCTTTGCAAATATACTACTATATGTAGTATGATTTGAAAAAAAATAAGCCTAGGAAAAAATTTTTTTCGGCCCGAAAAAAAATTTTTTTAAAAAAATTAAAAAATATTAGCCCGATTTTTTGATTCAAATCAAAAAAATCCATTCCGGCTGAATGTTTTTCTCAAGGGCGGCTTTCAGGATGTTCCATCAGGCCTGTAGAAGAAAGTCGAGCGTTCTTTCGCCGGTTTAACTCTTCCCCCCACGAATCCATCGATTCCGCCCCGGCTTTCCCGAGGAAAAGCTCCGGGAGGACTCCACGCGCGGGAGGGAGGAAAACCTCCGACGGATTGTAAAAAAAACCGCCGGTGTGAATTTTTCCTTGATTATCGGATGTTTTCCCCAAAGCTTACCGACTTTTCCAAAAAAAGCCCGAGCTTTGTCTCGCGCGTGGCGGAGCCGAAGCTGACCCGTCCGTCAGAGCGGCTTAAGAAACGGACGCGGAAGGAATCGCGGCGAAATATAAATAAATTAAAATGATTTCTAAAATAATTAGTTTATTGTGTTAATTTAAAATAATATTGCAAATTAGAAATAAAAGTGTTAAAGTTACAAGCGTTAAAGCCGATGCTGAATATGTGGGGAAACCCCTCGTTTCAGCCTTCTTTTCCGGACCCTTGTTTCAGCTGCCAGCCCTTTTTTCAGCTGCCAGGAGGAAAGCTCATGATCAACTACTCCATCCCCATCGGCGGACTCAACATCAAAGGGAGAAGCCTCTACGCCTCTCCCGCTATCGGACTGAAGAACACCATCAGCCATTCCACCCTCAAGATAGGGAACGGCTCCATAGGTACGAAAATCACCTCGGTGGTCACGGAGGAGAAGAAGACCAGCCAGCTGTCCTTGAGCTTCGCCGACAGCCTCATGAAAAATTTGACCGTCGCGAACAAGCTCTTGGAAGACGAAAAGAAGCGCTCCGAAGAGGAAAAGGAGGCCTTGGTCAAAAGCGTGGCCGAGACCGCCGAGCAGGTTAAAAAGACCTTCGGGTACGCCGAGGCGAACAGATTCATGGCCCTGGTGCTCACTTCGACCGAGACGGGGTTCAGCGAGGACAGGCTCGCCTCCGCGGTCACGGAATTCCTTAACTCGGTGAAAAGCAAAGCCTTGAGCGCCATGAGTTCTCCGGCGGCGAACAAAAAAGAGTCGGGGAACGCCGATAAACTGTTAAAAGACCTTGACGGCTTCGTCGACTTCTTAAACGAAGGAGCGGTAGGCGCGGAAGACTCCCTCAGCCTGGCTTCCGCCATGAACGTCTATTACGGTCGGGGGAAGGCCGAGCTGGAGGATAAGAAGTTTTTCACCGACGACCTCAGGTTCATAACGAGGCGGGAACTCGCGGACGAGGAGGCCAAAAACAAGGCGGCCGCGCTCGCCGCCTTCGTGATCACCAAAGAAGAGGTCGGAGCGGAGGTCATAGACGCGGCCGTGAATTACCTCTCCACCACCGTGGCCAGCGAACAGGCGGCGAAAATCCTGGAGGACCTCAAAGAGGACGACGACATCTTCGACGCCGTGGACGAGGTGCGTTCGATTTTGCTCCGGGAAGATGAAAACGTCGCCGCTTCCGCGGCTCCGGCGGAGGAAAAAAGCGGGGCGGACGTCGTTTTAGGCGCGGCCGTTAAAGGCGCCGCTAAAAGCTCCCTTTTCAATCAGTTTCTCGAAAGCTACTTCCTCCAGGAGGTGAACAAGACCATTCAGAAAAACGATGAGGTGGGCGCCCGCTTCACCAAGGTCGCCTCCCAGAAGCTGGGGGTGGAATACAGCTTCGGGACGGTGGGGATTTCCTCCTGGCCGGGCCTCATTGGCGCGCAAGGCGTCGGGGTGTCTTTTTCCATCGGCTTCGAGAGGGAGTTTTCCATCTCCGTCGATAAGGATAACAAGATCGAGACGAAATTCACCCAGAGCGTGAAATTCGAGGCCTCCTTCAAGACGTCCTCCCTTGTCACCGTCGGAACCAGCGGAGTGTTCGCCGCCGCCCACTACCTGACGCTCGCGAAAAATTTGGAGTCCCGCTACACCTCCGCCAGGGTGGCGTCCAACAATCCCACCCCGGCGAATTTGAGAAGCTCCTATCTGCTTTCCACGGTGATCTGAAAACCGGGGCTATTCTTTACCCGGAACTGTTTACTATATATGGAAAAATTTTGAAAAATATATAGCATATATCTTAAATTTTCCAATCCGGAAACAACGCCGCGTTTTTAAAAACGCTTTTAGGGAGAAATCTATTTTTCCCGCCTCGCCCCGCTTTTAACGATATATTCAATGTCAACCGAAGCTTTCCGTTTCAATTGAGGGAACGGAAAGCTTTTTTTATGAAATTTTAGTCGGGACTCAATCAAGAAAGGACAAAAAAGGGACGAGAAGGCTCGGAAAAAATAATTACGGGTATCTTTAATTGACAAAGACCGCCCACCGGATTAGACTTGAAAATCTCAGGCGTGTCCGGAGAAAGGAGGGGTAGATGCGCGTCCCAGATCAAGCCTGCTGCCCGAACAAAGACTGCGAAGACTACGGCAAAGTGAACGCCGGAAACATCGCCTATCGGGGCAGATACGGAAAAAACAAGGACAAGATCCTCTTTTACTGCCGAACCTGCGGAAAAAGATTCGCCGCCACCCACGGCACCCCTCTTTTCGCCTCCCATCTCCCTAAAGAAACAATCCACGGCATCATCCACCACATCTCCTCGGGCGAGAGCTTAAGGAGCACTTCCAGGCTTATCGGCGTACCCAAAGCCACGGTGAAGCTCACCATAGACAAATTGGAGATATTCTGCCTGGATCATCTGAAAGTGATAACCGAGACCCTCGAGCTTGAAGAGGAGCACATGGACATGCTGTGGCTTTTCTTAAAGCGGCTGAAAGAGATTAAAAGGAGCCGGCGGACAAGCGGCGGAGCGTCTGAAAACGGCGGTGGGAGTCAATCCGACTGACGGCGCGCCGGGCGCGGGTTTCTCTCCCCGGACTCTCTCTTTCAAGGCGTCGGAAAATCGCCTTCATGGATAGTTTCGGTATTGTTTCCGCCTCCCCCCATCTTTAAATTGAGCGGGATTACCGTGAGAAATATCCTTGGTGACGGCTCCGACCGCTTTAAACAGGGGGTGGCGCTTTAAATTCCGGCGTCCCTCCCTATCTCCCTCCTTTTCTTCCACCCCCCCCCGTCCATTCCCTCCACGTTCAAACCCTCTTTTCGGCGGCGATCGTCCTCCCCCATTGGCTTTCCGCCAGGGAAGCGTTCCTCTCCGCCAGGATTTATTTCGCGTTCGCCGGTAAATCCAGGCGGCGGTTGAAGCGGGCGTCCGGTTACGGAAGGCCGGAGTCTCGCGCTTCGTCCGGAACGTCGTGGAAATAGTTTCCCCTGGAAGAACCCAGCCCTTCACGGAGGGTTTTTGGGCGGCGGGGAAGCCCAAGAACCGGTTGGGAGTATTTTTTCCGTCCGGGGAGCGGCTTCGCGCGTCCGTCTAAATTGAGGAAATTCGGGACTCTCCGGTGATATAATCACCCGGTTTCGAGTTTGAAATAGGCCGTTTAATCCGGCTCCGCCGCCCGGAAAGGGCGTCGGCCGTCCGGGCGGGGAAAGGCGCGTAACTTCAGGCTCATAACCAGAAACCTTGGATTCAGCCGAACGCGGACCCGACACGGGGTGAAACTATTATATATAAGGTGCCGTCGCGTGGAAATAATTCTGTTCGAACCGGAGATACCGCCGAACACCGGCAATGTCGCCAGGCTCTGCGCCGGCTTGAAGCTCCCCCTCCACCTAATTGAGCCCCTCGGATTTTCCCTAAGCGACAGATATCTTAAAAGGGCCGGGCTTGATTACTGGCCATTCGTCGATCTGCGTGTCTGGAGCGGCTGGGAGGAATTCATCAGGAATTGGAAAGATAAAAGGATAATCGCCACCTCCGCCAGGCGGGGGAGCTTGTTTGCGGAGTACCGCCCTCTGAAAAGCGACGGTCTCCTTTTCGGACCCGAGACGAGGGGCCTGCCGGAGCGGATCGTTTCGGATTCCTCCGGACTCTTCAACATCCCCCTGGAGCCCGAAGTCAGAAGTTTGAACCTGGCGACAACGGTTGGTTTTTTTCTCGGCTTCGCTTTCAGCAGGCTTCATTCTCAGGGAGGACTACACGGCGGCGTCTAGGGACGTGGGAGGACGCCGGAAGGGTCCGGCGTTTTCCCCGCCGCTGACATTAGGCGGATTTTTCTCCCTGTCCGGGTTGAAACGAGGGCGCCGGGCCGCGATGACGCCACAGCGGATAAATCATCTCTTGAAACGCTTGGTGAAAAAAAACCACTCCACCCTTTCCGGCTTTCAGCCGAAAAGCCGGGGCTAACGGGAATGAGCGGGCCGCGCCGAAGAGGGGTTGTCGGCCCCGTTTGTTTTCCTTTCACCGTTTTTAAGCGACCACGAGGCTTTTTTTGAAGACGCTTCGGTAACGGTTAAGGGCGGCCACCTATCCCTCCCCTGAAAGGAGGGGAGTTTCACCGACGACGGATTTTTAGAGGGAGCGCGCCCGCTTCCGGCTGAAACGCGGGGGAGCCGATCACGGAAGGCGCCGCTCTGGATGATATTCCCCCCCGACCGGGGTTATTAAGAATCTCCGGCCTATATCGCCATCGGACGCAGCTGGAGGCGGTCGGTTCGGCCAGTACCGGCGCTATGGACGAGACGTTCCGGCTTAACGGGACTGAGGGTTTTACGGACGAGAGGGCTTGTCGCGCCCGCTTCTTTCCCCGCGGCGTTTTTTAGGGTCCGAGCCTCAGGGAGATTTTCGGGGTAACGGCCGAGGCGCCGCCGTTTCCTTTCGGAACGTTCGAAGCGCTTCCCCCCGCCAACGGACATGACGGCGAGATTTCGCCATGCGCGGGTTGAAAAGAGAGCGCCTGGGATGAATTCGCTTCCGGCCGCGGACGGAGAAAAATCCGTCCTTCTTCCTCCCTTGGGGTCGAAACGGAGCCGCCGGGACTTACCGGGCGAATTGAAAAAGGAGCTCTGGAAGAGAGTTTAGCGTCCCAAGGTTGTTTTCGCCGCCCCGTTTCCGGCCGTTTCGAAAAACCTGGATAACCTCTGAAACAGCCGCGGAGCCGTATCCTTCGGCTAGTGACGAGGCGTTTTTTCGGCCTGGGAAGTCGGAAAGGGATCTTCCGGAGCTTCCAAAAGGATAATCCCGCGGCCGCGCCTGAAAGGCGCCGCCGCAAACGATTTTCCCCGCTCGGGCCGGGTGAGGATAGGCGGTTCGTTCCCTCCGCGGCTGTTAAGACGGAACAAGCTGGAATGACTGGATTGAGGGAGGCGCGGCGAAGAGTGTTTTTCTCCCCAAAGAGACTTTAAAACAGACTGGATCCTCGACGGGGCGGGCGGGATCCTCTCGAAAGGGGAGCCGGTAAAGCTAGGGCGAGGTTCCGGATATCCTCGATCATGGGTCGCGGGAGAGGACGGAAAGAGGAACGGGAGAGGTAGGGAATTTCAAAATTAAAATAATAAGAAATCCGGCTGGCGGATTTTAAAACCGCTCGGTTGAATTTCGGCCGCGGCGCGTCCAAAAACAGACGCCCGCGCGGTTTTTTTTTCCGGAGAGGGAACTATATCTAGGGAGGAAAAACGATAAGGCGTCCTTCTTCTCCGGGAGCGGTAACGACGCCAGGAACGGCTGAGAGAGTTATAACTGCGGGATTTTGATCCGTAAGGAAAGAACTCCGGGAGGCGGATGGAAGAATCGTCTTTCTCCGGCCGGGTCCAAATATAGTGGTGAGTCGGTATAAGGATTGCTTCCTTAACGGCCGATACCAGCCATCCTAGCGCCGTTTTTTTCGCATATGACGGACTCCCGATAGTTGAAACAGGCGCTCCGGGGCGCGGTTCAAGAGGTCTGGCTCGGGAACAAAAACGCTCTCTTCCGGATTTTTCCGGATCGGCTGTAAAAAAGATGAATAAATTTCAAGCCCCGGATCCCGGTTTCCCCGGCCCTCGATTTATATCTCCGATCCAGACGGAGTTTGGATTTTTAGCTTTTAACAGGCCCTAAGACCGGTGGATTTATCTTCATTTTTTTGAAGAGATGTAAAAAAATAAAAAAAATTTTTAAAAAACCCTTGCATTGTGATTTTTTGATATGCGATAATGCGCCCAGTGAAGATTTCACGTCTTCATGTTCCGCTTTTTTTAACACGCTCTGGCTTTCGCGGGATGAAAAGCATCACCCCCCGTCAGGGAAAAAGCCATTCAGGCTGGATTTCAGCCTTGCAAAAGAGGGAAACTCTTAAAACCGACGGGAGAGCGAACCCCGATTCCCTTCACCGGATTCGCTGCGGAAGACCGGAGCGGAGGCTGATAAAAGCCGAGCCCGCGTTGGGGGAGACCGGACGGGGCGGAGCGCGCGGGCCTTTCCGCTGCCCGAAGATCCCGCCCTATACGAGAGCGGGGGGTGAGGCGGAAGAAGGTGTTTAACGACCACTCTCCCGTTTCGGCGGGGTTCAAGCGGTTTCAAGGAAGAGATTTTTTGAGAGCCGGCGACAGACTTAAAAGTGAATCCGGAGGAAACGGAATACGAAATCCAAGCATCCGTCGGGCGAGTGAAGGGCTTTTCTTTTCGAAGAGAGGCTTCATTCGGCTATCCGCCGCTGTCCCGCGTTTGAAGAGTCAAGAGACGATCCACCCTCCACGAGGATGAGGACGCTCAATCCGTTTCGTCCGTACGGCGTTTTAAACAGGTTTTTTTCCAGCCGGCCGGAGGTGGAAGCGAATTTTTCGATTTAGCCCGGTTTCCGCCAGGGCCGCCGCCCCCTACGCTCCTTTAAGCCCAGCTTAAAGGGAGGCGGCGTCAACCCTCACCGTTATTAGGGAAGGACGGTTATGAGAATGAAAGGACTATCATGACCAACGACGATCTTGACAGAATTGCCCTCTCCTCTGAAGATTCCTCTCTTTTCGGATCTGATTCCGACAGAGACGAAGTCCGCGTTGACAGCCTCCAGGGCCGTCTCGACGGCGACGACGATGAAGACGACGACGACGATGACGATATCACCTATCAGTTCTTCGACGACGACGACGACGATGACGACGATGACGATGACGACGACGACGACGACGACGACGAGGACGAGGATGACGAGGATGAGGACGAAGACGAGGAGAACTCCATCTTCCGTCCCTCCGGCAGAAGGCCCGCGGTGAGGAAAACCACGGCTCGCAAGAAACCCGGACCCAAGCCGAAGTCGGCTTCCGCCCGGAAAAAGCCCGGACCCAAGCCGAAGTCGTCCTCCGGCAGGAAGCCCGCGGCCAAGAAGCCCGCGGCCAAGAAGTCCGCCGCCAAGAAGCCCGCGGCCAAGAAGACCACGGCCAGGAAGCCCGCGGCCAAGAAGACCACGGCCAGGAAGCCCACGGCCAGGAAGCCCGCGGCCAGGAAGACCACGGCCAGGAAGCCCGCCGCCAAGAAGACCGCGGCCAGGAAGCCCGCCGCCAAGAAGACCGCGGCTAGGAAGCCCGCCGCCAAGAAGACCGCGGCCAGGAAGCCCGCGGCCAGGAAGACCGCGGCCAGGAAGCCCGCGGCCAGGAAGCCCGCGGCCAGGAAGCCCGCGGCCAGGAAGCCCGCGGCCCGCAAAACGGGCGCCCACGCCGCGAAGAAGAAGACCAGGTAGCCTAAGACCTGGATCTTCCCAGCTCAATCGCCTGAGAAGGCGCTAGAAAGCGCCGTCTTCCGGAGGCGGAGTATTCCCGGGCGATTCAATCCGGGCGGGATCGCTTCCGCTAACATTTAACCGCGATGAAAAAGGCGCCAAACCGGTTCCTTTTTCATCGCGGTTTTTTTTATCGCGGTTTTCCCGCCCCGGCTTGAAAGCCTGTCCGAGGGAGATGGCGGTCGGGATTTTCCCCGCGGATCCGCTCGGGCGCGCGTCGGTAAAGCGGGAAAAGGGGCCCGAAGGGCCCCTTTTCCTTTTTCACGGATGTGTTTTTCACGGACCTTTTTTCACGGACCTTTTTCGGGAAGGCGCCGGGGGAGCCGCGCTTATTTCGGGTCCCCCCTTCTCGGAAGTTTTACGCCCCCGAAGGGAAGCGGGTGAAGGGAGTCTCTTGGAAATCAGAGGTAGAACCCCGGATTCTTCTCCTTTTTTTTAGCCTCCTCCAGGAGGTTGTAGGGCCCCACGCTGGTTTGGAAGTTTTTCACCAAATTCACGAGCTCCTTTACCGTGGGGTTGTAGGTCTCGGGGATGTTGTAGCTTAAAGAGACCGAGTTGGCGCAGCGGGTTCCGTTGAAGATGAGGGGGACGGCGCCGAAGAATCTGGCGGTGCGCCGTATCTGCTGACGGAAGCTCGCGAGCCTCGTTTGGTGGAGGTTCTGCGCCAGCACTCCGTTCGCGGGGAGGGCGTTCCGGCAGAGCTGTAAAAAATCATCGGTGGCTAGATTCGGGGGGATGTAGTTTCCGTTGAAGGCGTCCAGCCAGATCTGATCGAAGCGTCCGGGCGTGAGGGACGCGAGGTACTCCTCGCCGTCGGCGTAAATAAGTTCCACGTTTTTGCCCGGCTGGAAGTAGAAGTAGGTGGAGGCTATCTCGCCCACCAGGGGATCTATCTCCACCACGGTAAGATTGTGCTCCGGAAGAAACTCCTGGAAAAGCCGCGGAATGAAGCCTCCCCCCAGGCCCAGCATGAGAATTTCCCTGTTCCTCCCCCCCGTCACCAGCGCCATGAACATGAGCCCCGGGTATTCGAAGATCGGAGCCAAAGGGTTGGAGAGGCTGATGGAGGTCTCGGACTCCTCGGCCAGGGGTCCGAAGCACATGGTTCTCACGTCGCCATGCTCTAGCACGGTGATATGGTTGTGCTCCGAGTCCCCCTCGAAGATTATTTCCGGCCCCGCCCTGGGAAAGCCAGCGCGGATGGAATTGAGGAGGCCGCGGATGACGCCTGCGGTTTTGGATTTCATTATTCCTCGGGAAAAACGCCGCGTTACGGACGAGAACCCGGCCGCGGGCGGAAAAAAGCCAAAAGGCGGCGCTCTATCTAGGCCTGGAAGGTCTTCGTCCTCTTTCTCGTCTTAAAAACCCTCCAGGCCGCCTAAGATCCGGCGGACGCGTTCAGGGCGAGGCGGGAACCTAAGAAATTTTAGCACACTTCGCGTTTTTCCACCTAAAAGGCGGAGAAGGGGGAGGCTTCGGAAGGGTCCTTCAGGGCGTTTTCCGGAGCGCCCTGTAAAGAATCTCCGGAAAAGAGATCCTCTTCGAAGGCCAGGGGAACCTCCCTTCTTTCGAGTTTCAAAGGCTTTCCGCCGTTCACGGCGAGGGAAAGTTCCAGCCGCTGTAAAAGATCCCAAGGCTCGTCCTTTTTGGAGTTTCCGTTTTCCGGGGAAAAGAGGAGGGGGGCCTCCTTAAAAAGCCTTTCCGCGGGAAGGGGCGAAAGAGCCTGAAGCGAGAGATTTAGGCTTTCCGGTTTTTTTAAAAAGAGGGAGAGGCTTAAGCTTAATTCGTCCGCGTTCTTGATGAAGGGATCCAGGCGAAAGAGGGTGAAGCCGCGCGCCTTCTCCCCGAGCCTGTCCAGGTAAAGCTCGGTGGCCGTTCCCTCTCTTTGGGCGAGGGAGGCCACGATCTTCATGAAGCCCGACTGATCCAGGTATTTCAAATCGAAGTCTATCAAGGAGAGTTCCCCGAAGCCCTTCAAGCCGCGAACGGCCCGGGGTCGGGACAGGGGAAGGGTTTTCAAGGCTTCCATGAACTCTTCGCTGAACCCGTCCAGGGCCAAAAAGAGGTCGGCCGAAAAAAAGCCGGGAAAATCCGCCTGGAGCCGGGAAAGGGTGTAGACGCCGGTTCGCGGATTTATTTCCGCGCGGTATTCGAGATCGAAGTTTCCGGGCAGGGGAAAGTCCGCCGGCGGGAAGAGGAGCTCCACGCCCTTCAGAGACGTTTCCTGACAGGAAGGCGCCTCGCCTTTGCGGAAGATCCCCCGGAGGCGTCCCTCCTCCGCTTCGACTAGGGGAAAACCCCCCCGAAAAAAGGAGAGCTTTCGAAAGTCCAGAGCCGTGAAGCCGAATTGGGGGATGAAAAGAAGGGAGAGGGGGAGGCGGCTTAAGGGATCCTGGTCGGCGAGGGCCGCTCCCAGGGAGTCCAGAAAGGGGGGGAGGTCCCGGTGGACCTGGTCATGGAGTTCCAAACTTTCCAGCTCCAAGAGGTATTGGGGCTCCCCGAGGGGGTCGGGGAGGGAGGATTGGGGAAAGGGGGTTCCGGAAGCGGCGGACGCGGGAGATCCGTCATCGTCTTCGGGGATTTCGGGAAAAGAGACGGAAAGGTTCGTGAAGCGGGAAAAAGAGCCCCCGATGGCCGGGGAAGATTCCCCGGGGGGATTCGCCAGCAGGGGTCCCCGAAGAAGGACCGCTCCGGAACTTACGAGCGCGCGGGGAAGGATGAGCGCCGCGCCTTTTATTTCCACCCCCCCCGCCCTGAATCCGGAGAGGACATCCTCAAAAGAGGGATTGGGAATTTCCGCCCTTTCCGGAAACTTCGGGTCGAAAAGAGCGAGGCTTTCCGCCGTGAAGACGAAAGGCGGCGCCTCGGGGTTCAAGGGTTTGAGAGCGACCTTTCCGAGGCGCGCGGAGGAAAGGACCAGGTGGGAAAGATACGGCGCCCCTCCCGGGGCCGCGTCTCCTTCAAGGGCCGAAAAAGACAGCCCCCCGGCCGCGAGCTCCTCAATCTCGACAAGGTGGCGGTTTTGGCCGTTCAGGGCTTCCAAACGCAGCCCTTTCGCCCTAAGCGCTTGAAAGAGGGCGAGCGGCCCTCTTTCGGAGAATACCGGAGAGGCGGCGAATCTTGTAAGCGCCTTGGGAGTGAGCGGTCTTTCAATCGCCATGCTTTCGATCCGGACGAGGGCGATCTCCCAGGCGCCGGATCCGGGAGCCGTTTTTTCGGGCCGGCAGGAGAAGCCCTCGATGGAGACGGTTCTTTTCCATAAGTCGTAACGGAAGGATTCGGCCTCCCAGCCGTTTTTTCCGCAGAGGCGGCTGAAAAGACCCCCCAGGGAATCGCGGGCCTCGTTATTTATGGTCTCTTTGACGTGGAGAGCGAGCGCGCCGAGGAGGGCGAGGCATACGAGGCCGGCGGGGAGGATGCTTTTTACTTTCATGAGTTCGCGGCCTGAAAGAGGCTGCCGCGGCCTGGGCGTCCGGTCGCAGGCCGGGGCGCCCCGAAGGCCCGCGGAAAGCGCCCGGAGAAGAGCCCATGTCGGCCCTTGGAAGCGGGATTGAGGGGGGGGAGGCGCCGGATGCGGAAAGGAAGTTTATTTCAGCTCCCCGGATCTCCGGGGATCACTCTGTACTGCGGGCAGGGACCCTCGGGATGCCTGGGGCAGCGCCAGTAGGCGCGCTTCCCCCGCGGGTGGCGCTCGTAGGGGGTGCTTTTATCCTCCGCGCAGAGAGGCGGCTGGGAAAAGGGCCAGCGCTCGTCTAAGGGCCGCGGTTTTTTGTGGGCGGGGCAGTTTTCGTTCACGCAGCCGAGTTTAAGGGAGTTGAAATCCCCGAAGCCTTTTAAACGGTCCTGGTTCACGATGACGTAGGGCCAGCCGCAGGAGGGGCAGTTGCGGAAGGCGCCCGGCCCCAATTTTTCCCGGATCAGGGGAAGCTGCAAAAGGTCCAAAATGAGCGGGGCGGCTTTCTGGAGGATCACCGAGCGCAGCCCCTTGAAGGCCCCGGGGCCGGGGAGGTTCTCCGCCTCGCCCCAGGTGAAGCGGCGCTGGTCCAGGACGGCCGTGAAGGCGGAAAAACCGCGGGTGATGAAGACCAGCGCTCCGGCCACCCGCAGCTCCCTAATGGCGTTTCCCGGGTAGTCCCGGTTTTCCGGACCGGGCAGCTCGGCGAAGACCATGACCTTCACCCCGCGGCGCAAGGCGGAAAGGACCCTAGGCGAGAGCTGGCTCCACCAGAGGGGCTCCATGGGGGGGAGCGCCAGGATTATGGATTCCCGCGCCCTTTCCACGGCCTCCGGAAAGGGCAGATCGTCCGCCCCCGCCCGGCGGTCGGGATAGATCCGGCCGGCGGCCTCCCTATACAGGGCCCCCAGGGCCCCTTCCGGGGGAAGGGATCCGAGGCGCTCCTCGTTACCCAGGAGGATGAGGGTCTTTTTGGCCCGCGCCAGGGCCTTGAGGACGAACTTGTTGGCCTCGTCCCCTTTGGCCAGGGGGTGGCCGGTGTGGGGGGGGCCCAGGGCGCAGTCCAAGACGACCGTGTCGGCCGGAGGGAGGGATTCCAACTCCTCGGGAAGGCCGGCTTGGCAGTTCCGGTTTTCCAGCTTGAAATCCTGGAGCATGGCCCGTAAAAGCCTCCCCTGGGTCTCCGAGGGGGCGACGATCCGGAGGCTTACCTGGGAATCGAGGGAGAGGACGCGGAGGGCCAGCTGGACGGCCGTCACGGCGGAAACGGGATTTGCCGGAGCGGTCTCCGGCGGGCGCCTGAAGGAGAGGCCCGGGGGATCGGGGACGGGGCAGAGGAGGATGGAGCCCTCCGCCTTGAATCCCCCCGCCTCCGTTAAAACGGAGCCCTCCGGAAGGATGAGGGGCCGGCCGCCGGGGCCCGCGAAGACGTGGGAGGGGCTTAAAACCTTAAGGAGGGGGCGCCTTTCCATTTCCCTTGCGGAAAGGGTTTCGGAGGCCGTGTAGCACTTCCAGGGGGAGCCCCCGCCGGAGGCGGGGGGCTCGCCTCGAAAATAGAGGGGGCTGAAATCGGCTAGGACCACGAGGCTTTTTTTGGCCGCCAGGGCCTCCTCCAAAAGCTTCTTTCGGGACTCGTGGGTCCAGAGTCGGGGGGAAAGGGAAACGACGCGGTCGAAGGCGAAGCCCGGGGGAAGGGCGCGGTCGGATCTTCGATCGGGATGCGAGAGAAAGATTTTGCGTTTATTTAAAAAAGACCAATCCGGCGGTTGGAAGCCCGGATGGCCCCGGCGGAGTTTGATTTCGGTGAGCTCGGCGGAAACTTGGGAGAGCTCCCTTTCCGTCTCCTTTAGCTCGTCTTCCAGCGCCCTCTCGGAGGCGATCCCCTCCCTTTGGCCCCGGAGTCTGAGGATCTCCTCCCGCAGGCCCCGGGCCTCCCTGACGAAGTCCTCTTTTTCCCGTCTGGCGCCCCCTAGGGCCCTTTCTCCGGCCTCCAGACGCTCGCGGGCCTCTCTTTCCCTCTCTTTAAGCGCGGCGCGTTTTTTTTTCGAGACCAGGAAGGATAAAACGCCCGGTTTTCCATCCTCCGCTTCGTTTTGGGCGTCCCGCCAGCGCCTCATGGCGCGGGCGCGGCTCGCCTCCAGCTCCCTCCACTCCCTTTCCCTTTCGGCCACCTCGCTTTTGAGGGCGGCCAGGTTTCCCTCCAGGGTTTTCAAAGCGACGTGGGTCTGTATTTTGGATCGCAGCTCCTCTTCCCGGTTCCTGAGATCCGTTCGGCTTTTAAGAAGCCTCCGCTCTCTTTCCTCCAGGTCTTTTTCCACGTCGAGCTTTATTTTTCCGGCGGAGAGGGGAAAGAGTTTCGCCGGGGCCTCGAGGTGGGGATAGAAAAGCTCCTCTTTATCCGGAAGCTCTTCCAAGAGCTCCTCGAAAAAAAAGAGATCGGAGCCTAACAGGAGGACGTTTTCTTGAAGATCCCGAAATTTAAGAAGCCGTAAAAGAGTCTCCTTCAATCCGCGTTCCGTTGTCGAGACGAAGGCGAGGCCGGGTTCCGGAAAGCCTTCCCGGGAAAGGCTCTCCCAGCGGCCCGGGCTTTTCCCCTTGGCGCTGGAGACCTCGGTCAGCCAGCCCCGGGCGGGATCCAGGAAGAGCTCCCGGCCGAAGAGGATGAAGCGCTCCGGGGGGATCTCGGCGGGGGCTTCCCCGTCGAGTCGGGCCAAGTGGACGCCGCTCGCGAGAAATCCAGGTGGAAGCTCGGGGAGGAGGAAAAGAAGGCCGCCCTGGTAAGTTCCGAGATAGCGGGCGGGGGCCTCCCGCAAAGCCTCCAAGGGAGCGTCTTCCTCCCGGCCACCCTCGCCCGCGCTAAGGGAGGGATCGGAGCCCCGCGGATCCATTTCCGCCGCCGGCCCTGGCGCCTTTGCGGAGTTTCGCGGCTCCGCCGCGGTTGCGGAGGCGGTTTCGGAGGCGGCGTACAGAATGCCGGTGGTCAGGATCGGTTCCGCCGGGGGCCTTAAAGAGGGCTGGAAAACGATGAAAACCCCCCCCTCTCCGCTCTCCAGGATCCGCGGATCCCTTAAGGGCGTTTTTTCTTCCGGAAGGGGGACGGAGGGAAAAAAGTCCGCCTCCCTCCGGTAATGGGGGTTTTTATTTTTCCGGAGGTTTACCAAAATGATTGTCGACCAAGTTCCCCCTTGAACGCGCTAGTCCAGGGGGAAACGGGGAGGGACGCCGGGGGGAAAAGATCCGGGAAAGGCGCTTTGGGAAAAAGGCTCGACCCCTCGCTTTTTCCACGGGGCGGAAGGGCGGCTTTTCCCAAGGGAGCGAAAGACGGATCGGGGAAGGGGGAGTTTTGGTTTTTTAGCCGCCGCTTTTCCAGTATCCGCTTCAGTCTCCGAATTTTAGCCGCAGGGGATCGGATTCGTTGGCGGAAACGGAGATTCCGAGGGTGTTCAAGAGGGCCGTTAGATCGTTTTCAGAGATCGTCGTCGTCAACAGGGTTTCCAAGGTGAAGGGACTCTCCGGCTTGACGTTTATCCGCAGGGACTTGGGATCCGCCAGGAAATCCGCGGCGGCCTTGGCGGCGCCGTCTTTAACTTCCGGATCCCCCGGGAAGGCTTCCTCCGCTAAAGCGTCCATGCGGGTTATAAGATCCTGGACGTAGTCCTCCGGACTTTTTCCCTGGTCCGCGGCCAGGGCCTTTAGGATCTTGGGGACCATGGAGCGATCCTGGTAGGAGAGGTCGATTTCGCTTAGGCCGAAATCGGAAAACTCCGGGATCAGGAGGATTCCCTCCACCCTCTTCATGGGCGTCTCCGAGAGGGCTTCGACGAACTTCGGGGTGAGTCCGCTCAACTCCACGGCGAGATTCACGGTGAAAAGCGGATCCGCTTTCCAGTCGTTGTAGACGTAGCGGGCGGTTCCGGTCGCGGGATCGTAGTCGAGCTTGAAATCCCCGCTAATGGAGAGGTTGGCGTCGCCGGAAACGTCCGTAAACTCCTTCACCTTGCGGGCGTACTCTTCCGGAAGCCCGCTCGTGTCCGCGAGGTTCACGTAAAGGTTCCGAACCGACACCACCGAAGGCGACACGACGTTTCTTTTTACGGGGCCCTGGCAGTCGATCAGATCGGCGCCGAAGGCGATTCCGTTGTAACTCGCCTGGAATCCGTTTATCTTCCAGGAGTCGAAGGCGGAGGGGTGGACGAAGAGGAGGGAAACCGCGGCGTTATCTTCGCTGTTTCGATCCAGCCGCTCCAGGGCTTCCGGATCGCCTTTTAAAAGCTTGTCCCCGTCCACTCCCGTGAAGAAGTCCCGGTAGAAATCCGACATGTCCAGATTGAGGAACTCGTAGGAGGCGAGTTTGAGGCGGGTGGAGCGGAGATTGTAGTCCGGAAGATCCAGCTGGGCCTGGAAGTCTTTTAGTAAAAGCGTGGCGTATTTCCCCACCCCGTCCTGGCCCGTCACTCCCGAGGACTCCGCCTGGAAGGACGCTTTATTGGCGCGGGAGTCCGAGAAATCCACTTTGACGTTCACCCACTCCATTTGGGAGGCCCGGGCGGAGGTGATGACGTTTAAAAGGGATTGATCCTCAAGGAGCCCCCTCCCTTGGAAGTTGAGGCCGGAAAGGGAGAAGGAGTCGATGAAGAGAGTGGTCTCCTCCCGGTTTTCCCCCGGGGAGACCCCTTTGAAGACGAATCCCTGGTAGGCCGCCTTGGCCACTTCCAGGGATTTCAGGAAGCCCGCCCTCCCGGGGAAGGGGGGATTGGGGGCCTTTTTAAGGGTCAACTGGTTGAGTTCCAAGGCCTCGAGCGCGAAGGAGGCGGCCAGCCCGGAGATTTCGCAGCCGGATTCGAGACCCTTGAGGGCGAGCCGCGAGGCGAGAATCTTGTCCTCTTTCCCCTCCCAGTTCGGGGAGGATAGTATCAAGGAGACATCCTTCGAGGGAGCGAGGTCGGTCAGGGTGAGGCTTTTCACGCTTATGGGGTTTTTCCACTCCCCGGGGAGGGTTTTCTCCCCGGGATCGGCCTCGGCCTTGACGCCCGTCACGGTCAAGGCGCCGTTGGCGTAGGAGTGGGACTCCGCGCTCCAGCCCTTTTCGCCGAAGAGCCCGTTCATGATCAGCTGAAAGGAGAGCCAGGCGTCGTTTTCCGTCTCCTTTTCCCCGCAGCCGAGAAAGGCGGCCGCGAGGATGATCATAAGCGGGAGAAGGATCGGGGCGGATTTGAAAGAACGGGGTTTTTTCCCCTCCGGCGTGGACATATCGCTCTCCTTGGATCCCGTTTTCGGGGGCGCCCCGAGGCGTCCGTCGCCGACGGGATCGGGTGTAAGCTTAAACGGTCATGGCGAATCCGGGCCTTTCGCCCTCGAATTATGGCGGACCCGCGCCCTTCCCTCGAACGCGCGCGCGTGAAAGTTTTTAGGGAGGAGTTTCGGGGGGCTTGGAGCCCCCGGAAAGGCCTCCGAAAAATATCAAATTAAAGTATTTCGGGAAATTAAACTATTCCAGCCGCACTTTCACGGGGGAATTTCCGTTCACGCTCAGCTCGATGTTCAGCGAGTTGAAGAGGTTCACTCCGCCCTTATCCCCCTGGAGGGTCGCGGTCAAGAAGCTCGCGCTGTTCAGGGTTTTATTCGGCTTGGCGCTTAACGTGACGGAGTCGGGGTTCCGGAGGAAATCGCCGAGCGCGGTTTTAAGCGCCTCGTTACCCTGGGGATAGTCGTCCGGGTTCATTTGGCTGTCCACCTCCTCTGTTCCCCTTTCGATCAGATCCAAAAGGTAGGCCGCCCGGGAAAGACCGGCCTCCCTGGCGTTGTGATTCAAAATGAGGTCCGCGAGCTTTCCGCCCTTGAACTCCACGCGCAGCTCGTTGAAGCCGAAATCGGAAAAGCCGGGGAGTAAAAGCACCCGCTCGGCCTTTTCGATGGGGATTTGGGCGAGCTCGTCCACCAGGGACTGGGTGAGTCCGGCGAGCTCCACGGCGCCGCTTATGGACGCCAGACCAAGAAGTTCTAGTTTGGGGGTGTCGTAGCGGACCACTCCGGTTACGGGATCGTATTTTGAATTAAACGCCGCGTCCAGGCGCAGATCAGGGCGGCCGAAGAACTCCGCCAGGCCCTCCACCCGCTCCTTCATCTTCGGCTTGAGCCCCGCCGAGACGAGTTTCACGTAAAAATTCTCCACGCTGATTTTGTAGCTGGGCACCACGTGCCGCTTCACGGGTCCAATGTACTCGGCCTTGTCCGTTCCGATCACGAAACCGTCGATGTCGGTTTCCAGGCCGCTGAAAGAGGCCGAGTCGAAGGAGTAGGGGTAGGTGAAGAACTCGGCCAGCATGGTGGGGGAAAGCAGGCCTTCCGTGTAGATTTCGGAGTAGTTTTCCGCCGCCGAGGAAAAGTCGTCCACGTTCAATCTCGCGAAGCTTTCCTTGATGAATTCCGCCCCGTCGTAGTTCAGGACGTTTACGGCGGCGAGCTTTAACTTCAGGGTTTCGAAGTCCTCATGGTCGAGCCGCACGGTGAGGGCCATGTCTTTGGTGACGGAGGCGCCGAATTTGGCTATGCCGTCCATCTTCTCCACTAAAGACTCGCCCACGTTCAATTCCGAGAGGTTGTTGTTTTTGTCGGTGACTTTGAGGTTTAGGCCCGACCAGGAGAGCTTTCCGGCGCCCAAGGAGAAGAAGACGTCTAAAAGCGATTGGTCGCCCACGAGGGAGGGACCCTTGAAGTTCAAAGACTCTCCCCCGGACTGGGCGAGTAGAAACGTGAACGCGACTTCGGGCTGGGGGTCCTTGAAATCCAGCTCCAGACCCTCGAGGGCGTAGGTCTTGACCTTGAGGGCCTTCAGGAACCCGGCCTTCCCCGGAAGCGGCGTCGGCTCCGCGGCGTTCAAAGACAGTCCTTCGGCGCCGAGGTAGTTCAGGCTGAACTCGAAGGAGGCGTCTCCTACGGATTTCAAGGACGCCAGGCTGTAGATTCCGGCGCCCTCCGCTATTTTCAAGTCCCCGGTTCCGTTCCAGGAGTCTTGGGAGAGAAGCTCCTTCATATCTTTGGAGGGGAGGATGTCCCTCACTTCGATCTTGTCCGCTCTCAGCGGCGCCACCGATACTTTGTCGGCGGAGGCGTTTCCTTGGTTTTTTCCGGACAGATCGATGTCGGCCGACACGTTCTCCACCGTGAGCACGCCGTTTTTATAGGAGTGTCCGGAGGATTTCCAGGCGTTTTCCCCGCAGAAGCGGTTCATCGCCAGCTGAAAGGAGAGCCAGGCGTCCTCCCCCTTTTTACCGTCCCCGCAGCCTTGAAAGAGGGCTAAAGAGAAGTGGCAGAGGAGGAGGAGGAGGAAAAGCTTGGGGAGTTTTTTCAACATCGATATGTGAGAGGAGCGTATTGTCTTTTGGGGCATGGTGATCCTTAAAGGAGCTTGCTAAAGCGCCCGGCGGAGCCGAATCCGCCGGATGGAAAGAGCCCGGGCCCAGAATTCCGGATTAAAGCGCCGGGTGGTTGGAGCGCCTGGCCGAGCTGAAAGGCGCTTTGAAGTTTTTTCTTAAGACGTTCGAGGATTCGGGGGGCGTTTCCGCCGGTCGCGTCCGGCGGGCTGGTTTCGGGGACCCGGGGCCCGCCCGGGCGGGTTAAAAGGGATAAAGTTTCAAAGCCGCGTCCGGCCCTCCATCGACGCTCATTTTAAGGTTTAACTGGTCGAATATAGCATAAACACGCCTGTTCAGCAAAGACTCTCCGGAAATCGGGTAGTCTGGGTCGTTATCCGCCTGTTCCAGCGCCAGCCGGGGGAAGCCCGGGGCGGGTTCCCACCGGAGGGAGGCGTGGGACGGGGTTTTTCCCGGCGTTTTCAGATCCCGCAGAAAGGCTTCCAGATCCAAGATCCCCGAGGGATCTCGGGAGCGGAGGAAGGCCTCCAGGGCCTCCGCGGCCGAGCAGGGGGATCCGCTTTCCCGGCATTCTTCCGCCAAAAGGGCGTTCAGCCGCGGAAGGAAGCCCGAGTCCTCGAAATCCAGGGTTCCCGTTCCCAGGGAGGCCTTTTCCAAGAGGGAGCCGGGAAAGGGCCCCCCCTCCGTCCAGCCCGGATCCGGGGCGAAGTCCTGGATCAGCCTAAGCGAGAGGTTTTCCGGCGACTGGAAGGAGAGGCTCAGGTTTTCCGCCGCGTCCGAGCGGAAGTAGGCGTGCTCCAGCGCGAAGGCGAGCGGAAACTCCAGGGCGCCGAAAAACTTTTCCGCCTCCGGGCCCGCCTCGCCGGCCATGAACAAGGCGGCGGCGCCAATTTCGCCGGCGGGTATTTTTAAAGAGGCCCGAGCGGGGGTTTGGGAGAGGTCGTTTTCATAGTCGAGCTCAAAGAGGCGCAAAATATCGGATCCCATGATCTTGAGCTGGAAGTTTTTTAGATCCAGGTTCTTGGTGTTTTTGAAAAAGGAGCCGATTAGCGCGAGCGCGGCCCCCTCCTCTCCGGAATTTTCCGCCGGAAGGCGCAAATCCGAGCGGTCCAAGCTCAGTTCGCCGATTTCGGTGGAAATGAAGCCCCCGTACTCCAGGGAGACGCCCCGCAAGCTCAGGCTTTCCAGATAACCGTCTTTCAAGCCCTTGAGAGACAGAAAGGGAACGGAGATCGAGGCGTCCGGGCCGGGCGAGGCCGCGAAGGACTCCAGTTCCACCAAAGCGGCTCTCAGGTCCCCAAAGGAGCTCTCCTCCCCCTTGGGGACGTCCACGCCCTGAAGCTCCAGGCGTTTTAAGGCGACTCCGGAGAGATTTCCCAGGAAGGCCTCGTTTTGCCGCAAATCGAGGATGACGAGGGAGCCGTCTTGGAGGATCCCGGAAACGTCCGGGCCGGCCAGGCCGCAAAGAAGCTTTAAAAAGGGTAAACGCTGGAGTTTTTCCGCCCTGATCTCGGCGATCGCGGCCGGATTGTCTCCGGAGGCGGCCGTATGGGCCTTCACTCCCTTGAGGGTGAAGCCGTTTAAAAAGGGCGAGACCCGGGCCTCCCGGGCCTCCAGCTTGATGAAAAGAGCGTCGGGTTCGTCAAAGGAGCGGTTCGCCCAGAGCTTTAAAAGAAGCGAGGGGAGGAAAAGGACGGTGAAAAGAGCGAGGATCAAGAGGATCCCGGAAACGATCGAGAGGTGGAATAAGAGGGAACGCCTTTTTCCGGCTTCTTCTATTTTCGCCATAAATTGGTAAATCCTCTTGATTTCTTTTAGCCGGAAACGCTTTGAAGTTAAAGTTCGAGGTTAAAAGGGGGGGGTGGAGTTTTGAAGCGAGGGCGGCGCGGATTGTCCGCCCTGAGGCGTGTTTGGGGGTTTTTCCGGAAAAAACGACCTTATCCTCAAGGGAGGCGGCCTTTTCCGGCCGTGAGGGCGAGTTTTTTGTAGTCCTCCAGGTTCTCCCCCCTTTCCCGCAGGAAGTCCCGGACGCCCTCCAGGATGGAAAGGGGCGCCCGGGGGTCCGCGAGGGTGGCCGAGCCCACCTGGACGGCCGCGGCCCCGGCCAGGAAGAACTCCAAAGCGTCCGCGGCCGTGGATATTCCCCCCAGGCCGATTACGGGTATCTTCACCGCGGACGCCGCGGCGAACACCTGCCTTAAGGCCAAGGGTTTCACGGGGGGCCCGGAGAGGCCCCCCGTGACGTTTCCCAAAAGGGGGCGGCCGCTACGGTGATCGATCGCCAGGGCGGGAACGGAGTTGATGAGCGAGAGCGCCCGGCAGCCGTTATCCTCGCAGATTTTGGCCAGGAGGGCGATATCCGAAACGAGGGGGGGGAGCTTCGCGACCAGGGGGACCTTTCCGGCGGCCTCCCGCGAAAGGGCCACGAGCCTTCCCGCCGCGGCCGGATCCGCCCCGAAGGAGAGGCCGCCGCCGCCGTGGAGGTTGGGGCAGCTGATGTTCAGTTCGATGAAGTCCACCGGGGCGTCTGTGAGCCGCCGGCAGAGTTCGGCGTACTCCTCGGCCGTCTTCCCCAGGATGTTCACCCCCACCCTGGCCCCCCTGGCCTTCAGGGGGGGGAGGGCCTCGGAGAGGAACCTTTCCACCCCCATGTTTTCCAACCCGATGGCGTTTAAAAGCCCTCCGGCGGTCTCGGCGGCCCGGGGAAGGGGGTTTCCCGGCCAGGGTTTAAGGGATATCCCCTTGGGGACGACCGCCCCCAGAGCCTCCGGCGGGCAGAAATCGGCGAGCTCCAGACCGTAGCCGAAGGTGCCGGAGGCGCTCATGACCGGATTTTCGAGGGTGACGAAGCCGAGATCGGTTTTAAGGTCCGGTAAGCTCATGGAAGGGGTTTCCTCGGGAGATCCGCGTCCACGTCTCGAGGCCCGAAAAATATCCGGGGTGGGTGGCCGCCGGGGGATTATAGCCTGTTTTCGCTCCGCTTTCCCGGCTGATTTTTTCCCCCGGCCGGACCCCTTGAGGCGGCGAATCCGGCCGCGGCTTCCGGAAAGCCCCCCGAGGCCGGGCGCCTTTGACGCTCGTTTGCTCCGCTGACGCTCGTTTGCTCCGCGGCCCGGATTCGGGGCGTTTGGGGGATTTGGCGTGGCCGCCGGATTTTTTGGGGGCCCGCCTAAATTTCCGCCTTAAAAGTTCAAAAGCTCCGCCGGAAAGACCGGGCCGTCCACGCAGAGGCGCCGGCGGGAGCCGTCCCGGGCGGAAAACGAGCAGCTGAGGCAGACCCCCAGGCCGCAGGCGAGGAAGGTCTCGGCCGAGATTAGGCATTTCGCCCGCGGCCTTTCGGCGCAGAGGCGGGCGCACTCCCTTAAAAGACCCGGGGGGCCGCAGGCGAAGACCAGGGCCGGCGTTGTCAGGGCTTCCAAGGCCCGGGAAAGGGCCTCCGTGGGGAGGCCTTTTCCTCCCCGGCCGCTTCCGTCCTCGGTGAGGGAGATTCGATCCGGCGCCAGGGAGTCGAGATAGCCTTCGTCCGCCTGCGCCTCTCCGGTCTTTTCCCCGTAGAGGAGGAGGACCCGGGGAAAGTTCTCCCGCCGGATCATTCCCATGGGGGCCAGGCCGGCCCCGCCGGCCACGAGTATCAAGGGGTCCCGGCCCTTGATAAGAGAGTCCTCCGCTCTTCCGAGAGGTCCGGTGATTCTGATCTTGGCCCCGGGGGAGAGGCTTTTAAAAAGTCCGGAAACCGCTCCCGCCTCCCGAATCAGGAAGCTTAGTTCGTCCGCCGTTTGGGCGTGAAAGGAGAAGGGCCGATCCAGAAATCCCGCCCCGCAAAGCCCCGGGGGAAGATTGGGGGCCGCGCTTAAGATCTTGAGTTTGGCGAATTGGCCCGGGAACGGATCGGGAAAGTTTTCCGGGCGCTCGAGGCGGATGAGGACCGTTCCGGCGGAAAGGACGCGCGCGGCGGAAAGGCGGGTCTCGGCGATGACGGGCGCGCTCACGTGAGGACTCCGCACATGACCCCGAAGCGGAGGGCGTCTCCTTTGCGGTGGGAGAAGAACTCGTCGTCGCAGCGGGTGCAGAGGCCGGAGAGCTCGATGTTTTCCGGCGGCACTCCCGCCTCCGTCAGCTGAAAGACCGTCATGGCCCAGAAATCCATAAACCCGCCCTCCCTTTTGAAGCGCCGGAGGCCTTCCGGAATCAAGGTCCGCCAGTCTTTGAACTCCATGCAGCAGGGCCCGATGGAGGGGGAGACGCCGGCGAAAAGCTCACGGGGGGGGATCCCCCTCTCCCTACGCAGAAAGTCCACCGTCTTTCCGGCGATGTTTAAAACGCTTCCCCGCCAGCCGGAGTGGATGAGGGCCGGGGTTTTAGTCCCCGGATGATAGAGGATTATCCCCTGGCAGTCGGCGAGTTTTATTAAAAGACCCAGGCCGGGACGCCCCACCAGGGCGTCCCGGCCCTCCTTTCCGCCGACGACGGCGGGGCGGCTCGTTTCCCCCGGGGCCAAGGAGAGTATCTCGTCGCCGTGGACCTGGTTTACGAAGGACGGCTCGGCTATCCCCAGGGCGCGGGCGGCGAGGCTGATGTTCGCCAGGGCCTCCGCCGGATCCCCTTTGGCGGGGGAGAGGTTGAAGGGACGGCCCCCCGGGCCTCTTTTCGTGAAGACGGCGTGCCTGAGCTCCGGAAAGGCTTCAAGCGTTTTAAAGGCGAGGTAGACCAATCCGTCCTTTTCTCTTCGGAGCACGCGCCCCCTCCTTGAAACCATGAAGTTATGAAACCATGAAAGCCTGAAACCTTGAAGTCTTGAAACCCCGCGGCCTTAATGTTTTCTTGAAAGGCCGCTTCCGAAAGATTAACATGTACGGGCCGGAACGGGGAAGACGGACGGCTCGAATTCGGAAAAAAAGGAAGGGCCCCCCTTCGGAAAAGACACGGCGGCGCTTTTCTTCCGCCTTTTTCCCTTCCGCCCTTCGTCCCCTCCGCCCCTTTCCGGAGGATCTTTTTTTCGCTTTCCCGCGGGAGGGAAGAGGCCGGAGGCGGAGGGCGGCGGGACAAAAGCGGTTTTTTTCCGCCGGATGAAATTCGGGGGGGGGCGTTTAAACGAAGTGTTTGTCAACGAACCCACGGAAGAGGAGGCCCTGGAGACGCTCAAGGGGAAATACGGCCTCGAGTGCCAAAAGCTGGAGGTCCTCGCCTCCGGCCGGGTCAACCGGAGCTTCCTCGCGACCGTTAGCGGAAGCGGCGAGAGGCTGGTGCTTCAGTTCTTAAGTCCGGTCTTTTTAAAGAGCCCCGCTTTGGGGATCAACTGGGAGAGGGTGTCCGGGGTCATGGAGGGTCGGGGGATTCCCTGCCCGAGGATAATAAGGACCCTGGACGCGTCTTTGCTAGCGGAGGGGGAGGGCCACGAAAGGCTCGCCCGGCTCACGACCTTCGTTCCCGGAAACCGCCCGCGCGCGGGAGATCCGGCGGGCGCGAAAGAGTGCGGCCGCGCCCTGGGCGCCGCCCACGGCGCCTTGAACCTGCCCCGGCCCCTCGCGCTGGAGCCTTTGCCCCGGGGAGGGGAGTACACCAACCAAAGGCTTTCCGCCGCCTCGGATTTCACGGACTTTCACAGCCTCTACCGCCTGCATCCCAAGCTTCCTTTAATCGAGGCCCACCTGGAAAGGGGGGCGCGCCTGGCCTCCGAATTACCCCGGAGCCCCGCCTTCCGGAAGATCTTTTTTTTAAAGGATCTGGTCATCCACGGGGATCCCAAGGGGGACAACTTCCTAGGCGGCGAATCCGGCTATTCGCTTATCGACTGGGACACCGTCTCCTACGGCGATCCCTTGATAGATCTAGCCGAGCTCTGCCGCTCGCTCGCCGTGGGCCGGGAGAGGCCTCTTTTCAACCGGGAGCTGGCCGCGGCGGTTTTGGAGGGCTACAGGGAGACGGGTCTGTCCCTTCCCGAATCCCACTACCGCCAGATAGCGGCCGCGATCCGGGCCGTGGCCGTCACCCTGGGGAGGCGCTATCTTCGGGACGCCCTCTTGGAGAACTATTTCGTCTGGGACAGGGACAAACACCCCTCCCGCCTCGAGCAGGACGCCTCCCGGGCCTGGGACTTGTTCGATCTGGCCGAGGAATTGTATCTGCGGGAGATGGAGCTTTTGGATCTCTGAAAGGGAATTTCCGGCTGAAACTCCCCCGCCGGACGGAGCCTGGGAAATTAGCTCCCCTTAACCCGCCGGCGGAACGGGAGGGCGAAAAACGCGAAGGACGAAAAACGTCTTTCGGCCCCTAAAGATTTAAAAAATACCACGTTCGGATTATTTTTTCAAGCGGCCCGAAGTCGTTCAAAGCGACTTCCTCCAAGAGGGGGCGCGGATAAACGGGGAAGCCGCCCTTGTCTCGGGCGGAGCCGGGTGGAATCGCGGAGAGGGGGATCTCCGCGGGCGAAACGAAGCGGCGGCGATCTCCCAATAAGATTCGGAAAAAAACACAATCCGAATCCGGGGCTGGGAAACTACGGATCCTTCCCTCTCGCCTTCTCGTCTTTTAAAAGTCCGGGGCCCCGCCCCCCCGCTTTCGGCGAAGCGTGATAAAACGAAGAAGGGATTTTTTTTAATTTTCCGCGGGGGCTGGAAAAAGGGGTCTTGAAAATGAAAAACGGCCTTGAACGGCTTGTTTTTCCGCCGCGCTTCCGCGCTTGACAAAACGGAGGACGGAGCTATAATATAAAGTGGGTTTTTACAAAGATTTCCCGCGCTCCGGCCGGGGACGGCGAAACCCCTTCCAACGCTTGTTTTTTCCTTCTTCAAACAAAGGAGGCGGCCGTGTTCAAGATGCAGTCCATAGTGTGCGCGACGGATTTGTCGGAGGGTTCCAACAAGGCTCTGTATCTGGCTTCGTTTTTCGCCAGGTCCTATAAAACCAAACTGGTGATAGCCCATGTGATAGATCTTCCGGCCGTCACCCCCTACGGGGAGACCATGGTGGACCCCCAGGAGCTGCAGGCCAGGGTGGAGCAGTCGGCCAGGACCCAGGTGGCGGACATCCTCCGCGGCGTGCCCGATTTAAACTGGGAGCTCAAGGTCTCCATCGGCTACCCCGCCAAAGAGATCCAGGATATCGTGCGCCAGAACGACGCCGGCCTTCTGGTCGCCGCCACCCATATCCGTAGCGGCCTGGAAAGGCTTCTCTTGGGCTCCGTCACCCGCAAGCTCATTTTCACCCTCAAAGTCCCCTTCCTGGTCGTGCCCGGGAACCTCCCCTTGGAGAGGACCGCCATACACAAGACGGAATCCATTTTGATCTCCACCGATTTCTCCGCGGACGCCGAGAAGGCCGTGGACTGGGGAATGGATCTGGCCCGCGTCTTCGACGCGAAAAAGATCATCCTGGCGACGGTCATAGAATCCAACCAGCTGGATCAGATCTTGACGGTGGACCCGCAGAAAGAGGAGGGCATCGCCGCCAAGCTGGTGTCCCAGCTCACCGAGCAGCTCCAGGAGAAGATCCCCTCCGATCTAAAAGACCGGGTCCAAGTAAACGTCCTGGCCGGGCACCCCCACGAGGAGCTGAACAAGTTCGCCATTTTAAACCGTCTCGATCTAATAGTGATGGGCGTGCACGGGAGGGGTTTTATTGAAAACCTGATGGTGGGATCCACCACCGACCGCGTCATCCGCCTGGGCCAGTTTCCCGTTCTGGCGATCCGCAGTTCCGCCTGCAGCTCCCCGAAGGATCGCTCCGAAAAATAGCGGGGAAAAATCAAACGGCCTGGCTCGCGGCGCGCGTTTCCCGCGGCCGTATATCCCTCGGGCGGGAAGGTTTTTTCCCGCAAAGCCCTCTGTCGGGTCTGGAAAAAATCCGCAAGGAGGCCGTCGTAAATCCGTAAAAACGCTCCGATTTTTATCCGCCGCCGCGCTTGGCGAACGCGGGTTTCCGAAGGCGGGGGCGGCGGGAAGTATTTTTAAAATTATCTCCGGATGAAGCGGTTTTTTTAGCGGCGCCGGGCCGCCTGGTTAAAAATATCCGGGTGAATGGTTTTATCTTCCGGCGTTTTTCCGCGGCGGAATCTTGGAAGGCTTGCGACGCCTTTTTTTCCCGCTCAAATAGGATGGACTTTCCGAACTTCGTTTTTCCGGAGTGAAGGATCCGGGCGGGATAGTCCCTTTGGAGTTTAACCTGGTGGGAATTTTCACCCGGGGGAGCGCCCGCGGCCCCGGCGTTCCCCTTTTTTCGCTCCGAAGCCGGCTTCGCCCTTTCCGCTCGGGTTGTGGATTTTATTCATAGTCAACCCGATATATGGGCGCGGGTCGCGAGTCGGGCTTTCCGGCGGCTTCTCGCCGGCCGCGCCCCGGCCCCTTCGGAGCCATGAGCTTAAGCGGGCCCCTCCGAGGCCGCGGGGCCGTCCGGAGGCCGTTTCCGGGGTTCGGCCGCGGGGCGGGGGCTGTTAAAAATTAAGGTCGGGAAAATAAGCCCCTTCCTTTGTTTTTCAACTTCCGGCTTGTATAATGACAGCGCCGGGGTGAATTCCGCGCTGGGAATGTTTTTATGGAGCGGCCCCGGATATGGGGTGTTTCGCTAGTTCGTTCCGCGACATGGCGCGTTGAATCCCCGCGGCGGACTGCGGCGGCGCTTCAGATGGCGCTCTTCTTCTCCCGCGGATAAAAGCGCGTGCCCGAGATAACCCTTCTTATAGCGTCACTTTTTTAAATTTGGGTATTTTTTATTTCGGCGACGCGATTTTTATTGAAATTCAAAAGGCCGGCGCCCGCGGATTTTTCGTCCGTCGCCGGCGCTGAGGGAAGTGCTTGAAAACTTCCAAATATTCCAGGAGATTTTATGCGCGAACAGGATGTGACTTTCAAACCCGGAAATCACGCCATTTTTCTTGTTTTCGGCCTCAACAAGCCCGACGACACCGGGCCGGTGAAGGCTATCTGCGAAGACGCTCCCTCTTTCGTGCGGAGCTTGAGGAACAGGTATCCCGCCGAGACTGTGAGCTGCGTTCTGGGTTTCGGCTCGCCGGCCTGGGATCACCTTTTTCCCCGCCGGAAAAAGCCGAAGGAGCTTTCTCCCTTCGCGGAGATAAAGGGCGAAAAATTCACGGCGCCGTCGACTCCGGGGGATCTCTTCTTCCACATTCGCTCGTCTAGGGCGGATCTGGCCGTCGAGTTGGCCTCGCTGGTCACGGAATCCCTGGGCGATTCCGTTTTCCCCATCGACGAGGTGCACGGATTCAGGTACTTCGACGGCCGGGCTATTTTGGGATTCGTGGACGGTACCGAGAATCCCGACATCCCGGAGGAGAGTCGGAGATTCGCCGTCATCGGCGACGCCGAACCCGATTTCAAGGGCGGAAGCTACTGTTTCGTCCAGAAATACGTCCACGACATGGCCGCGTGGAACAAGCTTTCCACGGAAGAGCAGGAAAAGGTCATCGGCCGCGGAAAGTTCAACGACCGCGAGCTCTCCGACGAGGATAAGCCGGAAAACGCCCACAACGCCGTCACCAACATCGAAGACGAAAACGGCGAGGAGTTGAAGATTGTCAGGGCCAACATGCCCTTCGCCAATCCGGGCAAAGGGGAGTACGGCACCTATTTCATCGGTTACGCCTCGACCTTCACCACCACCAGGAAGATGCTGGAGAACATGTTCATAGGCGATCCGGTGGGAAACACCGACAGAATTTTAGACTTTTCCACCGCGGTCACGGGCGCGCTCTTTTTCATCCCTTCCCTGGAGCTCTTAGACGAGCTGGCGGCCGCCGAGGACTGAGCCGGAAAACGTTTTCCTCCCTTTTTTTCAAAGAGCGCCTTTTTTTATCCATCCGCGGACGGAAACCTCCGTCCGCGGATGTTTTATTTCCCGGCTGGCGCCTCGGTTTTTCATCATGGCGAAGAGCGCCGGGAGGGAGGGCTTTAATTTGGTCCCCTCGATTTTTTCATGGATTTTCGTTTCGACGTCTCGATCCCCTATGATTGATTAGACTGTTTCCGGATTTCATCCGCCTTTATCCGGAGGTGGGCGACAATCACGCGTTCCAAGGCTTTTGTCGATTTAATTCATAAAGCCCGTCTTGAAATTACAAAAAAAATTTTTAACTCGCGAACGAAAAAATGGTTGAACGCTTTGATGAATTTGGTGAGGACGCGGCTAAAAAATATGGTTTCACCATCTCGCGTTCGTACCGGAATGAAAAACCTGGGAAAATGCTTGACGAACATGCTGGCCGCGTCTAAAAGGCCGCGTTCGCCTACGCTATTCATAGCCTCCCCGCGAAAATTAGCGGGAATGTCATTGGGAGGGCGGTAGACGCGGTTCGTTTGGATTTTTACGAGGTAAACCACGCTCGCCTTGGGCGCGGCCGATTTTTCTCGACCTTTTATGAAAAACGTCTTTAGTCGAGCGCGCGCCTTCCCGGCCGAAGAAAACCGGATCCGCCTCCCACGCGGGCGAACGGAGGCGTTGAAGGAATATTTCCCGATTTTTCTCGTTTAAGATTGAGCGCCGGACTGAAGGACGGGCGATATGAAAACGCCCCGCGGTCCGGAAAATCCCTCGCCTTTCGGGTGGGCTTATTTTTCGTCCGCGGCCAAGATCCCCGGCCCGGGTCTCCGGCCGCCGCGCCCGCGGGCGGGGCGCTGTCGGGAAGTGTTTTGTGAATAAATATATGGTAAAATAAGGTAATTTTGTAATTAATGTGTGTAATTATAACGCCTAAAGGCGGGGGATGAAAAAGGCGCCGGAAAGCCGCGGACTGGCTTTCCGGCGCCCTGGAACGCGGAAAGGAAAAAAAGGAAACTCTCCTCCCCCGGGTCGGGGGAGCGCCTTTTTAAGAGGCGACGCTTTTAAGAGGCGACGCTTGGTTTGCGCACCAGCATGGGCACCTTGAAAAACTCGATCCCCTCGCTTTTTAAGACCTCCTCCTCCTGTTCCGTGGACATTCCCATGATGTTGCGCTTGGGGGCGGCGCCGTAGTGCATCTTCAAAGCCTCGGTCGTGAACTGGGGACCCACGTCGGCGAAATCCTCCCTCAGCTTCTCGCTCAAGCTCTCCAGTTGACGCAAGAGCATGGCCTTTTTCGTTTCCTGGAGGGCGGCGGGTCCGGGGAGGGCGTCCGCTCCGGCGCTTTTGGCGGGAAGCGCCCCGGCTTTGGATCTGCCGATGCCGAAGGTGGAGGGCAGGCGGGTTATCTTGGTGCTCCCGCAGACGGGGCAGGAGAGGAGCTTGTCCTCAATCTGCTTCTCCAATTCGGAGAGATCCTTGAACCAGCCTTCGAAGGCGTGGTCGTTGTGGCATACGAGATCGAAAATCAGCATACGGGGGCCGCCGGAAAGGGGGGGTGTCAAGGCGCTCGGGACGCGTTTCGGCGCCGGAGGCGTCCCCCTTCCCGATAATGATAAGCCCTGAGGGTCCGCCTGTCAAGGGAACGGGGACTGAGGACGAAGGGCCGGCGGCCGCCTTGGAATCCCCCGGCCCTTTTTTTCGGGGGGCCGATTTGATAGAATAAACCAAAGGCTTTAGCCGGCCGGTTCCGGAACTCCGCCGGATTTTACCAAGGGGCGCCGGATCTTTTCGTCCGGGCGTCCGGCTCTTCCCGACGCGCCCCCCCGATCGGCGTCTCTTCTTTTTCCGCCCCCCTAGGCGAGGAAAGCCGGAGCCGGGCTCCGGTTTTTTTGGGCCGGAGGTGGCCGAAAGGATTTTTCCGCCGTCCCGGCGGAGCGTTTTGAAAGCGGCCGGCCTCCGGCCGGAGGCGCGCGGCCGCGGCGGCCGCGCGGCGGCTTGAGAGCGCGTCCTACTATCCCCGCGGGCTGGGAAAACAAGGCCCGGCGAATCAATCTGGAGAAATCTATGCAGCACACGGTGACATTTCGTCACATGGAACCATCGCAGCGGCTCACCGATTACGGCGTCGACAAGCTGTCCAAACTGGAAAAATACCTGGACTCGGTGCTTGACGCCGACATAACCTTCACCATAGAGAAGTTCAGGCACCGCGCGGTGGTGGTGTTGAGCTCCGACGGCCTTAAAATAAAGGCCGAGCACGAATCCGAGGATATGTACTCCTCCATGGACATGGTGGTGGACAAGCTGGAGAAGCAGATAAAGCGCCACCGGGAGAAGGCCAAGGATCACCTTAAAAGCGGCTCCCTGAAAAACGGCCCGCGGGAGGGGGATCTCTTCCAGGAAGATGGTTCCGGGGACGGGAACTGGGAGGACGCCGCCTCCGGCGGCGCCCACAAGGGCCCCCACCGGAAGCTCGATCTGCCTTTGGCCACCATGAACGCCGAGAGGGCCTTGGACGAGTTCGGCCGCGGCGCGCTTCCCTACTATCTCTACATAGACGAGGATGACGGCGCCTTGAGGCTCCTCCGCTACGCCGGCGGCGGCCTGGTGGAGCTGGTGACCTTCCACCGGCAGGCGGACTGAAGTCCGGCCGTGGTAAAATTCTTTTAATTGCATTTCTTTTTTTTATATTTTAACGCGATTAAGGCTAACTTATTTTTATTTTAACGGCCTTAGCGAAAACCCGATGCGACATTCCGTCTCGCCGCCGTTTCGGAAACGGCGGCCGCGAGGCCGTCTTCCGCGGAATCCCTTTTCCGGAGGGGGCGCCCGGGCGGAGCTTTCGGGGCGGGAGATCTTTTGAACGAGCGCACTAAAGAGGGCCTGATCGTCGTGGTCACGGGCCTTTCGGGCTCGGGTAAGTCCTCGGCTTTGAAAAGCCTGGAGGATCACGGCTTTCTGGCCATCGACAACCTTCCCGTCCTCCTCCTCCCCGTCCTCCTCACCTTGAGGAAGCAGAGCGGGGACTTCATCCGCCTGGCCGTGGGCATGGACGCGAGGGAGAGCGATCTGGTGCGGCACCACGCCAAGGTCTTCCAGGAGGCCAGGGAGATGGGCTACGAGCTGAAGCTCCTCTTCCTGGAGGCGGCCGACCAGATCCTGGTGAAGCGCTTTTCGGAGACCCGAAGGGCGCATCCCCTGGCCCCGGACGGGGGCCTCGTCTCGGCCATCGGCATGGAGAGGGAGCGCCTGGCCCCTTTGCGGAGGGAAAGCGATTTAATCGTGGACACCTCCGATCTCACGGCCCCCGGTCTGAGGGAGCTGGTTTTAAAGCGGCTGTTGGACTCCGGGGAACGCCGCAGCCTCTCGGTGGAGGTGCTCTCCTTCGGGTTTAAAAACGGCCTCCCGCCGGAGGCGGATCTCATCATGGACGTGCGTTTCCTTCCCAACCCCTTCTACGTGGCCCGCTTGAGGCACCTGGACGGCAGGGACCGGGACGTTAACGACTACGTCATGTCCTTTTCCGAGTCCAGGGATTTTTTGAACAAGCTCCACGACTTAGTCCTCTTCCTCCTCCCCCTCTACCAGAACTCCGGAAAGTCCTACCTCACCATCGCGGTGGGCTGCACCGGGGGCCAGCACCGCAGCGTGGCCATAGCCGTCCAGCTCTGGGAGAGGATGAAGGAGGACTACCGGGGCTCCCTGGTTTTAAGGCACCGGGACGTGGTCTGAGGGGGGCGCTCCAAGACGACGAGGCTTTTTTTCCGGCGGCCCGGGGGCTTCGGGCCGCTTCGGGCCTCCCTTTCCTTTTTCGCGGGGGCGGGGGGGCCGAGAAACTTCGACAGGTGGGGAAAATTGATTAGCGTGGTAATGGTCTGCCATGAGGATCTGGCGGAAAACTTTCTCAAGGTGGCGGAATTCCTCCTTAAAACCCGGGAGAACTGCCAGGCGGTGGCCATCCGGGAGGGGGCCCATCCCGACGACCACGCCCGCCTGGTGGAGAGGGCGGTGAAAACCGCCTCCTCCGGCGGGAACCCCGTGCTCGTTTTGACCGATCTCTTCGGAGGCACGGCCTGCAACGTGAGTCTTCCGTATCTGAAAAAGGATCAGGTGGAGGTGCTCTCCGGAGTGAACCTCGCCATGCTCATCCGGGCCCTGCAGTGGCGCCGGGCGAAGCCGGACATAAGCCTGGTGGAGCTGGCCAGCGAGTGCGCCAAGTACGCCACTTTAGGCATCAGGGTGGGCTCGGTCATGCTGAACCTCTTCGACGCCCCGGCCTTGGGCGGGGAGCCGGACAAGGGGAAAAAGGGGAAAAAGAACCCCGCCTGAGGCTTTTTCCAGGCTTGGTTCCCCCGGGCTCTTTTCCCCGGACGCTCCTCCCTCCCCTTCGCGGGCCTTCCAGAGCGGTTTTTTCCGCTTTCGGCCGTTTTTTCGCTTTCCGCCCGCGGGGCGCTAGCGCCCCGCGGGCCCTTTTCGGCGTCCCGCCAAGCCCCGGCCCCTCTTTTTCCGCCGATTTTCCGGAAAAGGACGACCTTTTCCCCGTGGAGCGCGCCCTTGCCCATCATCCTCGCCCGCGTGGACGAACGCCTCATCCACGGACAGATCATGTCGTCTCCGGCCCTCGCGGCCCTCAGGGTGAACCGGATAATCGTGGCGGACGGGAAGCTCTCCCAAAGTTTTGAAATGCAGGACGTCTACAACAGCACCCTCCAGTCCGGGGACTACCCCATCTTGGGCGCGGACTACGTCCCCCCGGTGGAGCTCGCGGACTTCCTGAAGCGCCGGGACGGCCGCGACCAACGCTTCCTGGCCATCTTCCGCGGCCCGGATTCCGCTTTGGAGGCCGTGCGGGAGGGAACCCCGCTTCCGTCTTTGAACCTCGGAAACTTCACCTCCAGGGAGCCCGGGCGGCGCTCCCTGACCGCGGCCTTCTCCGTGGGACCCCGGGAATCCCTGGTCCTAAACGAGCTCCACGGCCTGGTGGGGACGCTCTACTTCAACGGCCTCGGCTCGAAAAACCGCCCCTACTCGCCGGAGAAGCACTCCTGGATTCCGGAATGAGGGCGGGGGTGTCCGGATTTCTTTTTCCGCTGTTGGCGGGGGCGCTTTTGAATCTGGACCGCCGGGCCTTCCTCCAGAGCATGTGCGGCCGGCCCTTGATGACCGGGGCCGTGGTGGGAAGCCTCGCCGGACTTCCGGCCCAGGGCCTGGCCCTGGGCCTCTGGTCGGAGCTTCTCTGGTTTTGGACCGTCCCCGTGGGCGGCTCCCACACCCCCAACCCGGGTCTCGCCGTGAGCGCCGGGATAATCGCTTTGGAAATATTCCTGGTCTTTCATCCCCGCCCCCCGGAGCCTTCCAGCCTCGTCTCTTTGGTCTTCGTCCTCGTTCCGGCGGCCGCGTGGCTCTTAATCCTCCAGGACCGCCTCAACCGCCGCCTGGCCGGAAGGATCGTCGGATCCTTAAGGGAGTCCATCCTCCGGGGGGAGGCCGATCCCCCCTTCTTCTCGCGGAACTTGGCGGGCTTGTTGGAGACCTTCCTCCTCTCCCTCGCGTTCCTTTCCGCCGCCGCCCTCTTTTTAAGCGGCATCCTCTTTCTGGCGGCGGCCTTCCTCCCCCCCTCCTTTTTCGCCCTGGCGGCCCGGCTCCACCCCCTCGCCCCGCTCACCGCCTTTCTGGGCGTGGCCGCCTTCCTTTCCCGGGGGTCCTTCCCGCCCTACCTCGCCGGTTTGAGCGTCGGGGCTCTGGTTCTCATCCTCTCGAGGCTGTAGAATACGCTTCCGGAGTTTTCCCGGCGCCCGCCGGCGGCGCCGGGGGGCGGGAAAGGCGCCGGAAGCCGGAAAAGCTTCGGAGGCGATGAGCCTTAAACGCCTTCGAATTAAAGAGGCCGGGAAAGGACCATGGAATCCCGCCGCCGGAAGCGGCGGGCCGTTTTAGCCCCTCGGGAGGCCGGAAAAGCGGTTTTTTGCTATCATGGAAAAAATTTTCCTCCGGCTTAGAAGGCTCGGGGAGGACGATCTCCCCGCTCTCTACCGCATCGAGCGGGAGAGCTTCAGCGATCCCTGGAGCTTCGCCTGCCTCCAAGACGAGCTGGATCGCCCCTGCTCCGTGCCCCTGGGGATCTTTAGGGAGGGCGCGCTTTTGGGCTACTCCTTTAGCTGGCTCGTTTTAGGCGAATGCCATCTCTTAAGCCTCGCGGTGAAAAAAGAGGAGCGGGGGAGGGGCCTCGGAAGAAGGCTTTTAAAAGCCGTTTTCAATCTCGCCCGGGCCGGGGAATGCGGGAGGATCCATCTGGAGGTCTCCGAGCGGAACCCGGCGGCTTTGGCCCTTTACGAAAGCTCCGGCTTCCGCCGGGTGGGCCGGCGGAAGGGCTATTACAAGGACGGTTCCGACGCCATCCTCATGACTCTGGAGCTCCGCTCCGGAGAGGGGCTCGCGAATACCTGATTTTTCGGTGAAAGGCGCCTGGCGATGGCCGAAACCATCCTCATAGTGGACGACGAGAAGGACATCCGGGTCACCCTGGGGGGGCTTTTAGGAGACGAGGGCTACCTCGTCTCCCAGGCCTCGAGCCCGGCCGAGGCCTTCGAGCGCTTAGAGGAGACCCTTCCGGATCTGCTCATCCTCGATTTATGGATGGACGACTCCGAAGCGGGTTTCCGGGTGCTGGAAAAGGTCCGGGAGGACTACCAGGGCGTCCCGGTGATCATCATCTCCGGCCACGGAAACGTGGAGACGGCCGTGAGGGCCGTTAAAAACGGGGCCTTCGACTTCATCGAGAAGCCCCTTTCCGCGGACAAGCTGATTTTGACCGTGAAAAGGGCCCTGGACTTCCGGAAGCTCGCGAACGAGAACCTGATTTTAAAAAGCCGGGTCCCCCGCGGGGAGAAGCTCTACGTGGGGAGCTCGAAAACCATGCGGGAACTTATGGAGACCATTCGTTTGGTGGCCCGCACCCCCGCCTCGGTTCTCATAACCGGCGAGAACGGCTCCGGTAAGGAGGTGGTGGCCCAGGCCGTCCACGACTTTTCCCTGCGCAGGGATCGCCCCATGATCGAGATAAACTGCGCCGCCATCCCCGAAGAGCTCGTGGAAAGCGAGCTCTTCGGCCACGAGCGCGGGGCCTTCACCGGGGCCGACCGCCGGCGCCTGGGCCGCTTCGATCTGGCCAACCACTCGACTTTGTTCCTAGACGAGATAGGGGACATGTCCCTGAAAACCCAGGCCAAGATCTTGCGGATCCTCCAGGAGCAGAAGTTCGAAAGGGTGGGGGGGACCAAGACCATCGGCGTGGACGTGCGCGTCATAGCCGCCTCCAACAAGGATCTCCTTTTGGAAATCGAGAAGGGGAATTTCAGAAACGATCTATACTACCGCTTGAACGTGGTGCCTTTGGCGGTGCCGCCCCTCCGGGAGCGCCTGGAGGACATCCCCGGACTCGCCGAGCTTTTTTTAAAGGAGTGCCTGGAAACCAACAACCTCCCCCCCAAGACTTTGGACCCCCTGTTTTTAGAGGAGCTCAAAAGGCGCCCTTGGCCGGGAAACATCCGGGAGCTGAAGAACACCATCGAAAGGCTCGCCATCACCACCCCCGGGCCGGTCATAGACGCGGATCCCCGAAACCCCGGCTCCGCGGACGGAGCGCCGGAGACGTCCGCGGGGGAGCTTTTAAAGGCGTCCTGGCTGAAGCTTCCCTACCGGGAGGCCAAGGCCGAGTTCGAGCGGCGCTACTTCACCGCCCAGCTGGAGGCCCACGAGGGAAACATCACCAAAACCGCCGAGAGCGTGGGCCTGGACCGCACCACCATTCACAAGAAGCTCCACGAGCTGGACATCCGGGAAGAGACGAAAGGCGCCGCCGGTGAGAAACCCCATTGACTGGGTGGTCGACGTCTACGACCGTCTGGACCGTTCGGGGGTCACCAACTGGCCCCTCCTGGCCGCCGCTTTGTCCTTCTACACCTCGCTCGCGGTGGTGCCGGTTCTGGCCATCTGCTTCGCCGTGGCCAAGTCCATGGGTCTCGAAGAGGCCTTGAACCGGGCCCTGATGGAGAACTTCTCCGGCCAGGAGGCCATCTTAAACACCCTCACCCGCTTCGCCGAGAACCTCATCTCCAACTTTTCCGGATCGCTTTTGGTCTTCACCGCCCTGGCCGTCATCTTCTGGTCGGTCTACGGGCTTTTATGGCAGCTGGAGATGAACTTCTCCAAGATCTTCGGCTACCTCTCCGATAGGCAGCCGCTGCATCGGGCGGCGGACTACCTCACCATCATGCTGGTCATCCCCATCTTCCTCATCGCGGCCGGCTCCTCCAACATCTTCATCGAATCTTTGGCCTTCTCCAACAACAAGATAGCCGTGGCCCTGCGCTTCAAGCCCCTCACCTCCGTCCTCATAAAGGTGTTCCCCGTGATCATCTGGTGGACGGTTCTGGCCTGGACCTACAGCTATTTCAGCCGGGGCATAGTGGGCTGGAGGGAGCGGCTTATGGGGGGCTTGATAACGGGGCTTGTCTTCCAGCTCTTCCAGAAGTTCTACCTCAAAACCATCATCTACATAACCAGCTACAACGCCGTCTACGGCTCCTTCGCCATCGTCCCCTTCTTCATGGTCTGGCTCTACATAAGCTGGATCATCGTAATCTTCGGAGGCGAGTTCACCCGAAGGCTCACCGACTATTTCCTCACCCGCACGCCCGTTTTGTCCATCCTGACCCCTTTGAGCATAGGGGCCTTGAAGGATCTCTCGGTCAGGATCATGGAACTTATCTTGAGCGCCTACAAGGAGTCCGGGGGGGTGAGGAGGATGGGCCTGGTGGCCCTGGCCTACGAGCTTAAAACCCCCACCCCCTACGTGGGGAAGGCCTTGAACTGCCTCCAGAAATGCGGGGTCCTCACCCGCATAGCCTCCTCCGAGTGCGAAACCGGCCCCACCTTCTTTCCCTCCGTGGATCCGGAACTTTTATCCCGCGACTACGTGACCCAGTCTTTGGAGAAGCTCGATCAGATCTGACGGAAGCCGGTATAAGGCCGGAAGAGCCTCAGCGCCAGGAGGGGATTGGGGGAGGGATCGATAAGACGGCGCCTGGCTCCCGCGGCAGGGGCCGAGGCCGGAAAAGTCGGCCGCGGGGATGGGGCGCTTTGGGTGGGGAAGGGAAGCTTCGCCGCGGCTATGGGAAAACCCGCCGCGGGGATGGGGGAGCTTTTCCAGAATGAAGCGGCCACCGAAGTCGGCCTCCGGCCGGCCCCGCGGGCCGCTTTCGGGTTTTTACCCTTGCGAAAAGGGCGTGGATAAGGTAAAATCGGAACCGCCTATGCCGTTCGGAGGCGCCTTCGGGGTCTTCGGGATGGCGTATTTATTTTTAGAGCCCGTTTCCCCGGCGGAGGGCGGCCGCGAGCCGCGCCTTCGCCGAGACGGCTCTCCGGAAAAGATTTTTTTATGGACGAGTTAAAAGGCCTTTCGGAACGGGGGGAGGAGGAAGAGCGGATGGATTTCCCCGCCGGGACCGATCAGCGGCTTAAGAAAGTGGAGCGGCTCTTAATGGAGGCGGAGCTGGAGGCGAGTGATTTCCAGTCCGCCCTGAGGCGGCTGTTGGGTTCCATGGGGGCGGTTTTAAAACGCGGCTGGGCTCCCAAGGATATTGACGAGGTCTTGAAAAACACGCTCCTCCGCATCGACGGAGGACGCGTCACCCCCGAGATCGTGGAGGAGTTCTCCCGTAAACTCGCGGGACATTTGGAGGTGCGGGACGCGGGAGTCACGGAGGACGGGGACCCCACCGGGGCCACCGTATTCCGCAAGGAGGGCTTCCTGCTCTTCCTGGAGGATGTGGCGACCCTTAAAGGCTCGCGCTACCAAGAGGAGGTGCGCACCCTGGTGGATCTGATTAAAACGGACGCCAGTTTGAACATCTTCCTTCCGCTTTTAAACTCCTTTCTTTTAAGGCTCATCAAGGATACGAAACTGGAAAGGGAGGAGCTCTCCGCCAAGCTCTCGGCCATCATACGCTCCCTTTTAAACGTGGAGAAGCAGTTTCGGGACTACATCGATAAAAGCCTTATTTTCATAGGCGAGGATAACCGCGAGTTTTCCAGGGTATTGAACTCTCACCTGGAGCAGATCCAGGACGCGGTAGCCAACTCCTCCCAGGAGGAGTACGAAAAGCTTTTAAACATCATAAGCGACGAGGTCAATCACCTCTCGAACACCATAAAGGAGAAGAACATCGAGGATGAGAAGCTCATGGAACTTCTCTCCGTGGAGAAGGTGAACCTCAAAAGCAACCTAGCCGACGTCACCCGCGACTACAGCAATTTCGTGAAGCAGAGCACCCAGCTTTTAAAGGAGCTGGAGATCATAAAGTCCGTGGCCCTAAGGGACGCTCTTACCGGAATCTACAACCGCCGCGCCTACGACGAGCAGCTTTTTTTAACGCTGGTGAACTTCAAGTCCGGAAAGCTATCCACTTTTTCGCTCATCATCTTCGACATAGATTATTTCAGGAACGTGAACAACTATTACGGTCACCAGGCGGGGGATCTGATCCTGGCCGGGCTCGCCAAGGTTTTAGTGTCGACTCTGCGCTCGGACGACTTCATCTTCCGTTACGGCGGAGACGAGTTCGTGGTCATCCTCCCCAACTCCCCCCTCGAGGCGGGAGCCAAGGTCGCGGAAAAAATAAGGGCCTCGGTGGAGGCCCATAGCTTTCCCATAGCTAAAACTTGCGATGATAAAATCAACATTACCATAAGCGTGGGAGTGGCGCAGTCCAGACCGGACGACACGAGCGAGACTATCTTAAAAAGGGCGGACAAGGCCCTTTACGCCGCGAAGGAGGGTGGCCGCAACAGGGTGGCCACTGAAGAGAAAAAGACGGTGGACTAAGGACGTAAACCTGTTTTTCCGTAATCCGATATCTAAATTTTATTAAAACGCCGTTCTCGCTAAGGCTTCGGTAATGGATATTACTCCGGCGGTTAAATATCAAAAAAATACCTTGTATCGAGGGGAAATACTTAATTTTGACGCATGCGCGAAAAATTTGTCACTGAAAAACTGAGAGAGGCGTTATACAAAATATGGGATATACATTAACGAACTAACAAACATACAGTACATAAAGTAAGTAACAGTTTTTAACCATCCAAAAATCTCAGAGGTTTTCGCGGTCGCGTCTATTTTAGCGTTCTAACATTTATTCATCGGGGTAATATTGCGGACAAGCCCTATGAAACATGAAACTATCTAAAATAGCGTGAAACTGCTTCCGCAATTATAATAACGGCCAATCCTATAATAAAACCATTGGTTGTTGAAATCTTGTCTTTTAGGATGTTGATTTTCGTGTCGATTTTGCTTTCCACGCTGGAGATTTCCAGTTTGAGGACTTTTTCCAGACTGTCGATTTTATTGTCAAGGATTTTGATGTCAGATTTTAAATCTTGCACATCATTTAAAATATTCTTGAAATCCATAAAGCCTTTTTCCAAAATAAGATCCGCGGTTCAACTTTGATGAGCCGCTGGTCGTGGTCGTGATTCCAGTTCGCGGCGGCGGACGGCGGATTTACGAATTTTTATTGATTCGAAATTGTAGTGTTATAAATGATGTCCGTCATGGCATCTTCATTGTTAAAAATGATAGCGCGATCCACAGAGGATTGCAAGGGTCTGGATAAGCGAAAAACGGAGGTCGCGGCGGAAAACAGGCCTCCGGAGGGATTAATCCGCATGAAGGGTAAAGGGATGTTCCGGAAAAGAAGTCCGGTTCGCTTTTTAGGGGGATTCGATTCCTGGATCGGGGTTTTGGGCCGCGGAAGCGGGTCGCCCGACCGCCTTAAATGACCGCGGGCCGGGTCGAAGGGGAGCCTTCGGGCGGAGGAGGGGAAGGCGGGAAAGCCCCGCTCCCCGAAGGGAGGATCGATAAGATTGGGAGAGGGGCCGCCTAGGGGGGCCCCGCGGCGGGTCGGAAAAGAGAAAAGCCGCGGCCCCTCCCAAGGGCGGGTCCCCTATAACATTAATATATGGATCCAGGCGAGAGACGCTCTCAGCTCCCGTCCCTCTTTTTCTCCGAGTCCCGCCGGTCTTTTCGGGCGCGGTTCTTCCAATCGGGGGAGTCGGAGTACTTTCCCTTTTTTTTGCCCTTGGAGGGGAGGGGTCCGAACAGGCGGATTTCTCCGGCGCCGAAGGGATCCGCCGCCGGAGCGGGAGTCTTTTGGGGAGCCTCGGGCTCCTCTTTTTTCAGCGCGGGTCCGCTTAAAAAGGCGCTCGGCACGAAGGGGGAAAGCCACAGGTGTTCCCCGTAGGGGAAGAATTCGGTTCCGGCGGCGGCCGCCTTCTTGGCGAGCGTTCTCACTAGGACGGGATCCTTGATGAAGCGCCTCCCGGCCCTGAGGGCGGCCTCTTTGTCCCTGAACAGCCTCACCTTATCCTCGGCCGGGGCCCGGGGGGAAAGTCCTTTTTCCAAGGCGGCCCTCCAGGCTCCCTCCCTCATGGCGGCGAAGAGTTCGCCCGGAAGGGGGGCATCCTCCTCCCGGCGGGGGAGGGGTTCCCGGAGTCCGTCTTTCAGACGGACGAGATTCCCCTCCAGCTCGAAGGCGCGGTCGGGACTCTGGTTGAAAACCTCCCTGATCCGCGATTCGTTTAAGCCCCTGAAGCCATCCTCGTCTCTTAAAGCGCCGAGGAGCTCCTTTAAGCTCACGTAGCCGTCCTTGTTTAGAACCAGCCCGAACTCGTCCGGCTGGATCCCCAAAGCGTAGCGGAGAAGTTTGTCCAGGGAGTTTTTGGCCTGGGTGGTTTTGCGGCTCATGATCCACCTCCGTCCCCGGGCCGGCGCCGGAGCCGGCCCGGGGGATTGGCTTGTTTTTTCTAGGGGGAGATTTCCTTGGTTTTCCGCGGTTTTCCCCTTCGGGTTTTTCCGCTCCGCGGGCGAGGTCCGGGTTTTTTTAGCGGGTTTTTGAATTTTTGCTTTTTCAGGCGCGGCTTTCCGTTTGCGCGCGGCTTGTCAATTGAAAACAATATCCGGTATACTGGGCCCCTGTCAAAGCCGTCAAACCCGCGTCCGGCCTCCGGCCGGCGGGGCTTATTATATGCCTTAGCCGGACTTCGGGAAACGCCCCTTTTTCCAGGGCGCTTTAAAACGGGAGTCCGTAGCGATTGGGGAGGGATTTTTTGTCCAAAGCCAGAGCCCGTTTCGTGTGCGTCAAGTGCGGCTACGTCTCCCCGGTGCGGCTGGGAAGGTGCCCCGAATGCCGGGAATGGGGTTCCCTGGAGGAGGAGGAGAAGCCACGGCCGGAAAGCAAAGCCGCCTTCGGGAAAGCATCCTCCGTCCTCAGCCTGGACATGATCCCGGAAGGGGAGGCCGATAGATTTTCCACCGGCGTGGGGGAGCTGGACCGGGTTTTGGGCGGGGGCCTTATCCGGGGGGTGGTCATCCTCCTTTCCGGCGAACCCGGGGTGGGTAAATCCACCTTGCTCCTCCAGGCCGCCGCCGGAATCGCCCGGGAGGGGAAGAAGCTCCTTTACGTGTCGGGCGAGGAGTCGGGCGCGCAGCTGAGGCTGCGCGCCCAAAGGCTGGGTTTGCCTTTGGAGGATCTCTTCGTCCTCTCCGAAACCTCGGTTCCGGAAATCCTCAAGCTGGCCGAGGGTCCCTACGACGTTTTGGTGGTGGACTCGGTGCAGACTCTGCGGGTTCCGGAGCTGGGCGGTCCGGCCGGGTCTCCGGCGCAGCTGAAAGAAAGCGCCTTCGCCCTTTCGACCTTCGCCAAGAGCCGGGGCGCGCCCCTCTTCCTGGTGGGGCACATCACCAAGGAGGGGTCCATAGCCGGACCCAAGATTTTGGAGCATCTGGTGGACACGGTTCTTTACTTCGAGGGGGAGAAGGACCGGAACGTGAGGATCCTGCGGTCCTTTAAAAACCGCTTCGGCCGGGTAAACGAGCTGGGGGTTTTCGAGATGACCGGAAACGGCCTGGGCGAGGTGAAAAACCCTTCGGAATTGTTCATCGCCGAGCGGGCCCACGGCGTTTCCGGCTCGGCGATCACCCCGGTTCTGGAGGGCCGCCGCCCCCTCCTCATGGAGATCCAGGCCCTGGTGAGCCCCAGCTTCATCCCCGTCCCCCGGCGCCAGTCCCTGGGGGCCGACCCCAGCCGGGTGGGCCTCCTCGCGGCCGTTTTGGAGAAGAAGGTGGGCTTGCGCCTCTTCGACCAGGATCTCTTCGTGAACGTCGCGGGCGGCGCCAGAATCACCGAACCGGCCGCGGATCTGGCCATCGTGGCCGCCATCGGCTCCAGTTTCCAGGACTCCCCCCTGCCGGAGGATCTGGTGGTTTTAGGCGAGGTGGGCCTCACCGGGGAGATCCGCCGGGTGGGGCGGATGGACGACCGCTTGAAGGAGGCCGGGCGCATGGGTTTCCGAAAGGTCCTGGGACCGGCCGCGGAGCTGGAGGGATGCTCCGCCGCCGGAATCAAAAAGATCAAGGTGAACAGGGTGGAGGAGCTCTTCTCTCCGGAAATCGGCCTCAGACCCTTGAGAGCGGTTAAGAAAAGAAGAGAATCTTTTTAAGAAGAGAGATATGTTTTTCCGCCTGAAACCTTTCATCCTGAAACCAGGCCGGCCGGCCTCGCTTTTTCCGGCCGAAGAGGGCGTCGGGGTTTTACGGATACCAGCGCTTTTTTCCCCAACCAGTCTCTCGCCCGCGGCGTTTTTCGACTCCCGTCGAAAAACGCCGTTTTCCCGGATCCTTATCGAGTTCCCATCCCCGGGAGGCTTTTCGCCCGGCCAACGCCCTTCCGCGGCGCGCCGGCGGCGTCGCCGGCGCGCCGTTTCCGTATCCGGAACATTATATCCGGTGCGCGGCGTGACGCGGCGCGTTGTTTTAATTATCGATAATTTTATTTAAATATATGAATTTTTATTTAATTATTTATAGCGTCATCTAATTACCGCCCGCGTTGGTCAAATCCCCCGCGTCGTCGCGCGGCGCTTCGGCGGGGCGTTCGACCCGGCGAAGGAGTGTATTTCCGGAAGCCGCCTCTTCTTCAACCCTCCCCGGCTTTCCCGCGACGCTTAGAGGCCGCCGCCTTCTCAAGAAGATTCGGGGCCGCGGGCTTTTTTAACGGGCCCTAGGGGTTCCGTTAAAAAAGAGACGGGAAAAAAGGCGAGGGGACGGCGAAAAGTCCGGCGGTGAAAAACGTTTAGGGGCGTCACGCGACATATGTGAAAAATTTATATGGCGTATAAATCATAAAGTATATTATTTGATAAATCCAAAACCCGAACGGGTTTTTCCGCGCGGGCGTCCAAGGCGGGGCAGGGAAAAGGATCCCGGCGGGAGGGGCGGGGGCTTTTCTCCGGCTTTCCGGGGCTTCTTGAGGTTGAAACAAGAGCGCGGGAGTGAAAAAATCGACGAGAGGCCCTCTTTTTTTGACGCTTGCAAAAAGCCTCCCGGGAGCGCCGGGGCGGGGGCGGGGGATTTTGCGGGATCTTTCCTTTTCGGGAGGGCCTTCCTTGCGCGGGCTTTTTTTTTAAGGTAATATTTCTTCACAAGACGGCGTTCCCGAAAAAGGCGGCGCCGGGGTTTTTTCCGTCGGGAAAAAGGCCCGCCGCGGTCAAAGTTTTTTTTTGACGAAGCGTTTTTTTGGCGAAATGTTTTTCCCGTAAAAGGGCCGCCCCCTTTTCGGCCGCCTTTTTTCGGTTTTCCGGGGGGCGTTCCCTCGGACGGCTCTTCCGCCCTCGGACGGCTTTTCCGCCTCCGGGAGCGTCGTTTTGGCGCGTCTTTGGTAAAAAACGACGAACACCCGAACTTATTTCGGCGATGTCAAACTGAAAGGCCAGGAGATAAAATGATTGAAGTAAGGTTCCACGGCCGCGGGGGCCAGGGCGCCGTCACCTCGGCGGAATTGATGGCCCAGACGGCCGTCAGCCGGGGCAGTTACGCCCAGGCCTTCCCCAGCTTCGGTCCGGAGAGGCGGGGGGCCCCGGTCACCGCTTTTTTACGGATATCCGACAAACCCATCCGCGTGAGGGAGAAGGTCTACGAACCGGACGTGGTGGTGGTTTTGGATCCCACCGTCATGGACGTCACCAAGGTGGACGCCGGCCTCAAAGCCGACGGGACCATCCTCGTGAACACCCACAAGAGCGCGGGGGAGATTAGGAAAACCTACGGCTTCAAGCAGAAGATAGCCGTCCTGGACGCCATGTCCATAGCCCTGGAGATTTTAAAGGTGCCCATAACCAACACGGTCATGCTGGGCCTCTTCTCCAAGGTTCTGGACCAGGCCACCCCGAACGACGTGCGGGAGCCCTTCATCGAACGTTTCGGGCCCGATCTGGCCGCCAAAAACCAGGCCGCCTTCGAGAAGGCTTACTCTTTAAGCAAACTGGAGGCCTGAGAATGCCCAGAGAAATAGACGCCATCCAAAAGGTGGGGGACCTCCCCATCGGATTCACCGCCAAGCCCGGGTCCACTTTGGAATTTAAGACCGGCGACTGGCGCACCCTAAGACCCAAACTGCACCGCGACAAGTGCACCTACTGCAGCTTCTGCTACGTCTTTTGTCCCGACGGGGTATACCAGGACATGGGCCCCCAGGAGAAGTACTACAAACCGGATCTGAACTACTGCAAAGGCTGCGGCGTCTGCGCCCACCAGTGCCCCAAACAGTGCATCGAAATGGTCCTGGAGGAGGTCTGAAATGGCGAAACTTGTCGGAATGGAAGTCTCTTTAGCCGTGGCCGAGGCCGCGAGGCTCTGCGACACCGACGTGGTGGCGGCCTATCCCATCACCCCGCAGACGCACATCGTGGAGCACCTCTCGGAATTGGTGGCCAACGGCAAGCTGGACGCCGAGTACATACCCGTGGAATCCGAGCAGTCGGCCATGAGCTCCTGCATCGGGGCCTCGGCCGCCGGCGCCAGGACCTTCACGGCCACGAGCTCCCAGGGCCTCGCTTTGATGAACGAGATGATCTTCATCGCCCCGGTCTTGAGAACCCCCATCGTCCTGGCCATAGCCAACCGGGCCCTATCGGCCCCCATAAACATCTGGAACGACCACTCGGACATCATGACCATTAGGGATTCCGGCTGGATAAGCCTCTTCGCCGAAAACGGCCAGGAGGCCCTGGATCTGACCATCCTCTCCTTTAAGATAGGCGAGGACCCCCAGGTGTCCCTTCCCGTCACCATGAACATCGACGGCTTCACGCTGTCGCACTTCATCGAGCCCATCGACATTCCCTCCCTGGAGAGCGTGCGGAGCTTCCTTCCGCCCTGGAAGCCCTTGGTGAAGCTGGACGTCTCCGATCCCATCTCCATCGGGCTTTTAGGCACCCCGGAGAGCTACACCGAGGCCCGCAAGGCCACCGACAACGTCCTCGTGGCCTCCAAAACGGCGGTGGACAAGGCCTTTAAGGAGTTCAAGGAGCGTTTCGGCCGGGAGTACAAAAGCGTGGAGACCTACCGGACGGAGGACGCCGAGACCCTTTTGCTCACCATGGGTTCCATCTCGGAAACCGCCATGACGGCGGTGGACGAGATGCGGGACAAGGGCGTGAAGGCGGGACTCGTCCGGATCCGGCTCTGGCGGCCCTTCCCCGCGGAGGATCTGAAAGAGATCCTGGTCAAGGCCAAAAACGTGGCCGTCATCGACCGCCACATCATGATGGGGGCCCCCGTCGGTCCCGTGGGGGCGGAGGTGTTTTCCATCCTCTACAACGCCAATCCCCGGCCCAAGGTCAAGAACTTCGTTTTGGGCCTGGGCGGCCGGGACGTCACCCGGGACGATTTCCATCTCATCGTCGAGAAGGCGAAAAGCGCTCCGGCCCAAGACATTGAAAGATACGAACTTGTGGGGGTGTGGGAATGAAAGCCTTAGAGACTCCGTACGAAAAAGTAACCGCCAAAAACTTCCCCAAGGGTCCGGACGTTCTCGCCTCCGGGCACCGGGCCTGTCAGGGCTGCGGGGAGGTTCTGGCCTTGAGGCTCCTCATGAAGGCCTTGGGGAACGATTTCGTGGCCGTCTCGGCCACCGGCTGCATGGAGGTCTGCACGGCCCCATTCCCCCAGAGCGCCTGGCGGGTGCCCTGGATCCACGTGGCCTTCGAGAACGCCGCCGCGGTGGCCTCCGGGGTGGAGTCCGCCTTGAAGGTTTTGCGGCGCAAAAAGAGGGGGCCGGATAGGAGGATTCCGGTGGTGGCCTTCGCCGGGGACGGCGGCACCGCCGACATCGGCATCCAGGCCCTGTCCGGGGCCCTGGAGCGGGGCCACGAGGACTTCATCTACGTCTGTCTGGACAACGAGGCCTACATGAACACGGGCATCCAGCGTTCCAGCGAGACCCCCTTCGGCGCCAACACCACCACCTCGCCCGCCGGCACCCAGAGCCAGGGACAGAACACCTGGAAGAAGAACATGGCGCTCATCGCCGCGGCCCACGGCGTCCCCTACGTCGCCACGGCCAGCCCCGCCTACCATTTGGATCTCATGAACAAGATCCGCCGGGCGGCGGCCATATCCGGCCCGGCCTACCTCCACGTCTACGCCCCCTGCCCCACCGGCTGGCGCATGAAGCCGGAGTTGAGCGTGGAGAGCGCCAAGCTGGTGGTGACCACCCGGATCTTCCCCGTCTACGAGGTCCTGGACGGAAAGTACATCCTCAACCGCAAGGTGGACGCCCCCACCCCCATCGAGGACTACCTGAAGATCCAGGGCCGCTTCAAGCACCTCAAAGCGGAGGATCTGGTCTACATCAAGGAGAGGGTGAACGAAGAGTACGAGCGGATCGTGAAGCTCGCCGAGGCCTTTCCGGCGACCGCCTGATTCCGCCCGTTCCCCCGCCTCGGCCGAGGCCTTCGACTCCGCGCGCGGGGTTTTTCAACCATCCTTAAAACCTCCGGCGCGGAAGTCGGGAAAAAGCCCCCGGAAGCTATTTAGCGAGGGGGCTTTTTTCGTTTTAGAGCGGCTTTTAGCGCCGGGCGGAGCCTTAAGGCGGCCGCCTGATTCCGCCCATCCCCGCGGGGGGGCCCTTCCCCCCCGTTCGGGTTTTATTTCCACTCTCCGTTACGGCCGCGCCCGCGGGCCGCGGTTAGGAAAAAAAAGCCCCCGGAAGCGATTCCGGGGGCTTTTTTCGTTTTCCAGCGGCGCTTAGCGCGGGCCGCGCCTTCCGGCGGCGCGGGCCTTTCCGGCGGCCGCCCTTTTCGGGGCGGCCCTTTTCGCCTGGGCGGGTTTCTTGGCGGCGGGCCTCTTGGCGGCGGGCTTCCGGGAGGTCGCGGCCGCGCGGCCGGGTTTTTTGGCCGGAGCCTTTTTAGCGGCCCCTCTAAGGGCGGCGGCTTTTTGGGCGGCGGCTTTTTTCGGGGCGGCTTTCCTTCCGCCGGGCTTTTTTAGGGCGGGCTTCCTGGCCGCGGGCTTCGCCGGGGCCTTTTTCCTTCCGGTGGCGGGTTTTTTCTGGGCCTTCGGGGCGGCCCTCCGGGCGGGGCTTTTTTTCCCGCCGCCCTTCTCGCCTTCCGCCAGGATGGCGGCCTGGGCCGCCGCCAGGCGGGCCAGGGGCACCCGGTGGGGGGAGCAGGAGACGTAGTCGAAGCCGTTCAAGCAACAGAACATGACCGAGGCGGGGTCGCCGCCGTGCTCGCCGCAGATGCCCACCTTGAGTTTGGGGGCCACGCCGCGGCCTTTCTCCACGCCCAGCTTGATAAGCTGCCCCACGCCGTCTTGATCGAGGGTGACGAAGGGGTCGTTTTGCCAGATCTTGAGGTCGGTGTAGGCCCCCAGAAAGGACCCCGAATCGTCCCGGGAGAGCCCGTAGGTGGTTTGGGTGAGATCGTTCGTGCCGAAGGAGAAGAACTGCGCTCCGGCCCGGGCGATGTTGTCGGCCTGGAGGGCCGCCCGGGGGAGCTCGATCATGGTTCCCACCATGTATTTGATCTTGACGCCCTTCTCTTCCGAGACGTCGGCGGCGGCCTTGTCCACGATGGCCTTTTGGAGGATGAACTCCTTTTCGTGGCCCACCAGCGGGATCATGATCTCCGGCTCCACCGGGACGCCGTCGGCCGCGGCCTTGGCCGCGGCCTCGAAGACCGCCCTGGCCTGCATGTGGGTGATCTCGGGGTAGAGGATCCCTAGGCGGCAGCCCCGTAAGCCCAGCATGGGGTTCTGCTCTTTCAAGGCGTCCACCCGGTTCTTCACCTTGGCGTAGGAGAGGTTGAATTTGTGGGCCAGCTCCTCGATGTCCCGATCCGAGTGGGGCAGAAACTCGTGGAGGGGGGGATCCAGGGTGCGGATGGTGACGGGAAGGCCGTTCATGGCCTTGAAGATCTCGTAAAAGTCCGAGCGCTGCATGGGAAGGAGCCTGTCCAAGGCCGCCTTCCGGCCCTCCACATCCTCGGCCAGGATCATGGCCCGGATGTGGTCGATGCGGTCCTCCTCGAAGAACATGTGCTCGGTGCGGCAAAGGCCGATGCCCTCGGCCTGATAGCCTCTCGCCACCAGGGAGTCCCGGGGGGTGTCGGCGTTGGTGCGCACCTTTATCTTCTTGAAGCCGGAAACGAAGTCCATGAACTCGGCGAAGTTGGGATCGGCGTTCACGTCCACCTGGGCGGTCTGGAGCTTCCCCTTGATGACCTCGCCTTTGGTGCCGTCCAAGGAGATCCAGTCGCCCACCCGCACCGTCTCGCCGTCGGCGGTGGTGAAGAGCTCCTTTTCGTAGTTCACGGAAATTTTGGCGGCGCCGGCCACGCAGACCCGGCCCATGCCCCGGGCCACCACGGCGGCGTGGGACGTCATCCCGCCGCGGGCGGTGAGGATGCCCTGGGCCGCGAACATGCCGCGGATGTCCTCGGGGCTGGTCTCCTCCCGAACCAGGATGACCTTTTTGGGCCAGCCGTTTTCATCCAGCTCGGCGGCCAGCTTGTCGGCGTCGGTGGCCGAGAAGACCACCGTGCCCACGGCGGCCCCGGGGGAGGCCGCGAGGCCCGTCGCCAGGACCTGGCGGCGTTTGTAGTCCGGGGAATTCACGTCGAAATAGGGGAGCAGGATCTGCACCAGCTGCTGCGGCTGGATGCGGGAAACCGCCTCCTTGGGGCTGATGAGGCCCTCCCGGACCAGATCCATCGCGATCTTCAAAGCCGCCTGCGAGGTGCGCTTGCCGTTGCGGCACTGGAGCATCCAGAGCTTGCCCTCCTGGATGGTGAACTCCAGATCCTGCATGTCGCGGTAGTGCCTCTCCAAGGTCAGGCGGTAGCCGGCCAGTTCCCGGTACAGCTCCGGAAGCTCGTCTTCCAAAGTCGTCTCCACCCCCTCGGGGAGGGGCTTTTGGTGGTTTATGGGGGCCGGGGTGCGGATGCCCGCGACCACGTCCTCGCCTTGGGCGTTTATGAGGTACTCCCCGTAGAAGTAGTTCTCGCCGGTCGCGGGGTCCCGCGTGAAGGCCACGCCGGTCGCGGAGTTTCGGCCCATGTTTCCGAACACCATGGCCTGGACGTTCACGGCCGTGCCCCAGTCCTCGGGATAGCCGTTGTGTTTGCGGTACTCCTTGGCGCGATCGATGTTCCAGGACTCGAAGACCGCGGAGACCGCCCCCCAGAGCTGCTCTTCGGGATCCGACGGGAATTGTCGGCCCGTTTTCCGGAAGACCAGATCCTTGTAGCGCGCGGCCAGGTTTTTCAGATCCTCCGCCCCGAGATCGGTGTCCAGCCGCGCGCCCTTTTCGGCGCGGAGCTGGGAGATGAGGTGGTCGAAGGGGTCGGGATCCTTCTCGGTGTCCGGCTTGATCCCCAAAACGACCCCTCCGTACATGGCCACGAAGCGGCGGTAGGAGTCGTAGGCGAAGCGCTCGTTTCCGGTCTTCTCGATCAGGCCCGCGACGGAGTCGTCGTTTAGGCCGATGTTTAAAACCGTCTCCATCATCCCGGGCATGGAGACCCTGGCGCCGGAGCGGCAGCTTAACAAGAGGGGGTCTTTGGGATCCCCGAAGCGTTTGCCCGCGATCTTCTCCACCCGGGATATGGCGGACTCGACCTCTTTTTTGAGGCCCTTGGGGTACTGTTTATCGTTTTCGTAATAGGCCGAGCAGACCTCGGTCGTGATGGTGAAGCCGGGGGGGACCGGAAGACCGATCCTGGCCATTTCCGCGAGGTTGGCCCCTTTTCCGCCCAGAAGATCCTTCATGTCGCTCCGGCCGTCGGTTTTAGGGCCGCCGAAAAAATAGACCAGTTTTTTTGCCATGTGCCTTAATCCCTCCAATGGCGCCGGATAAGACGCGCGTGTTTTTCCGGACTTTTTTTTCGTTGCGGAAAACTAAAAGGGCCTGGAAAAAAGCGTCAGGCGTCCGGAAAAGAAGTTTATGTGCGCCGGGAAAATCCGGAGCGTCCGGAAAAGCCCGGCGAATGGGCTTTAAACGAGCGGAAGGGGGAAGGCGGGCTTGGTTTTTTTCCCGCGGGCGCGCGAAGCGTTTCGCCCGGGCGGCCAGAACGCTTTCCGGTTTCTCTCCCGTAATTTGAATATAACAAAATAAAATTAAGTGTTCAATAAGCGGGAAAGACGCCTCGGGGCCTTTCCCGCGGATCTTTTCCAACGCGCGGGGCTTTTGTCCCGAAGCCCCTCCGGAATAGCCTGGGGATTTAGGCTTTCGGCGATCGCGTTCAAGTTGGCGGCGTTTTTTTTCGTCCGCCGCGCGGGATGGATTTATTTTTTGGTGTTGGGGAGTTTTTCACGGGGGGGCTTAATTCAATGGCGAGTGACGGATCTTTTCCTCGTCTTGGATGGGGGCCTCGCCCGAGGCGCTTTCAGCGGGGAGGTTTTTTTCCCTACGAAAAGCCCGTCCCGCCCCGATCCTTCGGGCGCCGGGATGGGGGATGTTTTTCGCCCCGCGTTTTTCTCCCCCGCCCTTCCCGCGCCCGACCCCCATGACCGTTTCCGGGGCGAATGCCGCCTTCCGGGGCCGGGGAGGGCCGTTTCGGCGAGGGGCCCCTCGGGCTTCCGTTTTCCCTGGAAAAAGAACGCCTCGGGGGCTAAAATGTTAAATAGTTTCCGGAAGCCCCCCTCCCCGCCCCGGGACGCCCTTCGCCCAATTTTTCCGGGCGTTTTTCGGACCTTGCGGATTCCGCCTCCGCCCCGCTTTTCCGGGCCGGGTTTCCTGGGCCGCTTCCCCCCCCTCCCTTTGGGACCTCCGGCGGGCTCGACCCCTTCCGAAATCTTTCGGGAGGAGGCGACTCCGGCTCCCCGAGGCGTCCCCGACTCTTCGCGGCGTCCCCGCGGAAATCCTCCTTAGGGAGCCCCACCCGACCCCGGGCGGACGAAAGCCCGGGCCGCCCAAAGCGTTCACCGTGAGCGATTTCGCGCCTTACAAGGATCTCTATCTGGGGCACCTCGCCGTGGAGCGGGCGCTCTCCCCCAACACGGTGGCCGCCTACGCCTCCGATCTGGACGATTTCCTCCTTCATTTAAAGGAGCGGGGCGTGAAAAGCCCCCTCGCGGCCGGCAGGGGGGATCTTTTAGACTACCTCCTTCATATCGCCGACCGGCTGGGGCCCAGGAGCCGGGCCCGCAGGCTTTCCGCGGTGAAGGGTTTCTACGCCTTCCTGGAGGAGGAGAATTACGTCAAGGGCTCCCCGGCCGCGTCTTTGGAGAGCCCGGCCCTCCCCCGAAGCGTGCCCAAGGCCCTCGGGGAGGAGGACGTCCAAAGGCTCGTGGCGGCGCCGGATCCCTCCACCCCGTTGGGTCTGCGGAACCGGGCCATGTTCGAACTCATGTACGCCGGGGGTTTGCGGGTCTCCGAGCTGTTGGATCTCAGCCTGGGGGGGCTCAATCTAGACGAGGGCTTTATCAGGGCGCGGGGGAAGGGCTCCAAGGACAGGCTGATTCCCGTGGGGGACCTGGCGGCCTTCTTCGTGCGGCGTTATTTACAAGAGGCGCGGCCCGGGCTCGCCCGCGGGAGGGAGCGCCCGTGGGTGTTTTTAAACTCCCGGGGGGGGAGGATGAGCCGCCAGTACTTCTGGCGCCTCGTTTCCCGGGAGGCCCAGGCGTTGGGCCTGGGGCGGGTCTCGCCCCACTGCCTGCGGCACTCCTTCGCGACGCACCTAGTCGAGGGCGGCGCGGATTTGCGGGCCGTGCAGCTCATGCTGGGGCACCGGGGGCTCGGGACCACCGAGAAGTACCTGAAAACCGGTTCCAGGCGCCTGAAAAAAGTCCATGAAAAGAGCCACCCCAGGGGCCGAAGGGAGGATAAGTGAAAAGGGAGAGGGGCCCGGACACGATAGTCACCTGCCACATGAGTCCCGACTTCGACGCGGCGGCCTCCATGGCCGCCGCGGGGCTCATCTATCCCGGATCCGCTTTGCTCTTCCCCGGGGGTCAGAACCGCCGGCTCACCCCCCCCTTCGTGAAGGGGGTCTTTTCCGGCTTCAGGGTGGCGAAGTTCAAGGATCTGGATTTAAAGGAGATTAAGCGGCTGGTGGTGGTGGACACCCGCCAGGAAGACCGCGTCGGACTCGCGGCGCCCATTTTGGAAATAAGGGATCTGGAGGTGCACCTCTACGACCACCACCCGGACACCCCGAAGGACATCCGGGGGAGCCTCGTCCGCGCCGAAAAGGTGGGGGCCACGGTCACCATTTTGACCGAGATCATCCGGGAGCGGGGGATCCGCCTTTCCGCGGACATGGCCACCATGCTGGCCTTGGGCCTCTACGAGGATACGGGGAACTTCACCTACCCCTCCGCCACGCCCAGGGATCTTCTGGCCTGCGCCTATCTTTTGGAGAAGGGGGCGGATCTGGAGACGGTCTCGTCTTTGACCTCCGAGGAGTTGAACGCCTCCCAGCTCTCCCTCTTAAACGAGCTGGTGACCCAGGCCGAGGTGCGGGAGCTCAAGGGCGTCGCGATCGGCGTCTCCATGGCCGCGAGGGAGCGCCACGTGGACGACGTCTCGGTCTTGGCCCCCCGCCTATTGGACATTTTGGATCTGGACACGGTCTTCATCCTGGTGCAGATGGAGAATCTGGTGCAGCTGGTGGGGCGTTCCCGCAAGAGCGGCCTCAACGTGGGGGAGGTGGCCCGGGCCCTTTCCGGCGGCGGCCACGTCTCGGCCGCGGCCTCGGTGTTCAAGGGCCTGGGCTTGAAGGAGGCGAGGGAGAGGCTGGACGCGGCCCTGGCGGAGGCCGTGGGTCGGCTTTTTCAGGCGGGAAACATCATGGTGCGTCCGGCCATAGGCCTTTCCGAGACGCGGCCCCTCTCCGAGGCCATGGACATGATGTCCCGCTACGGCTTGAACGTGGTCTTAGCCGAGGACGCCCTGGGCCGGGTGAGCGGGGTCATAAGCGAGCAGAGCGTGGCCAAGGCCATGTACCACGGGCTCACGGCGTATCCGGTCCAGGACTTTATGGTGAGCGACTTCGTGACGGCCGCGCCCGAGACTCCCTTTAGCGAGGTGGAGAGGATCATCGCCGGCGAAAGGCAGAGGATACTTCCGGTGGTGGATCCGGCCGGAAAGGCCTTGGGCGTCATCACCCGCACGGACCTTCTCAGGCTCCTTTCCTCCGCCGGCGGCGGGGACGACAAGGGAATCCCCCGCAACCCCTTCGGCCGCGACCTTTCCGCTTTGATGGAGGAGAGGCTCTCGGAAAAGACCCTTTCCATGCTGCGGGAAATGGGCGAGCTGGCCCAGGATTTGGGGATGGATCTCTACCTCGTGGGGGGGACGGCGCGGGATCTGGTCATGCTGCGGCCCATGCGGGACCTTGATTTGACCCTGACCGGGGAGCTGTCGCTGTTTTTACGGGAATACGTGAAAAAGCATGAGGATTTCGTCTTGAAGAGCCACCCCCGCTTCAAGACCGCGACCTTGTTCCTCGCCGACGGGAGCCGCCTGGACTTCTCCAGCGCCCGGGTGGAGTACTACGAGTACCCCGGGGCCCTTCCCGTGGTGCGCCACGCCTCCATTCAGCTGGACTTGCAGCGCCGGGACTTCACGGTGAACACCTTGGCCCTGTCTCTGGCCCCGCGCGAGTTCGGAAAGCTCTTGGACTACTACCGGGGCTACCAGGATATTAAAGAGGGGGTCATTCGGGTGCTGCACAGCTTAAGCATCGTGGAGGACCCCACCCGGGCCTTTCGGGCGGCGCGCTTCGAAAACCGCCTGGGCTTCACCGTGAGCAAGATGACCGCGTCTTTGATCCTGAACGCCGTCTCCGGCGGCTTCATCAAAAACCTCTCCTTAAAGAGGCTCATGACCGAGCTCAAGCTCATCTGCCTGGAGGAGTCCCCGGGGGCGGCCCTTTTGCGCCTTTCCGAATTCGGGCTTTTGAAGGCCTTCTCGCCGGATCTGAAGGTGGAAAGGAGGCGCGTGGAGCTCTTTAAAAGGGTAGATCGGGTGCGGGACTGGTGCCGGCTCACCTTCGGCTCCGGCTTCGGGCCCATGTGGCTGGTCTATTTCCTGGCCCTCACCCAGGAGCTCGATTTGGACGCGGTCTTAAACCTCGCGGACAACCTGGGGGAGGATAGCCGCCGGCAGGCGCGGGCCTTGGCGTCCGAGCGGCCCACGCTGGACAGGATCGCGAACGGCGCGGCCAAATACCAGGACCGCCCCGACCTCGCCCTCTTCGAGGCCGAGCAGATCTACGGAAACCTCTCCCGGCCCGGGGCGCTCTACGTCATGGCCCGCGCCGGCTCCGGGCCGCTGGCCCGGGCCGGAGCCCTCTTCCTTTCGAGCTTCAGGCGGGTGACGGCGGAGATCAGCCGGGACGAGCTCTTAACCTTGGGCTTCCGGCCGGGGGAGGATCTGGAGAAGGCCCGGGAGATCTTGAAGAACGCCCGCCGGGACGGGCTCGTGAGCCTCCAAGACGAGGATCGGGACTACGTGCGGCGCTACCTCGCGGCCCTGCCCGGGGCCGGCCTCCGTTCGCGGCTTAAACCCGAGACCCCGGGGCGCCTGGAGAGGGGTCGGGCCTCCATGAGTCCGGATCTGATCTAAGGAGGCCTAAGGCCGCCTTTATTCCGCCGCGGCGCCTTAGGGGCCGCCTCGGACCCTTTCGGGCGTTTGTGTTTTCGCGGCGGATGGTCTAAAATCCCCGCTTTCGGAGATCTTTTCTCCCCAGCCTTGTTTTCCCGAGGCCGACGCTCGGGTTCCTACGGGGTTTTTAATTCGCATTCAGGAGTTTTTTTATGAGTTCAGAGGCGGAAACGCCGGAAAAGGCGCTTAAAGCCGGACGCGGGTACGGCCGGGTCTACAACTTCAACGGGGGCCCGGCGGCTCTGCCCCAGGAGGTCTTAGAGGAGGCCGCGGGCGAGCTGTTAAACTGGCGAGGCTCCGGCATGTCCATGATGGAAATCAGCCACCGGGATAAAAGGGTGGTTCAAATGGTCGGGGACTGCGAAAGCGACATCCTCGCGCTTTTGGGGCTGGGATCCGAGTGGCGGGCGATCTTCCTCCAGGGCGGGGCCTCCTTGCAGTTCGCGATGATCCCCATGAACTTCGCGGCGGACGGGGCGGTTTCCGATTACGTGAACACCGGCATGTGGTCGGACAAGGCCTACAAGGAGGCCTTGGTCTGCGGGTCCAAGGCCCGCTTGGCCGCCTCCTCCCAAAAAGACGACTTCACCCGCATTCCCGACTCTTTTGATTTTTCCCAGGAGGCCCGCTACGTCTACCTCACGGCCAACAACACCGTGCGGGGAACCGAGTGGCGCTCTTTTCCGGAAAAGGCCCCGGCCCCGCTCATATCCGATATGTCCAGCGATTTCCTCTCCCGGCCCCTCGACTTGAAAAACTTCGTTTTAGCGCACGCCGGCGCCCAGAAGAACGTGGGTCCGGCCGGGCTCACCATCGTCCTGATCAAGCCGGAATTCGCCGCCACCGGCAAAAAGGGCCTGCCGCGCCTTTTGGACTACCGCACCTACCTGGAGTCCGACAGCATGTACAACACCCCTCCGGTCTTCAGCATCTACGTGGCCGGACTGGTGATGAAGTGGCTGAGGAACAAGATAGGCGGCCTTTCCCGGATGGCCGCGATCAATCAAAAGAAGGCCGCCGCGCTTTACCTCGCCATCGACCAATCCCAGGGCTTTTACCGGGGCACGGCCCGCGAGGACAGCCGCTCGCTCATGAACGTCACCTTCAGGCTGCCCACGCCGGAGCTCGAAGAGGCTTTCTTGGCCCAGGCCAAAAAGGAGGGGCTCTGGGGCTTGAACGGACACCGCTCGGTGGGGGGGATCAGGGCCTCCATCTACAACGCCGTGCCGGCGGAGGCGGTTAAGACCTTGATCGAGTTCATGGCGGAATTTCAGAGGCGGGCCTGACAATCCCTAAAAAAAGCCGCGGCCTTCCCCGGGAAAGCCGCGGCCTTCCCCTGAAACTATTTGGCGTTTCCGCCTAAGCTACCGTTTCTTCAGGTAATTTCGGATAACTAAGGGCGATTTTAAGTAACTTCGGACGACTTTAAACAATTCGGAGTAACTTTAAAAACTCCGAGTGAAATTAAACAACTCCGAGTGGCTTTAAACAACTCCGGACGACTTTCGTCCAGGCCTGACAACTTTCGCTAATTCCGGATCTTTCCGGCTGTTTTGGCAAAGGCGCGCTTTTCCCCCATGGGGAAGCGAGCCGATGTTTTTCAAAGCGCCCCCGGGCGCATGGTGAAAAGAGGAGCGACGTGGTCTTCAGGATACTCATAAGCGACAAGATGGAAGGACCCCTTACCGAGGTCTTCGACAAGGCCGGAATCTCCTACGACGTCTCCGTCGGCTTGAGCCCGGAGGAGCTGGAGAAGATCATCGGAAACTACGACGGGCAGGTGGTGCGCTCGGCCACCAAGGTGACGGCCGCGATTTTAAGCAAGGGCAAGGCCGGTTCCCTCAAAGTGGTGGGCCGGGCCGGGGCGGGGTTGGACAACATCGACGTCCAGGCGGCGAAAGATCTGGGGATAAGGGTTTTAAACACCCCGGGCCTGAACGCCAACGCCGTGGCCGAGCTCACCGTGTCATACTGCTTCATTTTGGCCCGCGACCTCTACCGGGCCTTGAACTCCCTTAAGGATGGCCGCTGGGAAAAAAAGAGCCTTTCGGGTTCCGAACTGCGCGGGAAAACCATGGGCCTCGTGGGTTTCGGGCATATCGGGCGCCTGGTGGCCCAGAAGGCCCGGGGTCTGGGCATGAACGTGACGGCCTACGATCCGGTGGTGCCAGGCGAGGTGATCGAGCGGTTCGGGGCGCGGCCGGAAAAGCTCGAGACCGTCTACCGGGAATCCGACTTCGTCTCGCTGCACCTCCCCCAGGAAAAAGAGACCCTGGGCATGATAAACTACCAAGTCCTCTCCCGCTTTAAAAAGACGGCCTTCCTCATCAACTGCGCCCGGGGGGGGCTGGTGAACGAGGCGGATCTCCACCGGGCCCTCGCGGAAAATTTAATCGCCGGGGCCGCGGCCGACGTCTTTCAAAAGGAGCCCCCGGAGGGCTCCCCCCTCCTGAAGCTTCCCAACTTCGTGGCGAGCCCGCACATCGGGGCGGCCACCGAGGAGGCCCAGCTGGGGGTGGCCCGAAAGATCGCCGAGCTCATGGTGGAATACCTCTCCGGGCTGTAGAGGGGGCCTCCGGTGTCCGGAAAAAGAGAAGCCGGCCTTCCCCTCCCGCCCCGACTAGTCTTCCCCCCCTCCTTTTTCCTCCTCCCCCTCCTTTTCACCCTCCTTTTTCATTTCGCAGCCCCGGGCCTTCTGGAGGCCCGGGGCCTTCCCGGAAAAACTCAACCGATTTTTTTCGAAGCCCCCTTTCCCAAAGATGATTTCGTCCCGGCCGCGGCCGTAATCGAGAGCCCCTCCCTTTACGGCCGGCGGAAGGCGGCCTACGGCCGCGCCGTGGATCTCATCCGCCAGGAGAGGTTTTCCGAGGCCTTGGCCTTCCTCCGGAGTCAGCCGCGGGAGGCGCGCTCCTGGCGGGGGACGCGTTCTTTGGAGGCGGCGCTCGTGAGCCGGGACGCTCCCGCCGAGGCCCTTTTAATCTACGATGAAATCTTAAACTCCGACGAGAGGGAGCTGCACTGGACCCGGGCCCTGGGGGGCTACCGCCATCTTTTACGGGACCTTTCCGCCAAAGGGGACGGCCGGGCGGTCTTGCGGCTGGTGAAATGCCTCGCCTTCGAGTGGAAGAACCAGGAGGCCTTGGCGCTGGCCGAAACGGCCCTCGCCGACTTGTCCCTTCCGGAGGACCTCCGCAAGGAGATCGCCCTCCAGGAGGCGATCCTCTCCGTCCGCGTCGGGGATTTCGCCAAGGCGAGGGAGCTCTTCGCGACCCGGACGGACAGGGCGGCCTTAAGGTGGCTCTCCACCATCGCCCTCAGGGAGGGCGACCCCCTCAAGGCCGCGGAGTACAGAGAGGCCGCGGCCATGACCCTCAAGGGCCGCCAGAGGCTCTCCGAGCTTTCCAAGGTCTTCGACATCCTGGCCAAGGGCGGAAAGACGGAGGAGGCGGAGAGGCTTTTAGCCGCGCGCCCCGAACTTAAAGACCGGGTGCCGGACTGGTCTTATTATTTGGGGATCTCCCGCATGGCCGCGGGCGAGCCGGAAAAGGCCTTGGACTATTTCGAATCCGAGCGGGAAAAGGGCGGGGAGAGGGGCCAGCGGGCGGCCTATTTCAAGGGCCGGGCCTTCGAGGATCTGCTCATGTACCGGGAGGCCTCCGAGTGCTACGCCCAGGCGGCGAAGGGCCCCCCCGGCTATTACGCCATGCTCGCCTCCGGGCGCTTCCGGAGCTTGAACCGGGTTGAAAGGGGAGAGCCTCCGACGGCTTTTCTTTTGGCCCGGCTCCTAACCAGCCCCACCGGTCGGGACGAGGATTCCTTGGGCTTCTACCTCTGGGTGACGGACCGGGTGCCCCCGCCTTGGCCGGATCACGTCGAGGCGCCGGTGAAAGCCGGTCCCGGCGAGGAGGGCCGGGCCCGGGCGGCCATCTTCCTCCACTGGGAGGCCGGGGATCGGGCCGCGGCCATGGACGAGCTCCGCCATTCCCGGGAGCTTTTAAAAACGGGCGGAGGGGGAGGGGACTTCGCGAGGCGGCTCTCCCTGATGGCCGCCTACGCGGGCGAGCCGCGCCTGGCCGTCCTCCTCATGCGGAATTTCAAAGCCGGGCCCGTCTATCCGGAGAACACCCGCTGGAACCATCCCCTGGTCTTCGGCGGCGAGATTTTGGAGGCCTACCGCCTTTACGGGATCCCCCCCCAGCTCGTTTTGGCCCTCATCCGCTCCGAGAGCGCCTTTCAAAGCGGCGCCGTCTCCCGCTCCAACGCGCGGGGCCTCACCCAGCTTCTGCCCGCCACGGCGGAAAGGATAGCGGAGCTCTTGGGAGAGGAGCCGGTAAACGAGGAGGAGCTCTTCGATCCCGAAATCAACATCCGCTACGGGACCTTTTATCTGAGCCTGCTTTTGGACTCCTTCCAGTCGCTGCCCCTGGCCCTGGCCTCCTATAACGGCGGCCCCCGGAACGTTTTGCGGACCGTCAAGGCCCGGGAGGGCCTGGCGGAGGATGTTTTCGTGGAGACCTTTCCCTTTCCCGAGACCTCGGCCTACGTCCGGAACGTTTTAAGCGCCGCCCACGCCTACGAGCTGGCCTACCTGGGGGAGGGCGCGGGCCCGGATTTGAGCCGTCCGGTGAAGCTTCCGGAAAAGAGTCCGCCGGATTTTTAAGGGCGCCGTCCTTAAAGTTTCGGGGGATGATACTTCGGAGATTAAAATTTCGGAGGTGAATGCTTCGGAGAAGAAAATTTCTGGGAAAAATATTTTCGGAAAAAAGCTCCGAAGAGAAATGTTTCGAAAGTAAAAAAATACGGAGAAAAAAGTTCCGGATAAAATAATTTCGGGAGAAAAAAAAGGGGGGCTTCGCCCCCCGTTTTTTTTCTCCGGTTTGTTTTCCAATCCCCGGATTCGGGGCGCCTAGGGGTTTTTCTTCGCTTGGCCCTTTTTCGCCCCTTGGGGCTTTTTTATTTGCGGCCGGATTTTCCCCCCTGCTGGCTCAGGCGGATCATGTCCGCCACCTCGTAGGCGGCGTTGGCCTGGGAGAGCTTCTTCTGCTCTTTGAGGATGTCGCCCAAGATCTTGTGGGCGGTGTAGCTTTTGGGGGCGAGCCGCGTGGCCAGCTGGGCCTCGGCTAAGGCGGCCATGTTGTTGCTCATGCGCTGGTAGCAGAGGGCCATCCACATGTGGGGCTCGGCCACGTCGTGCTTCACCGAGATGAGCCGCTTAAGGAGGTTCACGGCCTCCTTGTAGCGGTACTCGTTGTAGAGGATCTTGGCCTTGATGATGATGAGCTCCCCGTGGTAGGGCCAGTGGGCGAGCCCCTTGTCCAGCCACTCCCCGGCCTCCTTGTTGGCGTTGATGCTGAAAAGGTATTTGACGAAGGTGACCGTCTCTTTGTGATCGGGGTTCTCCTTTAGGCCTATGGCCAGGGTGTCGGCCAGGATCTGCGCGTTCTGGGCCTCGTCGGTTTGGCCCATGTCGCTTAGGACGGCGGACATGAGCCCATGGGGCCGCGGATCCCTGGGGTGCTTCAGGGTCAGGGTCTTGTAGATGTGGAAGGCCTCCTCGAAGTGCTTGTTGCGGCGGTAGAAGTCGGCCAGCTTGTACTGGAGCTCCTCGTTGTCCGGCTCTATGGCCAGGACCTCCTGGAAGTAGCGCAGCGCCTCCGGGTAGTTTCCCTGCTTCTGGTAGAGGTTGAAGAGCCGCCAGCGGATGCCGCTGTTCTCCGGCGTGAGGGTGGCCGCCTGGCGCAGATAGGTGAGACCCTCCTCCGTCCGGCCCTCTTTGAGCATGAGCTCCCCCATGGAGGTGTTGGCGTTGATGTCCTGGGGGTTGTCCTTGAGGCGGCCCATGAGTTTGCCCCAGCGCACGAGCTTCTCGCCTTGGGCGGCGCGGCCCAGCTTGATGTCCAAATTGCCTTTGAGGATGTAGAACTCGTGGTCGTCGGGGTGCTGCTCGAGGCCGGCCTCGTAGACCTGGGCCATTTTTTTGGTGGCCCGAAGGTCGGCGTAGACCTCGCCCATGCCTTTAAAGATGTTGGAGTTGTTGGGGGAGTAGAAGTGGGCGATTAAAACGGGCTCCAAAAGGGAGGCCGCCATTTTGGACTGTTTGCGGGCGACCAACGCCCGGGCGAGCAGGGTCGCGGCCTCCAAATCGTCGCGGTTGTTCACCAGGCGCTCCAGGGAGTCGGCGATGGTGAACTCGCGGTTGGCCTCCTCGGTTAGGCCCATCCGGAAGTAGACCCTTCCCAGGCCGTCGTAGGCCGAAATGGTTAAAGGCCTTAAGTAGAGGATGTCCCGATACCACTTGATGGCGTCGGCGTAGCGTCCCTTGGCGGCCAGGCTCTGGGCCCGGCGCAGCATGCTCCCGGGTTTCCGCTGGAAGCCCAGGGAGCTTAGGATCATGTCGAAGATGTCCTCCAGGGGGGGGATCCTCTTCCAGAGACGGGCTATGGAGCCGAAGAGGGCGGCCAAACCCCTGGACACGGCGTTTTTCGGCGCCTCCGCGAACGCCTCCCCGGGGGGGGAGAGGTCCAGGCCGCTCACCGCGTCCGCTTCGCTGTGGATGGTGGGGGAGAGCGGGGAGCCCTCGCCCGCGGCCATGTCCAGGGCGTCGCCCGCCGAGGCGGCCAGGACGGCCTCCCTCGCTCCTTCGCGGCCTCCCTCAGGCGCGGCCTCGTTCAAGTCCCCGCCTGCGGCCCGCTCTTTTATCTTCCCGGAAAAGGACTTGAGGGCGGAGGCGGCCTCCCGGGCCTCCTCCGCCTCCGCCTCGGGGATTAAAGAGGATGGCCCCGGCGGGGCGTCCCCGCTGAAGACGGCGTTTCCCAGGATGCCGGAGCCGCTTTGGCCGGGCGGCTCGTCCAGGGTCATGGTCTCGGGGGGGGGTTCGTTTTTCCGGGAGGGGTCTTCCGCCATTTTTTCCAGCCGCTAAAGTTATTTTTATCTTTCCTCCGGGTCTTTTCCAGGGCCCTGGGGGGCCCGGGAAACGAACATCCGGAAGCGGGGGCGCCTTTTCAGGCTTTCCGCCGGGATCTCTGCAAAAAGGCCGCCATATTATTCGCCGATAATTTTTATCAGCGCTCTTTTTTTCCGCTTGCCGTCGAACTCCCCGTAGAAGATCCGCTCCCAGGGTCCCAGATCCAGTTTTCCCCCGGTCACCGCCACCACCGCCTCCCGGCCCATTATCTGTCTTTTGAGGTGGGCGTCGGCGTTGTCCTCGAAGCCGTTGTGGGCGTAGCGGGAGTGGGGCTTTTCCGGAGCCAGGGTTTCCAGCCACTTCTCGAAATCCGAGTGCAGTCCGGCCTCGTCGTCGTTTATGAAGACCGAGGCCGTTATGTGCATGGCGTTCACCAAGACGAGCCCCTCTTTTATCTTCGACTCCTCCAGGGCTTTTTCCACTTCCGGGGTGATGTTCACATACTCCCGGCGGTTCTTCGTCTCGAACCAGAGTTCTTTGCGGTAGCTGAGCATGATTTATGGTTTCCAGGGTCTTGGGTTGGCGAAAATGGGCGCCGGGACGGGGAAAGCCCCGAAGGCGGGGGGTTGGCTTATGAAGGCGGCTCTCATTCTACGCCCTTCCGGCCGCGGGCGAAAGAGCGGGGGGACGGGGATTTTGGGCGCCGGAGGCGTCTTGGCGGCGGCGGCCGTTTTCGGCCCCCGGGGGATCTCGGGCGGCGAAAGGGGATCCTGGGCGTCTCCCAAGGCCGGATCCAGGCCCCTTGTCGTTATTATATCTCCGGACCAAAATGAGGAGCGCGGTCCTGGTCAAACCCGGCCGCTTTTCGGGCCGCGGGGTTTTTTCGGAGGGGAAAAGGGGGGGCGCGGCTGGATAAAACGCCGGTTAAAATTATTTTAACTATATATAGATTTATCAGAGTGAGCTTAAAGCGCGCCCGTTGGTGATATAATTTCCGGGCGAACCCCGAAGCCTTGAAGGCTCGGTTTTTCCGCCGCGACCGCGGCGCCCCTTTCGGGCCTTGAGGGCCCGGAAGGTGAAAACTGGAACGGACATTGCATTTACTGGACATGACGCCCGGGGAGTTCCGGAAGGTCACCCGCTTCGCGCGCTGGCATCTTTGCTACCTTCTGGTCATAGCCCTCTTCTTCTCGCTTCTTTTCTTCACCGGGACCTACAAGACCATAGAGATCTTTAGGGAGCGCTTCATCTTCCTGGTGCTCTCGCCCCTCTCCACCCTGGTCTTCGTCCTCGCCTCCCCCTGGAGGGGGGCCTGGAAGGAGGCCGTTCTCGCCATGTACGAGCGCCTGGAGGGGGAGGAGGTCTTCTGCGTCATGGGGGGGATGGTCTTCCTTTTCGGTTTTTTCATCTACAGCGTCTTCCTCTGGGGTTTGGGCGCCTTGATTCCCTCTCTTTTCTACATGTAGGAGAAGAAACCCGGGGGATCGGGGGAGCTTTGGAAAAAACCTTTAAAGGGGGAATTTTCGGGCCTCCGCGAACTCCGGCGGCCCGCGGCGGATCCTTAGTTCCCATGAGTCCCTTCCCCAACCTCCGCCTTCTCGGCCTCTTCGGCGTCTTCAGCCTCCTCCGCCTCCTCCGTCCCCTCCGCCTCCTCTTCCCGCCTTTGGCGGTCTTGTCCATCCTCTCCGCCCCCCCCCTCTTTTCCGACACCTTGAGGCTGATCTATCCGGAGGCCCCCAAGTCCCTGGACCCCCACCACTTTCCCCCGGACCCCAACGCCTATCCCGTCGTCATGAACAGCTACCGCCGCCTCTTCGATCTGGAGGCCGGAAGCTCCAATCTGGAGTCCGCGGCCAGCGTCGCCCGGACCTACCGGGTCTCCGACGACGGGCTCATGTACACGGTCATCCTGCGGGAAGACGAGAGCTTCGCCGACGGAAGCCCCGTCAATCCCGAGGCCGTGCTCTTCTCCTTCGATCGGCTGATGGCCTCGGAGGCCGGAAAGGCCTTCTTCCCCTATCTGCGCTACCTGCGCATAGACGGCCCCTACACTCTGGCTTTGATCCTGGACAGGCCCTGGCCGCCCTTCGCGGCCTCGCTTTCCCTTCCCCAGGCCTCGATCATAAGCCCCTCTTTATCCGGCCTCCCGCGAAATCACTTGAAGGATCACACCCTGGGCTCCGGGCGCTACGTCCTTTCCTCTTTCGAGGCGGACAAGCTGGTGCTTTCCAAAAGGGAGGAGGCCGCCTCGTCCAGCTCCCCGGATCAAGTGGAGTTCCTCTACGAGACGGATCCCGCGAAAAGAATCTCCCTTTACCGGGAGAAGGACGCGAAGATAGCCCTGCTGGAACCTCCGGTGGCGGAGGCGATTCCGCAAGGGGCGGAGCTTAGAAGGATCCCCACCTGGACCACCCGCTACCTGGCCTTCAACCTGGAGAGGGACTACGTGAAGAACCCCGAGGCCCGGGAGGCCCTGGCCCTCGTGGCGGAGCACTCCTTTTCCTCCATGCCCCTTAGATCCCAGGGGCTTCTGCCCCGGGGCTTCCAGGGGGCGCCGGCCTCGCCTCCGGCCGGCGATTTAAGGGCGATCACGGCCGAAGAGAGGGCCCGGGAGATTTTGGACCGGATCGGAAGGCCCCGGGGGCCGCTCACCTTGGTCTACCGCCCGGAGGAGAAGAACGCCTATCGGGACGCCGTCTACCTTTCCGAGCGTTTCCAGGCGGCGGGCGTCCCGGTGAACGCCGTCCCTTTAAAAGGAAGCCAGGGGAACGGAATCGCGGAGAAGGGGGACTACGATCTCTATCTGGGCACCCGGCACCCCGAGATACCCTCGTCCGAGATGTGGCTGGGGAAGTTTCTGGACTCCAGGGCCGGGACCCTCGCCAATCCCTCCCGCTACAAAAATCCCCAAGCCGATCGGCAGATAGACGGCTTCGACGCCTCGTCGACCCGCCCGGAGCGGGAGAACCGGGTGAAAACGCTCGCCGCCCTGGCCGGGAGGGAAAGGCCCTACGTCCTTCTGTACCAAGAGGAGCTCCTCTTCCTGGCCGACCGCACCCTATCCGACGTGAGCCCGCATCCCATGTTCCCCCTCTCCTGGCCTCTGGACAAGGTGAACCTCAACCCCTTCCGCAAAAGCGTCCCCGAGGGGCCTAAACCCCCTCCGGCGGAGCCGGGGCCCGAACCGGTGAGGGACTTCGACGAGCCGGTGGCGGAGTTTTACGAGTGACGGGCTTTTAAAAAATCCCCCGCTTCGGGAAAGCCTCGGGCGGAGCCCGGGGTTTTTTTTCCCCGGCGGATGACGGGAAAAATCAAAAGAAGAGAGGCGAAGAAGGACCCTTCGGCGGCTCTTAAAAGTTACGGCGCGGACGGAGCCGCAAGGGCGCCGAAGAACTTTGAAGCGGGCCGGAGGAGGGGGCGTTGTTTTTCCCCAAAAGGGGAGGATCCGGTCTCGGCGTTTGGAGGTTTCCGCGTCTTGCTTTTAGGAGGGGGGTGCTGTATATTGTGTGAGCTTTCCTCCGCTTTATCCAGCGAGGCCGCGGCCGCGCTTTCTTGAAGCGGGTTTTTCAACCCCGTTCCACCCTTTTCGTCCGCGAACGCGCCAGGGCGCGCGCCTTCACGATATCGATATTTAATGAAAAAGAGAGAAAAAGTGACGGATAACCCGACTGAAAACAACGGATCAGAAAACAATTCGCCCGAAAAAAACTCATCCGAAAAAGCGGCCTCCGAAAATTCCGGAGCCGGAAACGCCGGATTTTCCGGATCCGATGGTGAAATCGCCGGAACCGAAACCCTGGCGACCGTCGACATGGCGAATGAACGCGTGGCGTCCGAAAGAAAAGCTCCGGAAAAAAGGATTCGTAAATTAAACGAGCTCGGGAATATAATAAGCGGAAGGGACGTTTTAAAAATCCTTCTGCGGGATTTGTGTTCCGACCCGTCTCTTTTTTTTGAACTTCTGAAAAAAACCGGAAAAGGTTCGGAAGCGAAAAAACGCCACGCGAGCGCCGCGGCCGACGATCTCCTGGATATAATAAGTCCCGATCCGCGAAAGATCCAGGACGTTTTGGATCTTTGGACATTGAAAGCTATCGATATTCCCTTGAAAGGAAAGGACTGCCTGAAAGAGACTTTTTTTTCACAAATCCTTTTTATCTATCATGATTTGATATCGTTAGATAAGGAAACGCGTCTAGTCACGTTAGAACAGCTTAAACGCAGCGCGGAACAACCGCAAAAGGATCCTGAGCCGCTCATGAAAGCGGCGAGACTGGACTATGTGGCTTTAAGAAGGATTAAAAATATATTGTCTTTTCCTTCCTTGGAGATACATCTGCTTTTAAAAGAAAACATCGAGAAAATAAATGAAATTTTACGTAAAATCAGCGAACAGCCGCCTACGGAATCGGAGCTTATCGAATACGTGAGACTGTCTCGTGAATTTGATTTTTCCGAGGAAATCCGGCAAGCCGCGGCCAAGGACGCGGCGGAACGGTTGGTTTTCGTAAAAAATTCGACCAAATTCGAATTATCCTGCTTTAACGATGAATTTTTAACAAAACGGGGAGTTCCTTTTTTAGAGGAGCTTAATCGTTCCCGGGGCGCTTTTACGGCGGAAATCGACCTTCGTCTTAACAGAATTCTGGCCGGAGCCGGGTTGATACCCAGGGTGTCCAGGGTTTTCGAGAGTCTAACGTCTTTCGCTTCCGGAAGCGACAAGGAGCGTGTGGCCGGCATTGTGGAAAAACTGCGGGGAATGAAAGAGATATCCGTGGTTCAAAAAGAGATCCCCGAAGTTTTCCGCGTCGTTAAAATATTAATGTCGCCTAAACCTTTAAAAAAAGCTATTTCCGATCCTCCGTCCGGACTGAGTTCGAAATTTTTGAAATCATTGGTTAATGGAGATTTCGACGAGGCCGCCGCCCCGGCCGAGCGGTATAAAAAACTAATTCTCAAAGGAAATCCGGCCGAGCTGGAAATAACGAAGAGACAAGAGGCCCCCTCTCCGGCGGCGGCCGGGGGAGCGGCGGGCTTTAAAAACGGAAAGGCCGGAGGCGTGGCGGCCGTAGGCTTTCCCAAGTCCCAGCCGGCGGAGAAAAAGAAAGCGGATGAAGTTAAAAAAATCAAGTTTCATTCCGACAAAAAGGAAAAAAAGCGGTATACCGCCGAAATTTACGATTACAACGACGAAGAAAAGAAGACGCTGGATAAATTCAACGAAACGTTTAGAAAATTAAGAGAAATTTTAAGCGATCACACCGAGGATAAATTAAATTTGCAGCCTGGCGAGTCGTTGAAACTAGCTTATCTGAAAGAAAAAATTAAGATAATCAAGTCGTGCAAGAATAAGCTTATCGATCTCTACGAGGCTGTAATGGACATTGATAATTTTGTTTTTAACAGCGATTTAAGCGAAATGAACAACGCCACGGACGGCATTGTCGACATGGCGGAACATATTATCACGGAATCGGAAAACGAGGTGAAATTCAAGCAGAAAATTCTCGCTAAGTTGAAAAGCGATCCCGCGTCCGCTAAAAAGGGTTCCGGACATGGCGCGGGAAAAAAGCGCGAAGCGAGTAGGGATGACGATAAAGAGCTTGAAGAAATGATGGGCGAGCTCGTAAATCGTAAAGTATCGATGAAGTTTGACTTCTCACCCAAAGAGCTCTTTTTTGACGATCATTTTTTCAGTTCCAAGGAAGCGAGTTCCAGGGTGATCGCGTCTATCGAAACATCTTCCGCGGAGGTGCTTTCTCGGTATATTTACGATATTCGAAATCATTTAGAGGCGTTTTTCCATAAAACCATCCTTGAATGCAGTGGTTTGGAGGAGGCGCGGAATATAAAAGTGCCGCCCGCGCCTTTTTTCCACGCGGTCATTATGGGCGCCATAAATTTCAAAGCCAAGCAAGGAGACTACCGTTTTCTTCATTGGTTAACCAGCGGCATGACGCCAATGAATTTTTTCCTCCCCGATTTTTTCAAAGCGCTGCATCTTGGAGTTAATTTCACACCGGTGTCCGACTCCCTGTATGAAAATTTTCAAAACATTATTCATTCTTGGAAAAATCGCGACGATATGGTTTTTTCCGATAGCCAGATCGTGAAATCATTTTTCATCAAGGCCGTGGTTAAGGCCGTTGTGAAAGCCCCTTCGAGGGTTCTTTGTGATTTTTTGACGTATTACGCTGATAAGTACAATGATGATTTTCACGTTGCCGCTGAGATAATGGAAGAATACCTTGAAGCTGTGGAAGGAAAGGAATTTGATGAGAGACTGGCGATTAAAAAATATTATTTTAATAACAATATAGACCTTTTTTTAAACAGTCTCCAAAAAATTATCGCCGATTTCCTGAATTACGAGAAGAGCTACAACACTTACAGTAAAGAGGGAAATCAGGTCTGGCGGCGTCTTCTTGACGCTGAGAACGGCCTGGTAGGCTCTGTTTTAGCCGAATGTCTAAACGACGCTGACGTTGTCTCGTTGAAAGCGAAAATAGACGCTTTGCGAGACCTTGAAAGCGTGACTCGTTTTATCGAGGAGGCCCACAGGCGTGAGAACGGCGAAGAATCCTTGAAGCTAAGCGTCATCACCATTACCAATATAAGATCTAGAATTATGTATCTGGCCGAGTACGCCGCTCAGTACGTTGAGCTGCTCGGGTTGGTCGATCACGAGGCGGGGAGCCGGAAAACCGAGGCGTTCGACAGATATCACTCGCAGCTGCTTAAAATGGCTGAAGCGGCGATCGACGCGACGGATTTCGACTCTTTAAATATTTACACCATTTTTTATAAAAAAATTCAAAACTTGATTATAAATCCTCTCGAGAAGATAGAGCTGAGAGACGATCCGCTGGAACCATGGAAAGTATTTTATCCCTGGGAGATCGATTTGGATCTCAATTCATACTTGATTTTGTTTCCTGAAACCAGGGAGTTGCACAGATCATTTTCAATAAGCCCGCAGGATTGTCTTTTTTCAATTGGCCAGGAAACGAGCGTCGACAAGGGATTCATTTCATATATCAATGAAGAGCGTACGCAAATTCCCAATATCTTTCTGCGTATTCATCCGTCTTTCAAGGGGCTAGTTCCTTCGGGCGCTTCGAAAAGCTACGCCGAACTTTTAGATGACGCCGTTGTTGAAATAGCTGAAAAACTTAGGAACAATCTTGATGAATATATAGAGTTCGTGGAGAAAATTTACGTTACCGCTGAACTTGCGAGCCCCCAGGATTTTAGAAAAATTAAGTTATGTTTTCATCTTATCGATGTGCACAAAAGGCTGGTGGACGAGGCGGCATCGCTTAAAAGCGTGGAGAGCGTCGCCGAATTGAAACGCAATATCACTGTAATAAAAAACACTCTCATGAACTTTAAATATCAGCCTCATCCTTTTTCAAACGGAGCGTACTTCACGCCTAAACTTAATTTTTATCGAATTCTGGAAAATAATCAGAAAAAACTGGATCAGCAGATTTTTACGAAACAGAAAACAAGCTCTAAAAAGCAGGACAAAACCGTTTTACGGCGTTTCTGGGAGCTGCTTAAAACCCCTGATGATTTTTATAAGCTGAACAAGGATCTCTCGTTATTAAAAGCGTTTTTTCTCGAATTTGATTATAATCTGATAGATAAAGCCGATCCGCGTCTTAAAACATCGGAAAGCGGCGTAATATTTAAAATTATTGACGCGAAGCTTAAACTCCTTAATTCCTACGATCAGACCTCTTTGTATTACAGGCCGGGTTTTGATAATCACATAATCATTCTCTTTATCGATGAAAAAGCCTCTCCGGAGGATCTCGCCGGGATGATCAAAGAGGAAACGTTAAACCAAAAAGACACGCCGGTGACGGTGATTTCCTTCAAACCGCTGGATTATAATTTCAGACTGCGGCTCGTCGCCTTGGCTCACGAGGAAGCTTTGGACTTCATCTTGATAGATCCGTATTTCACCGCCTACCTTCTTCTTCCCGAGCTTGGAAGGGAGCGGAAGGAGGCGTTCCATTACGTTGGAAAAATTTATGGTGGTTTCGATCCTTATCGGCTGAAAACATCGGATGACTCTTTAGGTTTCGAAATTGAACATTATTACAAGATCAATAAAAGCTTCGAGCTGGATTTTAAAAACTCCACTCTTATCGCCAGCGAGTCCGACATCGACTTAAAGGCGATGGTGGAAAGACTTTTCCGGAGGCTTAACGAAGCGATTAACGATGTTAGACACGTTTTTCGGGACGTTAAAAACGACAAGTCGTTTCTTAAGGCCCTGAGAGAGGAATTTGGCAAACTCGGAATCACCCTGAACGGTCCGGATCACGACCTTCCCCTGGAGTTGAAAAATATTTTCAATTCGCACGCCAGCCCTTACAAGACAGTCATTATTTTATTTTACGATTCCGACGACCTTTTAAAAGAGTGGCGTGACGATGACTTATTCGAACTGATCGTGATATCCAGGATAATGGAAGCCTGCCCGGATAACATACGCGTCCATTTTCATGGTGAGAAATATATTTACCGTTTAGCCCAGCATACCGGATCGAACAAATTACAATGCGTCCCGCTTATAAAAGGATTAATGCTCAACAGATTCACGGCCTCCGAGCCGATAGTCTCCCGCAGACTGCTTTTGTGGACGCTTAAAGCCGTTGGGGTTGTTTTTCCCGAAACATATTCCATACCCGACCTTTTGAAAAGATTTAATTACGATATAAATCTAGTTTTCAGTTTCACCTCCGAATTATTATCCTCCGTCAGAAAACGAAGCGACGCCGCTCTCCTTTCGCCTTACGAGGTTGAGCCGGAGCTTGTGGAGGAGATTATGAAAGAAGGTCGCTACGAAGAGCGGGCGGTGGAAATTTATTTAGAATGCTTCAAATTGAATCCGTGCTATAGGTATATTATATACACGATAGCGTATATGATCCTGTCTCTTCACGTGCACGTGCCAGGAATAAGCTCCAAGCTGCTCTATCTTCAGCTTTTAGAATTGTTTCCCGAAAAATTCGATTACATCGATATGGACGAGATAAACACTTACGTCATAGAGCTTATGACCATGGATATGATAAATTTCACCTTTGGTCCGGATACCTATCAGAATCCCTATATTTCCGGCCAATCCAGATTCGTGGAGCTTTTGGGCGGCTACGACCGGATAGTGGCGGAAATTATAGGGATGCGGTCCGACAAATCCAAGTTCCGGGCGGATCCCTTCACTTTCAACCGTAAAAGGGTTCTCAAACCTTTAAGTAAGTTTAAACTTCCTCCCAATCCTCCTTATTACTCTTTAAAGGCCTCCGAGTCGGATCCGGAAGAGTTCAATGGTATTCACGATTACCATCGTTTCGAAACGGAGTATAAAAAGTGCGAAAATTCGCCCTCGCCTTTCACCTGTTCGGAGGAGCTTGAGTTTTCAAGATTCGATGCGAAAATATCATTCCTTCTGATAAATCCTTTAACCGGAGGCCCCTTGACGGAGCCAGCGTTCGTCCAGACGTGCCTTATGCGGGGATTCGTCTGCGTTAAAGCGGATATTTCCGCTATTTTCGTAACCAAGGACGACGCCATCGAGTGCGATTTTGATAGAGCCGATTCGTTATTCTCCTCGATGAGCGAGTTCATCGAGGAGCGCGCGACGGAAACGACCTCCAAGACGTTGTTTTTTTTCGATTTTACGGATATTGAACGTTTTCCCGGGATTTGCATAGCCGACTTTATCGATTTTCTAGACGAGTTACAGTTCGATAACGAATTCCAGCTAAGTTTCATCGTCATGCTTTCGCCTGACACCTATGTAAGCGCTCTAGTCGAAGTGCCCATGGTGGTAAAGCGCGTCTACTCGTTTTCGCCGTCTAAATGGTCGAAAACCACCTTGAGCGTTTATCTTTCCGAACTTGGCCTTGCTCCGGAACTTACCGCCGGCGTTCTTGAAAAAACCGGCGGATACTACGATCTGGTCGTAAGCGAGATTCGCTCGCACGCGGGCGGTAAGTTCAAAATCAATCCGAATATATCCCGACCCATGCTAAGCTGGCACCTACCTCCTTATCAGAGGATCATCCTCAACTGCTTCAAGGGCCGCCGATCGCTGACTATAGACGATCTCGTGAAACTATTTCAAAAAGAACATATCGCTTTATGTCTCGATTCCTGCTCCCGGGATACCGCCAAGGACGTGATAGCCGCTTTCGCCCAATTCCGGGTTTTAGAAAGCGGCATGCGGCTGACGCAGGGGCGCGAGCACGCCATCGTCACGATTAACCCTCTGTTCGCCTCGGGGAAGGTTTTTCCCTTTAAGAGCTGACGGATAAGGTCTTGAATCTTCCCCTCCCTCCCTTGGGAGCGCTCCGTGAAACCATACCAAAATGCTATGGTTTTTTTTTAAGCGTGTCCACGTCCCTTCGTCCGTGGGACGGGCGACCTCGTTCCGCCTTTAAGTTCCACCTTTCTCCTCCCCTCCTCCCCTCCTCCCCTCCTCCTCTCCTCCCCTCCTCCTCTCTTTCCATCCTTTTCAAAAATAGAGCCCTTTTCGGAATTTTCCCGAGACGGCGGCCGGTTTTTTCGGACGGACCGGAGGGAATTTTACCGCAGGCCTGGTTCTCCACGGGGGATCCGCCTTTTCCGGGGGAGGGAGCTAAAGCGTCGGGAATCCTTCTCCGTCCATATGGGGTGTATAAATTGAATCGCTATGCGATAATTAGAGATAAATTCCGTCTAGTCAATTCTTTTCTTGTATCGTATTTTGTGCGTTATTAGACTAGATTTTTGTCAAGATATCATTTTTTTACTTTTACTTGGTTAAAACAGTATTTTTCTGTTATAATTTTTTCAACTTAACTCTCCTAAGCCCTCCGCCGGCGCGCGGCCCTTACCGGTCCGCTTTTAAACGCGCCGAGCGGCTCCGCGGCGCGCTTTTAAGCCCGGGGCCGGGCTTTCCCCCCTTCCGGAGGCCGACCCTCGGGTTCGGGAAGGCCGTCGGAGGCTTTCAACAACGCCGGAACCGCCCGGAACCGCCCGGGCTTTCCGGTTCGCGCTTTAAAACGGTCCGTCACTATGCACGATTTGAAGTTCGTGAGGGACAACCTCCCCCTCATCGCCGAGACCTTGGAAAAGCGGGGGCTGGACCCCTCGCTCATGGACGGCTTCTCCAAACTGGATTCCGAAAGGCGCGGCCTTCTTAGGCGGCTCGAGAGCCTGCAGGCGGAGCGCAACCGGGCCAACGACGAGATAACGGCCTTAAGGAAGAAGGGCGGAAGCCCGGAGGCGCTCATATCCTCCCTGAAAGGGCTTTCGGCGGAGATAAAGGGCATGGAGCCCGAGCTTTCCCGCCTAGAGGAGGAGGAGAGGAGGATCCTCGAGCTCATCCCCAACGTCGTCCATCCCTCGGTCCCCGAGGGCGGGGAGGATCGAAACCGGGAGATACGAAGGGAGGGGGAGATAGTCGATTTGGGCTTTCCTCCCCGAAACCACTGGGAGATAGGCGAGATCTTAGGTCTCATGGACTTTCCCCGGGCGGCCAAGATAAGCGGGGCGAGGTTCGTGAACCTCGCGGGCGAGCTTTCCCGCCTGAATCGGGCCCTCATAAGCTTCATGCTGGATCTTCACACCCGGGAGCACGGCTACACCGAATGCTGGCCTCCGGCCATAGTGAACTCCCGCTCGCTATTCGGCACGGGCCAGCTGCCCAAATTCAAAGAAGACCTCTTCAAGCTCGAGAACCACGACTTCTACCTCATACCCACGGCCGAGGTGCCTTTAACCAACCTCTTCCGCGACGAGACCCTGGACTATGAAAGCCTCCCGCTTTCTTACACCGCCTACACTCCCTGCTTCCGGGCGGAGGCCGGGGCCGCCGGACGCGACACCAGGGGTCTTATCCGCATGCACCAGTTCGACAAGGTGGAGCTGGTGAAATTTTCCCGGCCGGAGGATTCCTTTCTAGATCTGGAGACCCTCACCGCCGACGCCGAAAAGGTCTTAAAGCTTTTGAAGCTCCCCTACCGGACGGTGGTCCTGGCCTCCGGCGATCTGGGCTTCTCCTCGGCCAAGACCTACGATCTGGAGGTATGGCTTCCGGGGGCCGGAGTCTTTCGGGAGATCTCCAGCTGTTCCTGCTTTCTGGACTTCCAGGCCAGAAGGGCCGGAATCCGCTACAAAAAGAAGGGGGAGAAGGGCGGCTTCCTCCACACCTTGAACGGCTCGGGGCTGGCGGTGGGAAGAACCCTCGCGGCCGTGCTGGAGAACTACCAGAGGGAGGACGGCTCGGTGGCCGTGCCGGAGGTTTTGATCCCCTACGTGGGAACGAATCTGATCCGCCCCGCCGCGGCCGGACCGGGGAAGGCGGAAAAGTCCGGAAAAGCCGACGAAGCGGAAAAACCGGAAAAGCCGGGAAAACCGGGAAAGTGAAGGAGGGGGCGCGACGGTGAAGGACGCTTTTCCCTGGGACCGGCATGAAGACTTCGCCCGGTCCTTCAAGGATAGACTGGCCGCCCTGGACTCGGGCGAGGAGGGCTTCGCCTTGGATTTCATCCTGGGTCTCTCGCTCGCCGACGGGCTGGAAGACGAGATAGCCGCGGGGCTGGATATTCCGCGCCCCGCCGGATTGGGCGCCCCCCGGCCCCTCTTTCCGCCTTCCCCCGCCTCCCCGCTCTCTTCCGGAGGGCCGAAGGGCGTTTCTTCCCCAGCGGCCAAAGAAGAGATCCTTATAAGCGCGCCCCTAAAGTTTTGTCCCGCCTCCTTCGTGAAATCCGCGGCGGATAAGTCCAAAAAGCCATCCCTGAAATCTCCCGGGAAATCCTCCGAAGAACCGCGTCCGGAAGAATCCTTCACCGGGGCGGTGTTGCGGTTCTGGCAGAGCGTCCGCCCCGAGAGGGAGGGGGGTGACGGGTCTTCCCGGAAAGGCTCCGCGAAGCCGCGGGACGGAGTCCTCCCGCTGGGGGGGGGCGGCGGAAAAAAAACGCGCCCGCCCCTAAAAGCCCTTGGCCCCTTCCCGCGCAAGAGGCTGCTCGTCCCCTTTCTGGCCCTCTTCGCCGTTTTGTCATTCTCCGCGGTCAGGGTCTCCGACGGTCCACCCCCCTTAAAGGCCGGCTATATCTTCGCCCCGGAGGAAAGGGTTCCCCCTTCCCCCGAGGCCTCTTCCAGCGCTCCGGCCGGGGCCCGAAATTCGGCCGCGTCCCCGAGTCCGGACCAGGCGCCCCCCCCTGAAGCCGCCCCAAGTCTAAAGTTGGGGGCGGGGGACCCGGCGGCGTCAGCCGGCGAGACGCTCTCATTTCCGGAAAAGAGCGCCCCGAAGGCGGCCCCCGCCGCGGCGCCGCTTTCGGTTTCCGGAAGCCTCCCCGCCCCCGGCCCTCAGGCCGCGACCGCTTCATCGTCTCGGGGAGGGGGGGAAGCCGGAGGGGGCTTAACCCGGTCCGCTCCGTTAGAGGATCCGGCTTTCGCGCCGCGGGACGGGGAAAAGACGCCCCCCCCTAAAGGCGAAGGCTCCGCCAGGGCCGCCGGGGATCCCCTCCGGATCGTGAGGACGGTGGCCTGGATTCCGGAAGACGAGCCGGGTTACCGGCCGAAAAGGCGGGAAGCCCCGGGCGAGGCTCCGGCGGATCCGGACTCCGAGGCCGTCTTGGAAAACGACGAGGAGGAGGATCTCTGGACGGGCGAGGCCTTCGGCGGCGGGGACGCGGATCTTGCGGCTCTGGGCGAGGGGGAGCTCCCGGCCGCCCCCTCGGCCGGCGAGACGACCTTCTCTCCGGAGCCCGGGGCGGATTTAGGCGGTGGCCCCGGGGGGGATGGACTTCCCGCGGGGGGATCCAGGGTGGTTAAAGTCATAGGCTACATTCCGGGAAGCCCCCTGGACAAGGAGACCATCGCCGGTTTTCTGGGCCGCTCCAGGATAACCGGGCTGGATTCGGGTTTTCTGGAATTGCGGGAGCCTTCCACAAACGAGGTCCTCTACTTGAAAACCACCTTCGATCGCTCCCTCCAGCGGGAGGCCGAGAAGTGGGTCGCGGCCGCGGGCGCCCTGGACGCCGCCCTGGTGGTTATGGATCCCCTGGACGGAAGGGTTTTGGCCCTGGCGGGGAGGGAGAGCTCGTCGGACGCGAACCCCGCCGTGGCCGGATCCTTTCCCGCGGCCTCGGTCTTTAAAATAGTCACCGCCGCCCGGGCCATGGATTTAAACGGCTACGACCGGAACTCCTACGTGCTCTTCGACGGCGGACGCCACACCCTTTTCCGCTCCAACGTGGTGAAGGAGCCCGACTCCGGACGGCACAAGGCCACCTTGGAGGAGGGTTTCGCCCACAGCATCAACTCGGTTTTCGGGAAGCTCGGGATCTACACCCTGGGGCCGGAGGAGCTGAGACAGGCGGCCGAGCTGTTCCGCTTCAACAGCCCCATAATCTTCGAGATGGAGGTCGCCCCCTCCAGCTTCGTCTTGGAGGACAAGGAGGACTCCTTCCTCCTCGCCGAGCTGGCCTCCGGCTACAACCGCACCACCAAGGCCTCGCCCCTGCACGCGGCCATGCTCGCGGCCGCGGTCTACAACGAGGGGAGGATGATGGAGCCCTTCTTCGTGGAGGAGGCGACGGACGGCCGGGGGTCCAGCCTCTACCGGGGCGCCCCCAGGAGTCTGGGCGAGGCGGTGAGCGCCGAAACCGCCCGGGAGCTCTTAGTCCTCATGCGGGCGGCCGTCTACGAGGGAACGGGGAGGAAGCGCTTCTTCGACGCCCTGACCCATCCGGTCCTCAAAGATCTGGAGCTGGGGGGCAAAAGCGGCACCATCAACGACACCGAGGGTAACTCCGTGGACTGGTTCGTGGCCCTTTCCAAAATCCGGGGGAAGGACGGAAAGGAGGCCAGGCCCCTGGCCGTGGCCGCGGTGATCGTCCACAACGGCCGGGTGAGACTCTCCTCCCAGGAGCTCGCGCGCCGGGCGGTTCTGAACTACTACAAGAGCGGCCGCTCCCCGGGGGTGTGAAAAGAAGCCTTGGTCCGGGGACTGATTAACGGAAAAAAGCCGAGCTTGAAAGACGGGCGCCGGAAGGGCGAAAAACGAGGCCCCGGCTTGAGCGGGCTTCAGGGAAACAACCAAGCGCAACGTCCGGGACTGGGACCGACGTTATTTTTAAGCGCCGGGGGTATTTTTTCGCGTCATATCTTTGGGCGCGCGCTAAGCTTATTGTTTTCGAAAAAGCGCCAAAATCACCCGGTTGGTTTTATGGGTTCAGTCTCGTTTTCGCGCTTATGTCAAATCGAGCGTGGCGGCGTTCATCATAGGCTGGGCGCGCCAAAAAAGATTCGCCCGGAAGGTTAAGGCGGACTAATCGCGTTCAACGCCATGGACCATGTTGAAACAGCTTGGGCTTGACTTTCGCGGCTTAAAAACCTTATCATTCACCAGTGGCGCTGAGGAATGGGTCAGAAAACGGATGGACGATTCGCTGAAAAATCATTCGCGTCCTTTAAGGAGGATGATGAAGATAGATATATTTAGCCAATATGTGTTTAAACAATTAAATAAAAGGTAAATTCATATAGTATTTGAAAGCGAATGGATCTATATTCCAAAAGAGTAGATAAATTATATTGAAATTTTAACGCGCGTGGAACCACGGGAGTAACAACATGGCGAAATCAAACAATGGGAAACGACCGGTTACGGTTGTCATCACTCCGGCGGTTAAATATAAAAAACAGCCATGCGTGAGGATGGGGAAGCTGACCGATGTTATTCTAAAGTTTATCCGCCGGGATAAAAAGAAGAAGCGTAGCGCGGATCCGCCGACTAGAGGCTATTCTCCCGGGCGGAAGGACGACACTCCTTCGACCCCGCCGCCGCTGTCTAATTGCTCGTTTTCCACCATGGAGACTCCGCCAAAGGATGACGCGACAAATAAGCCTGATGAGGGTTGAGCGATTGAAGATTGGAATGATGAATTTAGGCGTCATGAGAATGATTGTGTTTGTTCCGTACGCCGAATAAACACGCTAACTCGCCTAAAGCCTATCGTATCGGATCTCGCGTGAAATTTATTCGTCCATGAAGGATAAGGGAGTGCGATACGCGCCTTTCCATCTTTCCATGGTGGAACCCTTCCGGCGTTTGGGACGGATCGACTGGAAACATACCTCGGCCTCTTAAAGGCGTCCGCCGGAGGAGCGCCGTCCGCGGGCGCTGGAAGACCAAAGGCGTCAGGATGCCTCGGTATCGGTCCCCCCTCCGAAGCGCGCCTGAGCCTCCAGCTCCCGCAGCCGCTCTTCGGGAAGCGGCAAAATCGTCTTGAGCAGCTCGACGGAGTATCCCGCCTTCAAGCGCATCAGGGCGGCCATCTCCATCCCCTTCCGCTTGCCATCCTCGAAGCCTTCGTCGTAAATTGATTTCAACCGCGCGGTCATTTTCAGATCCTCCGCTTGTTTCTTAGTCAGATTATCTCCGGCGACGATGAAGATTGTCTCGAGAAACATCCTTTCCAGTTCCGACACCGCCGGACCCTTGTTGTGGACGAGATTCACGCGCTCCATGTACAGACCGAAATCCGTTTTGGAGTTCAGGATGATCCCGAGCAACCTTATGATATCCATTTCAGAGGCGTGGAATTCGAGTTCCCCGGTGTTCCCGCGCGGGGACGCCGGCAACTTCTCCCTGTCGGTTTCTATCAGGAAGATCCATTCCGGAAAGAACATGTAGAGCGCGAAATTATACACGCCCGGCTTCCTGGCCGGAACTCCCATCCAGTGGATCACTATTTGATGAACCAGCGGTTCAGGCTTGAAATCTAAAAAAGCGTTCAGAACCAACGTAACCCTAACCGAAATGTTCGCGGGTGTTTTCACTCCTCCAAACGGATTCGAACTCGGTAACGCGGTAATGATAGACCGGTTCACCGGAGGACATATCCTTAAACTAAAGGACGCTGTCGGCTCGGGTGGTCCCCGTCACCATGGAATGGAACTCGTTACGCGGGAACTCCACGATGACCATGTCGGCCAGGAGGATCTCCTCGCCGCGTCGATTATCTCGGCGTCTCCCAGATCAAGGTCGTTTCCGAATGGAAGGCCGCTCTTATGATGAAACCCGTTTAGGGTCGATGAAAAGCCCTAATAAACGACGAACCTGGTTGAGACCGAGCCGAGCCGGGACGGAAAAAGAGCGCCGCCACCCCTTAGAGGCGTCCGGTGGTGGAGTCGCCGTTTATAGGCGCCGGAAGTCAAAGGCGTTAGGATGCCTCGGGATCGGTCCCCCCTCCGAAGCGCGCCTGAGCGTCCAGCTCCCGAAGCCGCTCTTCGGGCAACGGCAGGATCGCTTTGATCCGCTCGACGGAGTCTCCCGCCTTCAAGAACTCCAGGGCGGCTATCTCCATTCCCTCCTGTCTGCCCTCCTGTCTGCCCTCCTGTCTGCCCTCCTGTCTGCCCCTCTGCTCGCCATCCTGTCTGCCCCTCTGCTCGCCATCCTCGAAGCCTTCGTCGTAAATTGATTTCAACTGCACGGTCATTTTCAGATCCTCCACTTGTTTCTTAGTCAGATTATCTCTGGCGACGATGAAGATTGTCTCGAGAAACCTCCTTTCCAGTTCCGACATCGCCGGACCCTTGTTGTGGACGAGATTCACGCACTCCAGGTACAGACCGAAATCCGTTTTTGAGTTCAGGATGATCCCGAGCAACCTTATGATATCCATTTCAGAGGCTTGGAATTCGAGTTCCCCGGTGTTCCCGCGCAGGGACGCCAGCAACTTTTCCCTGTCGGTTTCTATCAGGAAGATCCATTCCGGAAAGAACATGTAGAGCGCGAAATTATACACGCCCGGCTTCCTGGCCGGAACTCCCATCCAGTGGATCACTATTAGATGAACCAGCGGTTCAGGCTTGAAATCTAAAAAAGCGTCCAGAACCGCGTAACCATAACCGAAATGTTTGCGCGTGTTTTCACTCCTCCATTCGGATTCGAATTCGATAATGCAGTAATGATAGACCGGTTCACCGGAGGACATATCCTCAAGCTTGAGGACGCAGTCGGCTCGGGTGGTCCCCGTCACCATGGAATGGAACTCGTTACGCATGAGCTCCACGATGACCATGTCTGCCAGGATGTGACCCTCGCCAACTACCCCCACCTTTCTCATGGTGCGCCCCAGAATCGAGGAGCTTGTAAACAAGTACTTGCCCGTGAAATCGTAGTACGTAGATAAGATGGCGTCATCTATCTCATCGGATCTCGCTTCAAGTTTGTTCTTTTCAGGAGGTTCGGCCATTATTATGGTGATACCTGTCGCGGTTAGGGGGTGGAAAAAGGGGGTTCCGTAGGGCGAAACTAATAAACGCCGGTTCGAAAAGCGAGCGACGGTCAGACTAACCGGAACCCAGCGGAAGATTCGCTTAGGCGGGGAGTATGGAAAGCGGCGGACGACCTAGGGCCTCCCTGACGGGTCCGAAACGGCGTTAGGCGCGGGAGACACGGCCTCGAACCGGACAGGGTCGAACCTTGATAGAATGTTATCAAATCGACGCGCGGTAAGCAAATTTAAATCGCTTTGCGAGAATCCGCCGGCCGGGCCGCTGGTCGGATCTAGACGAAGGCCCGGGGAGAGGCCCTCCCTTGGGGATCGAGGAGGGGCCGACCTACTCGGGGAAAAGAGGGATAACACATGCATGTACATTAATTAATAATTATTCTCAAAATATTGCGTGTCTCTCATGTCAAAAGTTGAAAGTATCGGATCTTACAGGTAAAGACCTCGCTCTCTTCTTCAATTGTGTTTTTTCCATAGGTTTGCCACAACATATAGAGTTGGGCGGCTAATAAGTCTCCCCTTAAAACGGAGTCCGGAGGATCTTCCCATGAAAAGAGCTCCGGGGCTATCGCGCGGCGAGGTGAACGCCCTCGTGGCTTTTTTAGGGTTTTTTGGGTGAAAACCCGCCCCGAAAGCTCGCCTCCGGGCTTTTTTTGATTCCGTCCGGCGCCTTTCCCTAAGCGCCTAAAAACCGCCCTCATCTCGCGGATGGGGCTTCCGGATTTCCCTGGCTCCCGAAAGGGAGGCTTTTTCTGCTATAATTTAGACGTTCCGGAAGCTCCATCCCTTTCGGGCTCTTCGCCCGGGGCCTCATCCGGAGCCGTCAAGGGAGCGAAAGAGGGCTCCGGACGCGCTCGGGCTGATCTCTTTCGGTCGTGAAAACGCTGGAAAGCGGACAAGCTTCAAGGGACTCGGCCGGCGAAAAAAATGATGATAATTAGTGGGAGAAAGCATAATGACCGTTCTGGCTGTAAACGGGAGCCCCCGTCCCGGGGGGAACACCTCCGTCATGCTCACTTGGTGCCTGGAGACCATTGAGAGCGAGGGGATAAAAACGGAAATCTATCAGGTGGGCGGAAAGCCGGTGCTCGGCTGCAAGGCCTGCCAGGGCTGCGCCCGTCAGGACAAGCCCAGGTGCGTGCAGAATGATTTCATGAACGAGCTCATCGAAAAGGCCATAGACGCCGAGGCCCTCATCCTCGCGTCGCCCGTCTACTTCGCCGATCTGACTCCCGAGATCAAGGCCGTCATCGACCGTCTGGGCTACGTGTCCCTCAATCACGGAAACCCCCTGCGCCGCAAGCCGGGAGCCGCGGTGGTGGTGGCCAGGAGGGCGGGGCACGTGCACACCTACGATTCCATCAACCATTTGTTCGGCATAACCGAGATGATAACCGTGGGCTCCCGTTACTGGAATCTGGGGGTGGCCCGGGAGAAGGGTCGGATCCAGGAGGATAGGGAGGCCCAGGAGACCATGCGGGTCCTCGGATCCAATATAAGCTGGCTCGTGAAAAAACTCAGGGACTGACGTTTAAGGCGTTTTTTAGTTCCGTCCGGAGGGGAAAGTGGGTATTTTTGAAAGCGATCTGTCTTTCTGGTTCGTCCTGGGCCTGGCGCTCCTTATTTTCGAGGTGGCCACCCCGGGGGTGGTGGCCCTCTTTTTCGGCCTGGGGGCCTGGCTGGTTTTAATCGTCAGGATTTTTCTGCCGCTACCCGTCTGGTCCCAGTGGGCCCTGTTCTCAGTCTCCTCCGTGGTTTTCCTCATCCTTCTGCGGAAACACGTCATCACCCTGTTCAATTCGTTCAAGACCACCAAAAAGGACAGCCTGAGCGAGCCCATGGTCGCCCGGCGCTACCTCGGCCAGGAGGTGGACGTCTTGGAGGATATTCAGCCCGGAAGACCGGGGGCGGTGGAGCTGAACGGCACCCGCTGGCAGGCGCGGACCAGGGTGCCCCTCGCCAAAGGCGCCCGGGCCAGGATCATCGAACTGGAGGAATTGATGTTCTGGATCGAGCCCCTCAATCCGGACTGAAAACCCCGATTCCCGGCCCTTTCCGCGGGATCGGGAAAGTTTCGAAAAAGCCCCGGGATAAAGGCCCCGCTTTTCGTTCGCCCCGAAGGGATCGTCCTTTCCGGACGATCTTCATTGAAACCCGGGGCGTTTCAAATCCCCGTGGAAATAAACTAAGGTCAAGGGGCTTTTTCAGGCCGGACTTTTTTTAGCCTTTCCTGCTCTTTGAAGCGACGCGGCGGAAAACTTCCGGGCGGACGTATGGTCCGGCTCCAGGAGCGTTGGGAGACTGATTTCCCCGGCGGCTTCGCGTATCCGGGCGGAATTCGCCTTCGAGCGTACATCGCCGCCATATCTATGATGTCCAAACTTGTCAAACGCCACAAATATGGAAATCAGGTTGACTCCGGCGCTCGAAATGGGTTATATTGAAGCGCGGCCGGTTCGGCGGGAGATTTCTAAGAAGACTTAAATAACCGCGTGAAACCAAAAGGAGGCGGCCTAGGTTCGCGGGCTGAACGCGGGCCCGGGGTGACGCCGAAAATTCACCACCCCGACCCAATGGAATAATATTTGAAAGACAACTTTTTCCAAGAAGACATGCTCGCATGTCATTGGTTTAAATTATGATGAATTTCGAAACGAGGTCCGAAAGACGGCATTCAACATGGATTTGACTAAAAGCGTCATAGCGGCGGTTACGGAGGATGACCGGATCGTTTATCGTTGATCGTTTATCGTTACGCCCGAAGAGGCTTTGAATATTCGCCCACGCCTTGGGAAGGCGGTCGGCTTTCTCTAATTTACGACCGCGTTTTCGGGAGCGCTGAAAGTCAATTCCCCGTGGCGTCGCCCCCTCCAGGAGGATGTCGATAAATTACCTTATAAAACGGAAGCTGACTCCCGTAACGAGTAAATGGTCGAATTATGTGAAGAAATATCAGAAGAAAACGGCGTCCTGTGACTACGCCAGGGCTAATGGCTAATTAACGCCGCGGCTTATTTAAATGATATCGCACGCTGTTGGTAAAATGGAAACAATTACCGCCTATTTTTTGATAATGAGGTTGTTTTTTTTAAAAAATCGTATTCGCGGATCTCGCCCTTTTTGAAGTCGACAAAAATTTTTAATCGTGAATTTTCAGCGCGTTTTTCCCTTTTGGCTAAATTATTACGCGTTTTTTCCCAACTATTAAAGTTTTACGAAAACATGCCGATTTATTCTGTTGACGCCTGGATCCGCGGTGAAAAAAATCGGCCTAGGTTTAGAAGCGCTGAAAACCTAAAAAGATGAAAATTCGAGGCCTTTTGGTTGATGTTTTATAGAAAGAGTTAATTAACGACCTGGCGCCTGGCGCCGGGCCGGAGATTTAAACGTCGACAAGGGTTTATTAAATTTCAAAGAGGCGGCGGTTCATTGATGACATTAATGATGGCTCGCCGGCGAAAACCACCTTAAGACGCGCCGCGTTTTTTTACGAACGCGGAGGCGGTAACTTTTAAACGGTTTTCAAACCACCTTAAAACGGCTTTTTAGGAAACGTTTGATTCTTTCAGGGAGGCGGAAAAAACATCGCCGTTAAAAGTAAAGAAAAAGCCGCGGGCGGACTTGGGATTTTTTTCCGCCATCTTCCGGTTTATCGACCTTCGGGAAAACGGCGTTGTTTTTCCGCGGGAATTTTCGTCCAATCCGTTTCGTCCAATCCGTTTCATCCATCCCGCATAATCATAATTCGGAGACAGCATGAACACCACAGTTTTCATCCTTCTAGGCGTAGCCGTTTTTCTCGTCATAATATTCCAGCTTTACGTGAGGATAGTCCCTCAAAACGAGGCCTTCGTGGTGGAGAGGCTGGGCAGGTATTCGGACACCCTCCTTTCCGGTTTCCACCTGCTTATCCCCTTCTTCGATAGGGTGGCCTACCGCCACACCCTGAAAGAGCAGGTGATAGACGTGCCCATGCAGATCTGCATCACCCGCGACAACATCTCGGTGGAGGTGGACGGGGTTCTGTATCTGACCGTCATGGATCCGCACCTCGCGAGCTACGGCGTGAGCAACTACCATAACGCCGCCATTCAGATGTCCCAGACCACCATGAGGAGCGTCATCGGGAAACTGGAATTGGATAAAAGCTTCGAGGAGAGGGAGACCATAAACGCCGAGATCATAGGGGCGGTGGACAAGGCCTCGGCCCCCTGGGGGGTTAAGATCAACCGCTACGAGGTGAAAAACATCACCCCGCCCCAGTCCATCAAGGACGCCATGGAAAAGCAGATGAGGGCCGAAAGGGAGAAGAGGGCTCTCATCGCCGAGTCCGAGGGCGAGAAGATGGCCATGATCAACAAAGCCGAGGGCAACAAGCTCGCGAACATAAACATCGCCGAAGGCGAAAGGCAGAAGCTTATCAACATCTCCGAAGGCGAAAAGCAGCGCATGATAAACGAGGCCGACGGCCACGCCCAGGAGATCCTTTTGGTCGCGAACGCCACGGCCGAGGCCCTGAGGCGGGTGGGCGCGGCCACGGCCGCCGAAGGCGGCAGGGACGCCGTGGCCTTGAGGATAGTGGAGAACTACCTAGTCGAGTTCGGAAAACTCGCGACCAACAGCAACACCATGATCGTCCCCTCCAACGTGGTGGACCTGGCCTCTCTGGTGGCCGTGGGGAAATCGGTCTTGAAGGCCGCGGACGGGGTTCCCGCGCCCGCTCCCAAACTCTGACGGCCAGGGAGACAGGGGCGTCTTCAACGCTCAAGTTGGAAAGGCGGGGGGGGTCGAAAAAAGGGCCGGAGCGTTCCGGAGCGTGAAAAAAATCGCTTTCCCCCCTCTTCTTTAGAGCCTTTCCATCTCCCCTAAAAGTTCGGAGCGCTTTTCTTCGGTTCCGGGGATCCCCTCCAGGTGTTCCAAGGCCTTTTCATAGGCGGCCTTGGCCCCCTCCCGATCCCCTTGGGCGGCGAGCGCCCTGCCCTCGTAGACCTTGACGGAGGATCTGAATTGGGAAAGGGACCCCTCGTCTCCGGGCGGAGGGTTTTGGTAGAGGTCCTCCAATTCGGCTAAGAGCCCCCGAACGTTTCCCGTCTCCTCTAGGTATTTGAGGTTGAGGCTGCGGTAGAGGAGCTCGTCTTGGGTGGATTTTTCGCTCCGGAGGAGGGCGGCCCTGATCATGGGCTCGAAGTCCTCCGGCTTCCCTAGGAATTTCAACACCTCCATCTCCACCCGCATGGCCTGGGGCGCGCTCACGCGGTCCCGGTTTTTTTTCCCGGCCTCCAGATGGGCCGGATAGAAGATCCTGGGCGAGTTGGGGAATCCGGGAGGATCTTTCGCGCTTTTCCCCGGGCGGTACCCCTCATCCTCCTTTATCAGCCCCAGCAGCCTTTCCAGCTCCGCCTTTCTTTCGGGGTGGAGTTTTAAGAGTCCGGAAACCCGGCGGGAAGCCTTTTTAAAGTTCGCCCGGGAGTCGGAGTGGCGCCCGTTTTCCCGCTGCGTCCGGGCTAGATACCAGTAAAGAAAGGGCAGCTCCATGGAGCCGGCCCTTTCTTTTTCGGAAACGAGCCGCTCAACCCGGGTGACCGCGGCGCTTAAGCCGATTTCCGTCTCGATGGCCGGAACGCCCCCCTTTTTTAGGAGATCGGCCAAAGTGATCGAGCGTAAAATCAAAAAGCTCTTCTCTTTGTCAGTGAGCTTTTCTCCGGAGGAGAGGGTGTTCAAGGCCTCCTCCAAATGTTTCGCGGACGCTGAATAGTCCCCCCGGGCGGCCTTTTCCAGGGCCGCGGCCTCGCGGACGAGATAGCTCCGCCTCTCCCCTTTCGCCTCGTCCCAGGAAAGGAGGTTCTCCGCGAAGCTTAGGCTTAAGGGATCCACGTAGGAGTCGTTCATGGACTCCGCCAGATCCACGCAGAGGAACCATAAGGACCCCCGAAAGGCCGCCTCGCCGGGGTCCCGACAGAGGGGCTCCCCCGGACTCAGGCGCCGGATCATGGATTCCACCAGCCGGGGGCGCAAAGGGGAGCGGGGGTCGACGCGGCTTAGATCGTTGTAGAGCGAAAGGGCCAGGGGAAAATTGTAGTCCGCGACCGTATCGGCCTTTTCCGGCGCTCCCCCCTCCATGGGGGGGGCGCCTTCGGGATCCGCGGAAATAGACCCTTCCCGATCCGCGCCTTCGCCCGGGGCGGAGGCCGAAGAGGAGGACTCTCCCAAGGCCCCTTCCGCCGGATCGGCTTCGGCGGAAGGGGCCTCAAGGGGGTCCCTTCCCGGGGGGGTGGCGGGCGGGGATTCGGAGGTCAAGGACTCTTCCTCCGCGGCCCCTTTGAGGGAATCCCCCTCGCCGTTTCCGGCCAAAAGGGCGTAGACGTCCTTATCGCTCTCGCTTAGCTGGTAGGAGAGGGAAAGGAGGCTTAAGGAGTCTCTAACGAGGGGGGTTTCGGGATCCGCCCCTTTTTCAAAAGCGGCGGCGATCGCCTTTTCCAAGACGTCCTGGGCCTCGGGGTACTCTTTCAGGCCGATAAGGACGCCGGAGAGGACGTTCGCGGCCGAAAGCGTCCCCGGATCGTTTTCGCCCCGGACCCGCAGACGGTAGTCGTAGGCCTTCCGGGCCGGGGGGAGGGCCTTTTCCAGGTCCATGAGGCTGAAATAGCTTAAAGCCAATCCGGCGTCCACCCAGCTTCCGCTTTCGGGATCCCGCTCGGGGGCCTCCCGGGCTTTCAGGAAGTAATCCCGGGCCAAAGAGAAGTTTCCCTCCCTCAGGTGGACCGCCCCCAAAAGGGGAAGGAGCCCGGCCTCCCGGGGGAGGGAGCGCTCCAGGGAGCTTAAGAGCCTCCGAGACGTTCCGTAATCGGCGGCAAAAAAGGCCTTGGCCGCCTCCTTTAAAGTTTCCGCGCGCTCCGAGCGGGGGGAGCCTTCCAGAAGGGCGGGGGAGGGCGCCGGGGCGGAGTTCTCCTCCGCCCGGATGAAAGGGGAGAGCTTTTCTAAAAGGCTTTGGAACTCCGCCTCCCTTTCCGCCTCCGGGGCGCTGACCAGGTGGTGGAAGAGGAGGAGCCCTAAAGGGAGGGCGAGGGCGAGGGCCAAGGCGAGGATGGCGCCGAGCCGCTTTTTCGAGATCTTGACCTCCACGCTAAAGTTCCTTCCGGATTTTTCCCCCGCGGTCTCAGGCGGAGGGGAGGAGGGAGGGCTCGGAATTAAATAGGACGGTGTCCTTTTTGAAGTTCGGATCGTCCCTCTCCGGCCAGCTCAAGGAGTAGTGGAGGCCCCTGGACTCGCGCCGCGACGCCGCCGAGCGGATGATCAGATCCGCCACCACGGCGATGTTCCGCACCTCCACCAGGTCGTAGTCCACCTCGAAGTTGCGGAAGAACTCGTCTATTTCGTTTTTCACCATGGCGAGGCGTTTGGCGGCCATGCCCAGCCGCTGATCCGAGCGCACCAGGCCCACGTAGTTCCACATGAAGCGGCGGATCTCGTCCCAGGAGTGGGCGATTAAGACCGCCTCCGGCGGGGTGCGCCCCAGCCTGGCCGCGGGCCAGCCCGGGGGCTCCACCTCCGGCGGAAACTCCGTTCGGGCGGCCTCCTCGCGGGCGGCTTGGGCCCCCCTGTCGGCCATGACCAGGGCCTCCAAAAGGGAGTTGGAGGCCAGGCGGTTGGCGCCGTGGAGGCCCGTGGCCGAGACCTCGCCGATGGCGTAGAGGCCCTTGACGCCGGTGCGGCTCCAGGCGTCCACCAGGAGGCCGCCGCACTGGTAGTGGGCGGCCGGCACCACCGGTATGGGCTCTTTGGCGATGTCGAGGCCCAGAAGGCGGCAGGTTTGGTAAATCTTGGGAAAGCGCTCCCGGACGAAGGCGGACGGCTTGTGGGTGACGTCCAGAAAGACGCAGGGCGCCCCCGAGCGCTTCATCTCCCGGTCTATGGCCAAAGCCACCACGTCGCGGCAGGCCAGATCCCCCTGGGGGTGGTCCCGCATGACCAGTTCCCCCTCGCGGGTGACGAGCCGGCCGCCTTCGCCCCGGACGGCCTCCGAGATGAGGAAGTTTTTGAGCTTGGGGTGGTAGAGGCAGGTGGGGTGGAACTGCACGAACTCCAAATTCGCGGCCCTGGCGCCGGCCCGCCAGCCGATGGCGAGGCCGTCGCCGGTCGCGCCGTCGGGATTGGTGGTGTAGAGGTAGACCCGCCCCGAGCCGCCGGTGGCCAGGATCACCGTCTTCGCGAGGAAGGTCTTCACCACCCCCCCCTCGCGGTCCAAAACCCAGGCGCCGACGACCCTGAGGCTGTCGTCCTTGTCCTTCACGGTCAAGAGATCGAGGGCCAGGTGCAGCTCGTGGATCCGGATGTTTTGGTTTTTCAGGCAGTCCTCGGCCAGAACCTTCTGTAGGGCCTGGCCGGTCATGTCTTTGGCGTGGATGATGCGGCGGTGGCTGTGGCCTCCCTCCCGGCCCAGTTCCGGAAGGTCCGGATGATCCACCTGGGCGGTGAAGGGCACCCCCAACTCGAGCAGCTCCTCGATCATCTTCGGTCCGGCGTTCACCACGACCCGCACGACGTCCTCGTGGGAGAGGCCCGCGCCCGAGGCCAAGGTGTCCGAGACGTGCTCTTCCAGGGTGTCGTCGGTGCCCATGACCGCGGCTATGCCGCCCTGGGCCAGATTGGTGTTGGTGTCGCAGGCCGTCTTTTTGGCCAGGACGTTCACCGTGCCGTAGGGGGCCACCTTCCGGGCGAAGCTTAATCCGGCTATGCCCGAGCCTATGACCAGATAATCGGATTTGGAGATCATGGGTTTCCACCGGAAGGGCCGGGGCCGCGGGCCCCGGCCCCCCTGTCTCTTGGGCGGGCGGAAGAGCCCCGGGGGGAGGCGGGGCTTTCCAGGCGAGGGTCAGGGAAGCCCGGGAATGAGGAGTTCCAAAAGGGCCTTCTGGACGTGGAGGCGGTTTTCGGCCTCGGCGAAGACGCTGTCCGCGTGGCGTTCGAAGACCTCTTCGGTCACCTCTTCTCCCGGGTGGGCGGGAAGGCAGTGCAGGAAGATGGCGTCCTCGGCGGCCGCGGCCATGAGTTTGGCGTTCACCTGGAAGCCCTGGAAATCTTTCCGGCGCCGCTCCGCCTCCTTTTCCCTCCCCATGGAGGTGAAGACGTCGGTGGTGACCACCGTGGCCCCCCGGGCGGCCTCCAGGGGGTCCTGGAGGAAACGCACCTCCGGGTTGTCGGCCATGGCCCTTTTGGAGATCGAAGGATCCGGCTGGTAGCCCTCGGGGCACGAGACGTTCAAGGCGAAGCCCAAAACCGCCGCCGCCTCCAGCCAGGTCTGGCACATGTTGCCGCCGTCCCCGATCCAGCAAACCTTCTGCTTTTCCAAGGGGATCTTCCTCCCCTTTTCCAGGATGGTGAAGACGTCCGCCGCCACCTGACAGGGGTGGCGCTCGTCGGTTAGGGCGTTTACGACCGGAACGGAGGCGCTCTCGGAGAGCTTCACGAGATCGTTTTCGGGGCCGTGGCGGATGACTATGGCCGAGACGTAGCCCGAAAACACCCGGGCGCTATGCGAGAGGGGCTCGCCTCGGGCCCACTGGGAGTCGCCCAGGTTCAAGATGATCGCGTGTCCGCCCAGCTCGTTTACGGCGCACTCGAAGCTCACCCGGGTGCGGGTGGAGTTTTTGCTGAAAAGCACGGCCACGGGCCGGCCTTTCAGGTGGTTTCTGAGATAGACTCCCTTTCTCCGCTCCTCTTTGAGCGCGAAGCTTCTTTGAAAGAGGAGGCCGTAGTCCTCTAAGGAGAGGTCCCTGAAGGTTATGTAGTGGCGGGGCATCTTGGGTCACCTGAATTTTTTATTTTTTCCCGAAATTATTTATTTCGTCCCGAAGACCTCGCCCAGGGCCCTTAAGAGGAGGTCTATCTCGTCTTTATTTATGATAAGCGGCGGGGCGAACCTTAAAACGGAGACGGCGGTGGCGTTCACCAAAAAGCCTTTTTCCCTCAGCTTTTCCGTGTACGGAGCGGACTCGCTTTTAAGCTTCATTCCCAAAAGGAGCCCCAGGCCGCTCACGCCGCTTACGACGGATGGATATTCCCGCGCCAGGCCTTCCAGCCCCTCTTTGAAATAGCGCCCCTTCTCCTCCACCTCTTTGATAAAGGCGGGATTAAGGAGCCTGGTCGCGAGCTCCAGGGCCACCGCCATGGCCAAGGGCGCCCCGCCCACGGTGGTGGAGTGGCTCCCGGGGCTTAAAGCCCGGGCCGCCTCTTCGGATGCCAGGGTGGCGGCCACCGGATAGCCGGAACCCAATCCCTTTCCCAAGGTGAGGATGTCGGGGAGGCAGTCGAAGTGGCGGAAGGCGAAGTCTTTGCCCGTCCGTCCGAGTCCCGTCTGCACCTCGTCTAAGATTAAAAGCGCGCCCCGCTCGGAGCAGAGCTTTTTAACCTTGCTGAGATAGCCCTCGGGCGGAAGCTCGATTCCGCCCTCGCCCAGGATGGGCTCCAGGATGACGCCCGCGACCGTGTCGTCCACGGTTTTTTCCAAAACGCCCAAATCCCCGTAGGGGACGAAGCTTATTCCGGGAACCAAAGGGTGGAAGCCCTTGTGGAGCTTCTCCTGGCCGGTTAGGGAGATGGCTCCCATGGTGCGGCCGTGAAAGGAGTTCAAGGCGGAAACGACCCTCACCCGCTTTTCCCCGTCCCGGTCGAAGCCGTGTTTCCTGGCCATTTTAAAGGCCGCCTCGTTGGCCTCGGCGCCGGAATTGGAAAAGAAGGCGCGATCGAGTCCGGAGCGCTCGGTTAAAAGCTCGGCCAAAAGGACCATGGGCTCGTTAAAGAAGAGGTTGGAGACGTGGACGAGTTTCGCCGCCTGCCTTCGCAGGAGCTCCGCCATGAAGGGCGGGGCGTGCCCGAAGGCGCAGGTGGCGATGCCGGCTAAGAAGTCCAGGTAGCGGCGGCCGTCCGCGTCGTACAGATAGGCGCCCTCGCCTTTGACGAAGGCCAGGGGGATCCGGGTGACGTTGTTTAAAAGGCTCCGCCTTCCCCGGGAGACGAGCTCCTCGTTTGACAGGGGTTCGCGGTCCCAGGTGAGGGGGTGGATAAGATCGCTCATGGGGTTTCAAGGCCGGAGCCCCGGCGCCGGAGAGGGAAGCCCCCGGGGGCGGACGCCCCCGCGGGCCGCCTCGGGCCGCCGCGGGCGGGAATAAGGGTTTATCAAAAGAAGACGGGTAAAACGAGCCCCGGGAACCGCCGTCCCGGGAAGGCCTCGGGGAGCGGGGCGGATGGGGGGAAAAGCCGAAAAGAGCCGGAAGAGCCGGAAAAGCCGGAAAAAGCCAAAAAAAAGCGTCCGGGCTAGGAGATTCAAGTGAAAAAAGAGAAGCGGCGCCCGCCTAGGAAGGATCCGTTCCGGAAACCCTTCCGGAGGGGCTTTTTCCGAGGCCTTGAACCTACAAGGTGATTTCCGTCCCGCAGCCTTTGTGGGTGAAGATCTCCAAGAGGAGCGACTGGGACACCCTCCCGTCGATTACCGAGGCCGCCCCGCAGCCCTGTTCCAGGGCCCGCAGGCAGCAGTCCAGCTTGGGGATCATGCCGCCTTTGATCAGTCCCCGTTTTTTCAGATCGGCTATCTGGGAGGCCGATAGCGTAACCAGGAGCTCGCCGTTTTCGTCCAAAACTCCGGAAACGTCCGTTAAAAGAATCAGCCTCCTGGCCTTGAGGGCGATGGCCAAGGCGGCCGCCAGGGTGTCGGCGTTGATGTTGTAGGCGGCGCCCTGGGCGTCCACCCCCACCGGGGCCACCACCGGGATGAAGCCGCCGGCGGTGAGGTGGTTTAAGATTTCGGGGTCCACCCGGGAGGGGCGGCCCACGAAGCCTATGTCCACCATCTCCACCGTTCCGTCCTCCCGGACGGCGGAGGCGTACTCCTTTTCCACGGCGATGAAGTTGCAGTCCTTGCCGGAGAGGCCGACGGCGGAGCCGCCGGCCCGGGATATGCGGCTCACGATGTCTTTGCCCACCGAGCCGCAGAGGACCATCTCCACCGCCTTCATGGTCTCGGGGTCGGTCAACCGGAGACCCTCCCTAAAGCTCGTCTCGATGTTCAAGCGCTTGAGGAGGGCGTCTATCTGGGGTCCGCCCCCGTGGGCCACCACGGGTTTGAAGCCCAAGAGCTTCAAAAGGGTGACGTCCTCCGCGAAGCCGTCCAAAAGCGCGGAGGAGAGCATGGCGTGGCCGCCGATTTTGATGACGACGGTCGTCCCCCGGTATTCCATGATGTAGGGCAGGGCCTCGATTAGGTGCCTGGCCCGGACGGCGTCGTCTTTGGCCTCGGAAAGGGTCGTCACAGGATGTAGCGGGTGAGATCGACGTCGCCCACCACGCCCGCGAGCTTCTTTTTGACGTAGGCGCCGTCGATCACTATTTTGGAGGGGGCTATCTCGGGGGCCGTAAACGAGATTTCGTCCAGGAGCTTCTCCATGATGGTGGAGAGCCTCCTGGCCCCGATGTTCTCCTGCTTCTGGTTCACCTCGCAGGCCATCTCGGCCAACTCCTCCACGGCCTCGGAGGTGAACTCGATTTCGATTTTCTCGGTGGAGAGTAGGGTCTGGTACTGGATGATCAAGGCGTTCTGGGGCTCGGTCAGGATGCGCACGAAGTCGTCCTTGTTCAAGCTCTTCAGCTCCACCCGGATGGGGAAGCGCCCCTGGAGCTCGGGGATGAGGTCGCTGGGTTTGGCCACGTGGAAGGCCCCGGCCGCGATGAAGAGGATGTGGTCGGTTTTCACCGGTCCGTGCTTGGTGGGCACGGTGGAGCCCTCCACCAAGGGCAGGAGATCCCTCTGCACCCCCTCCCGGCTGATGTCGGGTCCGGTTTTGTTCTCCCGGCCCGCGACCTTGTCGATCTCGTCTATGAAGACCAAGCCGTGCTGCTCCACCCGGAGCTTGGCCTCGGAGACCACCTTGTCCATGTCCACCAGGCGGTTGGCCTCCTCCTGGATGAGGATGTCCCGGGCCTCCTTCACCTTCACCATGCGTTTGTGGCTCTTTTTGGGGAAGAGCTGGCTCATGGCGTCGTTGAGGTTCTTCTCCATCTCGTCTAAGCCCACCGTGGTGAAGATGCGGGTCATGGGCTGGGGCATGGACTGCTCCACCTCGAGGGGGACCTCCCTTTCCTCTAAGCGCTTGTCCTTTAAAAGCCTTCGCAGTTTGGAGCGGGTGTTGGCCGGCTGGGTCTCGCTTTGGGAGCTCCGCCGGTCGGAGCGGGAGCCGCCGGGAAGGAGCATGTCCAAAATGCGCTCCTCCGCGAGCTCCACCGCCTTGGCCGCCATCTTCTCCTTCTCCTCCGCGCTCACCATGGTGACCGCGAGGTCCATGAGCTCCCGGATCATGCTCTCCACGTCGCGGCCCACGTAGCCCACCTCGGTGTACTTGGAGGCCTCCACCTTGATGAAGGGGGAATGGGTGAGGCGCGCCAGCCTTCTGGCTATCTCCGTCTTCCCCACTCCGGTGGGCCCGATCATGATGATGTTTCTGGGGGCTATCTCCTCGCGCATGTCCTCCGGCGCCATGAGTCGGCGCCAGCGGTTCCGGAGGGCGATGGCGACGGCCCTTTTAGCCTCGTTTTGGCCGATTATGTACTTGTCCAGCTCGGAGACTATCTGGCGGGGGGTGAGGTTTAGCTCGGTTTCGGAAATCTCGTTTTTTACGGTTTGCATCTAAAATCCAAGGGATGTTGCGGAAAAATTTTAAAGGAAAACGGGCGTTTCCCCCCAAGGGGGGAGGGAAGCCCCCGAAAGCGGTTGTCCGAAAAGGGGGCGGAAGCGTAAAAGGCGCCGTTCGAAAAGGTCGATTTTAATACCCGGAGGGGAAAATTAACAGAGCGGAGAAACGGGAAAAAGGAAAAAGCGGGGAAAAAGAGGGCCGCGGCCTTCGCCGCGGCCGGAACCGGAGAATAGCCGGAAACCGGTGTTGGGAAAAGGAAAAAGGAAAAACGTGAAAAGAAAAAGATCAAGGCCTGAAAAAAGGGGGGATCGGCTCCCGTTGAAGGAGGCGGAAGCGTGGAAAAAGCGAAAACAGCCGGGGCCCGGAAAGGAAAAAAGCCCCCGGCTTTCCGGTCGGACCCCCATAGGGGGAGGGAGATTCTCCCTTTGGCGGTTAAACGGTCGAGTCCAGGGACTCCAAATAGATCTCCTCGTTTGTGTAGACGCAGATTTTAGCCGCGATCTTCATGGACTCCCGGCAGATCTCCTCGGCGGTGAGGTTCGGGGCGTGCTTCAGGAGCGCCCTGGCCGCGGCCAGGGCGTAGTAGCCGCCGGACCCCGTGGCCAGGACGTCGTCGTCCGGCTCCAGGATGTCCCCCACCCCCGAGATCATGAGGGAGATGTCCTTGTCGGCGGCGAGGAGCACCGCCTCCAGGTGCCTCAGGCCCCGGTCGGTGCGCCATTTCTTGGTGAGCTCCACCGCCGCCCGGGTGAAGTTCCCGCTGTACTGGTTGAGCTCCTCTTCCAGCCTGTCCAGGATGGCCAGGGCGTCGGCCGTGGCTCCGGCTATGCCGCAGATGATTTTATCATTATAGAGCCTTTTGATCTTTCTGGCCGAATGCTTCACCACGGCGGGTCCCTGGCTCACCTGCCCGTCTCCGGCCACGGCCACCTTGCCCTGGTGCCGCACCATGATGATGGTGGTCCCCCTGTGTCTTCCGCGCTCGCCTTCTCTTTTTCTCATGGGGCTTCATCCTCCGCCTATGTCCGTCCAAGAACCGTTTGGAAAATAAGCATTTTACCAGAATCGGGGGAACTTAGGTAGGGCGGGAAAACAAGGAGTGAAAAGGGGGCGGAGGGAGGGCGGCGGCGGGGTGGGGGGAAGGCGGAGGGAAACGGTTGGAGGGCCGCGGCCTCCGCCTCCGGCCGGTTAAATCCGGCCGGAGGCGGAATTTAGGGGAGGGGGCGGGGGGGGGAATATTTTTCGGTTTCAGCCCCGGCCCTCGGGGGAGGGGCGGGAAAGGGCCGGAAATCAGCCTTCCCCGAAGGGATCCCCATCGTCTTCTCCGGGCTTGAAAAAGGCCCGGGGATGGACCTGGTAGGCCCGGCGCAGGGCCCGCAGGTCCAGATGGGTGTAGCGCTGGGTGGTGGAGAGCGAGCTGTGCCCCAGCATCTCCTGGATGGCTTTCAGATCCGCCCCGTTTTCCAGCATGTGCGTCCCGAAGCTGTGCCTTAGGGAGTGGGGGGAGTAGTCCGGATCGAGCCCCTGATGGGAGAGGCGCCGGGAAAGGATCCTTCTTAGCTCCCTTTGATCCAGGCGTCCGCCTCTTTTACCTAGGAAAAGGGCCTCCCGAACGGGACCCTTCCCCCGCTCCAGGTAGAGGGGTCTTATTTTCAGCCACTTTTCCAGCCATTCCAGGGCCGCGCCCCCCACCGGGACCAGGCGGTCCTTCCGGCCCTTCCCCCCCCTCACCCGCACCGAGCCGTCTTTGAAGTCCACGTGCTCCACGTCCAGGGCCGCGAGCTCCCCGGCCCGAAGTCCGGAGGAGTAGAGCAGCTCGAGGGCCGCCTGATCCCTCACGAAGTGGGGGTTTTCCCGGGTTTTTTCGTCCCGGGCGGCGAAATCGTCTTTTTCCGGAGCCGCGCCGCCGTCAATGTTTCCGCCGTCTTCGGGGAGATCCCCGTTCGGCGGGGATTTTTCGGCTTTTCCGCGCGGGGGGGGAGGGAATCCCTCCCTTTTGGACGGATTTTCGGCCTCCCTCTTTTTTTGGGGCCGGAGAGGAGGGTCTTCCCCCAGGAGGCGCTCCGCATCGTTCGCGGACAGAAACCTCGGCTTCTTCTCCCCCAGTTTGGGGGATTTCACCGCCAGGGCGGGATTTAGATCCAAACGGCCCTCCCGTATGAGCCAGCGGTAGAAGCTTTTGACGCTGGAGAGGGCTCGGGCGATGGAGACGTTGTCCAGGCGGCCTTTCAAAAGAAAGACGTGGCCCCGCACGTGCTCCTTTCCCGCTTTTACGGGATCGACGTTTTTTTGGGAAAGGTACTGGAAAAAGGGCAGGAGGTCGGAGAGGTAGGCCTTGAGGGTGTGGGGGGAGCGGTTGCGGACCGCCCTTTGGTAGTCGAGGAAGTCCAAAAGGATTTTAGGCGTCGGGGCCGGATCCGGAGATCTGGGCGGAAGCCCGGTTGAGGGATCCCCCGCGGGGAAGGGGCGGCCGTTTTTTTTGAATCCGCTCACGGCTTGGGCTGGATTATGGGGTGGCGGTGGGTGTAGAGCCTGTCGTCCAAAACCAGCTGACGGGCTTTGCGGGAGACGGGGTTCACGGCCAGGGGGCCCAAAAGGTTGGCCGTCATCTCCTGGGGGCGCCCGGGCGGGATGGTGACGATGGCGAAAAGCGAGATTTCGCCCTCCCCCAGCTCCTCCGCGAGGCTGGCCGGGAGCTGGGGGGCGTAGTCGTTTTTAAAGAGCTTCGGGTTCACGAGGACCAGGGCCAGGGTGGGATCGTCTAGGGACTGCAGCCAGTAGAAGGGCTGATCGTTGCTCCTCTGGATGAGGACGTAGCGGATGAGCTCCGGAAAGCCTATGACCCCGCCCAGGACGGTGATGACGGACTCCTCCGGAACCTCCATCTCCCCGAATCTTTTGGTGCTAATCAGCATGAAAGCGTCTCCTCGGAAGCGGCGCTTGAAGTGAAATTTTCCAGGCGGGGGAACCGCTCTGAAAGAGGGGTGCCGGTCTCGCTTTTCATTTTTCCGGCGGAGTCTCTCCGGACCAGATTTTGGCCGCGGCCGTCAGATCCTCGGTTTGGGTTTCCAGGGAGCGGATGTTCTGCTCCTGGATGCGCAGATAGATCTCCTCCCGGTGCACCGCGCACTCGCTGGGGGCGGTGATGCCCAGACGCACCTGGTGGCCTTTGACGTCCACCACCTGCACCCTGATGTCGTCGCCTATGGTGACGGTTTCGCCGATTTTTCTGGTTAGTATCAGCACGCTGAAGCTTCTTTAAAGAGGTGGTTGAGGAAAAGAGGGGGATGACGCATCGGCGGGACGGTTTAAATCTACTGACGACTAAATTGTATCACAAGGGTGTAATTTTTTCTAGCTTACCGGGATATTAGGGAAATTTTAGGATGATATTAGCGAAACTTGGTTTTTTTTAGCTTTTTAGGAACCATTGTGGTACGATAACCTTAAGCTTGGGATCCGCTTTTCCGGATCCGCTGTTCCGGATCCGCCGTTCCGGAGCCCAAAGGCGGCTCCGGAACGGAAAGCGCGCGGAAAGGCCCTTAAAGCTTGGAGCTTCGCCCGCTTTCGGGGTACAATGGGTTTAGGGTCCGGAAAGGCCCTTCCGCGGCGTTTTCCGCGAGGTGTGAAATGCCCGTAAATTCCGCCCTCTATCCGCCGGTGACGGCCTTGAACGCTTTCGGCGTGGGAACCCAGGTCACGGCCCACAACCTGGCCAACGTCCTCACCGATGGTTTCAAGGCCGGCCGCGCCGTCTACCAGGATCTCCCCCATTACTCGGGGGTGGCGGCCCACGTCCAGAACGGACTTGGCCCCTCCGGGCCCCTCGTCCCGACCAGGGGGGTGCCCAGGGATCCCGCGACTCCGGCCTGGGTTCCCCGGGGCTTCGTGGAGGGATCGAACACCGACGTGGCCACCGAGATGGTGAACCTCATCGTCACCAGCCGGGGCTACCAGGCCAACGCCAAGGTGGTGCCCACGGTGGACGAAATGCTGGGAACGGTGATCAACATGAAGGTCTAAAGGCGTTCCGAAGGCGAGATCTTCCGCCGAGATCTTCCGTCATGGTCTTTTAGACGGGTCTAAAAAATCCGGGTATTTTTAGCGCGAACGGGCCCCCTTCGGGGGCCTTTTCCTTTTCTTCGGAACCTTTCCGAAGCTTCCCTCCCCCGAACCCTTCCGTTTTCCGACGCCGGCGTTTTTCCGGAAAAATCATCCGCCCGCGGCGCGGTTTTTTTTCGGTCCCCGGCCGAAAACGCCCGGAAAAACCCCCGCCGTGAGGTGAAGTTTCAATCCCGGACCGCGCCGTGCCTTTTAAAGAGCCCGAGCTTCATTTCCAGCTTGTCCAGATAGGCCCGGTGGGGGTTTTTCACGAGGCGCACGATGGATTCGGAGTTTCGGGCCGTCACCACGTCTCCCTCCACGAGGGGGGTGGCCTTCTGGCCGTCGGTGGTTAGGTAGACCGAAGGGGTGTTGAGCTCGATGGCCACCTCTATCCTGGACCCCAGGGGCAGCACCAGGGGGCGGCTGGAGAGGGTGAAGGGGCAGATGGGCGTGACGACGAAGGCCGGAAGCCCCGGGTGCAGAACCGGTCCGCCGGCCGAGAGGTTGTAGGCCGTGGAGCCGGTGGTGGTGCTGATGATCACCCCGTCCGCCCGGTAGCACCAGGAGCTGGAGTCGTCCACCCTGAGTTTCAAATTCAGGATCCGGGAAAGCGCCCCCTTGTTGATCACGGCGTCGTTCAAGACCGGGGTGGTGGAGATGACGTTTCCGTCCCGGGTGAGGATGATGTCCAGGCAGTTCCTCTCCTCCACCTCGACTTGATTGGTGAGGGAGAGGTAGAGGAGATCCTCGAATCTTTGGGGCTCCACCTCCGCCAGGAACCCCAGGCTTCCCATGTTGACCCCCAGGATGGGGGCGCCGTTGAAGCCCCAGCGCCTGGAGGCTCGGAGGATGGTGCCGTCCCCGCCGATGGAGATGATGAGATCCGGCCGGAGGCCGCTTAAAGGCGAGGACTTCTTATCCTGCCGGTAGTTCCCGCAATCCAGATGGACCTGGAAATCCGGGTGGTTCTTTTCGATATAGGCCTGGGCCCAGCCGGCCAGATCCAGGGCCCGGGGGAGATTCCTGGTGACGACGACCACTTCCGGCACGGGATGCCTCCCAGATTTTTTCAGGCGATGGGGCGGCGCCTGAAGAGTCGCGAAAAAAAAGGGCGGATGATTTCGACGCGCCCGCGAAAAGCCCCGCTGTTTTCAGACTTTGAAAAACATACTTTACAAGCTGTAATGTGTTTTAATTTATTCCATGCGGCATATGTTGTCTCTAATCAATTTTTAAAGTCGGACCATTCGCTTTCGCGTTGGTTGTCTTATTATACCCCCCGCGTGAAAAATTTTCTCTAGGGGGGTTGTTTTTTCCGCGGCTTGGTTGTTTTTTTTTTTTAATTTTTAAAGATAAATATCGATAAATTATAAATATTTAAATTACTATTATTAAAATTATAAAAATTACGAGCGGAGGAAGGGAGGATCCAGGACGCCGGGGATAAAAAACGGAGGAAAGACGAGGAGGAAAAAGATGGAGGGAGAGAGGCGGGGAAAAGTCGCGGGGAAAAAGGTGGCGGGAAAAAAAAACTCCGCCGCGATAGGCGGCGGAGTTCTTTGGGCGGGAAAATTACCTGCCGGCTTTTTGGGGGGGGGAGCCGGAAAGGTTCCCCGCCCGGGGGGAGCCTTGGAAAAGACTAGGCTTTCACCAGACCGGCGCGGAAGGCCTTGAGGTAGCCGCGGCAGCCCTTGTCCTTGCCCACCAGAGCGGTGGCGCCGGCGATGGTTCCCATCATGGGGGCGTCGGTGGGATCGATGATGGCTCCGTCCAGACCGGAGTAGATGGCGAGCGCCATGAAGATGCGGTTCAGGAAGAGCCTCTCCGGGAGACCGAAGCTGATGTTGGAGAGACCGCACATGATGTGGACGCCCGGGTGTTTATCCTTGATCTGGCCGACGGCCCTCAGGAACTCGATACCGAAGGTGTAGTCGGTGCCCACCGGCTGAACCAGGGGGTCGATGTAGATGTTTTCCGGCGGAATATTGATCTTGGAGAGGCGGTTCACCAGCTCGTCGGCGATCTTGACGCGGTCCTCGGCGGTGGTGGGCATGCCGGCGTCGCTCATACAGAGGGAGACGACTTTTATGTCGGTGTTGGCGATGACCGGAGAGAGCTTCTCCCAGCGATCCTTCTCCAGGGAGATGGAGTTCAGCATGGGGGTGCCCTTGTGGACCTTCATGGCCGCCTCGATGGCCTTGGGATCGGGGCTGTCCAGGGCCAGGGGCTTGTCGATCACGGATTGGACGGTGTTAACCAGCCAGACCAGCTTCTCGGGCTCCTCTCCCACGAAGACTCCCGCGTTCACGTCGACGAACGTGGCGCCGGCCTTGTCCTGCTTCGTGGCTATATCCTTGATATAATCGGCGTCCGCCGCCTCGATGGCGGCTCTGATCTTCTTGCGGCTGGCGTTAATAAGTTCTCCTACGATAATCATACTCTGTCACCTTTGTGAATGGCGCCCACGTTTTTTAGCGGGGTCGCATATGGATTAGGCCTTTTCGGCCCCGCCGAAAGGGCGGTGTTATTACATCCCGATTGTTGATGGGTTCCGGCCGGGGATTTCTCCGGTTAATCCGCTCCGGAATGGACGGAGGTTTCGGACTCTCGAAACTAGTGTTATCTAATTTCGCGTCATCTAATTTTGTTTAGTATTAGATAATCCGGCGTTCCCGCGGAAGGGGGGGTACGGGGAGCCGGTGAGAAATTCGGGGGGGGCGGACGCCGGGCGCGCCGCGGGGCGTAAACGCGGGTCGAAAGCGAACGGTTTTTAAAGCGACGGGGGCTTTTTCAGCTGTCGGGATATGATAACGCGAAAATATAAAAAACTCAAGGGTTCTTGAAGAAACTTGTAAGATCCGCGGAATTTACGGCGGAAAAAGGGACTCAAGTCCCGAAAACTCCTTTCCGAAAGGGCGGGGATGCCGGGAACCGGCTCCCGCCGGAGGGGTTTTAAGAATTATTCAGGGGGTGTCCGGATTCGGAAAGACCAAGGCCGCTGGAAAGGGGGAGGGACCGCCTTGGCGGGCGGGCGGCCAAAAAAAACAGGCCCATGAATAAAAAGCGCCTATTCACGGGCCTGCGATGGGGATTTTGGTTTTCGGAGTGGAGTGAGACAAAGGCTGTGCCGCTTTAAGCATGGTGAGAAGAGGGTGCCAGCCTCCCTCCGCCCTGAACCGGTGGTTCGGGGCGGAGGGAAAGGACTGAGCGATAATCAGCACCGTTAATAAGCGTCGCGCTTACTTCACCAGGCTGCGGGCCAGGGCCACCGCGCTGGGGGCGTCGTCGGAGTAGCCGGCCGCGCCGATCTTCTCAGCGTAAGCCGCGGTCACGGGGGCGCCGCCGATGATGACCTTGGTGGAGACGCCGGCCTCTTTCAGGGCGCTGACGGTCTCCTCCATGTAGGGCATGGTGGTGGTGAGGAGGGCGGACAGGCCGACGATCTGGGCCTTCTTCTCTTTGGCGGCGGCCACGAACTTCTGGGGCTCGACGTCGGAACCGAGGTCGAACACCTCGAAGCCGCCGCCTTCCAGCATCATGCCGACCAGGTTTTTGCCGATGTCGTGGAGGTCGCCCTTAACGGTGCCGATAACCACGGTGCCGATGGTGGAGCCGCCGGTCTTGGCCAGGTGGGGCTTCAAAACGTTGAGGCCGACCTTCATCGCGGTGGCGGCCATCAGCATCTCGGGGACGAAGAGTTCGCCCTCGGCGAAGAGTTTGCCGACGTGGTCCATGGCGGCGATGAGACCGTCGTCGAGGATCTTCTTGACGTCGGTGCCCGCGGATATTTCTTTGTCGATGAGACCCTTGATGCTGTCGTCATCGAAGTCGACTACTGCCTGATAGATGTCTTGGATAGACATGGTGTGGCTCTCCTTTCAAAAAAGCTCTTTAGTTATGTTAAACGTCATCCGGTCTTAACAGATTTTAGGATGACGGGTTGGAGTGTGCTGTGTGAAACCCGCCGCTCAAGGCGATGGGAGGCGCGCTTTTCGGCCGGCGCCGCTTTTGCGGCGCCCGACGGGGCTATGGGACCCCGGTGCCGGCCGCGGCTGAGGGACGCGGCGGCGCGTTTTTTTAATACCCAAGGTTTCCGGTGTTAAAGTTCCGGAGTTTCAGGATGAGCGCCGGATAACCTTGGGCGAATATATCGGCTGGCGGGTCCGGCTCCTAGAGGCCGTACTCCTCCAGTTTCAGTTTGGATTTGTCGATCTTGGCCAGGATCTTCTCGATGAAGGCGCCCTCGTCCTTGGGAAGGGCGTCGACGGTGTCGATGATCTTCTTGAGGTACTTGAGCTCGGGCTTGGAGACCCTGGTTCCGCCAGTCTCGCCGGCGGTCAGGATGGTCTGGGCCACGATCTTGGAGACGTTCTTGGCGGCGTCATAGTAGTCCTTGCTCTCGACGATGGTCTTGCCGAAGAGCACCACGTTCTCGGGGCGGAACACGAAGGCGCGGCTGTCTAACGGAGCGTCGCTCCTCACCAGCATGTCGCGGAGCACTTTGCCGTGGCCGTACTGCTTCAGACCGTTGTAGAGGCGGCAGTCGTAGATCAGCTGCTCCATGTAGGCGGTGGGGGCGGTGGAACCCAGAAGCATGATGTTCTGGACCGACTCGTTGCTCCAGAGGTCGGTGTAGGCGGCGGCGATGTTGCCGAGCGGGCTCAAGTGGGCGCAAGCGGCCGTCTTGCCCTCGCCGGAGGAGGGGTTGCCGGTGATGACCTTCAGGAAGGGGTTCTCGTAAGCGCAGTCTTTGCCGGGGCCCTTGGCGCCTTCCTCGATGGCCACGATGGCGCGGACGGTGCCGAGCACGCGGACGACGGCGGAGAAGGAGTTGGGGATGAGCTTCTGCTCGGCGAGAACCATAGCCGTGTTGGCGAAACCGCAGCAGGAGTCGCCGGCCGGGGTGGCGCCGTTCTTCTTACAGATTTCGACGATTTTGCCCCAGAGGAACTTCATGTCGCGGGTGGCCAAAATGGAAAGCGCGAAGATGACCTCGTCGATGGCGCAGTGGATGAGCGACTCGTCGTGGGTCTCCTTGCCGCCGATGGACTCGATGCTGATGAGGTCGGCGCCGGCCTTGGTGACCCTCTCGAAGGTCTCAAGCATCCTCTCGAGCTGATAGCCGCTCCTCATAAGCGGGGGGCGGATCATGTCGCGGTTGTCGTTGGGGGTGAAGCGCAGGGCGCTCTTGAGACCGGAGCGGGCGTTCTCTTTGGCCATGCCCTCGAGGAGGATCTTGGCGATGGTCTCCGACCACTCGGGGAACTCGGTCTGCTGGGGGAGGGTTTCGCACTCCAAAACGACGCCCGGGCTCTCGAGCTCGCCGGCGCGCTTCAGAGCCTCGCGGACGATCTGCTCGTAGTGGCCGTACATCTCTTTGAGGGTGGCGGGCTCGAGCTTCATGGTGGGAACCGTGAAGTTCAGCTCCGGATACAGGGTGCCGCCGCCGATGACGAGGCCATAGTTGCGGGTTACGACAGGCTTCGGCGCGGTACCGAAAATGAGGTCATCAGGGTTGCTGATGGCCAAGCTTTTGTACAACATAAAGACTACCTCCGATGTACAAGTGGATGGGTTGAAAAAGGGCTGCCGCTTAGTCGGCTCGCCTGGAAACGGAAAGATGAAGAGCTCCGCTTTCCCCTCCGCCGCCGAAGTGGCGGATGTTTACGGAACATAAGTCCCTAAGCGGGGGCGCCTGAGTGGCGCGCCAAGGATCGGCGGGGTTAAGGTAAGGCGGAATGATCACCCTGCTTTTCCAAAAAGAGGCGCTGTTCACCCGGTACGGGAAAACCGCCCGTCTAGCGACGCTGTCCTAGGGGTTTGAATAACCTCCGGCCGGCGTTTTTCCGTTCTTCGGGAATGGCGGCGAAGCCTCCGGCGCTTAAGAGGCGCCGGCGATCCTGAAGACTTGACGGCCCGGGTGGGCCTCGGCTTTATTCGGGATGTCCGTGGAGTGAGGGTAAGGCGGTTGTTCGCAGGTTCTCTTCGATGCTATCCGGAAAAAACCAGCGGGTGTTTTTAAGTTTCAACCCGTTGAACGGGAAAAAACGAAAAATTCGATGCGTTTAGGGCGCTGAGGCCCGGGGAGAGGGGGCCGAATTATGGATCCGGCGGGAGGCCTCTCTCTTTGCCAAAGGGTGTTTAGAAAAAAACAACGAAAAATTTTTTATAGAAATTAAGACTTTTAATAAAGCGGGCCAAGTTTTCTGGCGCGATCGCGGCGCTATTTTCAAATCTGGGCCAGCTTCAGATTCTCCTTTGAAGTCTCTCCGTTTTTCAGGGCTTCCTCCGTCACGAGGTCCCAAAACTCGTTTAAATCATCCTCCAAGGCGTTCACCGTTTTCACGGGGCGGTTCGGATTAAGCTTCCCGATGTCGGAGAGAACTGTTTCCAGCTCCGCCGGGGAGGCGGTGTCGATCTTGTTCACGAGGATAAAATCCGCCCTTTCCGCCTGGGTTCCGATGAGCATGGGAACCTCCCTGTACATTTCGGACCAGCGGCCGGCGTCGGCCACTAGGACGCTCAGCGGTTCGTTAGTTATCAATGTCTGGCGGATTGTGTCTTTGATGCTTTGGTGGGCGAGGATGGAAGTTTCGACGAGGAGCCAAGAGGGGTTGAGGCGGGATTGAATGTCTTCGAGCAGGCCGACGAGTTCTCCGGTGAGGGTGCAACATATACAATTGTTGTCCAGCTCGACGGGGGAGAGATCGGCAAAAAAAGAACCAGCGCACCTGCTGGTTAAAGTTGTATCGCCTATCTCGTTTTCAATAATAACCACCGCCTTGGGGCCCTCCATCTTGCTGAGTCGGGCCGCCAGGCTGAGGAGTACAGTGCTTTTGCCTGATCCGAGTAACCCGGTGATCAGTATAATGCGCATATCGGCTCCTGCGGCGGTTTGGCGGTGGGGAGAATCGAAAAGTGAGGTCGACTCCCCGCCACGGAAAACAATGTAGACGATTTCAATTGGAAAAGCAAGCGAATTCTTCTAGAGGTCTATAATTATTTGTCAAAAAGCCTTTTTTTAAGCGGGCGCTGGATTTACCGGATGGTTGAGGCGCCCGGAAGGCTTTTTCCACTATTCAAATTCGCCTGGCGGGAAAATGATTTTTTTTCTCTCTGTGGAAAAAATTAAGAGAGAAAGATGAAGAAAAAATTAACAAAAAAAATTGGATAAAATTTTTACAGGATAATCAAAGAATTATTTTTACTATTAAAAGGCCGACCCTCGGAACATTTTCGCTTTCGCAAATCATTCCCGATGTCGAAAGAATCATAACATGTTTTTTAAATTAAAAGCAAGATATTTTTTGCTTCCAAATAAATTTTTTCTCCGGGGCTTTTTCCTGAAAACAGCGGGTTTCGGTAAATATCGCGGCGTGGTCCTTTGAAAACTCTATTTTTTCAAATTTAGCGGCGGGTTCGCACGGAAAAATTTTATCATACGTCTGGCGGAGGGTGAAATACATTTTATAATACTAATTAATTTATTTTTTTCTATATGTTGGGTGGTGATGGTGTTTCGCCAACAAATAATATTTTTATTGGGTATTATAGTTAATTATAGTTATAAACATATATTTAACTCTAATAAGTATTTTTTTTAGTATATAATATGATTTAAATATATTTAAAGTATAAATAATCTTTATGTCAAAAATTTACCTTTCCTTAAAAATTTTCAAGCCGGGCGGGACGGCGTTAAAAAAAATTTTCCTCACGAAGAAGGTTGATGCGACTGCAAAAACCTCTGAATTATTCGAATATGTGAAATCTACTACTTTATGCACTGTGTATTTTTTATATTTAATCCATATTTTGTATAGCGTCTCTATCAGTTTTTCAATGACAGACTTTTTGCACTCGCATCAAGGTTCCCTCTAATTTTCATCCCGTTTTCCGGGGAAAACGCTTCCGCGGGTTTTCACCTAGGCGGGGCGAACACCCTCAGCGCCGTTGGGGAGCGTTTTATTAAACCCGATCCGGCCTCCGGCCGGGATGGCCTGAAATCAGGGGCCGTCTCCCGCGAAGAAGGGGGGCGGGAGCGTTCCATATATATTAATGGTGGAGCCGGGGGCCGGGGGTCGGAAAAGGTGGTCCGCCCCATCCGCCCTCCGGGCCGGGTTTTTCCGCCGTGGATTTCCGGAGCGGAGCCTTCCGGCTCTCCGCTAGGCGGCTCATCTTGAAATTTCCGGTTGATTTTAAAGGAATTTTCGTTTCCGGCGTCCCTCCGGAGCGGAGGGGGCGCTTCATTCCCGAGCCGAGGTTCGGTGAAAAACACCAGGAGGCGGGTTCCGCGACGATTTCCCGTCAGGGTTCCGGGAAAGGTTCCGGAAAAGAGTCCGCGGAAAACTTCCGGTTGGGTGAAAATCCCGGGGGAGGGCGGGTAGAAACTTTTCCCAGGCCGCGGCCGCTTCCGGGAAACTCCGGAAGAGCCCGGCGCGCCCCGCGGGGGACGTCGGGCCCAAAGGAGGGGGGCGGCCCCCGGTTCGGTTCCGCTCGAAGCGGCCGCGGAAGAGGAGGATGCGCCGAAGTTTCACGGGGTTTTTGGCGGAGGCCCGGGGAAAAGCGCCGCCGGAAGGGCCGATATTATGGTAGAATAAGCCCGCGCCTGAAAACTTCGCATTTCAGCGGCCTCTAAAATTCCCCAAAACAGGTTCTATTTGGAAGCGTCATGTCCATGCCTAAAACCGACGTCAACCCGTCATTTTTAATTAAAAGCTCCGGCAAGGGTCCGGCCTACATCCAGCTGGCGGCTTTAATTCAGGATAAGATCTGCAGCGGCGAGTTCACCCCCGGCGCCAAGATACCCGCCGAGGCCACCATGAGCAAAACCTACGGGGTGGCCGTCATGACGGTGAGGCAGGCCATCCAGGTGCTGGCGGAAAAAGGCATCTTAAGAAGGGTGCACGGCAGCGGCACCTTCGTTTGCGCTCCGGACTGGACCAGGGCCAGCTTCCCCATGGAGGGGATTCTGGACAAGCTGAGCGACAAGGATAACCTCCAGATCAGCATCATAAAGGCCAAGATAGTCGAGGCCACGGAGAAGGCCGCGGAGTCTTTGCGGATCGAGCCGGGTGAAATCATCCTGTCCTTGGTGCGGCTGGTCTCCTACAAGGGCGAGCCCTTCCTCCTCAACAAGGCCTACCTCAAGTACGATAAAAACTCCCTCATCGTGGAGTCCGAGCTGGAAGTATCCTCGGTCTTCTCCCTTTTCACGGGGGAGGGCAGCAATTTCGTGAAAAAATCCCTCCTGGAGCTGGTTCCCGCCATCCTGAGCGCCTCCGAGGCTCAGCTTCTGCGGACCCAGGTGGACGTTCCGGCCTTCAAGGTGCTCTACACCTTCTACGGATACAACGACCTCCCCGTGGGAAGCGGCTGGTTTCTAACCACCCGGGGGAACGTCTCCTTCACGGCGAGGATCGGGGTCTGGGACGACTAAAGAGGTTCCTCTTTTAAAACGGCGGCGCCCTAAAAGGTCCCGAAGGACGGCGTTCCCTCGGGAAACGGCCTCGACAAGGCGAGGCGGAGGTCTATGCTGAAGCTGCAGAAAGACAATCTGGGCCTGGCGAACCTCATCCAGTCCCTAATCTCCCTCGAGGTCGGAAACTCCCTGGACATAACCAGGAGGTTGAACGATAGGGACATGCCCCCCAAATGCATCCTAACGGCCTGCGAGGCCGCCATGGTGGAGATATCCGATCTCTACGACACCGGGGAGTACTTCATCGCGGCCCTGATAATGGCCGGGGAGATAATGAACAGGGTCATCAATCTGGTGTCGCCCCGCATGCCGGAAACGCTCGCTCATTATTATAAGGGGAAGGTGCTCATAGGAACCGTCCGGGGCGAGATCCACTGCCTAGGGAAAAACATCGCCGGCGCCTTGCTTTCGGCCTACGGCTTCCAGGTGAAGGATCTGGGCGCGGACGTGAGCACCCAGGAGTTCATGGACTCCGTGAGGGAGTTCAAACCCGACGTGGTGGGCCTTTCCGTCCTTCTCACCTGCTGCTTCCACAGCATGGAGGACACCGTGGGGGCCATCCTCAGGGAGAGGGGGAAGGCCGAGACCCCCCACATCCTCATAAGCGGCGCCCAGGTGAACAACGCCGTGAGGGAGTGCTTTCACGCGGACTACTACGCCGCGACCGTCTTCGACACGTTGAGGCTTTGCGAGCGCCTCTGCCGCCAAAAAAGCGCGGCCACCGCCTGAGGCCGGTTTGGGTCCTACCCGTTCGAATCCTTATCTTCCCCGTCCCGACTAAAACCCTAAAACCCCGGGCCGTCCCCCGGGGTTTTTCACGTCTTCGGATCCTAATTGGATCCTAATTGTCGGAAGGCCGCGGATCCCCCCCGGATTTTTCCCGAACCTTTCCGGTCGCCCCTTAAGGGAGCTTGGAAAGCGTCCTGAAAGAAAGGGCGAAAAGGAGAGACGGCCGGAAAAGTCTTTTCCGACGCTTTGGGGAGTTCGGAACGGGGATTGTGGATTTTTCCGGGGAACGGAAAATCCGGAAAAGCCGACAACGGCGGAAGGGAAGGCGGGGGCGGAGTGGAAAAAACCGGAAAAGCGCTAAAGGACGAAGAAGCGTAAAAAAACTCAAAGGCGCGGAAACGGCCGGACGGAGAAGACCGTAAACGCGTCCGGCCCCGGAGAGGAAGAAAAAAACCCGGGAATCCTTAGGTGGGATTCCCGGGTTTTCCGCGTTTCGGGGCGGAAACCGCTAGGCGAAGCTCTGCTTGACGGTCTTGGACGGCTTGAAGGTCAGAGCGTTGTGGGCCTTGACCTTCACCGGCTCGCCGGTCTGGGGGTTGCGGCAGGTGCGCTTCGCCCTCTTGACGAGGTGGAAAACGCCGAGGCCGGAAACGGCGAAGCGTTTGTCCTTGCGGACCGTTTTGAGGATGGTGCTGACCAGGCCGTCGATGATGGTCTTGGTGGCGGCCTGGCTGACGCCGCTTTCCTCGGCCAACTTGGCCACGAGTTCGGTTTTCTTCATTTTAAGTACCTCCGATTAATAGGTTTGAGATGTCAGATCCCGTCGGCGAGACGGGGGGAAAAAGGGGCCTTAACCGCTACCGGCCTGGCGTAATGAGGGAAAAATTTCTTCCGGAACGGGATGTCCCGGAGGGGTTGTTATCGACTGTAGTGAAGCTTTTTTTTCAGAGTTGGCGCGGAAGGTTCCGCGTGAAATATTTTTTTGGGCTCCCTGGCCCTTTCAGGGCTTTAATCAGCGGGGTTCCTCGGCGCCCGGGCGGACGGGCCGCGGCGTCCCTGGCGCGGGTTAAACCTTCGGTCGGCGTGAAAAAAATTTTACAGTCCGGCGCGGCCGCGGCTTCCGGCGCTAGGAGCGGGGCGTCAAGCCGAGGTCTTAAGGGCCGCGGACCTCCTCCTAACCGCCGGGACGGATGGGCTTAAAAAAGCCGCCTGGTTTCAGGTCGGCGGAGGGACCGCCGTTTCCGGGTTTCAGGAACGGTTATATGACACGTCCCGGCCTAGGCCGGTAAAGGGAGTAAAACTTTGAAACGCTCACGGAACCCGGCGCGGACGCCTTAGAGCGTCCGGAACGGGCGGCCGTTCCGGACGCCAAGTCGGCGGACGGCTTCGGATAACGGTATTCAAGCCACCTTGATGGGCTTGTCAATCGAGGGGCTTGTCAATTTATCGAGGCCGTTTCGGAGAAGGGGATGACGGCGAGCGGAAGCGGTCATTCTTAAAATGAAAACAAGATGAAAGCAAAAAGGGGGGGACGGGACGCTTCGGGACGAAGAGGTTTGTTTAAGGGTTCTTTTTTCATCCCCCGGCCCGCCGCGGGACGCGGAGCGTAAAATTCTTTAAATTAGGGCTTTTTCGTAAGTTTGAATCCGTTTCCGGCCGGTCGTTATTTGAGGATGCGGGCGGTCCCTGCTTTTTTCGTGCATATTATCGGTTTTTTCAGGGCTTGTCAACAATAAATAGCCGGAAGTAAAATTTTTTTCTTTACTGGTCTGTATCCCAGCTCCGCGCCCCTCCGGAGCCTTGTCTGTAAAGGCGGAAAACGGCTTATTAAAGCCCTTATCCCTTACGGACTTAATAGAACAAAACGGTCCTGGGGTTCAAGACCGAAGGCCGATATGGAGAAAAAATTTTCACCCTTCCCGTCCGCCCTTCACGGGGAAGAGTGGAAAGGCCCTTTCCAAGCCAAGCCCGATAGGCTAGGCTCCGGCGACCGGGCCAGGCCGGTCTTTTCGAGCGGTCCTCTGGAGGCGTAAGTTTTTTTTTAAGAGGGTTTTAGGGCGTCATCCGGCGGCAGGGGGTGGGGAGGGATTAGGGATGCTCGGCTGGCCGCCGCAGACGCATGGCGGCCGCGTTTAACAATCCGTCCGCGAACCGGAAGTTTCAAGGTCCGGAAAAGGCGGCCCGATGACGGGCGCCGGGCTTGAAAGACGGAGAGGCGGGGACCGCCCGCCGGAAAGAGCGATGGAGCCGGCCGTTGGAGGACAAGCTCTCCTAAGAACCGCGCGGGCGCCGCCGCCTCCGGCGGCATACGCGCCCTCGCGGGGCGGAGGTTTTAAGCTTTCCGGGGTGGACTTAGGGAGCGTTGTGAGGGAAAGCCCCTGGAAACTTTTAGGTGAAGTCGGGGATTTCCAGAGGTCCCTCTTTCGCGGGCGACAAGGCGGCGGAAGGGCGCGGGCATGGAGCTTCCCCGCCGGGGCCGTCTCCATCCAAGCGCCCTCGCTCTTATCCGGAACGGTAGCGCTTTTTCCCCCGGAAGACGGGGCCCCGTTTGGAAGGGAGCTTTGCCGCCGCTATGGGGGAAAGACTCTCTTTTAAGAAGCTTTCCGTAGGCGGAGGAAGGTTTTCCTCGGGCCTTTTTGTCTCCTATTTTTTTGTGGAGGACGCCGGAAGCGCTCCGCCCGGGGAGGCATGGAAGCTTACGGCAGGAAAGCTTTGGAAAAGCCCCTGGGGCTTGGACGGGCCGCGGGAGGATGTCTAATAATAATGGTGCGAAGGATCCAAAAAAGGCGCTCCCGCGCGGAAAGGGAAGCTCCTCCGGCGCCCTTGGAAACGGTAAGTTTTGGCTATAATCAAAGAATTAATCGCCGCATGACTTACACGGGCTTCGGGGCGCTCTTCTTTGCGGTAAGCGTCCCGCGGTTTTTTTCTCAAAGCGCCGGGGCGAGGGGGGGGCGCCTGGTGAAAAAAAAGGCGCCCCCCCTCCGGAGGGGCAGCGCGGCCGTAAGCCTTGTGAAAAGACGGGAAACGACCAGTTTCAGCCGGCCCTTCTTTTTTTATCTTCCGCGGCTTGGAGCGCTTTTTTTCAGCGGATAAAAAACATCAATGATTACAAGATCTTTTTGCTCGGGACGGATTTTTGGGCGAACGGCCCATGCCATCCCGCTGGAGGAGAGGTCCCCCGGCGTTTTAAAAAAGCCGGAGGCCGCCTTCCCGAAGCCTTTGTCGGCCTTATCAGCCGTTTTCGCCTTACAAGTCTTCCCGCACCCCGGCGAGCCTTTCGTCGGGCCCTGGGAGCCGCGGCTCCGGATTTTCCCCCATCCGTCTTAAGGTAATCTTATTTCTTTTCAGATCCGCCTTGAAGCGACTCTGGTCCCCCGGGCGTTTTTTTTCCGCATGTATTTGATTCTGGCGCGCGATAATAGGCGCGTTTGGCCGCAACAAAATTTTAAAATCCTTCAGCCCCTGAACTCCGGCGGCCTTAGGACGTCTCCGGGCGCGCCGGAAGGGGGGAGGGGAAGACGCCGAGGCTTTCCTGGACTGTCAACTCTAGCGATTTTAGTCCCACGGGCGTTTTTTTCCCGCGCGTGTTTGATCGGGGCGCACTATAATAGGGGCGTTTGGCCGGAAAAAAATTTTAAAAGCCGTCACCCCCTAAACTCCGGCGGCCAAGGACGGCACCTGGCGCGCCGGAAGGGGGGAGGGGAGACGCCGAGGCTATCCTTGACTATTAACTTTTTGAAGTTTAATATCGGACTACCCGCGGGTTTCGCTGAGAAAGGAGCCTAAACATGAGCCAAAATCGATTTTTATTCACCTCCGAGTCCGTCACCGAAGGCCATCCCGACAAGGTGGCGGATCAAATATCCGACGCCATCCTGGACGCCGTCCTTGAAAACGATTCTTCCGGCCGGGTGGCCTGCGAGACCTTGGTCACCACCGGCATGGCCGTCATCGCCGGGGAGCTCACCACCAACTCCTGGGTCGACATGACGGACATAGTGAGGAACACTATTAAAAGGATAGGCTACTCCAGCTCGGAAATGGGCTTCGACTGGCGGACCTGCGCCGTCATAAACGCCCTGGGCAAGCAGTCTCCGGACATCGCCATGGGCGTGAACTCGAATCTGGAAAAGGAGCAGGGGGCCGGAGATCAGGGCCTCATGTTCGGCTACGCCTCCACCGAGACCGACGTCTTCATGCCTCTGCCCATCCACTTGGCCCATCTCCTTAGCAAAAGGCTGGCCGTGGTGAGGCAGAACGGCGTTTTGAACTTTCTGCGGCCGGACGGCAAATCCCAGGTGACGGTGGAGTACGTCGACGGCTTCCCCAAAAGGGTGGACGCCGTGGTCATCGCCGCCCAGCACTCCCCGGACATCACCTTGGAGAAGCTCAAGGAGGCCGTAATCGAGGAGGTGATTAAAAAGGTCGTGCCCTCCTTCCTTCTGGACGCCGACACCAAGCTCCACATAAACACGACGGGACGCTTCGTGATAGGCGGCCCCATGGGCGACTGCGGCCTCACCGGAAGAAAGATCATCGTGGACACCTACGGCGGTTGGGGCCGGCACGGCGGCGGCTGCTTCTCCGGCAAGGACCCCTCCAAGGTGGATCGTTCCGCCTGCTACATGGCCCGCTACGCCGCCAAAAACGTCGTGGCCGCCGGTCTGGCGGACAAATGCGAGGTGCAGCTGGCCTATTCCATCGGCAAGGCCGAACCGGTGTCCCTCATGATCCACACCTTCGGCACGGGGAAAAAACCCGACTCCGAGATCTCTGACGCTCTGCGCCGGGTGGTGTCGTTCAAACCCGCCTCCATGATCGAGCATCTGGAATTGAAAAGACCAATTTACGAGGCCACGGCCAGCTACGGTCATTTCGGCCGGAAAGAGGCGAGCTTCACCTGGGAGAACGTTTCCAAGCTGGCTCCCCGGCTCCGCGAGGCCGCCGGACTTTCCGGACTTCCGCCGGAAATCAAACCCTCCATCGTTCTGGGGTGAAATAGACGGACTCTAAAAAATCCTTTGAGCGGCGGGAAAGCCGCATCCAGACGGAAAATCCCGGAGACGACTCCGGGATTTTTTTTAGGTTCACAGCGCCGGGATCCCTCTCCGGCGGCTTAAGGCGCCGGCGGGGCGCCCGACGAAGGCCGGAGGCCGCGGGAGATTGAAAAGGAAAGAGAGGAAGGCGCGAAGGAAACGGACGCGGGGGAAGATGGGACGGAAAGGGAGGGTGGAGGGTATGGGTTGGGCGCGGAAGGGAAGGGGGGAGGCGTGAAGGCGGGGCGCGGGAAAGGGATGGAGGGGGATGAGGCGGAGCGAGGGGGTTGAAATATGGCGGAAAGGGAGGGATTCGAACCCTCGGTGGAGCTTTACACCCCACACTCGCTTAGCAGGCGAGCACCTTAAGCCACTCGGTCACCTTTCCGCGGGGGTTCCGGACGAAAAACGGAGGCTCGTTTTCCCTATGTTCCGTCCTCCCCAAGGGAGGGGAAGCGAGAGAGTCCCGCCTGCGGCGGGGCGGAGCCCGGAAGTACAGAATCTTATCAGCATCGGAGCCTTAAAGCAACTAAAAAAGAAGCCAGAGAAGCCAGGAAGCCAGGGACAAGGAGGCGGGCCCGGCGGACAAAGAGGCGGGAGGGCGGGCGGATTTTCGGAAGCGGGGAGGCGTAAACGCCGGAAAGCCAGCCGTCCTCGCCTTCGGGAGCCGCTTTCCGCCCCGCCGCGGGGAGAACGCGGAAAGCCTACCCTTGAAAAACGTCTCGCCGGTAAAATATAATTAACCCGGCTCCGGATTCCGGCCGCCCCGGGCGCCGCGGCGGAGGCTTACGGAGGGATGGCCGAGCGGTTTATGGCGGTGGTCTTGAAAACCATTGAACGAAAGTTCCGTAGGTTCGAATCCTACTCCCTCCGCCACCAAAAACTTTCTATATTTTCTCTTCTTTCTCTGGCCGCTTGTACAAGCGGTTTTCTTTTTTTTATGCCTTCTATTTCTTCTATTTTTTTTATTTCTTCTCCGCGGAATGCAATATAAAACGCAATACATTTGAGAATGGAGGAAAATGTACTGCCCACCGAACAGGCCATAAGGGAACGGAAACCCGGCGAAAATATGGCCCGCCTCACGGACGCAGGCGGGCTATATTTAGAAATCCACTTAATCCGCCACTCGTTTTTTCTTAGGCTGAAAAAACAAATCTTCTTAAAACCGCTCGCGCAAGCGGTTTTCTTTTTTTTTTACAAATTATAATTATCCCGCTTTTTAACCGCGTTCGGGAAAAAAGCGATAAATATTTCGGAGATGGAAAATATGACGCGACTGCATAAAGTCTGGCTATAAAAAATTGATTAGAGACAACATACAAAATACAGGATAAAAGATAATGTTATACAGCACATAAAGTATATTGTTTCAAAATATTAGAACACCTTGGACTTTTTGCGGTCGCATCAAATATGTCTCTCCAAATATGTCTCTCATTGAACGCCTTTTTTAGGGGAATTCAAGCCCTCCGCCGCCCCCCCTCTCCGCCGCCCCCGTCTCCGAAGACTCCATTTCCGCCTCCGACGTTCCAACCCTCCCCGTTCACCCCCCATAGTTTTCCGTCCCGAAAGCATCCTCCCCTCCAGGCCGGGGGAGGAGGATTGGGATTCTCCCTCGGCCCGGAAATATGGCTTAATTTATTGACAATCCCCGGATAAGCGGGGTAAAAACCAAGCGCCAGGCGGAAAAGCCCCCTCGCCGGAAAAGCCCCCTTCGAGCGCCCCGGGCGTGAGCCGGAAAGCCTCCGGGAGGACCCCCGCGCCTTCGTAATCATTGACTAAGAGCGGCGTTTTTGTTACATTTTTACCACGCCCCGCGGCTTCCCCCCTGAAAAACCGGGGTTTTTTTGTCAATAATTGACGCGAATGCAAAAAGTCCCGGCTGTTTTGGAAATTTTGCGACCCTATGCTTTATAACCGTTGAGTATTATTATTTATCCCATATATTGTATATTTTCTTGAATTTTTCATAGCTGGACTTTTTGCACTCCCGTCAATAATTTGATTCCCGTCAAAACCGTCTCCGAAAAACGTTCGCTTAACGCCTTTTCCGTGAAAATCAGGCCCGATTTATGCGCTCCCTGGCGGCCAACCTCTCTCTTCGCGGGCGCTCCGTCCTCCTCGTGGGGGCCGGCGCCGTGGGGTTGAGGAAACTAGCCTACCTCTTGGACGCCGGAGCCCAGCTGAGCGTGGTGGAGCCCGAGCCCGGGGAGAGTGTGAGGGAATTGGCCCGGGAGGGGAAGATAAGCCTTCTTCCCCGATTCTCCCCTAAGCTCCTGGAGGACTCCCCCGTGGTCTTTCTGGCGCTTAAAGGCGCGGCGCCCGCGGGGCTTTTAGAGGAGGCTGAGAGGCGGAGGCTGTGGGTGAACGTAGCCGGAGAGCCGGAAAAGGGGAATTTCACCCTGCCCGCGCTCCAAGAGGACGGTCCCTTCCGCCTGGCGGTCTCCACCGGCGGGGCCTCCCCCGCTCTCGCCTCTTGGGCGGCCGGAACCCTTAAAGGGGCCTTTCCCGGCTGCGGGGATTTCTGCCGCCTGCTTCTAAGGCTGAGACCCCTGATCCTCTCCCGGGTGGAAGAGGCGCCGACCCGCCGAGAGATCCTCCTGCGCCTTTCGGACTCTTCGGAGCTTAGGGAATTGCTCGCCACCGGAGATCTTTTCCGGGCGGCGGCCCTTGTAAAGGAGCTCGCTGAGCCCATGGAGCTTCCAACCGATTTTTCCCTGGATTTTCTCAAAGAGTAGGGGCTTATGGACATCTTCGTGTTAGGCGCGGCGTATTCCGACGCTCCGGTGGAGATAAGGGAGAGGCTCCAGAATCCCGATTACCTCAATCACGAGTACATCCTCCATCTCCACGCCTCCGGCCTCGTAAAGGAGTCCATGCTTCTCTCCACGTGCAACCGCCTGGAGCTAGCGGGCTTCTCCGCCGACCCGGCGTCCGCGCGGGACGCTGTCCTTTCCCGCCTCTCCTTGAAGACGCGCATCCCCTTGGACGAGCTCTCCAAGTTCACGCGCTACCGGTTAAACGAGGAAGCCGCCCGCCACGTTTTCAGGGTGGCCTCCGGTTTGGATTCCCAGGTCCTGGGGGAAACCCAGATTCTGGGCCAGGTGAAGAACGCCTTCCGCGAGGCCGCCATTTATAAGACCGTGGGGCCGGTTTTGTCCAAGCTCTTCCACAAGTGCTTTCAGGTGGCCAAAAAGATCCGCTCCCGCACCTCGGTCGCCAGCGGCCGGGTGTCCATCGCCTCGGCGGCCGTGAACACCGCCCTCGATGCCATCGCTCCGGAGAGGCTTAGGGATAAAAAGGCTCTGATCATCGGGGCGGGGGAGATGGCCTCGCATCTCTGCGCCCACCTGAGGGCCAAGGAGCTGGGGGAGCTCGTGATAGTATCCCGCTCGCTAGCCCGGGCTAGGGACCTCGCCAAGCGCTTCCAGGCCGGCCTCAAGACCCTCCCCCAGCTGGGGGAGGCCTTGGAGGAGAGCGATCTGGTGTTCTCCGCCGCGGGGGGCGGAAGTTACGTCCTTCTCAAAGACGAGATAGAACCCGTGGTGGCGAAGAGGGGGGGGAGGCCCTGGAGGATCTTCGATCTGGGGGTGCCCCGCAACGTGGAGGCCGCGGTCGGGTCGCTGCCCCAGGTCACCTTGGTGAACATCGACGACTTCAACACCCAGGTGAGCGCCGGTCAGGATCAAAGAAAGCGGGAGGCCCTGAAGGCCGACATCCTCGTCGCGGACGAGGTGAAGTCGTTTATGGAGTGGTACTCGTCTTTGGCGGCGCGGCCCACCATCATGGACCTCACCGCCAGAGCCGAGGAGGCCAGGCGCCTGGAACTTAGGCGGACGGTGGCCCGCTACGATTTCTCCATGGAGGAGCTGCGGGCCCTGGACGCCATGACCAGGGCCCTGGTGAGACGCCTGCTCCACAACCCTTTGAACTTCACCAAGTCCTGCCACAAGCACTGGAGGGCGGAGTACAATCTGAACATGGTGAGGAAGATCTTCGGCCTCGACACTTGAAAGACGCTTCGCGGGGGGAATCCTCCCGGACGGGTCTTTTAAACATCTTCCATCCTAAGAGGCTCCCTTTAGGGGAACAGAGGAAGCCCTCCCTCCCTTGGTTTCAATCCATTGAAAAAAAACCGTTGAAACCCGTTAAAACCAATTTAAACCCGTTAAAACGAATTCAAACCCGTTAAAACGAATTTAAACCCGTTAAAACGAAATCAAACCCGTTAAAACGAAATCAAATCCGTTCCCACCCGGAAAATCCCGCGTTAAAAACGCCCCGGAAAAACCCCTCGAAAAACTTTGAGAACCCGCTTCCCGAAGGGCCTGGATAGGCCTCCGGAAAGTCCTTGAGCGCCTGATCTTAATCCCCCCCCGTACCCACGCGCATCGTTCACACGCTCGCCGCTTCCACGCCCGCCGATCCCCGCCGCCTTCCCTCCCCGGAAAACGCCTCCGGATTCCCACCCCGTTCTCCTTATGAAATTTTTCCACCCCGAGGCGCCATCGAGCCACCTAACGGGGCGGAGGCCTCCTCGGGGGGAGGATCTTTTTCCGGACGCGGGTGGCCGCTTCGGGTCGGGAAAAACTCGGAAAAAACCTTGAATTTAGGCCCCGCGTCAAAAAAAAAGGGGCTTTTTATTGCCCTTATAACGTATTTAGTGGTATAAGATTCCTTGATCTACCCGCACGGATGGGCTTATGTTTTCGGGGGAGTCTTCCGGCCGGGTCCCTCCCCCCGGCGCTCTTTTCCGTCCGTTCCCGGGAGACCCGAGCGCTAACACACACACGTTCCGGAGGTGCTGAAGTGACTGTCCAATTAAACAAGGAAGAGCTTCTGGCGAATTTTATGGACGACGAGGAGCTCCTTTTCGAGAGCATCGATCTCTTTTTGGAAAGGGCCGACCAGCGCTACGGGCTCCTGGACACAGCGGTGAAGGACCGGGACGAGAAGAGGGTCATGGAGGAGGGTCACACCTTGAAGGGGATGGTGGCCATCTTCACCCAGGATACTCCCTACGAGGCGGCCAAGACGCTGGAGTTCATGGGCCGCAACAAGGATCTAACGGGCGTGGACGAGGCCCTGGGGCGCTTCAAAACCGAACTGGACGATTTGAAGGACGCCTTGAAACAGTGGCGGGATGGCGGCGCCTAAAGCCGCCCATTCCCTCTTTCAAGGATCGTCTCCGGTTTTTCCGGCGAAAGTTTTCGGGGTTTTTCCGGCTGAAGTTTTCGGGTTTTTCCGGCTGAAGTTTTCGGGTTTTTCCGGAGAAAGTTTCCGGGGTTTTTCCGGAGAAAGTTTCCGGGGTTTTTCCGAAAAAAAGTCCGATTTTCCTCTCGTCCTTTTTCCGCTTCCCTTTTCAGGGGCGCGTCCCTGGAATGTCCGGAAGAAAGGGGCGTAAGCTTCGGCCGCTTTGGTTTTTTATTTCTCGATCCCCTCTCCTTCTAGAGAGGGGAATCTTTTAAACGCGGAAGGAGGCTTAAGGGTTCATGGCTCCCACCGACTGCGAGGCCGGGTCGAACGCGCCCGGAAGCGTTTTAAGCCCGGAGGATCTTTCCCGACTCCATCCCTTCGCGAGGGAGCTCCCGCCCCTCATCGCGGCCCAGTGCCTCAAGGCCGACAGGCTTAAAAACGCCGGAGTGAGGCTGTACCCCAACAGCTTCCGCCCCTCCTCGTCTTCCGCCTCCATCGTAAGCGAGTTCGGGTTGAAGAGCCGGGAGGAGTTGGAGGAGCTTTCCTCCCGAGAAGATCTGACGCGGACCGTCGCCGGCAGGATCATGGCCAAGCGCGTCCACGGGAAGACGGTCTTTTTAAACCTCCTGGACTCCCAGGGAAAGATCCAGCTCTACGCGCGCCGGGACGAGTTTCCGGAGGATGCTTGGAACCTCGTGAAGGAGCTGGACTTGGGCGACATCGTCGGGGTCGCCGGAAAGGTCTTTAAAACCAAGACGGGGGAGCTCACGCTGCATTTAAACCGCCTGGAGCTCGTCACCAAGTCCTTGTGGCCGCTTCCGGAAAAGTACCACGAGATGGACGTGGAGCTCAAATACCGCCGCCGCTACGTGGATCTCTTCATGAACGGCGAGAGCCGGAAGGTCTTCGTCCTGCGTTCCAGGATCGTGGACTACCTCCGCCGCTTCATGAGCTCCCGGGGATTTCTGGAGGTGGAGACCCCCATGCTGCACCCCATACCCGGAGGCGCCAAGGCCCTTCCCTTCGCCACCCGTCACAACGCCTTGAAGCAGGATTTTTTTCTGCGCATCGCCCCCGAGCTCTATCTCAAAAGGCTTTTGGTGGGGGGCTTCGACCGCGTCTTCGAGCTCAACCGCAACTTCCGCAACGAAGGCCTCTCGGTGAAGCACAACCCCGAGTTCACCATGATGGAGTTCTACCAGAGCTACGCCGACTACCAAGACCTCATGCGTTTAACCGAGGAGATGCTCTCCGGACTCGCTTTCGAGATCTTCGGGAGCTGGAAGTTCGTCTACCAGGGCCAAGAGATAGACTTCACCCCGCCTTTTAAGCGGGTGGGGTACGCGGACTCCCTGTGCGAGATAGGCGGAGCCCCGCCGGAAGTGAGGACGGATCCCCGGGCGGCCCTCCTCCACCTCCAAAAGATAGACCCCGCCTACGAGCCCAAGGGCGAGCCGAGTCTGGTCGCCCTCCAGGAGGCGCTCTTCGACCGCCTGGTGGAGAGGAACATAACGGATCCGGTCTTCCTCACCTCCTACCCCACCGAGATGAGCCCCCTGGCTAGGCGCAACGATGCGAACCCGAACATCACCGACCGCTTCGAGCTGGTGGTGGCCGGCCGGGAGATAGCCAACGCCTTTTCCGAATTAAACGACGCCCTCGACCAATACGACCGCTTCCTGGCCCAGGTGGAGGAGGGGGAGAGGGGGGACCCGGAGAGCATGCGCCTGGACAAGGACTACGTCAGGGCGCTCATGTACGGCATGCCTCCCGCGGCCGGGGAAGGGGTGGGGGTGGACAGGCTGGTGATGCTTTTGACCGACTCCGCCAACATCAGAGACGTCATCTTCTTCCCCCAGATGCGTCCGGAGGCGTTTTAAGTTAAATTGAGAGTCCTCGCCTCCATCGCCTTCAGGTTTTTAAGAGCCAAGCGCCGCAACTCCCTCCTCTCCTTGGTCTCCGTCCTGGCCGTGGGCGGAGTGGCTTTGGGGGTGGCGGCCCTCATCGTGGTTTTGGCCGTCTTGGCCGGTTTTGAAACCAATCTGAAAAACAAGCTCCTCGGCGTGCAGGCCCACGTCACCCTCTACCATCCCGCCGGAAACGTGAAAAACTGGCGGGAGGCGGTCTCCCTGGTCCGGTCGGTGCCCGGGGTCCGCTCGGCGCAGCCGGTGGTGAGCGGGCAGGCGATGCTCAGCTCCTCCGGGGCCGCGACCGGGGTCATCCTCATGGGCGTCGACCCCGAGCTCGCGACCGAGAGCGGTTTCTTCCAGGCCCTGAACCTCAGCCCCCACGGCGCCGAAAACCTCACCCGGCGCCCCATGCTCAGTCCCTGGCCGCGGGTGGAGGATTCGGAATATTTCCAGGATTCGCTCTTCGGACCGAAAGAGGATGAAAAAGGCGATTCCGCCTCCGCGGAAACGGAGTCCCCCGGGGCTTTTCCGGACATCCCCCCCTCCTTAATGGAGTCCCTTTCCGAATCCTTCGGCGAAGAGGCCCCGGCGGAAGAGGGTTTAACGGAGGAGGATATATCTGAAGAGGCCGCGGAAAAGGAAGCGGCCGGAGAGGATCCCCAAGGGGAAGTTCCCTTCGGGGGCGATTTAACGAGGGCGGAGCCTTCGGAAAACGATCTTCCGGCGGACGAGCTTTCGGAGGCGGATCCCCCAACGGGTCCGGACGGGGAAGGAGCCGCCCGCGGTGACGCCGCCCGAAATGACGCCTTCATGGACTCCGGAACCTCCTCTCCGGTGCCCTACGGCCTCCCCTCCCAGGGAGGGGGGAATGCCTTCGACTCGGGGTCCCTCGAGGATGGCTCTTCCGGCGGCGGCCGGGCTTTCGGGGAGGATTCCACTTTTGGGGAGGGGGCGGCCGGCCCCGCCTTCGCCGGCGAGGCGGTCCGCCAGCCGGGGCTGGTCATCGGCCGCGAGCTTTCCCTGATGCTGGGCCAGGGCCCTTTGGGGGAGGTCTCCCTCATCTCGCCTTTTGGCCGGGTGACCCCCATCGGGAAAAGGGTCCCCTTAACCGAGACCTTCCAGGTGGCGGGGGTCTTCCAGGCCAGCTTTTACGATCTGGACTCCCGGGTCGCCTTCACCACCATCGCCGACGCCCAGAGGATTTTAGGCATGGACGACGAGGTCTCGGTTATCGAGATCATGGTGGACGACATCTACCAGGCGGGGATCGTGAAGGAGAAGGTCCTGGGCCTCTTCTTCCCCGGGGAATTCTGGGCCCGGGACTGGATGGAGATGAACATGAGCCTCTTTTCCGCCCTCAAGCTGGAGCAGACGGCCATGTTCGTCATCCTCACCCTCATCATCCTGGTCGCGGCCTTTAACATAGCCTCCACTCTTGTTATGATGGTGACGGAAAAAACCCGAGACATCGCCATCCTCAAGGCCATGGGCGCGACTTCCGGCCACATCCGCCGGATTTTCACCATTCAGGGCCTGGTGGTGGGGGGCTTCGGCACCTTTTTGGGCCTCATGACGGGCGTGGGCCTCTGCCTCCTTCTCCAGCGCTACCACTTCATCACGCTTCCTCCGGACGTCTACTTCATGAGCACCCTTCCCGTGGAGATGCGGCCGCTCCAGATAGTCCTCATAACTTTGGTGTCTTTGCTCATAAGCTACCTCTCCACCCTCTATCCGGCCTCCCAGGCCGCCGCGCTCGATCCGGTGGAGGCCATCCGCTATGAGTAGCCGTTCGAAGGGCCGGGAGGGGAAAAGCGGGGCCGCCCGGGTCGGGGGAAAGACCCCTTCTCCCGCGGGAGGGGAGAGCGGAGGCGGGGGGGAGCCCCCCGCCTCCGAAGCTTTAGTGAAATCCCCAAGGTTTGATAAAACGGACGAGGCGTCCGGGGGAGGGGTTCCGGCGGCGCCCCTTTTGGAGGCCCGGGGATTGGGCAAGGTTTTTTTCAGCGGCGGGGAGGAATTGGAGATCCTGGCGGGTCTGGATCTCCTGATCGCCGGCGGGAGCTCCCTCGCCATCCTGGGGGACTCGGGCAGCGGTAAATCCACCCTCCTCTACATCCTGGGCGCCCTGGACCGTCCCAGCGCGGGCAAGGTCTTTTTCCGGAGCCGGGACCTCTTCTCTTTGACCGGGACCCAGCTGGCCCGTTGGCGGATGACGGAGATAGGCTTCGTCTTCCAGTTCCACCACCTGCTTTCCGAGTTCTCCGCCCTGGAGAACGTGGCCATGCCCTTAAGGCTTTCCGGCGTCGGCGCGGACGAGGCCCTGGAGCTGGCGCGGCCCCTTTTGGAAAGGGTGGGCTTAAAAGACCGCCTGCACCACCGGCCCGGCCTCCTTTCGGGCGGCGAGCAGCAGAGGGTGGCCCTGGCCCGGGCCGTGGTCATGGAGCCCTCCGTCCTCCTGGCCGACGAGCCCACGGGCAACCTGGATCGGAAAAACGCCGCCATGGTGAACGCCTTGATCTTGGAACTGGTCCGAGAGAAGTCCCTCGCCGCCGTGGTGGTGACCCACAACGCCGAGCTCTCCGCTTTGATGGACTCCAGGCTCGTCTTAAGGGGCGGAAGGCTTCGCCCGCCGGACTAAGGGAGGGCCCCTCCGCCCCCCGGGGGCGGCTTCGGGCTTTCTGCGGTTTCAAGATCCGTCCGGTTTACGCCCCTTTTTGGGGGCGCGTCGATCGGGGGTTTCGGGAAACAAACGCCTAATTCCCAGTCCCGGGGGCGTTTTTCACGCCCGGACTAATTTCTGTTGCCTTCAGCCAACTAAATGATGTATGAGATTGATAATTTCGCCTAAAGACCTTTATTAAAAGGGCCCGTCCCTTTAGGAGACTCTTTGCCACCCCGCGCGTGAAACAGGCCCCGGCCCCGGGCGCCGTTTGGGAGGACCCCCCTTTTTTCCGGGGGCTTTTCCCGCGGAGGCCCCGCCGGCGGGAACCCGGGTTTTTCCAGCCGCCAGGGAATAATAAAACAACCCCGGAGACGTAGATGTCGAGAAAAATAGCAGCCCTGACCGTGATGTTCATTTTGAGCCTGGCTTTTAGCGAGGCCGTCCTTTCCCAGGAGGGTTTAAAGGTGGCCGTCATGCCCTACACCATCGTGGGGGCCTCCAGCGCCAAGCTGGAGCAGCTCAACAACATGGCCATGGGGCTCATGGAGATAACCGCCCGCTCCTTTTCCGCTCAGGGTTTCGTGCCTCTCACCTTAGGCTCCCAGGCGCTCTCGTCCACCCAGGCGGCGGTCATGGCCGACGCCCGCCAGCTGGGGGCCGACTACCTCTTCGTCCCCACTTTAACCAGCTCCGGCGAGAGCTTCACCCTCTCCGGGCAGCTTCTGGCTTTGAATTCCTCCGGCACCTCGTCTCGGCGCGTCGATCTGGTGGCCCCATCCTCGCAGGATCTCTCGCCCTACGCCGACAACATCGTGATCCTGGCGACCGACCACCTCTACGGCACGGGCCCCGCCGTGGTGAGCGTGGAGATCGTGGGGTCGGGAAGGGCCAATCTGGAGTCCCTTTTAAACAATCTCCGCGTGCGAAAGGGCGGCACCTACAGCGAGGCCAAGGTGGCCTCCGACATTCATAGGCTCTTTTCCCTGGGCTACTTCGACGACATCCAAGTCGAAACCGAGGACGTCTCCGGCGGCAAGGCCGTGCGCTTCGTCGTGACCGAGCGGGGCCAAATAGGGCAGATCGTCTACGAGGGTAACGAGGAGTACGACGACGACGACCTAAACGAGGTGGTGGGGATAAAGCCCATGGACGTGGGCTCCGACGACCGCATCCTCTTGGCGGTTTCCAATCTGCAGCGCTTCTACGCCTCCAAAGGCTACTCCAACGTCATCATCACCCACGAGCTCCAGCAGGGAAAGGAGGGCCGCTCCAAACTCATCTTCCACATAAACGAGGGCGGGAAGACCTACATAAACGACATCATCTTCGAGGGAAACGAGACCTACGGAAACTGGAAGCTCTCCCGGGTGGTGGAGAGCAAGTCCAAGGGGCTCCTCTCCTTTATCACCGGCTCCGGCAAGTTGGAGCGGGACAAGCTTTTAAACGACAGCCAACTTTTAACCGCCTTTTATCAGAACAACGGCTTCCTCCAGGCCCGGGTGGGGGAGCCCTCCATCGAGCTGGAGGAGGACGGCCGCGGCTACAACATCATCTTCCCCATCGTGGAGGGACCCCGCTTTAAAGTGGGGGAGGTTTTGATCGGCGGCGACCTCCAGGAGGACGACGATCCCGAGAAGATGATGAAAATCCTCCGGGTGACCGACGAGACGTGGATGAGCCGGGAGATAGTCATGGCCGACCAGACCGCGCTTGTCACCTATTACAAGGACAAGGGCTACTACCACGCGGACGTGGGCGTGGACTTCGTCCCCGCCGGCGGGGAGGATCCGGACGTCTTGAACCTCACCTTCAACGTGGAGCCCAGGAACCTGGTCTACTTCAACCGCATAACCATCGTGGGCAACCAGAAGACCCGGGACAAGGTCATCCGCCGGCAGCTGGAGGTGGCCGAAGGCGACCTCACCTCGGAGAGCAAGCTTTTGGTCAGCCAGAACAACCTCATGCGCTCCTCCTTTTTCGACGAGGTGACCATCGAGCCCAGCCCCTCCAACGTGGACCAGATAAACCTCGTGGATTTAAGGGTCACGGTGAAGGAGCGTCCCACGGGGTCCTTCCAGATAGGGGCGGGCTACAGCAACTACTCCAGCATATACGGAACCGTGAGCGTCACCCAGGACAACCTCTTCGGCTACGGCCGGAGGATAAGCCTCCAGGCCAACGTGGGCGGCGAGTACCGGCTCTACAACCTCTCCTTTACCGACCCCTGGGTGGGGGACATCCCGCTTCTTTTGGGCTTCGACGTTTTCAAGACCTACTACGAGTACGACTACTACGACAAGAACACCACCGGAGTCGCCGTCAGGGCCGGCTACCCCATCTTCGAGCGTTTCTACATTTCCGGTAGCTACACCTGGGAGAAGGTGGACATATCGGACGTCTCCGCCTACTCCTCCCACTATCTGAGAGACATGCTGAACCTTAGAAAGAACAGCATCTTCTCCTTGAGGCTGGGCCGCGACACCCGCAACCACTTCTTCCAGCCCACCCAGGGCTCCACCGCCAGGTTTAGCTACTCCATCGCCACCGCCTTTTTGGGAGGCGAGACCTCCTTTAGCCGCTACGAGCTCGAAGGCGCCAAGTGGTTTCCGGTCCCATTCTGGCGGGGGGCCGCGATCATGGGCCACGCCGAAATCGGCTACCTCACGGAAAACAAGGAGGGGGGGCTCCCCACCTACGAGAAGTTTTTCTTAGGCGGCATCAACACCGTGCGCGGCTACGACTGGTACGAGATCTCCCCCAAGGATCCGGAGACCGGCGAGACCATCGGCGGCGAGAAGCAGTTCTTCGCCAATCTGGAGTTCACCTTCCCCATCATCGAGAATTCGGGTTTGGTGGGCGTCATCTTCTACGACATGGGCAACGTCTGGACCAAGGACGAGAAGTACAAATTCGGGGATCTGAGGAAAAGCTACGGCGGCGGCCTGCGCTACCTCTCCCCCATGGGCCCCTTGCGCATCGAGTACGGCAAGGCCCTGGACGCGACCCCCGGCGAACCCTCGGGACGCTGGGAGTTCACCATGGGGGCGATGTTCTAGGGGGGCTTGGGTCCGCCTTTTAAAAAGAGGCTTGGACCCGCCTTTAAAAAGGGGGCTTGGGCCTTTAAAAAGGGGTTGGGGCCCGCCTTAAAAAAGGGTACTCCTTTTCCATCCCCCGGGCTTTTTTCCGGCGTCACGGTTTTCTTGAAGTTTTTTCGTTCCAACCTAGGGAGGAATCCTGTGTTGAAGCGTTTCCCCTCGCTCCTTTTTATTCTTCTTCTTTCGCTTTTCGTTTCCGCCCCAGGGCTTCTTCGGGCCCAGAGCGGTTTGGAGTACCAGGACCCCTCGGTTTTGATCCCGGTGGATCTCTCCGGGGTCTTCAACCGCTACAACATCGCCATCCCCGAGTTCGTGCCGCTTAAGGCCGGAGCCGGCTACATGGAGGGGCAGAGCCGCTTTTCCCGGCGCCTGGGGGCGAATTTGGACATGACGGGCTACTTCCAGCTCCTGGACCCCCGGGCGTCTTTGGAAAGCGACCCCCGGGCCGGGCTTTTCCCCGAATCCCCCATCGACTACGCCCCCTGGGCCAAGATCGGGGCCAACTTCGTGGTGAAGGGGGCCATTGAGGAGTCCCGGAGCCGGGTGATCATGGAACTCAGGCTCTACGACGTGGCCACCGGCACCCAGAGGCTCGCCAAACGCTACACCGCCCCGGCCAAGGACGCGAGACAGATAATAAACCGCTTCACAAACGAGCTTCTTTTGGCCGTCACCGGCGAGCAGGGGGTCTTCGGGAGCAAGATCATCTTCGTCTCCGGCTCCCAGGTGATGATGACCGAGCTGGGCGCGGACGAGGCCGAGGCGGTCACCGGAAACCTCCCCGAAGGGGCCTTCTCGCACCCCACCCTGGGACCCGGAGATAGGACGGCCTGGGTGCGCAAGAGCGGAAAGAAATGGGAGCTGGTCGCCGACGGCAAGTCCATCTACCGGGGCGAACTCGTGATCGCCCCCGCCTACTCCCCCTCCGGGGTCATCGCCGCCGGCCTCTCCGGCCGCACCAGCACCAACATCGCCCTTTTCACCGGCCGCAACCCCCAGGTGATAACCAACGGCGGCAACCTTGAAATCTCCCCCACCTTCTCTCCGGACGGCTCCCGTTTGGCCTACGTCTCCGATCAGGGCGGCTCGGCCGGCATCTACGTCACCGCCGCCACGGGCGGCGGCGGCTCCCGGATCTCCCCGGGCGGCAAGTCCACCGACCCCTCCTGGTCCAAGAAGGGCGACAAGATAGCCTTCGTCGCGAGAGAAAGGGACGTCTGCGTCATAGGCCCCGACGGCTCCGGCTTCATGCAGCTCACCGGCGGCCAGGGTCTGAACCGCCACCCCAGCTTCTCGCCGGACGGCCGCATGATAGTCTTCCACAGCACCCGGGGGGGAAAAAGCCAGCTCTACGTCATGGCCGCGAACGGCGACAGGCAGCAGCCCCTGATACCCGAATTCGGCGGACCCCAGTCGCTTCCCAACTGGTCTCCGGTGATGCCTCCCATAGACTGAAGGAAAGTTTAAGAACCTTTTCCGGATCTTTTTTGCAAAGCTCCCTAAAAGCCTTAGCGCTTTTCGGGAGCTTTTCTTTTCCTCCGGATCGCGTTCGGCCCGTCTCTCGGGGGCTTATCCGAGAGGGGCGGGAAAAGCCGTTTCGGGCCGCGCCGGGAAGGGGGGGTGGTTTCTTCGCCCGGCGCGGGAATCCGGAAAACAAGAAAAGGCCCCGGAAAGCGTCAAGGACGCGTCCCGATACGCCGGCGCCCTGGGAGGGCCGGGCGGACATCGCCCGGGGGACAATTTTTCGCCGGGAAAAACGCGGTCAATCGCTTATGGCGTTTCAAGCCATCGCGCGCCGCCGTTTTCAGCGCCCATGACGCTTTCCGCCGTTTATGAATTTTGAGGTGGAAAACGTAGTTAAAAACCGCCGGATGAGGCGGAACGATCTTTAGGCGCCGTCCGTTCCGGACGCGCCCTTTAAACGGCGGGAAAATATTTTTCCGTTTTCGAATCGGCATAGGTAAAATTGAGGTGAAAAATTATAAGTATTGTCAAAAGCTGTGGTTCGCGTCATAATCGCGCCAATCGCGGGAAGATCCAATCCAGGATACTTTAACAAGTTGAAACGTTATTCGTCCGGCCGGAGGAACAGGGAAATACCGGATGAATCCGCCAAAAATCAATCAAATGAAATCAGAAGATCGGATTAACGACTATGAAACATCTCCCGCTGGACGTTTGCGCTTTCAAAGACATAATCGCAAACAATTGTATATATTCGGACAAAACCGGACGCATATTCAATCTCTTGAACGGAGCGAAGAAAAGTTATTTTTTGTCGCGACCACGCGGATTTGGAAAAACTCTTCTGCTTAACACTATTCACGAGCTTTTCGCGGGAAACAGGGAATTTTTTAAAGGCCTCTTGATAGATCGGCTCGGCTACGATTTTCCCAGGCACCCGGTCATCCATATGAGCTTTTCGATGGAGACGGGAAACCCTGAAATTCTTAAGACAAATATCCTTGAAAAGCTTGAAAAAGTAGCCCATGAATCCGACATTGAGCTTGAGAAAGGCGCGCCATCCATATATTTTGTAAAACTCATAAGGGCGCTGTGTAAAAAATACGATTCCCAAGTCGTGGCGCTCATAGACGATTATGACGCCCCTGTGACCAAAAATATATCAAACTTGAACCTGGCTAAGGCTAACGCCGCCATCCTGCATGATTTCCTGGGCATTTTGAAAGACTTGGACATTTTTCCTTATGTACGCTTTACTTTTGTCATCGGCGTGGACGGATACGGTCTCTATGCCTCTGAATACGGCCCCGACCATCTAAACGACATCTCTCTTGATCCGCGTTACGCCGATATTTGCGGATTCACCGCTGATGAATTTGATCAATTGTTCTCCGGCCGGATGGAGGATTCCCTCGCTATTCTTAAAGAAAAGGGGGAAATGAATCCGCTAGACGAAGTCGTTGATTTAAAGGCCAAAATATTCAACTGGTACGGCGGCTACAACTGGGGAGAAAAATCTGAAGTCCTCAATCCTTATTCGGTTATTAATTTCTTTGAAAAAAACCATTTCGATGGCTACTGGGTCGAAAGCCGTGGGCGTGATTGTTTGACCGCTGCGAGCCGGAAAAGACCTCTGGACTTTCTGGCGTTTCAGTTGAAATCAAATCTATCCGAAAGATTTCTAAAATCGGAGCTCGCGAGTCTAAAACCCATCCCTGTTTTATTTCATAGAGGATATCTCGCGGTGGATGAAATAACTAAATCCTCTAAGAAAAATTTAGGAATTCAAGACTATAGAAATCTCGCCTGTTACGCCTTCCGGCAACCAAATTTCGAAATCGCGTCTTCATACTTTAAAGATTTATTATCAATTATTTTAAGTGAGGAAAAGATGGTTGAATTACCGCAAAGAAGAGAAAAATTGAAAAGAGCGATTCTCAAACTAGATTCCAAAGAGGTGAGCGCCATTATCGGTAATTTCATCTCATCTTTAACGTCGTGTCAAAAACCGAAAAATAAAAAAGACTTTCATATAGTCGTCCATACGCTTTTATATGGTATGGGATTCAATCTTCGTGGCGAAGCGGCGGGATCGGATGGACGATTGAATTTGATCTTTGAGATTGAAGATAAAATTTTTGTCATCATTGAATTGAAATACGTTCCGCTTAAAATCAAGATTTCCGTAGAAGAGGAAAATAAAATCCTAGCCGACTTGGCCATGGAACGCGTTTCTATGGATCCGTTGTTTAAGCGCCTAGCGTATTTGGCGTACAAAAGACTTAGCCGTTTGGAGGTGTTAAACATTAGGGACGCTGATAACCAAGATATAGATAGCGGCGCGGGAAAAAGACTAAATGAGGCGCTCTCCGAAGCCGTCCGTAAATCGCTACCGGAAGTGGAAATTAACGCGGTCTTAGCCGAAGCGGCGAAAACGACGCTCCCGGAGGATGATGTTCTAGACGCCGTTCTTCGGACGAATCCCGACCAAGAGCTTACTTCGGAGCGGATCGATGAAATTCTCACAAGAACATCCGAAAAAGCGTTAAAACAAATAGCGGAGAATAATTATCACGGCGTCTATGAAAACGAGGCGAAGGCCTTTATCGACATGGGTCTTGCAATATACGGACACGGCGCGGACGTAAAGGTTCTGTTCGGTCCCTCGCTCCGTAACGCCTTGGTTAAATCGAAAAAAAATAGAGCGCTTTAAGCGCGCTTGGCCGTTGGACGCAAGTCGGGGAAACGTCATTCTTTCGATTTTTTTCGGACGCTTAGGCGCTTTACGCGCCTCCGAGGAAATTTTTCCGCGTTTAAATTCCAGGGCCGCTCCCTAGGCTTGGCCGTCGAAGCGAGCTTCCCTCATCGATAGCGGCGGCCGGAAATATGAAACGCCTTAAACGAGAAAAGGCCGGAAAAGGAGGGGGAAGCGTCCTGGCGGCCGTGAAATCAGGGAAGGTCGGCTATAGGCTTACACGCGCCCAAATGATGAAACGGAAGGGCGGGTCTTAAAAAATAAGCCAAAGCGTCATAGCCGCCTTAAAAAATTAACGGCGGAGGTGAGATTCCTCCGCCGTTGCTGGTTTTCAACATGTTTCAAAGATCGTGATTTTCAGGCCGTGGTTTACCAACGGCTTACTTTAAAGGGCCCCCCTTGAAATCGAATAACGGTCGATTCGCTCCGGTGGGTATTTTCCTCTTTTTTGAAAGTTTTCAAGCATCCTCTTTTTCCACGGCGAGCAGGCCCTCCCTGATCTTCTCCCAGTCGGCCTCCACTTTGGGGTCGGCTTTCCTGAGAAACAAAAGTTCCGGCAGAAAGGCTCTGAGCTTTCCGTAGTCGGAGCGGGAGAGGTGGAGCCTGCACAAGGTGATTCTCGCCTCGTGCTCGTTTGGCTTTTCGGCGAGCACCCCCTTTAAAACCCTTTCGGCCTCGAGGCCTTCTCCCAAGATGGCCAGGTTCACCGCGAGATTGATTCTTATCCTCCCGTCGGAGGGTCTGAGGCCCGCGAGTTTGTAGATGTGGGGGAGGGTTTCCGTGAGCCTCTCTTGGGAGGTGAGGCTTTGGAGCGTTTTTATTATGAGCTCCGGATCCTCTTCGGCGAGGCTTTCGGCTTTCACGGGGGAAAGGCGGCTGGGCCCCCCGGTCACGCCGAAGGGAAGGGGCAAAGGCTTCCCGACCCGGGGGGAGGCCAGAAAATAAAAATCAGCGTCCGACGTCGAATCGTGATCGAAGGGATGGTCGGGATAGCGGTGGGGGACGAATCCCTCGATGGAGTACCCCGTATCGAGCCCCTTGAGGATCTCCCCCAGCGTCCGGGGGGCGTTTCGGGGGTACAGGACGGCCAGGTAGGGGGCGGCGAGGGCGGCGAGGCCCGCCAGTTCCAGGCCGACGTCCCGGGGGGAGGGGAAGTCCAAAGGATTCGTGCCGCCGAAGATTCGGGAAACCAGGAGCTCGGGCGCCGGGCCTTCCCCTTTTTCGGAGGGGATTTCCCCGGTTCCTCCTTCCGTCGTCCCCGGGGGGGCGAAAAGGGGGAACGGCTGGCCGAAGGGGGAGGCGGCCGGCTCCGCGGCCGCTTTCAGCCCCAGGCTCTCCATGAAGCTTTCCAGGAGCCTTGATTCGTAGCGGGAGCGCCTGGAACCCAGCGCCGCCGGGGCGAATCGCGCGTTTTTTAGGCTTTCGTTATTTTCCTCATACGTATAGGTCGACATAATAACCCTTTCCGAAGACTCGCGGCGGCCGCTCCGCCGGAGCGCTTTCCTCGACTTGTGGATTTTTGTTCTGGTGCTCCCGCATGGAGCTTAAAAGCTGTCCCAGCATCTCCTCCCGCCAGAGGGAGCGGGAGGCGGGTTGTTTGATGGGGAGGGGGGTGGCGCCGGCGTTCGCGATGCTTCCCATGATGAGTCTCCTTATCGAGGGGATCCGGCCGGAGGCCTTGGTCCCGTCGCGAGGGGTTATTCAAAAGTCGGGCCAATTTTTTTCACGTTTTCCGGGGGCTTCCGGGCGGGGGCGATCTCCCTCCGTTCTTCCGGGGAGGCGGCCGCCTTCCCCCTTTCGGGGGAAAGCGAGGCGTTTTTTGACCCGGTGGCCTCTATTTCCATCCGGGTCCGCGGGTCCGGATAATGTTTCCCGCTTCGGGGGTTGTTTGCTATAGTGGGTTGATTTTCCGCCCCCGCGGACCTCCCTTCGGGGGGCGCGGCGGGCGGACGTTTCGAAACCGCGCGCGATATAAGGAGATTCCACTTGCCGTACGATGATTTCACCGCCCCCGGGCGGGACGGGGCGCTGCCGCCTGGGGGGGTTTTTCATGTTTAAGAGGGTGGCCGTGCCCAACCGCGGCGCCGTCGCCTCGAGGGTGGTGAGGGCTTTAAACGAGCTCGGGGTGGAAAGCCTGATTCTCTGCTCCGAGGCCGATAAGGACAACCCCTACGTGGCGGAGGCCACCTTTTTCAAGGTGATCGGGCCTTCGGCCCCCCGGGAGAGCTACCTGAACCAGGACGCCGTCATCCGGGCGGCCCTGGAGGGCGGTTGCGACGCCCTCCATCCGGGTTACGGCTTCCTCTCCGAGAACTGGGAGTTCGCCCGAAAGACGGGGGAGGCCGGGCTGGTTTTCATCGGCCCCTCGCCCGAGTTTCTGAAAACCATGGGGGACAAAGTGTCGGCCCGGGCCGTCATGGGAGGGAGGGGCTTCCCTCTTTCCCCCAGCACCGGGACGCTTTTAGGGACTTTGGAGGAGATGGCCCGGGAGGCGGAAAAGATCGGCTTCCCCCTCCTTATCAAACCCGCCGGCGGAGGCGGGGGGATAGGCATGATTCCGGTCTTCGAAAGCGGGAAGCTTCAAAGCGGGCTTAAAACGGCCGCCTCCCAAGCCGAACGCGGCTTCGGCAAAAGCGAGCTCTACGCCGAGCGCCTTTTAATCAACCCCAGGCACGTGGAGTTTCAGATAGTCGCCGACGGCCGCGAGGCCCTCCACCTCCACGAGCGCGACTGCTCCACCCAGAGGCGCCGCCAGAAGGTGGTGGAGGAGGCCGGGGCGCCGGGAATCGAAGAAGCCCTCCTACGGGAGACGGCGGAAAAAGCCGCCCGGGCTCTCGCCTCCCTTGGCTACGACCACCTGGGCACGGTGGAGACCCTTTACAGCCGGGAAAGCGGCTTCTCCTTTCTGGAACTCAATCCCAGGCTCCAGGTGGAGCACGCGGCGACCGAGGAGGTAACCGGAACGGATCTGGTGAAGATTCAGCTGCGCCTGGCCTCCGGAGAAAAACTCAAAGACATCCTCCCCGCCGGGACCCCGGAAAAACGCGGCCACGCGGTGGAGGCCAGGATCTACGCCGAGGACCCCCTGCGCTTCCTCCCCTCGCCCGGGCCTTTGAAGGTCTTCCGCCCGCCTTACGGCGGGGGAGTCAGGGTGGAGACGGGCTTCAAGGAGGGAGGCGTGGTCACCCCCTTCTACGACCCCATGATCGCCCAGGTCATCGCCCGGGGGGAGACCCGCGGCGAGGCTTTGGACAAATTGTCCTCCGCTTTGGAGGCCTTCCGGGTGGAGGGCGTCAAAACCAACATCCCCTTCATCCTGGCCCTTCTCAGGCACCCTCCCTTTCGGGAGGGCGGAGCGCACACCGGCACCTCCGAGGAGCTCGTTAAAAGCCCCGGTTATCCGAACCCAGCCCCGGAAAAGTCGTCCTAAAGGCGGCCGCCCGGACCCGGGCGGCCGGAAAAGAGGTCTAAGGTGTTTCAGATAGATCTTCACTCCCACTCCACCTTTTCCGACGGCACCTTAAGCCCCGCCCAGTTGGTGGCGGCGGCCGCGGCCGCCGGCCTCAAGGGCCTGGCGCTCACGGATCACGACACGGTGGAGGGGGTGCCGGAGTTTTTCAGCGCCGGAAAAAAGCGGAACTTCAGGACCGTGGGCGGCGTCGAGCTGAGCCTGAACTTCAAGGGCACCACCCACATGCTGGGCTACCGGCTCGGCGGAGACTTTCTGCCGGATCTTGATCTGTCGTTTCTCCAGGAATACCGCCGGGAACGCAACCGCGCCATGTTCCAAAAGCTTCTGGACTTAGGCTTCCCCTTAAGCTGGGAAAGGGTGGAGGAGATAGCCGGCGATGGCCTCATGGGAAAACCGCATCTGGCCCTCGCCTTGCGGGAAAAGGGCATCGTCTCCGCCACGCAGGAGGCCTTCGAGCTGTATCTGGGAAAAGGGAGGCCCGCCTACGTGGAAAAGAGGCGGCTGGGGGCGGAGGAGGGCGTGAAGCTTCTCTTGAACTCCGGCTACGCCCCGGTTCTGGCCCATCCGGGCTCCTTGAAGCTCGCCCCGGGCGAATACGGGGAAAAGCTCGCCTATTTGAAAAGCCGCGGCCTGGTGGGGGTGGAAATCTACCACCCGGAAAACGGTCCGGAGCTGCGCCGGGAGCTCTCGCGGGCGGCGGAGAAACTGGATCTGGTCGCCACCAACGGCTCGGACTATCACGGGGCCAATAAAAAGACGCCCCTTTCCTGGGTGAGGGAGAACAGCCCCTTAAGCTTCGGGGTCCTCGAAGAGCTGAGAAAGGGCCTGGAAAAGGTCCGGCGCTCCTTCGGGGGGAACTAAGCCGAGGTTTCGTCTTTTTCAGCCGGCGGCGAAGAAACGCCTAAGGGCGCCAGGATGGGCGTCCGCCCGCCGCGTGAAAGCGTGAAAGCGTGAAAGGGTGAAAAGCGTGAAAAAACAACTCCCCCGCGCCTCGCGGACGAGACGCGGCTTTTCTTTTGGACGCGGACGGTTCGGAAAAAACGGTTGGAGCCGGATCTCTTTGGGCGTCGTTCCATACGCGGATCCGCTTTATGCCGGAGCCGGGTGAAACGCTTTTTAATTCCCATTCCTCGGCGTAGTTAAAACAGTGGATTTAAACTACCATTTCCATCCCAGAAAAATAACTTTTCACCGATAGACCCCCCCGCGTTATAATTAACGGGCGAATGAGCGAAAAAAACGCCGGCCGACTTAGAAGCCTCCGTTTATTTTCCGACGTTTTTCATATCTTATTTTTACACTACGCCGCCCGCGCGCGGCAAGCTGGAGGCGGGTTTGGACTGAAGAATTAAAACGCGTGCCGAAAGACGTGACCAAGTTTCGAAAAATCAGCGAGGGGGACGCGTCTATGTGGATAAAACGGAAACGCTTCCCAAACTTGTAACCAGCTCGTGGAAAAATGTTTTCCTCTCCCGCCCCGTAGGTTTTGGTAAATCGTTGCTTTTGGACACGTTAGCGGAAATTTTCAAAGGCGACCGGAGTCTTTTTAAGGGGCTTAAAATATCCGAGACCGGATATGATTTAAAACAACACCCGGTGTCGCGTTTCGATATGAACATAACCCGAGGCGACGTTGAAGAGTTGAAATCGGCTATCCTAGAACTTACGCGGTTGAACGCTGAAAAAGAAGAATTAAAACTGGAATCCGTAAATTACGGATCATCCATTCGAGAATAGATCAAAAAGGTTTGTGAAAAATACGGAACTAAAGTCGCGATTTTCGTAGACGATTACGACAGTCCTTTTAAAAGAACGCTTAGCCGCGGGAAATTTTCCGAAGATATCGTTGAATTTCTACGTTATTTTTCTTATCGATCAAGTCTTCCAACAATTTTACACGGTTCGCGTTCGTAACCGGCGAAACCCATTACGCGATGACGGATATCGCCGACGTATTCAGCCATATGACCGATATAACCCTGGATCCGAAATATTCATCCATTTGCGGATTCACGGCCGAAGAACCAGGATTTTTATTTCGGCGGCATGTATCCTGGAATTCTTGAAAGTCAGAAAATGAAAGGATATAGGTCTTCAAGAATTAGGGATTCTTTCGCCGCTTTGGAAAACAAACCGTCATTTGGTAAATGATGGTTTTTACGTGCAAGCTGATAAATCCGAAACGGATTTGAAAACAATTAGCGACTTGAAAGCGGAGATATTAAATTGGTATGGCGGTTATTATTGGGACGGACGACGAGGCGTCTTAAATCCGGTTTCAATTTTGAATTTTTTACAAAAAAAAGGTTTTAAAAAGTACTGGAAACACGAGGCTTCGTCTAGAAATTTTTTAACCGGTTTTTTAGAAAATTATCCTTTTAAATTCGCTAACGACGTCTTGAAAGATATTCCGCTGGATAATCTTATATCGAGAAAACGGGGAGCGTCAATCCCGCGGCTCTCGCTTTTCAGACGGGGTATTTGACCGTGGATGAGATGACATGGAAAAACGACGAGTATCATTATTCTTTAAAAGCGCCGAATTTGGAAGCGGAAACGATTATTATCACCCCGGTGGACGCAATTTAGAAAGGTAAGAGGAAGATATTCCCTTGAATAAGTGACTTTTTCCATATTTAACCGCCGGGGTGATAACTATGAAATAACGCTCAATATGATACCAAAATACAATATAATAGTGCTTCCTGAAAACCCAACCGCGCTCCATATCGTTAATATATATATAGTAAATAAATTATTCCAGAAAGATACGGAATGTACGCGACACATATAGCTATAGTTAATGGTTTAGATAAAATTATCAATTTAAATTTCAAGCATATCGTCAAAGATAAAACTCGATCTTTTACCGCGTATATCAGTACAATTTATGGTTATTTCGTTATTGATATTAAATCGCCTATGGAGGTGATTGATAATGACTAATTCCAATACTAGTGATGATTGGATTCACAGAGCACGTGTCGATAATTATGAGAAAATTAAGAATATGTCTACGGATGAATTTTTAGAGTATTTTAGAAAAAGTGGATAATATGCAGCTAAAAAATATGGATTTCTTATTGCAAAATCTTTAGATGATGTGGAAGCTGAAAATAGTTATGGCAAATAGGTTTTTCATCCTTAATTTCACATGTGTCTAAACTTAATTGGAGATGATAGATGACGAAGAATAAGACATAGCGTAGAGGATGAGATTGATGCCATTCGTCTAGATTTTTACGAGATAACTAAACACGCGAAGCGACCGCGTAAAGTCCGTCATTGAAAAGCTGAAAGAGACGCTATACAAAATATGGGATAAGTATGATAAAGATACCGTACATAAAGTAGTAGATTTTCACAAATTCGAACACCTCGGGGTTTTCGCGGTCGCGTCAAAATTTAACCGCCGTGGTGATAAAAACGATCCGCGGGCTACCGTCTCTCCGGCGTGAAGGGCGTGACGGCGGGGGTGGGGATCCGCGGCTGGGGGGAGGCTATGGCCCTGTTCGGAGCTGGGCGGAAAAAGTAAATCCGGCGGGAAAGGGGCGCTTTGAAATTATTTGGCGAAACGGAGCGATGGTTTATATCTTTTCCCGGAGCGTCCGATCCCGGAAAACGCCGAAAATCCCACAAACGCCCGGCTTCGGAAGGATTCTGGATGGTTTCGTCCGGTTCACCCGGGGAGAGGCCGTAAAAACAGCTTGGAAGACGCGTTCACGGCCTTCCGGGCGGAGATTTCGTTTTTCACGACGCGAGTCGGCCTGATGGAAATACGTGGCGTTTTTTCCACACCCGTGCTAAAATGGCATGCGGTTCGGAATTATAATTTTAGATCCGGATCGCGTGGGAGAAAACACATGCCAAAAAACACCTCAGTCGAGATACTGGGTCTGCACCTCAGTCCCAGAAAAAAGGGGAGCTCGCGTCTCCTTTTGGACAAGTTCAAGGAGGGGGCCGAAAGCAAAGGCGCCCGCTTCGAGATCCTTTCGGTTTCGGATCTGCGGATCAAAGGCTGCGTCGGCTGCTTTTCCTGCACCAAGGACGGGAAATGCGTCATCAAGGACGACGACATGCGTGTCCTCTACGAGGCCTGGGAGAAGGCGGAGAGGGTGGTGGTTAGCACCTCCATCTACTTCTACGACATGCCCTCCCAGGGCAAGGCGGTTCTGGATCGCAGCCAGGCCTTCTGGGCCCGGCGCTACGAGCTTCACCAGAACAAGGAGGACAAGCCCGGCGGCCGGGGCTTCCTTCTGGCGGTGGGGGCCACCAAGGGAAAGGAGCTCTTCACTCCCGTGACTTTGGTGGTGAAGTACCTCTTCGATTCCCTCTCCATTTCGAAGAAGTTCCCGGTTCTCGCCTTTAGGGGGGTCGAGGGGCCGGACAAATTCACCTCCGAGCAGCTGGAGGAGGTCGTGAAGGCCGGAGAGGAGTTCGCCGGATAGGAGGGGCGCTTCCGCCCCTCCGCCTCCGTCCTCGGAAAGCCTCCGGCCCTTTCAGGCCGGGGGAAAAACCCCCTTTTGATCCACCGCCTCTTTGACCTCCCGGCATTTTTCGCAAGGGTTCGGGGGCAGCCAGGCGAAGACCTTTTCCGGCGCGACCTCGGACGAGCTCCTAAAGACCACCACCCCCGGGCAGTCGGGGCAGTCACGCAGATACTCGGTCCTGTTTTCCGTGAAATAGGAGGGCCAGTTCCTCTGCGTTTGGGGGTCGGCCGGGTGGCTGTCGTAGGGGATGCTTTTGCGCCGGACGAAGTAGCCGTTTTTCAGGACGGATCCCGTGAGGGCCTCCTTCGGAGGCTCTTCGCGGCTTTGGTGGATGAACTCGGCGACCTTTTTTACGTAGTCCAAAACCTCCCCGCGGGTGCGGGGCGCCCCGCCCGGGGGAAGGGGCTCCCGAAGCCCGGACCAGTCGAGTCCCGCCATGCTCAGGATGATCCCCAGGTTGGTGTAAGGGAGGGCGCCCTGGATGGCGTAGCCGCCTTCCAGGACCGCTATATCCGGATCTATCAGCCTGGACATCTCGGCGTAGCCCCGGGCGGTGATTTTCATGTTGGTGATGGGGTCGCTGAAGTGGTTGTCCTGGCCGGCGGAGTTAACGACCAGCTCTGGTTTCCACTCGTCTAAGATGGGCCTCACTATCTCCCTGACGCTTAAAAGGAATCCCTCGTCTCCGGTCTCCGGCGGCAGGGGGATGTTCACCGTGGCTCCCCAGGATCTGGGCCCCCCCAGCTCGGTGAAGGCGCCGGATCCGGGATAGAGGGTCCTCCCGTCCTGGTGCAGGCTGATGAAGAGCAGATCCGGGTCGTACCAGAAGACGTCCTGGCTTCCGTCCCCGTGGTGGCAGTCGGTGTCCACGATGGCGATTCGGCGGTAGCCGTATTTGGCCCGCAGGCTCTCCACCATGATGGCCTCGTTATTGATGTTGCAAAAACCCCGTCCGCCGTGGACGACCTTTCCGGCGTGATGGCCCGGAGGCCTCACCAGGGCGAAGGCTTTTTTGACCTTTTTTTCCGCCACCAGCTCTCCCGCCCGGATGGCGCCTCCGGCGGCGATGAAGTGGGGAAGCGAGGCCACGGTTTCCAGCCCCAGGGGGAAGAAGTGGGCCCGCCCGGCGTCCTCCGCCTCCGCCGGAACGGGCCTGAACTCCCTTATCCGGCTATGATCGAAGACGCCATCCTCCCTCAGCTGGTCGTGGGTGTAGAGGAGCCTTTCCTCCCGCTCCGGGTGCCGGGGGGATATGGCCCAGTCGTAGGCCGGGAAGAAAATAAGTCCCAGCCCTATCTCTTCGTTCGCGTTCTCCGTCATCTTCTCCGTCATCGGAAATTCCTTTTTATCCGGCGGTAAAAATAGAATTGTAACATGAAAATCGGTTTCATTTCGGCGTTTTTTTCCGGGCTCGGGCGCCCGGGTTCCGGCCCGTTTCCGCTCTCCGGAGAATCTCTTTTCCTTATCGGGAAGGAGGCGGGACGGAAAGAGGCGAATCCCGAATCTTCGACCGCCGCGGCTTAAAATGTTTCGTCTGATCCGTTCGCGGGGGGCGAATAGCGGATTATTTCCAGGCGGCGCCCTTTTGTCCGCTCGAGGCGCAAGAGAGCGGGACGGCCAAATCCGAGAGCCCGGCCGAACGCTTCCGCCGCGGACCGCGTGGGAAGCTTTTAAAAGGTAGCGGCCAGCTCGTTTCCCATTGGATGCTTTTTTGTGCGCCGTGTAAAGGCGCGCGTACCTAGCGGGCTGAGATGCCCGCCCGGCAATTGGGCTGGTCCGGCCGGTAGCAACCTTGAAAGCCATGGAGGTGATGAATGACTTAAAATAGAACAATCCCGCTCTAGCCCGCTTTTTACCGTGGGTGTGACCTAAAAGCATGTAAATTTAACCACAGAATAATCACAAAAAAGCGTGTTGGGATCTTATATATAAATTATTCTCACTTATAACCAATACCATTAGCGGCCAAAATTCAGATCCGAGCCTCTTTTTAGGCCCGCTAAATAGCCGCCGGGGGAAAAACCCTTACTACCACCCCCCATTTAGGAAAAAAGCCCCGGAGAGGGCCCTTTTTGAGCGCCGGGCGGGGGTTTCCCTCCGTTTTCCCGGGATTTTAGCTCCGGAGGCCGTCAAAAAGAGCATCCGGCCGTAAAACCTGGCCCGTTCCGGCCTCCGCCTCCGTTATTCCCAAAACGCGGCGCGTGTCCGCTAGGCTGAAATAAGGAAAGCCGTGGCTTATTCCGCCCTCTTAAAGGTAAGAAGTTGTTCTCTGTAGTATTCGTATTGCTTGCGTCTTGCTTCAATTTCAGCGTGTAAGCCTGAAACGATGTCTGTTGTTAGAGATGAAAAACTATCCAAAATGCTAACTATCTTACTTTGAACTTG
>JAISMF010000077.1 GCA_031276865.1 Deltaproteobacteria bacterium | reverse complement strand
CTTTGGGTTCGTCCGCGATACTATGTAGTCGAAAAGACGCGGTTTGATTTCAAGTTTTAACCTAATTTCGCGCGGGACGCTAAATATTTTATTAATACATTCTAAAGATTATAATTCATGTATAAATAGAATCGCGCGTTATTAAAAAATGTATTTACCTTATAAACAACAAGATTTTGTTTAAATTATCCTACATCATATCGCGGACAAACCCGTCTCTTTGACGACACGGCGGATAAAACGCGCGTAAAACCAGGAACACCCGGTTCCTAAGGAAATTTGGAAAAATTCCCCTTAAGGATGTTCTTTTCTTATTTTTTTTCAATTGAAGAGGAAACTTGTTTAATTTTTTTTTATCTCTTTAATTCGCTTTGCCAAGGAGACGGGGTAAAGATTTCGCGGGCCGATAAATTCATTCACGCTCGGGGGGATTCCCGCTTAAAGCGCTCTCAAGGCTCTTTCGGCGCTCGCGTATTCCAATCTCTATTTAAAAAAATTAAGTTTGGGGGAAAAATATTTTCAAACCGCGCCTCCGGCCGATGCTCTTGTCGAGCGCGCCAGGGGGGGCGTTTTAGGGATCCTCCGGCTTAAGCCTTAAAGCCGCGGGCTAAAACGATGGTTTTTTTGAGGGCGGCCGTTTTCCGCCGGGGGAGGGGGGTGACGCGAAACGCGCGGTTTTTAAGAGCGCCCTCGGGGCGGCGCTTTTGAAAAGAGCCCCCTACTGGTAACGCAGGGCGTCTATCGGGTTCTGGTCCGCGGCCTTCCAGGCGGGGTAGAAGCCGAAAAAGAGCCCCGTCAAAAGGGAGACGGAAAAGGAGAGGGTGACCGAGAAGACGGTCACGTAGACGCTTATGTGCCAGAGCTTGGAGACCAGGAAGGCGCCCAGCGCCCCCGCTCCCAGACCCAGGAGGCCGCCCGTCACGGACACCAATACGGCCTCGAGGATGAACTGGGTGAGGATGTCCTTTTTTCTCGCCCCTATGGCCAGTCTGATGCCTATCTCCCGGGTGCGCTCGGTGACCGAGACCAGCATGATGTTCATGATGCCGATGCCGCCCACGGCCAACGAGACCGAGGCGATGGCGCCCAAGAGGAGGGTCATGGCCCTAGCCGTCTCCTCGGCGGATTCCATCACGGCGGAGAGATTCGAGATGAAGAAGTCGTCCGCCTGGGCGGGGTCGAGGATGTGGTGGCGCTCCCTTAAAACGGAGCGCATATCCTCCATCACTAGGTTCATGTCCGCGCCGTCTCGGGCTTTAACCATTATCATGCGCACCTGGCCTTGGAAGTGGGAGCCCTGGAGGAATCGGGTGAAGGTGGAAAAAGGGACTATGGCGGTGTCGTCTTGATCGCGGCCGTCCAGGCTCTGACCCTTTGAGGCCAAGACCCCGCAGACGGTGAAGGGCACCATGCCCACCCGCACGGTGGAGCCCAAGGGATCCGCGGACCCGAAGAGCTCCTTCACGGTGGATTTTCCCAGCCAGATGAGCCGGGCCGCCGACTGGGTGTCCAGATAATCCATGGGGCGTCCGTCCTCCACCTCCCAGGAGCGCACGGTCAAATACTCCTCGTTTACGCCCATGACGGCGGTGTTCCAGTTCAATCCGGCCGCCACTATCTGCAAATTCGAAAAGGCCACCGGACTCTGGGCCACCACCCCGTCCACCTGGAGGAGGGCCTCCCCGTCCTCGGATTTGAGGGTGGGGCGGGCGCCGGTGGCGCTGCGGGCGCCCGCGGTGTTCTGGGCGCCCGCGAGGACGATGAAGATGTTGGTGCCCATGGCGTCCACCTGCTTTTTGATGGCGACCCGGGTCCCCTCGCCTACGGCCAGCATGAGCACCACCGCGGCCACGCCGATGATTATCCCCAGCATGGTGAGGGAGGTGCGCAGCCGGTTCGCGGCCATGGCCCTCAGGGCCTCCCAGAGCATGGCGAACAGCATTTAAGAGCTCCTTCGGGGTGAAACTTCGCGATCCTCCACGAGGGAGCCGTCGCGAAAGCGGACCAGCCTTTTGGCGCGGGCGGCCACGTCCGGCTCGTGGGTGACCACGATGAGGGAGAGGCCCTCGTCGTTCAATTTGCGAAAGAGGCTCATGATGTCGTCCGAGGTTTTGCTGTCCAGATTTCCCGTGGGCTCGTCGGCTAAAACCAAACTGGGCTCCCCCACCAGGGCCCGGGCGATGGCCGCCCGCTGCTGCTGGCCGCCGGAGACCTGGCTGGGCTTGCGCCCGGCCCAGGGCTCGAGGCCCACCTTCCTCAACATCTCCAGGGCCCGGCTCCGCCTCTCCTCGGCGCCCACCCTGGCGTAGAGCAGGGGCAGGCCCACGTTCTCCAGGAGATCCGCCTTGGGAAGGAGGTTGAAGCCCTGGAAGACGAAGCCCAGGTAGAGGTTGCGCCTGGCGGCCAGTTGGTTCCGGCTCAGTTGGGAGACGTCCTCGCCTAAAAGCTCGTAGGTTCCCGCCGTGGGGGTGTCCAGGCAGCCCAGGATGTTCATGAAGGTGGATTTGCCCGACCCGGAGGGTCCCATGATGGAGACGAACTCCCCCTTCCGGAAGCTGAAGTCCACTCCGTGGAGGACCTCGAAGGCCCCGGCGTCGGTGAGGTAGGATTTTTTCAGATCCTTGGTCCGGATGACGGTTTCCGGCTCCCCCGGGTCCGGGGAAGCCCCGGCCCCGGGGGATTGGCGCTTTCGACGGTCGTCCGGGTCTTCCCCGACGTCGGGCGCCGTTCCGGTCCCCGGGGTCTTTTTTAGCGCCGCCAGCTCTTCCGGACGCGTTTTTCCGCTCAAGGGGACGCCTAACGCCTTCCGCCCGGAGCCGGGCCGGAGAACAGGGTCTGGGCGCCCGGCGCCGAGAGGTCTCCGGTTATGACCAGATCCCCGGCCTTGAGGTCCCCGCCCTTCACCACGGTGTAGCGCAGATCGGTCGCGCCTAGGAGCACGTCCACGCTTCGGGGTTTTCCGTCCTTGCCCAGGATGTAGACCCGGCCCCGCGTCGGAGGGTCGTCCTTGGAGGGGATCATCGCCCGGGCCGAGCTTTTGATCTCGGAAGCGGCGGTTACGGCCCGGGAAGGGGGTTCCCCCTCCCCGGCGGGGGATCCCCCCTCCTCGGCGGAGTCCGGCCGGACTCCGCCGGCGGGGGAGAACTTAACCGGATCCGGGGCTCCCGCGCCTTCGGGACGGAAGTTCAAGGCGGAGTTGGGAATGAGGAGGGCGCCGTCCTCCCGGTAGAGCTCTATGTCCACGTAGGCCGTCATTCCGGGAAGAAGCGTGAGATCCGGGTTGTCCACGTCCACCACCACGTCGTAGGTCACCACGTTGGAGGTGACCGTGGGGTTGAGCCTTATCTGCCGCACCCTCCCGGCGAAGGTTTTGCCCTGGTAGGCGTCCACCGTGAAGGAGGCCTCGAGCCCCGGCGAGAGCCGGCCGATGTCCGCCTCGGCGAAGCTCGCGTTTATCTGCATCTTGGAAAGGTCCTGGGCGATGTTTATGAGGGTGGGCGTCTGGAAGCTCGCCGCCACCGTCTGCCCCACGTCCACCGCCCGATCGAGCACCACCCCGTCCACCGGGGAGACTATCTTGGTGTTGGAGAGGTTGTAGGTCTCCTGGGCCAGGGTGGCCTCGTGCTGGGCCACCTGGGCCTGGGCTATCTCCAAATCGGCCTCGGCCGTGTCCAGCTCCTCTTGGGAGGAGGAGCGGCTCTGAAAGAGCTTCTTCTGGCGGTCGTATTTCATCCGCGAAAGCCTCTCCTGCGCCCGGGCCGAGGCCAAATTGGCCTCGGCCATCTTGGTCTTGGCCTGGAAGAGCTGATCGTCCAAGACCAAAAGGAGATCCCCGGCCTCGACCTCGTCGTTGTAGTCCACCAGGATCTCCCTAATGGTGCCGGAGATCTGGGTGCCCACGCTCACCACCGACACCGGATTGAGGGTGCCGGTGGCCGAGACCGCTATGCGCAGCTGGTTCACGATGGCCCGCTGGGTGCGGTAGGAAAGGGCGGGACTCTTTCCGGAGAAGGGTCTGAAAACCAGGAGGGCCGCCGCCGCCAGGATGACGAAGGCGATGATGACGGGAATCCTTTTGCGCATGTTTTCCTTGAATTTTTTTCGCCGGGAAATGTTCGGGTTTTACGGGCGTTATTTTAAGTTTTGGCCGCTTTCGGCCTTGGGCGCGGGTTTCGCTTCGGGGTTTTTGCTAAGGGGGGGGCGGATCATTTCGGGGCGAAACCGGAAAAAGGCCGAAAAAAAGGGTATCCGAAAAATCCGGAAGAGGGAGCCCCCCCGGGGCGCTTCAGAGCCAGCCCCGGGCCCGGTAAAGCTCCTCCCAGACTTTGGTCGCGCAGGGCTGGATCTCCGCGGCCGACATCCCGAAGGGCCCGATCAGCTCCGCGGCCAGCTCCCCGGCCCGGCCGTGGACCCAGGCCGCGAGCCTGGCGGCCTCGAAGGGGGGGATCTTTTGGGCCAGAAGGCCGCAGACCAACCCGGTGAGGATGTCGCCCGAGCCGCCGGTGGCGAGCTCCGGTCCGCCGGTGGAGTTGACGGCGAAGTTCCCCCGGGGGTCCATCACGATGCTGTGGGGCCCCTTCAGGATCACCACCGCGTAGCCGAGGCGGGCGATGGCCTCCGCCGCCTTGAAGCGATCCCGGAGCACCTCCCCCGCGCTGGTCCCCAAGAGGGCGGCCGCCTCCTTGGGGTGCGGGGTTAGAACCGTGGGATGGGTCCTCTCGGCCACGATCTCCAGCGAGGCGCCCAGATGGGTGAGGCTGTCGGCGTCCAGCACCAAGGGGAGTTCGGCGTTTAAGACGATCTCCTTGGTGAAGTCCCGGGCCCCGAAGGAGAGGCCGAGGCCCGGGCCCAGGGCCAGGGCGTCCTTCCCTTGGAGGAGCTCTAACAGGAAGGGGGCCGCGAGGCGATCCAGCTCCCGGGTCTCCCGGTTTTCCGGAAGGGAGCGGGTCATGGCGGAGGTGAGCTTGGTCTCCATGATCGTTTCCAGACCCTCCGGGTGGGCCGCCGTCACCAGCCCCGCTCCCGCCCGCGCCGCGCCCAGGGCGGAAAGGACCAGGGCGCCGGATTTCCCGGGGGAGCCGCCGCATACCACCGCGTGCCCGAAGACGCCTTTATGGGCCAGGCGGTCCCGTGGAGGAAGGATCCTCAAGACCTCCTCTTTTCCGGTAAAGGTCCCCGCGGGCTCGATCTTTTCATACATTTCGGGGCTGAGGCCGATGTCGCCCAAGGCCAGCTTTCCCGTGAGGGAGGGGCCGCGGTTTTGGAAGAAGCCCCTTTTATAGGAGCCCAGGGACACGGTGAGATCGGCCCTCAAAACTTCCCCCTCCGCCTCCCCGCTGTCGCCGGAAAGGCCGGAGGGCAGATCCACCGCCGCCACCTTGAAGATTCGGGGTAGGGCGTTCAAGTGACGGACAAGCTCCAGGTGGACGCCCTCGAGGCCCCGGCTGAGGCCGGTGCCGAAGAGGGCGTCCACTAAAAGATCGTAGGAGGCGAAATCCGCCGGAGGCTCCTTAAAGGAGGATACGGTCTTAAAGGGTATCGCCAGGTTTTCCAAAATGGCCAGATTGACCAGAGCGTCCCCTTTGGGCCGGTGTCCGGGCCGGGTGAAGAGGAAGGCGTGGACAAGGTGCCCGCGGTTGTGGAAGAGCCGGCCGAGCGCCCAGCCGTCGCCGCCGTTCTGACCGGGCCCCCCCAGGATGGCGATCCTTTTCCGGCCGCCCGCGAGTTCCGGAAAAAAGGCGAGGATCGCGTCGAGAACGCTTCTCGCGGCGTTCTCCATGAGGATGAGTCCGGAGAGGCCGTAGCTCTTTACGGCCAGCTCGTCTAGGGCCTTGGACTGCTCGGTGGTGGTCACGAGGGGGGGGGTTGGCATGGGGAAGCTTCGTTTCAGGGCCGGAGGGTTCCAGGCGGCCCCCGAAAAGCCTCCGGCGGGAGCCGGGCGCCATCCGAAGGGAGCCGGACGCCTCCGGAAAGGCGGATTCGCCCCGCTCCGGAGGAGGGGGGGTGTTTTCCAGTTTACTTGATGCGGGAAGGAGAGTAAAGAAAGGCGCGGGGGGGGCTTAGGCCCCCCCGCGCCTTTGGGGGCGGGGTATCGTGGGGAGTTGGTCCGGAAGATCCGGGGCGGGGGTTTTAGACCGGCTTACGGGTCGGGCGGAAGGCCGCGGCGTTTTTTAGTTTTCGCCGGAGCCCGAGGCTTTGAAGGATCCCAGGATTTCAAAGGGCTGGGGTTTGGAGCTCTGGTTGAAGTAGGTGGAGCGGTATATCTTGTGCTTGCGGATGAACTCCTTAATCTCGCTCTTGTTCTCCTCCGTGGGGAGGCGGTAGAAGGCCATGGTGAGGGGCTCCGGGTCCAGGGACAGGTTGTCCACCTTGAGGAAGCCGAAGAAGGCCGAGAAGAGGTGCTCCAAAAGTTCGGGGTTCTCCTCGGCGAAGGAGGGGAGGGTGGGGTCGTTGGTCTTGTTGGTCTCGTTGGGGAGCCTGTTGAAGGCCGCCGTCATGTAGAGGGTGCGGATCACCTTGTAGACCAGTTTGCTGGCCAGCTTGTCGAGGCCCTTGTTCTCGAGGTTGTACTCCTGGAGATCGGCGCTGGTGATGAGGTCGTCCCGGGCCAGGATCCTGTCGGTCACCAGATCGGTTAGGGCCACCATCTTTATGGGGGAGCCGTTTTTAGTCTTCTCCCGGAAGATGTGCTCCACCATCTGGCAGATGTAGCCGTAGTGCTCGCGGCTTAAAACCGGGCAGCGCAAGACCTTCTCCACGCACTTGATGATCTTTTCGGCGAGCCCGTAGTTCTCGAAGTTCACCCACTCCGGAAACTCCGTTTCCGGTATCAGGAAGCGGTCGATCTCCGGCTTTTTTCCGACGGGGGCGGCCTCCGGGGCCCGGGTCTCGTCTTTCTGGGTCTGGCCCTTGGCCTGGGAGGCGGCGGAGACGAGGACGAGCTGGCTGTCGCGGGCGGCGTCCTTCGGGGGGGCGTCCGCCGGGGGCTGCTTGGTTATGTCCACCAGATCGGTGTAGTAGAGGACCTTGTCCACCACCCGGTGCACCAGCTCCGGCGTGAAGGCGGGGGACATGCCCACGACGCTCACCTTCTTCCCCAGCTGCTTGAGCTTCACGTAGAGGGGGATGAAGCCCTTGTCCATGGATATGATGGTGAAGGAGTCGATGGACTCCTCCCGGTAGGCCAGATCCAGGGTCTCGGTGTATATGACGAAATCGGAGCAGTCCTTCACGTTGTCGAAGTTGGTGACCTCGTGGATGTCCACGAAGTTGTCGTGGAAGTTTTTCTTGAGGTGCAAATTCAGATCCATGCACCTGGTGCGGTAGCAGCTGTAGAAAATGTCGCCTATGGAGATGCGGAAATGCAGCGAGCCGTACATTTGGATGATGGCCTCGCAGACGGGGCCGATATCCAAGCCACCCGTCCTAGGTGGCCTGGACGGATCGAGTCCGGCCTGCTCCAGCTCGTGGATGTAGCCGCCGATGAAGTTCTCCACGTCTATGATCATGGCGGCGGTGGTTTTTACGGGATTGGACATTGGCTGAACCTTTCATGGGGAGGCTCTTTCATTTTCGAGGTGAAAGAGGGCCGGCCAGGGGAAGGCGCGCGGGGCCGGAGAAACGCCCTCGAGGGAAGAAGCTGAGCGAGAAGCTGAGCGATAAACTAAGCGAACGTTCGTTCTTATTCAAAATTGAATAAACGCTCGTCTAAGCGTCGAGGGTGTTCGCCCCGCCTCATGAAAATCCCCGGAGGGCTTTTCATAGGGAAAAAGGGAAGCTTGAGGCGAACGCGTAAAGTCTTCGCTGTTGGGAAAGTTGAAACGCCGCGCTTTATGTCCGCGGAGTATTATTACTTAACCAATGTATTGTATATTTTCATTTTTCAGCTGGACTTTTCGCATCCGCGTCGCGGGTTGGGTGGGAAAATTTCACGGGCGCTGGAAAAAAATTTCAAACTCCCGCTAAGATCCGGCTGTTTCCCAAGAGGCTTCAGCCTCCGGAAAGCCGGGCGAAATGCAAGGGAAGGGGTTTAACTACGAATTTTTGGTTTCAGGGCCGCGGAGGGTTTTGGGGCCGCGGAGGGATGGTTACGCGCCGAAGGCGTTTTCCCGGGCCTTCCCGGGACGGCCGCGGCCTTTTCCCCCGGGAAGATCACGGCCCCCTAGTCGAGCCGCCGGCTGAGCGACCCGGCCTCCCACGGCCGCCGCGGGCTGTTTAAAACCCGAAAAAGGCCGCCCCCGGCGGGGCCGGAGCTTGATTCGGACTTTGAATCAGGAAAACGGGTCGAGGGCGATTAACATGGGAGGGCGGGAAGGATTCCCCCGAAGGGGGGTGGAAATTAACGGAACAATCGGCGGCCGCGGCGCGAACGTCCGCCCCCCCGGCGCGCGTTCGGTCAACGGGTATTAATTAAAGATAATTAAACTAACTATAGACAATTTAATTCTTTTTAGTCTCTTCCGCTTCAAAAAGATAAAAAACGGATGATATTTGTCGTTCAGCGAAAACCTTTTTGGTTTTGGATTTAAATTAAGGGAATAATATACTTTATGAGCGCTAATGTATATAAATTTAACCCAATCTTGAGCGCCAACGCTAAACGATTTTCAATGCCGGACTTTTCGCCCCCGTTTCAGATTCAACCTCCTTTTTTCAGGTGAAAAAAAATCGTTTTCACCGGGAAAACGGTCGCTCTGTTCGTCAAGAAAGAGGATAAGGCGTTTTAAAAAAAAATTCAAGTATTTTGGAGCGTTTTTTTCGTCCGGTTGAAAAAATTTTTTTTTAAAAACGCGTCCGGCGCCGGAAGCGGGCTCAAAACGGGAATAATTGCGCGGGATTTGCTCCGGTTCGACTAAACGGAGAAACTTCGGAAGGTGAAAAACGCATAAAAAAAAATAAAAAGGGAAAAAAAACACGAAAATCAAGAAAATATCGACGCTAAAAAACGCGTTTATCCCTTTATGGGACGGGGAAGGGCGAAAAACCGCGTGGAAACGCGGCGAAGTGAGCGGGCCGCGGCCCGCCCCCGGGGGCGAAAGCCGCCGGAAATGGCCGGAAACGGGAAAAGCGCGGGCGCCCGTCATAATTATAGCGCGCGGTATAAAAATTATTGGTAAATTTTGTAAAAGTGAAAAAATTTCGAAATTTATGAAGAATCGGCGCGCTTTTTTTAAAAATTACCAGAGCTTCGCCATTCATCTCTTTTCCCGCCAAATATTTCAGCCTGGTAAATAAAGACCTTGAGCCCATCCGAGGGCGCTCGATGAACAACTGTTGTTCAAGGGTCTTGACGCGGTGCGGGATTTTGAATTTTTTAAAAAACTAAAGGCGGAAGAACAACTGTTGTTCACGAGGCTTGAGGCGCGGCGTTTTTTTTAATTTTTAAAAGGCGGAAGAACAACAGTTGTTCACGGATTTTCGCGGATTCCAAGCGAGGGAGATTGTGGAAAAAAACGGAAGTTCATGCACGCCCGACAACCGTCTATCGACAACCGTCAACCGTCAACCGTCAACCGTCAACCGTGAATCATGGAAAGCGTCCGCGGGTTCGAGGCCTTTTCCCGTCGCCTTGGGGCCTTTCGCGGCCGGAACTAAAAAACAACTGTCGTCATCCGGCGCGTTTGACCGCGAACGGGTAGAAAAGGGGTGGCGCCGGATTTTTTTTGGCGGGCGGATAAATTTTTCGGAGGCGTTGAAAACGCTTTTTCCCTCCCCCGTCTAAGTTTTAGCGCGGATAGAAAAAAAACATTTTTTCAAAGAGGATCGTTTTAAAAAATGCCATGCCGGAGAGGAAATGGAAAACGCGAAAGCGGTCCCCGCGGGGGGGGGCGGAAAAATAATATCGTCGGCCATAGCGGGAAGACGAGAAAGGCGGAATCGATCCCGGTGCTGTTTTTCGCTTCGCTTTTGTAAGCGGAAGCCATAGGCGAACGCGGATGGCGTTCAAAACGGGACGGGCGTCTTATCATTAAAATGGCGCCCTTCGCCCCCTTCGTTTATCGCCGGAGGGGAATGGAGGCCTGAATTGGGTGTTTGGGGGGATTTTTAGGGTTTTAAGAGAGGATGGAAAAGAGGTCTCGTCCGCGTAAGCGCGCGACAATCGCTCTCGCCGCCAAGATTTTTTTCCGGGGCGGGAAAAAAGCGGAGGAAAATAAAATTTGGGGGTGAAAGGTCGTCGACAGGGAGGAAAAGATATTCCGGCGGAGGAAAGATAGAATAACCGCGCTCGGAACACCCGATCTCGTTTTTGGGCGTTTCCAGCGTTTATCCGCCGGAGTAAAACGGATCCGCGAAAATTCGGGGAGAAGGAGGGGGCTTTCAGATTTTAAGATCTTCCACGACCTTGCCGTTTTCGAGATGCTCGTCTACGATGGTTTGAATTTTTTCCGCGTCGAGATTTCCGTACCAGACGCCGTCGGGATACACGACCATGACGGGACCCTTGTCGCAGATGCCGTAACAGCTCGTGGTGTTGACGATGATCTCGGAACTTAGATCCCTGTCCTCGAGCTCCTCCACCAGTTTTTTCACGAGCTTTTCAGCGTCCCTGGTGTGGCACATGCCTTTTTTGTCGCCCCTAAGTTTTCCGCCCGAGCAAATCAATACGTGGTATTTGGACTTAATCATGAAGAGACTCCTATGTGACAAGCTGGTTTTTCGCGCCGAAAGGGTCGCCCGCGGGCGTCAAGGCTCCGCGGCGCCGAATAGGCGCCGGCGCGCCCCGAGGCGGTGTTTGAAAGGGGATCTTATCGGACGGGGAATGATTTGTCAAAATTTTTTCGGAACGAAAATCATCTTCCTAAAAAAAACACGCGGATGTGTTTTTTCGGCGGCGATTTTTCCCGCGTTTTGGTGTGTTTGACGGAAAAACGCGGGGCCCGGCGGACCGGAAAACGTCATGTCGGCGAACGCCGCCCCTAAGCGCGGCGGGTTTTTTAAAGCCCTCATTAATGCCCTTATTAAAGCCCTCTAAAGCCTTCGATCGGTTGGTCCGGAGGCGCTTTTCGGATCAAGATCTTTGAACGCCAAGCGGGAGGGGGCGCCAGGGCCTTTTTGGGGGACTATGCGAGCCAAAAAAAACGCTCCGCCCTCCCCGCCTTCAGGCGGGCGGGGGGCGGAGGTTTTTCGAAAGGGGCGCGCGTCTAAAACGAGGGGCGTCCGCCGCCTCTTTTGGCCTTTTTCACGCTGAAATGAGAGCGGGACGCGAGCCTCGGCGCGTGGACGTCGAAGCGCTTCGAAAGGGAGCGCGGGGTCCGCGAGGGGAGTTCGGGGCGAAGGGGATTCGGGGCGGGTTTTTTCGAAAATTGGAAAAATATCCAATATCCGTTATCGGCTAGCGGGGGATCCGGAAACAAGCGTTTCGGGAAACGAGCCTTTGGGGGCGGTAAAATTCCCCCCTTGGCTTCGGGCGGGCCTTTACGCTCCCCGGGATTTTTGGGGGCGCGTGAAACTTTCCAAAAGGGGGGGGGATCCCGGGCTAAAGGCGCTTGAGGAGCCTTTTAAGGTCCTCCCAGGCGTCTTTTTTCAGGAGGGGAAACTCCAGCATGTTCTCCAGGCCCACGGTGGCCTGGAAGGGAACCAGGGTCTCTCCGGATTCCACTACCAGATCCTTCTTTCGTCTCAAGGTCCCCAAAACCGCGTTCTCCCGGGAAAGGCACTGGGCGGCCTCGGCCCCGAAGCTCACAACCGCCCGGGGGTTGGCTAGTTTTATCTCTTTGAGGGTCACGTTGCGGCAGACGGCCAGGCTTCGAGGGGGGACGAAGTCCTCGATCTCCCCGGGGCACTTCACCACCGGGGTGACGTAGACCTCTTCTAGGGAGAGCTTCAGGCCTTTGACGATGATGGAGCGCAGAAGCTCCCATTCCTCCGGCTTGAGGAAGTCGCCTTCCCGCGCCGTCTCCTTTTCGACGACGCCGGTCGCGAGGAGGATCCGCGGGCTTAGGGGCCCCCGGCCGAAAAAGCGCCGCGGCGCCCCCCGGCCCAGGGGGCACAGGGCGCAGCCGTCGACGCCCGCTTTAAGTTCGGACAGATTTTTGGAGCTGTTGATCCAGAGGGCGGGGAGGGCGGCCGCCGGCCGGCGGGATTCTTCCGGCGGGGCGGAGCCTTGGCCCGAGAAGTCCGGCTCCCTTAAAGCCGCGGCCGGGTTTTCCGGGGCGGACCCGCTCGGGGGGGGGGTCTTCTCCCCGTCCGGAACTTCGCCGGAGGGAGCCCGGCCGGGCTTTTCGTTCTCCCCCGCGAAGTCCGCCCTACCCGGACCTTGGTCCGGCGTTCCGTAATACGCGAGGCCGTCTTCCGGAGCCGCCCAGCCCGGGAAGGCGGACTCCGGCTCTTGAGGCTTTGGTTCTTGGGGCTTTGGCTCTTGGGACTCCGGCTCTTGAGGCTCCGGTTCTTGGGGCTTTGGCTCTTGAGGCTCCGGCTTTTGAGGCTCAGGTTCTTGAGGCTCCCGGTCTTTTCGGGCGGGCGTCGAACCTCCAGCGGAAAGGTCCGCGTCCGGGGGCGTAAAGGGATCTTTCACGGCGCTTGGGTCCTTTTCCGGCGCCGGGGGCGCCGCCGGAGGGTCCGGATCCCGAGTTTTAAGGACGACCTTTCCCGGATCGAAGCGCAAGGCCTTCCGCCCGAAGGAAGCGCCCTCGCCTAACAGGTTTTCCCGGCCCCCGGGGGCGCCCGTTTGGGGGCCTTCGGAGGGGGGCGTCCGCGAATTGGCGGCCAAGGGAGAGGACCCCGGGGCCAGGGGAGACGGCGCCGAGCCTTCCGGGGGCGCGTCCGGCGAAAAAAAGGCCTCGGGCGGGGGGTCGATTTTAGGCGGAAGCGGGGGCGCGATGGAGCGGAGGGACAATTCGTCCGCGTACGCCAGAAAGTCTAAAAGCTCGAGGGCCAAAACGATGGGATTTTCCAGGTCTTTAAGGGTCAAGGCGCACCGAGAAGTTTTCCACGCGGTAAATGGGGAGTCCGTCGACATGGAGGATCCCCTGGAAGCTTAAGGATTTTTCCCGGCGGTTTTCGCCGGTTACGGTGATTCCCAGGAGGCACTCGCCGGCTTCGGGGAGGATTTGGCCCCGGTAGAGCCATTTATGGACGCTTCCGACAACCGGGCCGTAAAAGGATTTCTCCCTCTCCTTTAAAGGAAGATCCGGAAAAAAGCGCGTGGCGGCCGCGACTTTGGCCAGCTGGAAGAAGGATTCCAGCCCGAGGGATCCGGGCCACACCGGATCGAAGGGGAAGTGGGCGTGAAAAAACCAGGCCTCGGGGTTCACTTTGGCGGAGCCGTAGACGGCTCCGCCGCTCTTGGCGGCGGGCGTCCCCGCCTTGGCGCCTCCGGGGGAAGCGAAGGCGTAGCCGTCCAGCATGCGCCATTCCTTTCCGGGCCAGCCGGGTCCCTCGGGATAGCGGTGAAAGACGGCTCCGGGGGGGAGTGCGGCGGCCAGGACGCCGGAGGCGGCGTTTTTCAATCCCTCCTGCCTTTCCAGATTCTCCGGGGATATGAAGCCGAAGTGGGTCGCCCCCTCGAAAATCGTTTTGCCGCCCATTTCCGCCTGGAAGGCGTAGTGCTGGATGACGGTCTCCCCTAAAACCGCGGACTTGGCGAAGGTGACCCGGGTCCGGATGGGGAGGGGGTTTAACAAGTCGATCTTCTCCGTCACCCGGGCCTGACCGCCCAGGTTCCGGAAACGCATGGGCCCCTTGAAAGGCAGGGCCGAGCCCATGAAGGTGGCGAGGAAGCCGCAGGGCTGGAGGGCCGTTTCGTTTAGGATGGCGTAGGGGAGCGTCCCGCCGTTGGAGCGGCTCTCGGTAAGGGGCCACTTCGTCGGATCCGGCGTGAAGAGGGCCTCGAGCTTGGAGCCCGGAGCGGGGTCGCCGACCTTTCCCTTGAGGATCCGCGCCTGGTCCAGAAAAGAGTAGGGGGCCCGGGGGAGCCGCGCCATAAAGGAGCCGTCGTCGAAGCGGCGGAAGAGGGGTCCCAGCACCTCCGAGGGTCGGCCGAGGATGAGGGCGTCTATGTCCGCGCGGGAGTAGATTAGTTCTTTGGGCCGGGCGGCGGAGGGCTTGGGGTCGGGGGCCGGAGCTTTCCGGTTCGGGGATTTTTTCCCCGGGGCCTCGTCCGCGCCCGTTTTTCGGGGGCCTTCCAGGGCCTCGCGCGGCTTTTCGGCGGGCTCTTCCCCGTTCTCCTTTAAAGCCGCGGGCGCGGGGAGGCTTTTCCCCAAGACCCCGCGGAGCTCCTTAAAGCGCTCCCGGTCGGCGCCGGAGAAGATCAGGTTCAGATTCCGCACCAGGACTATGGGGCGGGAGTCGGCGCGCATGACGCAGTCCGCGGCCGCGTAGGGGAACGGTTCGGCTTTCCCGGCCTTTTCCCCCCGGGGGGGAAAGGCCGGGGCCTTCTTCCAGGAGAGCTCCTTTAAGTGGATTTCGTAGGAGACGGTTTTCACGGCCGCCGTCACCTGGCCCCGGCATTTAAGGGCGGTCGCGAATCCGACCGCCGGTAAAAGGGCGCTTCGGCCCTCTTCCGGGATCCAGCCGAGGGAGAAGAGAAGGACGCGCAGGGCCTGCAGGGAAGCGTCGTACATGAGGGTTCCCGGCATCACCTCGTCGTCTTTGAAATGGGAGCTTAGATACCAGGCCCGGGGATCCACCCGGGATTCCGCCCGTAAAAAGCCCAAGCCGTAAAGCCCGCCGGAGAGCTTCAGCTCGCTCACCCTTTCCACGAGGGCGAGGCGCCCCCCGGGAAGGGTCCAGGGCCTCGTCTTTGGGAAGGCCTTGGGAAAAGCGGCGCCTAAAACCCCGAGGTCTCCGTCCCGCAAGGCGTCCAGGGCGGAGGCGCTTAAACTCTCGACCGGGCGGGGGTGCGGGATCAGATCTTTTTTCACCTCCCCCGGCGAGGCGTCCTTCCGGATCGGGGCGGGGAGGCCTTTCCCCCGGGCGAGCTCGGCCGGGGTGAAAAACCCGGCGCAGCCCCGGCGCATGCTCATCAAGGGTTTGCCGGAAATCGAGCCGTCGAACTCGAAGCGGAACATGTGGGTGTCGCCGTGGCGGAAAAACTTCAGGATGCGAATGTCGTAGCGGGCGGTCTCCCCCGGAAGGGGAAGCCCGCGGTGGTAGGTCACCTCGGCGTCCAGGAGGCGGTAGAGGGATTCGCCCTTGGTCTGGAAGTCCACGCCCAAATACGAGGACAAGAGAAGATCCGCCTGGCCGGATTCCATGGACAAGCCCGGGGTGAGGCGCCCCTGATCCAGATACCAGGCGCCCTCCCGAATGTCGTGCTCGGTCACCACGCGCCCCGGGTTCATGGACTTCTTTTCCCCCTCGATCCCCAAAACCCGATCGACCAGCATGAGGGGCTCCAGGGGGAGCCGCACCCGCGACGGTTGCGAATCCGCCTCCCTAAACTCGTCGCCGAAGACCCGAAAAAGGGAGCCCCCCGCGAACTCCAACAGCTCCGCCCGATTCAAAGTCGGCGCCCCGGGGGGGAGGGGCGGGGTCACCGGAAGGCTTTTCACGAGGGGGCGCTTGACGCCGGAGACCAGATCGAGGATGCCCGAGGAGGGGTTTTGGGCCCGGGCCGCCGGGAGGGGCGGATCCGCGTCCAACCCGGCGGCGGAGGCCCGAACGGGAGGGACGGGGGGGGTGGCGCCCTCCCGGGGGGGGGGCGCGGCCTCCGCCAAGACGCCCTCCGCCGCCTTGCGGGCGCGGCGCTCGGGGGCCTCCCGGGGGAGGGGTTTTCCCGCCGGAGGGCCGCCGGGGGCAGCCTCCGGCGTTCCCCCCCCTCTTCCGGAAAAGAGGGGGGGATCGTAGGCCCCGGGGGGGGGCGGGAAGGCCCCGGGGAGGGCGCCCGAGTCGCGGGCGTCCGCCGGAGGCCGATAGGAGTCCCCCCCGGGGCGGCTCGGGCGCTTTTCGAGCGGCCGGGATTTAAGGCGGGGATTGGGGGGGATCTCCACCGTGCGTAAAACCCTGGACTCCCGCGGCGACCCCTCTTTGTCCGGACGCCTCAATCCCTCCCTTTTAAAGACGGAAGGGGTCCCGCCCCCCCCGGGGGATCCTTGTTCCGGACCCAGGCCGCGGGGGGCCTCCGGGCTCTCCTTTACGGGGTCCCCGGGCCCGGGTTTGGGGCCTTCGCCCCGGGGGTCCCGGGTGAGGGGGCTTTCCCGGTGGCGGTACTTGTTCAGGCGCTCCACCGCCTCCAACCCGGCGCTGCGGGTGAGGCTTTTTTCCCAGTCGGGCCGCTGGGGGTCCCCGGGGCGCCGCTCCAAAAGGCCGGGGGCGGCGCTTCCCTTCGCCATCGGAGCCTTCTCCCAGGAGACCCCGGCCCCGGGGGTTGGCGGGGGGATTGGGCCGGACCCCGGAGGGCCCGCGGGGATTTCCCCCCGGGGCGGGGCTTTTTGGCTTTCGCGGTCGAGCCAGGCGAGGTAGTCCTCCGGGGGGGCGCCCACGGCGCCCCCCCGGAGGGCGGAGGGAGCGGCGGGGGAAAGAGGGGCGCCTTCGGGCGGGGCGGGCCAGGCGAGCTTCGGGGGGGCGAGGTTGATGGTGACGAGGACCCCCTCCGGCGGGAGGGACGCGGCCCGGGGGAGGAGGGCCTCGGGATCCAGGGGGCGGCCCGCGAGCCAGAGCTCGGCTAGGAGCCGGGAAAGACCGGGCCAGCCCTCGTCCGCCGGGGTGGCGGCGACGGACTGGGCCAGGTGGGGTTTGCCCTTGAGGATGCTTTTCACCATCCGGGCGAGCCCGGCCCCCGGGCCGGTCTCGATGAAAAAGCGCGCCCCGTCCTGGTAGGCCCTTTCGATCAAGGCCGGAAAATCGCAGCGGTTCAAGGCCTGGGCGGTTAAAGACTCCGCGACGTCTTTGGAGTCGGCCGCGAGCGGCCGTAAAAAGTAGGAGGAGTAGAGGGCGAGGTTTTCGACCTTCCCGATCCTTCGGGTGTTGAAGGCCCGGTAGGCCGCGGCGACCGGCGAGGCGGCCGGGGAGTGGAGCGCGGGGAGCTCGTCCAACGCCGCCCCCTGGACGTCCAAAAGCCCGGAAAGCTCGAGGACGGCCTTCTCCTCTCCTCCCACCAGGCACTCCTCCGGGGTGTTCACGATGAGCGGCCACACCCGGCGGGCGCTGGAGGGTTTGAGCCTCCGCATCGCCTTTTCGATCTTCTCGAGGGCGCGGGGGATCGTCCGCGCGGCCCATTTCAAGGGCTTGTTTTCCGGCCATTTCCAATACGCCCGGGCGGAGCGGAGGGGGCCCGCCAAGTCCGTTTCGAACAAGGGCGAGGAGAAGAGATCGTCCCGGAGCGAATCCATGTCCGGCCAGAGCCCGGAGGAGACGATTAAGGCGCTCTCCCCCAGGGAGTAGCCGAGGAGCATGTCCGGAAAGACCCCCAGGCTTTGTAAAACCCTTTGGCACAGCGCCCCGAAGAGGCACTGGGCTATGAGCCCCTCCCGCAATCCGGGTTTCTGGTGCCCCGGCTCCCAGAACAACTCCGGCTGGAAAAGGGCCTTGGGCCGCGCGCAGGCGTTTTCCAATTCGGAGACCGCCTGGGGGAAGGCCAGGGAAAGGGCGCGGCCCAGGCCCTTGTAGTGGTTTCCGGCCCCGGGAAACATCAGGGCGGTTTTCCCTAAAAGCTTCTTTTCCGGCGCCCGCAAGATCCGCGGCCGCGGATCCGTCGGATCCGTTTCCTTCAGCCGCGCCTTTTTCAAGGCTCCGAGGAGTTCGAAGCGGGAGCGGGCGAGGATGGCCAGGGCGGGTTTTCCGCCGGCGCCGGCCCGGGCCCGGTACTTTAAAGGGAGGCTTTTAAAATCCCCGGGCTCCTTGGCGGCCTCGGCCAACTCGTCTAGGAGATCCAGTTTTTTCACGAGATCCCCCTCGTCTTCCGCCCGGAGGAAAAACCAGATATCGGGCCGGGAGGGTTCGGGCGGCACGGCGAGGGCCCGGGGCGCCCGGGAGGCGCACTCGGTTAAGACGTAGCCCGGGCCGGAAAACTCGCGGGGGGGATCGCCTTGGTCCCGTAGGTAGTACCGGAGCCCCTTGCCCCGGCCCAAGGGCCTTAAGTGGTGGCGCAGGTAAAAGCCCGAGCGGTTGATCTGAAAGAGTCCGGAAAGGGGGCCGGCCTGGAAGTCCTGGCCGGTTAAAAGGAGATCCGCCAAGGGCGTGAGGCGCTCGGCCATTTTCGGGGTCCCGATGAGCATGCCCGCGGCCCCCTCCACCCAGACGCTCCGGGGCGAGAAGACCTGCGTCCGAGGGTCGCCGAAGGTGTCCACCACCCCCACCAGGCAGAGATCCAATTCCCCGGCGCTGAGAAAGCGGGCGGCCTCCTTTAGGGCTCTCACCCCGCCGTCCCGCTCGTCGGTCAGAGTGAAGGCCGGACCGCCGACCCTCAGCCAGCGCGCGATCCTGGAGGCGGCCAGGGAGCCCAAGGCCCCCAAGACCCGGGCCCGGGTGAGGGGGGGGGGCGAGTTTTCCAAAAGCTTCTCTTTAAAGGCCTCCCGCTCGTCCCTCCCTAAAGGGTTTTGGCGCTCGAGGCTCTCCAGGGCCCTTTCCGGACCCAGCCAGCGCAAGGCGTAGTCCGCGGCCCGGGGGTCGGTTTTGAGCCCCAGAAAGACCCCCACCCGGGAGGGGTCCACCCCTTCCGGAAACTTTCCGGGGGCCAGCCCCGCGGCCCTTAAGACGTGGATCATGACCTTTAAAGCCAGGGTCTGCTGGGGCAGGGCCTCTTTGAGTTCCAGGGGGGGGAGCTTGAGATTGGAGGCGTCCAGGCTCAGTTCCTCGAAGAAGAAGCCCGTGGCCTTCAAAGATCCCATCCGGCGGCCGCTCGCCATGGGGGGCTCCTCGGGGGTGAGCCAGTAGCGGGCCAGGGACTCGTAGGAGGGCCAGGGCGCGAGCACGGTCCGGGCGGCGAAGAGGGTCATGGAGAGCTCCCCGGGGGAGCCGCCCCCCGCCGGCGGGGAATCATGCGGGGAAACGCCCAGGGAATCGTTTTCCCAGGCGCTCGGAGAAGCGTTCTCCCAAGCGCTCGGAGGATGATCCGCCGCGGACGCCGGGGCGGAAACACCCTTCGGCCCGCTTAAGTCGTTTTCCGCGGGCGCTTGGTTTTTCTTCAAGGCTTCCTGGTTCTTTCTTTTTTTGAGCTTTCCGGAGGCGGCGGAAGAGGCGGAAGGGGCGGAAGGGGCGGAAGGGGCGGCGCCGGAGGCGGCGGAAGAAACGGAAGGGGCGGCGGCGCCGGCGTCCAGGGGGGCGAGCGGGCCCCGGGCGGGGGCCGGTCCGGATTTAAGCTCTTTTAGGGGCTCCCGGAAATCCTCCTTTCGGTACTCCTCTAAAAGCAGCTGGGCGTTCACGCCCCCGAAGCCGAAGGCGTTCACCAAGGCGAGGCGGGGCTGGTTGTCCGGAGGATCCGGCCAGGGGAGGGCCTCCTTTAAAATCCTCAAGGCGGGCGCGTGGGAGAGGTTTAGGCCCGGGGCCTCTGTTTCAAAGCCCGCCTGGGGGGGGAGGATTTTATGCTTCAGGGCCAAAGCGGCCTTTAAGGCGGAGACGGCGCCGGCCGCCGATAAAAGATGCCCGAGGTTTCCCTTGACCGAGCCCGCCACCGGATCTTGCAACTTATAGCGGCCTTTTTGGAGAAAGGACTTCAGCGCGGCGATTTCGGTTCGATCCCCGGCGACGGTCCCCGTGCCGTGGCATTCCACGAGCCCCAGAAAACCCTCCACCCGGCCCTCCGGAAAGGCGCGGGCGGCGTTTTGAAAGCAGCGCTCCATGGCCCTCTCCTGGCCCTCCCCGTCGGGGGAGAGGGGGTTCGCGCCCAGATCGTTCGAGAGTCCGGCGCCGGTTACGAGGCAGACGATGTCGTCTTCGTCCCAAAGGGCCCGATCGAGTCTCTTCAAAGCCAAAACCACCGCCCCGGTCCCCACCGCCAAGCCGGAGGCCCGGGAATCGAAGGGCCGGGACACGCCCTCCGGGGAAAGGGCCTGGAGCTGGGAAAAGCCCAGCTGGGTGAACAAGGGGTCCGCCTTGGCGGCGCCGCCCGCTAAAACCAGGCTTAAAGAGCCGTCCAAAAGCCGCCGGAGGGCCAGATCGATCGCGTAAACGGAGGAGGCGCAGGCCGCGTCCACGGTGAAAAGCGGGCCCCGAAAGCCCAAAGCCGCGCCTAAAAGGGCGGCCGAGCGGCCCGCCGCCCGGAAGGGGTCGCTTTTCAGATCCGGCGGAGGGAAGGGGTTCCAGTCCCAGAGCCGGGTGAGCTCCTTGCCGTACAAGGCCACCGTGGCCTCGGACATGGCCCGGGTGGGAAGGAGGATGTGCCCCGCCATCACCCCCATTTTTTCCGGGTCGTGGCCGGCGAGGTTGGGACGGGCGTCCAGGCCCGCGGCCAGAAGGTAGAGGAGGGAGTCGTCCAGGGATTGGATCTCGTCCGCGGAAATAAGCGAGGGCGGAAGGGGGGAAGCCCCCTCCCGCCTCCAGGCGCCTTTAAGGCTTAAGGCTTTATCCGGCAGGACCTTTCCCGCGCCGAAAAAACGGGGAGGATCGGCCCCGAAGTCGGAAAACTCCGCCTCCCGAAAAAAGGTCCGGCCGTTTACGATGTTTTCCCAGAAAGTTTTCGGGTCGTCGGCGCCGGCGAGGCGGACGCCCAGGCCCACCACGGCCGCGGTCTTCAAAGGGTCCCGGGCCTTCCTCATGAATCCCCCCCGAAGTTGAGCGGGCCGCCGGAGCGGGGCGCCCCCGTCCGGGGGCGCCCCCGTCCGGCGCCCAGCACCAAAAGCTCCTGGGGGGAGTCCGCCGGGAGCCGCAAAAGGTCCCGCAACAGTCCCGCGGCCGGACTCGCGGCGGCCTTCGGGGCCCCCCCGCGCCGCCCCGGGGCGCTTTGGGGGGCGTAGGCCCCTTGGGCCCAGGAAATGGAGAGGACCTTGGCCTCCGGGCGGTTTCCGGCCTCGTCCCAGGCGATCTTGCGCAGGACCTCGCCCGCGGCCGAGAAGCCGGCGGGAAGAAGCTCCCCCGGGGCCTCGGGGGCCGGGCTTAAAAACAGGATGAGGGAGAGGGGCTCGTCTTGGAAGGCCTCTAAAAGCCGCGCGGCCGTCTCGGCTCCGGTGGCGTAGACCCGGGAGAATTCCAAGCGATGGAAGTCTTCGATCCAGCCGCCGTCCAAGGCGCCGGCGCCGTGGACCAAGCCCTTGACGGGGCCGCGCTCCCGGCGGATGAACCGTAGGGCCCCGTCCAGAACCTCCGGGTTTAAAAAGTCGCCGGAGAGGTACTCCACCCGGGAGCCCAGGTTTTCCAGATCCGTTAAAGTCTCCCGCAAGGCCCGGGACTTGAGGGCCAACTCCGCCCGCTCGTGGAGCTCGGCGGCGCCGAGGGCGTCTTGGAACATGGAGCGGAACCTGGCCTTGATTTCCTTCAAGGTTTTAAGTTCGGAAAGCCACGGGGGCTCGGGCGGCCCCAAGGGGTCGAGGCCCAGGATGACCATGTCCGGACGCTCCTGGGCCGCGAGCTCCTTTAAAACCAGGGCCGTCAAACCCCTTAAGGCGCCGGTCGCGACCAAGGTGTCCCCGGGTTTTAGGGCCGGAGGCCCGCCCGGATTCGACCTGCCGGAGATCTCCACCGGCGACAGAGCCAGGGAGAGGGACCGCTCGGAGGAGGGGATGCCGATTTCCAGAGGGCCGTCGGAAAAGAGGCGCTCCACGACGCGCTCTTGAATGTCCGGAAGGTGCATCTCGTGCGCGGCCAAGGGCAGATCGATCACCCGGGTCCTTATTTCCGGCCACTCCAGGGCGATGGTCCGGATGAGCCCCAAAAGGGCGGCGGAGGCGTAGTTGCCCGAGGATCGGGGCCCCTCCCCGTTTCCGGGCCGGGAGAAGTTTCCGCCCAGCGAGGTCACCCCCGCGACCGAGCTCAAGCTCGGTCCGGCCTCTTTTAAAATGGCCAAGGCCTGACGGGCGAGGAAGGGATCCCGATCCGATCCCGGCCAGACTAAAACCAGGGAGCGGGCCTTCTCCCCCTCCACGTCCAAAGAGCCGCTCTGAAAGAGGGAGGAAAAATCGTCCCGCCAGGATACCCTTTTCAAGAGGAGCCCCCTCTCCTTTAGCCCCCCGGCGAGAAAATCCGCCTGGGGGCTCCCCCCCACCAGGATGACCGGCGAGTGGGCCTTAAGGTCCGCCTCCCCGGAAAGGGGGTTCAAGGGCTGGGACTCCACCCGGAAGACCGCCGCCTGGCGTTCTCCGCCTCTCGGGACCCGCTCCCCGGGCTTCGCCCGGGGGGCGCGGGGAGCCCCCCCGCGGGAAAGGGGGGCCGCCTCGCCATGGCGGTAGTCCGGATCCATCAAGGCGAAGGGCGGGGAGGGGTCCCGCGGGCCCCCTTCTCCGAGGAGGGAGCCCGTGTTTAAACCGTCCGGATCCCGCACGGAGAATCCGGGATTGATCACGCCGGGAAAAACGTCCCGGCCGGATCCCTCCCGGGGGGCCGGGGCGGATCCCTTCACGCCGGTCTCCTCCGGGACGCCCTCCCCGTGGGGGGATCCCGCGGAGCCGCTTTCGCCGTCCCAATCGGAGGGGAGGCCGCCGGAAACGGATTCCCGCCCCGGGGGCGGAAACGCGGAAGCCTCCCCGAAAGGGGCGTCCTTCCGCGGGATCTTTGGATCCCGGGGATTCGGGGCGTCCAGGAAGGCCGCGAGGGGGAGGGGGGAGCGCAGGGGATCCGGCGGGGCGGGGAGGCCCCGGGGCCTCTTCCGGCTCAAGAGGGCGAGGGAGGCGATCCAGTCGCCCAGGGTGGAGGAGGCGCTTAAGGCCCGCTGCAGCTCGGTTCCCGCCTCCTTAAGGGCGCTTCTTTTTCCCGCCTCCTCGGTTAAAAGGCTTAAAAGCTCCACCTTTTTAATGGAGTCGAGGCCCAGATCGTTTTCCAAATCAAGCCCCGGACTTAAGGATTCCTCCGGATAGCCCGTCTCCCGGGAGACCAGGCGCAGGACCATCTTTTCGAGGTCCTCGAGCGCGCGGTCCTCTTTTTCGCCTTCCTCCTCCTCCCCCGCCCGCGGAGACGATTGGACGTCGAGGGCGCTGGAGCGGGTCCCCAGGGGGCCCACCCGGCTTAAGGGCCGAAGGGATCCCTTCGGGCGATCCGGGGGATCCCCCCCGCCCGGAAGGCCTCCGGCCGCGCTTACGGGGCCGGGGGCCTCCGCCGGGGGCAGGGTTTTCAGGATGTCGTCTATGGTTTCGGCGGCGCCTAAGACCCCCGGATCCCCCGCGGGAAGAAACTCCCCGATCAGGGAGAGGATCTCCACCTTTTTAATGGAGTCCAAGCCCAGATCCCCCTCCAGGGAGAGGGAGCCGGTCAAGGTCTCGGCCGGGTATCCGGTCTCGGCGGCGATGATTTGTAAAACCCGCTCCCGCGCCGCGGGGAGCTCCGCCGGCGCGGTCCGGCCGGAGGGCGGCTCCGGCGGGCCTTCCCCGAAGCCGCGGGGAGCGGAGGCCGGCCGCCTGGAGGGGGGGGCGGGACTTTCCGGACTCGGGGCGACCCCGCAGAGGGCCGCGAGGGCGCCCAGGGTGAGGGCCCCGGGGTCGCTTTGGAAGCCGGGAAAGACCCGGGCCGCCTCGGAGAGGAGCTCCACCTTTTTAATGGAGTCGAGGCCCAGATCGTTTTCCAGATCCATGTCCGCCCGCAGGGCCTCCCGGGGATAGCCCGTCTCTTTCGCGATCAAGGCGTAGAAGCTCTCCGCCGCCGCCGACCGCGGAGGGGCGGAATCCGCCCCGGGTGAATCCGCCCGGCGGGGCTCTTCCGGAGGGGCGGGGTCTTTTTCCCTAAACGAGCTCCCGAAATCTTGAAAACCGGGGTTGGGAACGACTTTGAGGAGGCTCCCGGAGGCGGCCGGTAAAGTCGGGTCCCCTTCTTCGGGGGGGGGCGCCTGGCGGAGGGGCGCCGGGGAAGGCGCCCCGAAGAGGGCCGCCGGGGAAGGCGCCCCGGCGGATGGGGGGATCCGCCTTTCCAGGGAGCGGAGGATGGAAAGGGTTTCGGCCTGGTTTCGTTGGAGGGCGGCTAGGCCGTTTTCCAAGCGGAGGACGCGCCCCTGGGTTTCCCCCTCCCCTTCTTCCGGAAGGTCCAAGGGAAAATCGCTTAGCTCCCCGCCCCGCGGGTCGGATTCGCCCGCGGCGAAGGCGGGTTTGAAGAGGTTCGCGCCGCCGAGCATGACGTGGTGCCCCCGGGGTTTGGGGGTCGGGAAGCTTCCGAAGGACCAGTTTTTAAATAGGACGTTCACCCCCCGGGAGGCCAAAAGGGCCAGGTTTTTGGCCAGATCCAAGGCGCCCGTCGGGTTTCTTAAGACCCTTCCCAAAAGGTCCACGTCGATCTCGCCCGCGGATTTTGGAAAATCCTCTCCGAATCCGGCCTCCGGAGACTCCGGGCCGCCGGCCAAGAGGAGGAGCTTTTCCGGAAAGCGCCGTAAAAAAAACCGGAGCGCGGGCGGAAGGGACGGATCCTCCCCCCCCTCGCCGTCTTCGCCCGCGAAGGGGGCGCTCTCTTTTAAAGTCGAATTTTCCGCCTTCACGGGGGAGTCGTCCGGGCTCTTCGGGGTGTCCGGGTCCTTTACGGCGCGGCCGTTTATTTCCGCCCCTTTTCCGGGGGCCCGGAGGACCTCTTCGAGTTCGCTTAAAAGGATCTCCCGGGCGCGGGCGACGCTTAAGACGGGCTCGGCGTCCGGCCCCAAAAGTTTAGGGAGTCCGGGGTTTTCCGGAAGCGTGAGGGAGAGTCCCTCCAGGGTTTTTCTGAGCGTTTTAAGTTCCGCCGGGCGCTTGATCGCGCCCAGGCCTTTAACGGCCTCCTTTAAAGGCAGAAAGCCGCCCACGATCAAAGCGGAGACGAAGCCGGGTCCGCTTCCCGCGCATTCGCCGCAAGCCAAGCCGAAAAAGGAGTAGAGCTCGTGGAGGGCCGCCGCGAGGGCCGGTCCCAGAAAATAGGAGCTGGCGGGATCCCTCAGCTCCTCTCGCAGGGCCGCGAGCGAAGACTCCGGAAGCGTCTCCGGGGGGTGGAGGAGGAGCCCGATGGGCGATCCCTCCCGGCCCTGGGAGAAGAGATCCAGGATCATCTGGTAGTGGGGGAAGTCCAGGGCCAAATCGAGCCCCTGGCCGGATCCGAGGGGGAGTCCGCCCGGATCGAAGAAGATCAGGCCCTGGGGGGATTTTTCGCGGCCGAAAAAGACCCCGTCCGGGAGTTTGAAGCCGGCGCCGCCCCGGCGGCGGGCATCGAGGACCTCGGGGAGGGTCTCCAGAAAGCTTCCGGCCCGCTCCCCGGGGAAGGCCAGAAAGACCTTTTCCTCCGCCTCCGGGTTAAACGACGAGATGAGGGGGCGGATCCGGGAGTCCAGGGCCTGGGAGAAGGCCAGGGGCCTTAAAAGGGGGTCTTTGAGCTCCAGGGGGCTTAGAGCGAGTCCGGCGGACTCGCTTAGATCTTTTATCTGGAGGGCCACGGCGGAAAGGCTTTTCCCCGCGAGCGGCAAAAGGTGCACCCCGGCGTCGAAGGGCATTTTCACGTCCCCGGCCTCCTCTAAAAGGACGTGGAAGTTGGAGCCGCCGAAACCGAAGGCCGAAACCCCGGCCCGGCGGGGATGTTTGGGCGACGCGAACCAGGGCCGGGCCCGGGTGTTCAGATAAAAGGGGCAGCCCTCCCGGGAAAAGGGCTCCAGGGGCTTTTTCACGTGGATGGTGGGGGGCAGCACCTTGTGGTGGAGGGCGAGCGCGGCCTTGATGAGGCCGGCCGCGCCGGCCGCCGCCTTGGCGTGGCCGATCTGGCTTTTAACCGAGCCCAAGGCGCACCAGGGAAGCGGGGGGGCGGCCGGGTCCTTTTCCCCGGCGTCCGCCGCCGGCAAGTCCCGGCCGAAGAAGGCCTGGAGCGCCGAAAGCTCCACTTGATCGCCCACGGCCGTGCCCGTGCCGTGGGCCTCCAAAAGCTCCACCTCGCGCGCCTCCCAGCCGGCCTCCCGAAAGGCCCTCTCCAAGGCCAGGGTCTGGCCCTTGGCGCTGGGGGCGAAGATCGAGGCGCCCCGGCCGTCCGAGGCCGAGCCCGCGGCCCTTATCACCGCGTAGATCCTGTCGCCGTCCCGGCGGGCGTCCTCCAGGCGCTTTAAAATCACTATCCCCACGCCCTCGCCCAGCATGGTGCCGTCGCCCCCCCGATCGAAGACCCGGGCCTCCCCCGTGCGGGAGAGGGCCGGGGTCTTGGAGAAGCAGGAGAACATGAAGGGGTCGTTGAAGGTGTCGGCGCCGCCGGTCACCACCAGATCGGCCTTTTTCGCCCTCAAAGCCAGAAGGGCCTGGGACACGGCCGCGAGCGAGCTCGCGCAGGCGGCGTCCACGGCCATGTTCTCGCCCTGGAGGTTCAGCCGCGAGGCCACCCGGCCCGCGGCCACGTTTCCCAAGAGCCCCGGAAAGGAGCTCTCGGTCCAGGGCTCGAAGGACTGGGAGAAGCGCTCCAAGACCCTTTGTATCACCTGGGGCCGCACCCCGCAGGCCTCCATGGCCCGGCGGATCTGGGGATGCGCGAGCCTCGATCCCAAGCTCACCACCATCTTCAAGGCCCCGGTCACGCCGAGGATGACGGCCGTGCGGCCGTGGTTCGCGCGGTCCGCCGGATAGCCGGCGTCCGTGAGGGCCGCGTCCGCGACGAGGAGGCTTAAAAGCTGGGTGGAGTCCACGGACTCCATCTCCCGGGGGGGGATGCCGTACTTCAACGGCTCGAAGGCGAGGGGGCTGAGGAAGGCCCCCCTTTTCACGTAGATCTTGTCCCGGGCCTTGGGGTCCGGGTCGTAGTAGTCCTCGATTAGGAAACGATCCTTGGGGATGTCCGTCACGGCGTCCAGGCCGTTTTTCACAAGCGACCAGTAGCCCGAAACGCCGGGGCGGCCGGGGAAATGGGCTCCCAGGCCGATAATAGCGGCGGAGCCGTCGTAACCGGAGGCGGGGCCGGGTTTGGAGGAAGCGGGAGCGTTCATAAAACCTGGAGGGCGCGCCCTTCGCCCTCCCGAACTCGAGGGGGCGGCGAAGAGCGCGACCGGATGAAAAAGAGGGCTTGTCAAAGAAAAAGCCGTTCCACCCGCGAGAGCCGGAAAACGGCGGGAAAGAAGGCGAAAGGGGCCCGGGGACGGGGTCCGGGGGAAAAAGGTGGCTCTCGGAGAACAGCCTGCTAAGAAACGGAACATTTTAGCATTTTTACGCCTCCCGATTCAAGGCGCCCGGCGCCCTCTTCGGGCTCTTGGGGATTGGTTTCCGGCCTCTTTCCGGAAGCTTCGGGCCTGATTTCCGCTCCGTCTCGAAGCCGGGGGAGGCTTAAGCCCGCGGAAAGCGGTTTTCCGCACGATCGTTTGATCGGAAAAGAGGCGGGCGGGGGAAAAAGATAAGCGGGGAAAAAGGACCGGGGCCCTTTACCGGACGCGTTCGCAGTCGAGCCCCGAATTGGGGCGCCCTTTTTCGGAGCTCGCCCTTCGCCCCCGCGAAACGGCCGGAGCCGCCGGAGCCGCCGGCGGAGGGCGGGGACGGCCGGGGGGAGGCGGAAAACGGTTTTAAATTAACGGGGGGAAAGGGGGGTGAAAAGCTCGCCCGGGACGGCCTGGACAAGTTGGAGGGCCGCGGGCGGAGGCGCGGGAAGCGACTACGGAGACGACTGGGAAACGAAAAGGTTTGGCGAGGGAGCGTTTTTTATGAATTCGGTTTTTATCGCCGCCGCGCTATGGGTTAAAGTTTCCGCGGCGGAAATAAATTCCCAGGGGGACTTTCCCCGCGAGTCGAGATTGGGAAAAGAGGTCTCGGGAACAATGGCGGGGTCGCCCCCTATTCGCGAACTAAAATCCTCGGTTGAACGGAAGCGGAGGGCGGGCGCTTAAAACATTTCCATCAGGCGTATTCCAACGTGGAGGATGAAAAAAACTAATCTCAAAAAAGGGGAAAAATCGCAAAGCGGCGTCCTAAAAGGCGATGACCCCTGTTAAAGGAAATTTTCGCGAACGCCCTCTCCGGATTATCCTCCGCTTCGGGTGTTTTTTTGGAAAACCTCCATCATTATCTCTCCGGCGGTTAAATATTGGAAAGATCCGGATAAAGGGGGGAACCTCTTCATTCTAACGCTTTAACTTTCGTCCGCCGGGGTGACGCGTAATTCACCGATATATTCGCAAAACACATGTCGATGACGGAGATGAAACATACTCATCCATAAGAAATTTTGAAATTGATTTGGCGTGTGAAAAAAATGAATAAAAAATTATTGAAGTTGAATTCACAAGAAAAACCCATGATTCCTTTAAATCGACGCTTGCGGATAAGCGCGGAAACAAAGCGTCGAGAAGAGCGTTTCGGACGCGAATTAGATGATTGAAACGGGTGTGGGCGTTTTCGGCCGCTCAAAAAAGTTGTCGCGGTAAACGCCCCCCGAAAAATATCTTGCTGACGCCTTTGTTTTTAGAGGGGAGACGAAACTTGACGAGGCGAAACGGCGGCGGAAAAATTTAGGGTTTCACGCGGTCGAATTCGATTGCCGTTTCATGTTTCCCGTAATTTCATAATCGCGCGTTTTTTCGCCTGTTTCGCGTCCCCCCCCCAAGCCTTTGCCAATTTTTTCAGAAGCGGAAGTTTCAAAGGGTTTTAACTCTTGAAGAACCCGGCGCCAAGGCGGAGTTCCCCCGGGGATCCGGCGGGGGGCCCGGGGACGACGGGAGGCCTCAGAGGTTGGGATTGATGGAAATGTAGTCCGCCAGCTGCTCCGGAGGTAGGGGTTTCAAGGTCGACATCTGATCGTCCGGAAGAAGTCCCAGATCCCGGGCCAGGGTCAGGCGTTTCAGGACGGCCAGGCCGTAGAGGAGGTTGAAGGCCAGATCGACCACCCGGCGTCGGGAGGGATCCTCGTAATGGCTTCCCTGCGCCCACTCGTTGAAGGCGCCCATGGAGGGGCCCGTGAAAATGGCCCAGTCGGCGCGGCGCTCCTCGTTTCCGGCGATGGCCCAGCGGGAGGCCTGGCCCAGGTACCAGCGGAACATCAAAGCGAGCTTGTATTTGGGATTTTCAGCCTTTTTAAGTTGCGCCGGATCCCTCTTTTGGAAGAACTCCTCGGTCTCGCGCCAGACCTCGGAGAGGGGTTTTTTAAATATCTTCTCCTCCAAGGCCTGGACCTCGTCCGCCGGTATGTCCTCCGGCGCGGCGCAGGAGCGGTAGAGTTCCGCGAGCTTCTGGGCCCGGGGCGCGAAGAGGGTGCCGTATTTAAGCACCTGCACTTTGGCCCCCAGCTCGAACATGTCCGCCGCCGGGGCGGCGGACACGTCGGTCTGTCCGGCCTTGGCCAGGAGCTCCTTTCCCCGGGGGGAGAGTCCCGATTCCACGCAGCTCTGGTTGATGGAACCGGTCACGAAATAGGAGCAGCCCATGTCCTGGGCCACCTGGAGGGCGGCCGGGGTGCCCAGTCCGCCCGCGGCCCCCACCCGCAGCGGCTGGAGGTAGTCGAATTTGCGGGTGTACTCCTCGGCCAGGTGGAGCATGCTGGGCCACAGGGTGATGGCCGGCCGGAAGTCGGTGTGTCCGCCGGAGTCGGCCTCGGCCGTTAGATCCTGGGCCATGGGTATGTAGCGGGACAGCTCGGCCTCGGAGGGGGTTATGAGTTTATTCTCCAGAAGGCTTTTCACGATCTTTTCGGGGGGCGGGCTGAAGAAGCGGCGGGCCAGCTCCACCCGGGAGCATTTGGCGACGATCCTGTTGGGGGCCACGATGTAGCCGTCGGGAAGCTCCCTTAACCCGCTTAGACGGTACAAGACGAGCGCGGGGGAAATTTGGAGGAAGGCCGAGGCCTCCACCAGGGACACCTTGTGTTTGAGGTAGATGTCCACAATCTTCCGCTCCAGCTCGGGGTCCTGGGGGGTGTGGATCAGGCACGAGCCGAAGCTTTTACCCGGTAAGTCCTTTCCTAGCCGCGCGACCGCGTCCTCCACCGCCTCCGGCGCGAGCCCCGAGGCCCCGAAGACGCCGAGGAGATCCGCCTGGGCCAGGGCCTCCACCATGGTGACCGAGCTTATGCCCCCCACCATGGCTCCGGCCATGTAGGCGAAGCGGAGGTTGAATTCCTTGCGGAAGGCCTTGGAGCCGAAGTTTCCCGGGGCGATGGGGGGGATCATGGCGGTTATCCCGCAGTCGCCGTGGACGGCCATCTCGCCGCCCGATTTCAGGTAGATGGGTTCCAGGGGGTCGTAGAGGGCGGTTAGCAGATTGTCGAGGAAAAGAGAGTTGGACATTGTTGGCCGCTTCCGGCTCACCCTCCCCGCCCGTAGACGGGCGGGGAGGGTGAGCCGTGGAGAAATGGAGAAACGGGAGCCGGAAAAACGAATCCAGGCCGGAATCGGGAGGCGTGACTCTCGCGAAAACAATATAATAAGCTCCCGCTAAAGGCAAGTCAAAGGGAGCCAAAGGGGGCTTCCCCCGCTTAAGCCCCGGGGGCGAAGCGGTTCCGCGGGAATGTTTAATATCTAATTTATGTTTTTAAGTATTAATTTAACTAAATCTATTTAATTAGGGGCGCCTCCAACAAGCAACCCAACCTAAATATATCGCGGTCAAGTAGTAGAAGAACCTATTTATTTGGAGCGTCCGGCAATTCCCAGCTAAGTTTCCAGCGTTTTTCCCCGAAGTTGACCGCTCCTTTAAAGTACAAATCGCGGTATGTTTGAACATGGAAAATCATACATATCGCGTTGTTTGCTCCAGCTTCTGATAAGCAACCTAATCGCGATATGTTGCGGCCAACCGGTAAAAGAAACTATTTTTTTGGCGCGCCCGTCAATTTTCAGGTAAGTTTCCAGCGTTTTTCCCTGAAGTTGAACGTTCCTTTAAAGTACAAAATGAGGTATAGTTAATTATAAATAACTATATATATCGCAGTTATATCTTCTGTTGCTAAAAAAGGGCGGGCGCTAAAAAAGAGAGGGAATGGGATGAGAGCAGGCGCTCTTTAGTCCGCGAAGAGGGCCTTCGCGGTTTTCGAACGGGGGAGCGCGACGGGCTGGTGGGGGATGCGTGAAAGCCCTGGGAAAACTGGCGGAGCGGAGTCGGAAGGAACGGGGGTGGAGACCCCCCAGATAAAGACCGCCAGGACGGCCGAACGCGACCGCCCTGGCGGGAATTTATACGGGTGGGAAGCGGAAAAAAGACGCGTCCCCCAGTTGGGGGACCCTCTCAGGGCCGGGAGCCGGAAAACCGATTTTGAGAGGTCAGGCTGGGGAGAGGGACTTCACCTGTTCCAGAGACAGGCCGGTGATTTCGGAGATTTTCTCCAAGGACAAGCCTTCCAAAAGGAGCTTGGAGGCGATCTCCTTAGAATTCTTCTCCTCGGCCTCTTTCGCGGCCTTAAGCTTCTCCTCGGCCTCTTTCGCGGCCTCTTTCGCGGCCTTAAGCTTCTTCGCGGCCTCTTTCGCGGCCTCTTTCGCGGCCTCTTTCGCGGCCTTCTTCGCGGCCTTCTTCGCGGCCTTCTTCGCGGCCTTCTTCACAGCCTTCTTCAGTTCCTTCTTATATTCGAGTTTGATCCACCAAAGTTCGTCAGTTTGCGACACCACGTCGATGTTATTCAGTTCGGGAGGCATGGGGACGGCTGTGGATTTCATGATTAAACTCTCCTCCGTTGTCCAATCGGCCTGGCCTATAGCGCCTAGAGCTGGGCCGTAGAGCGTCTTCATGCACTTAAAATAATCCTCTTTTAACCGGTTGTCAAGTATTTTGAGAGCCAGGGCCGCGCAGTCGGACAGGCGTTTCCGATGGAACTTTTTCGCCAGAGGCGGGAAAAGGAGGAGAAACAGGACCCAGACGCTCCGAGTTTTAAATTCGGGATTCTTATTGACCTTTTCCCGCAATTCCGCAATCTCCTTTTCCGCGTCCAGCTCGTTAAGACAAATGACCCTGAAATTCAGGGTGCCGAAGCCCCGCCAGAAGGCCGAATCCGGGAACTTCTGGGCCCCGGTATAGATGAGTAAAAGGAAAGGCTCCCTCTGGTTTTTCGAAACGGGAGGGTCGTTTTCCAATAATAAGGCTAGTAAACTCTTTAGCAATTTCGTCATTTCTTCGTGAGGTTTTATAAAGGACTCAAATTCAATGAGCACCCTTCCATCCTTGAGTAAAATGGCGAAATCATTGTTAACTTCAAATATTGGCACGGTGCGGGTAGTCGGGTGTCTCTTAACGGTCTTGAAGCTGGTGAGCTTGGGCGATAACCCAAAATTACTGTCACGCGATCCCCGTACTTCACGCGAATTAGCGAACAGCTCTGCTAACCCATTCGAAATAAAGAAGAGAAATTGGAAAATTAGCTTGAAAACATGATCCTTCGACAGGCGGTTATGCGGTTCCTTTTGTCCAAAAGGGCTTTTGACGCCCGGGTTTCCACCGTTCGCGCTGTCAGCCGATTCGGCGTTGTCGGCGACTGTTGATTCCGAAGACGCGCTCTGAGGTGGTTCGGAACACGGCGCCTCGGCGTCAGATCTGTTTCGCCCGTCTTCGCGGTTTCGATCGTCGGTCATGGGAATTATTTCAGCTCCGTTCTGGTTCAAAGGCGGAGTTGGAAGCCTCGCCTTAAGGCTGGAAATGGGCGGAGACTGGCCGCTGGCCCATTCCTTCGATCAACTAAAGGAAAAAAAGGTGGTAAGCATTCAGGCGCTATAGCCGTCCCCATCCATTATTTCATCAAAGGGAGGGCTGGAAGGGCGTATTGGAGCCTGAATTGATCCCCTAATGCTTGAATTTGGGAAAATCTCAAAAAAAATCAGGTTTTCGAATTAAACGCTCACGAAAGGCCTGAGCCTTTTCCGTCAGTGAGCGCATGAAAGTTTTTCAGTAATTTCGGAGGCTTGGAACCATCGAAAATATCCCTCTAAAAAAATTGTATCCGTTCACCGAGGGCGACTTGGTAACGTTTCAGTACTCTCGAACTTGAAGAGGAACTTGGAGAGGTCTATGTGGCTATAGTAACTTCGCAAACTGTCGCGGAGGGCGAGAACTTCCCGCTCCGACAATCAGCTGGACTTGACGATGGCGTCCGATGGCGGTTCAATGGCCAACATAATTATGACGCTCTCATGACGCCCTTCCTTTACCTCTATTATTTTAGCTATTACTAGGCTGGGTGCTAAGAAGCGGTTGGGATAATCGGCGCCGGAAATAAGGTTTATGGAAAACGGAAAGATGAAAGATTTAGGAAAACGACAGCGGGACGCTCCCGTCACGGTTGAATGCTCATGATGACAAGATAGTAGGGGAACAAATAACGCATGTCAAGCTTTTTTTCGCATTTTCTTTCGCCGGCGGAGATGACGTGTTTTTAATATTTTTAGATTAGTTGAATTTTTGGTCGTCCGGCGCGTTTTATTTTTAAAAGGTTTAATTTTTTTCACGTTTAATCATTTTTTTCGACAAAAAATAATTTCAGTCTCTTCAAAAAAATCATTTTACCGCTGGGTCTTAGGGGCATATTTTGCATATATCCGGCGGATTGTTTGAATTAATTTTCTTTTTTTTAGTTTTTTCCATCTCCATTTTCATGGGTTTTTCCGCGATATGATGTGTTAGTAAAAATTCAATATTAAACTTCATGTTTTAACCTGTGTCTCACATACGACTAAATGTTTAGTCAATACGATCTAAAGACTAACATTTCGATATAAATAGAAGTATACAATATTAAAAAATTAATTTACCTTTTAAATAACAAGACTTTGCATAAATTATCCTACATCATATCGCGGACAAACCCTATTTTCATGAACCGCTCCGGAACGCTCCGGGAAAACATTTTGGGTGTGAGCGTATCGCCTTAAAACGGCTTAAATCCGTCCATGTTTCTGAGCCGCTTGAACAAAATCTGAAGCAGGCTGAAAAATCCGGCGCCGGAGTCGGCGCCGTTGAACACCCTCGGAGGCGATAACCGGATGAAAGGCAATAACAATCGGCAGCGAATGAAAAACGGAGGGGCTCCGTCGCGCGGCGTCGGAGCTGTCAAGTACGGCTCGGGCGGTTTTATTCCCCCGCCCGCCTTCCCTGTCGACTGGATCTTCCCAGACCCGCCCCCCGAAGCGGGCTCCGGCCGTGGCGGCGGCGTCGAAGGCGTCCTTTTCGCCGAAATTTTACCATGGAGGAAAAGATGTTCCAATTGTGCCATGCGCTTTTTTTAATTTTTGTATATTTTATTAAAATTTAACTATATATAGATTCAAAATATTTTACCCATCGCCGCAAAGCCGCGAAACCGGCCGTTCGGCCCCCGCTCGCCACCGCCGCATGGGCGTCGATGGCGCGGCGCGCGGGCCCTCGCCCGGACTTATGACGGCGGATTTTACTTCCCGGGGCCGGCCGTCAAGCGCGCGCTCAGTTAAGCGGGATTCACGGGCCTCGACTCCTTCCGCGGGTCTCCGGCCGCCGGAGACCCTGACCCCGACGCCTCTTTCCGGTCGGAGGGCGAAGGGTTTCCGGAAACGCCCTCTTTCGGGGCCGCGGCGGCGTCCTGGCGGTCGTCGGTCGCCCGGAAGGAACGCGGGAGGGACGCCTGAGCGGGCGCCGGCACCAGGCGGATGAACTGGAGCTCGCTCTCCGTTCCCAGGCGCGCGACCGGTCCGAAGGCGCCCACATCCTGGGAGACCAAAAGCTTCGCGCCGCCCGCGTCGTAGCGACCCAACACGTAGGGGAAGATTAGCCGGATCGGGAGATTTCCCGAAAACGCCCGGCCCCCGTGGTTGTGGCCCGCGAGCATGACCGCGAATCCCTCCCGATCGGCGTACTTTAGATCGACCGGTCTGTGGTGGACCAGGAGGTCCGGAAGCGCCGGGTCCCGGGCGATTTTAGGAAGCTCCTGGTCCACGCCCACGTCGTTCACCCGGTGGCCCTGGTTGGTTTCCAGGTCCGAGTTCATGCAGGCGAGGCCCACTAGTACTTATTCGCGCAAATTCACGATAGTATTTCATAGCTGGCTGCCTTTCACTTCCCGTTTGCGCCATACGAATGGTTTCGTCTTAGCTTTATAAACCGATATGAATTAACCGATAGCCATTGGTAACTCCTCACATCCTTTAAAATTGCCTCCTTTAATGGCTTTTCGGCTTAAAACGCCAAACAAAATTTCCACCATATTAAGCCAACTCGCAGAAGTGGGTGTATAGTGAAAAGACAAATTCTGATGCTCGGCCACACATTCATCACATTTCTTGTGAATGCGGTAATTATCCATAACTATATGGATTTCCTGTGTTTCAGAGTAATCTGCGGCGATTTGATCCATACTCTTATGATAAGATGATGACGCCCCACGCATCGCCGCGGAAAAAAACACTGAGGTATTTTCAAATCAACTGACGAAAGTATAACTTGGTTGGTTAAATATTCGAAACTGACAAGTATAAGTCCAGTGTTACCGAGAGACGATATTCTAACTTTTATCCGTTGGGGCGATATTCAAAATAACGCTTATTGTTTGTCCGCATTTTTTTGGTTTTGATACATTTGTTCCAGATTTTGGCGGTGGAGGTGGTGGAAGCGATATGCTGTATTTTTGTCCGGGGGAATAGCCTCAGGTATGTGGTAGAAGATAGGTTGTCTTTTCGACGGGAATATTAGAATAATCAATCTGATAATTAGTCACATTCGCGCTAATATCATTAGAGTTGGTATTTTTGTGATTTAAACTATGAGGTTTATCCACTCATTAGTTCTACTCCTTATGATTGTTTAAATCTTGTAGGCCGCTTAAAGCATGTTGGTCGTCTAAATTTAATATATTTGATTAAAGCATCCGCGATATAAATTCCATGACTATCCTCATCTGGTTGATATTACCCCGGCGGATAAAAGTTAGAAAGGTAAAAGGAAGAGATTCCCTTGAATACGTGACTTTTTTCCAATATTTAATCGCCGTGGTAATAACAAATTTTGAATTTTTTAATTTTAGAAGTAATGATTTATAAAAATTTTTTGCATTTTTTTTCTAATATTTATCCGCCGGGGTAATAGCTTCTAAAGTTTTGGCGTTTGGAGTAAATAAATCACAAATAAAGTATTTGTCTCGCACGATCCTGGTCAAAAATAAACGACAGGCTTCTGGAATAGTTAGTCCTATACTTTCGAGAATTTCAGTCGCTCTCTATTGAATTTCTTTGTCAATACCTGGTTTGTATAGTTTTTGGCTAGTCATAATTTATTACCTTAAAGGTTATGGAGGTAACGTCTCGATTATTCTTCCGCGAATAAGACCTTCACTTTGCCCCTGCCGGCGACGCCCATGCCTATGGATATTACTTTTCCGCCCGCTTTTCGGTGCTGAACGCCGTAGTCTTTTTCTTTTATAACGCGTAGCGCTTTTCTAGCTAAATTATCTAATGTTTTATCTATATTCGTTTTATCGCTCCTAGATGAATATTTCATCTCTATAATCGTGTGAACATTTTTAGGAAAACGCAGAGTGAAATCCGGTTTGCCATAAGGTCCTTGTTCATCCTGAACAACGTTATTTCCTATCAAAGACCTAATATATAAATACAATACCGCTGAATAAAAAAACTCGGTAAAATAATTTTTAAGATTATGATTATCCATTACCATGTATCGTGAATGTTGCTCAGCGGTAAGTCTGGAGAAATTCGCTTCAAAAAGATCTGAGAGGGCGGCGGCGTCGCGTTTATAAATACTTGTTTTTAGAATTTCCCTTTCTCTGGATATATCATCCACTAAAATGTTGGAAGCCGCTTCAATTAAAATTTTTTCATAATCGTTACTTATTTCAAAGTTGGGTATTTTAAAAGAATAAGTCGTATCAGTAATCCAATCTTTGATTTTATCAATAGTGATATATCCTGTCTGAAAAAGCAGGGGGATCGGTTTCAGTTCCCCCACGCTTACCGTTTCAAGATCAGTCAACGGGACGTTTGAAAGCATATCTTTTGTAAAATTTAAAGGAGTCGCTCTCAAAATATTTTGTAAAAAATTTTTTGAATTGGCTGTGGCCATCCAATATCGTGAGAATTTTTGTTTGAAAAAAAATCTAAGCACTGAAACCGGGTTCAAAATCTTTGTTTCTTCATCCCATGTATAGCCGTCATACCATCTCAATATTTCATCACGCAAATCGGTTTCCGTTTTAATAGCGGAAATGGCGATTTGATCGGATACGGATAAATTTTTTACATTTTTTGACCATCTTTGTTCATATAATCTTGAGCGTTTATATTGTTTGGAATTTACAATCGTTTCCAAAACAGATGGGTAGTAATCACTAAAATACTCATCCAGTTCATTAAGAGTAAAACCGCATATAGCCGCATACCTTTCATCCAGCGAGATGTCGGTAAGAAGGTTGAACCCCGCCGATATGCCCATCATAGCGTAACGGGTGACGCCTGTCACCAACACGAATCTAAGCATATCATTTGACGACTTGAAGCCGGAGTAGAAAATGCGGAGAACCTCGGCGTTTTTTTTCGCTAGATTCATGTTGTCAATTTTAGAACTTACGGGATCGTCATATTCATCAAAAAGAACCACGACCGTCTTTTTATATTTTTTATAAATATTTTCGATTAGTTCCGTTACGGATGTGTCGTAATAGTGATGTTTCAGCTTAACATCCATTCTGTCGGCCATAAGATCCAGTTGAACGCCGAGTCTTGACTTTAGCTCTTTAGGACTATCGCTGGCGATGGACAAGGTGAATTTCAGTACTGGGTGAGTTTCGAAGTCGTAATCAGTCTCTCCGATTTTCAGTCCGTTAAAAAGGTCTCTATTTCCCTTGAACACTTCCGCAATCGTGTCCAAGAGAAGAGATTTACCGAAACGTCTAGGACGGGAGAGAAAGTAGTTTGTGGCGCCGCTGGTTATGAGATCGTGGATTAAATCGGTTTTGTCCACATAGAGGAAACCACCTTCGATAATTGATTTAAAAGAGGTTTTATCCACCTGAATAGGTTTTAATTTATTAATCATGAAAACCTCGTTTGTTTTCAAAGATAGAGGTGGTGTTGTGAAAAATGAAAAATATAAATAAGAGGCCTTGTTCACGTTGAAGGAAGAGAGCAAGATGGTTTAGTTCCGCCGCGTTTATTTTCAGCGATTTTTTCAATAAAACCGGTGTTTTCCTTTCCGTCCGGATATTTAGTTGAGTCACGAAGAGATCTTTCGTATAACGTTACCGCCTTAGGGTGATTGAAGTTCTCTACGAAAGAGAGCCGGAAAAGGGGATTGAGCGCCGAATCCGGATTTGGCTAGAGTCTAATTTTCAAGGCTCCAAAATTATTATAACATATATTTTGTTTCCGGAAAGTTTTTTTATCCGTATTTTCTGATTTTTAAAATTACGCTTTTTTACTCTTTTTTTTCCGCCGCCGTAGACGTTCTCATCTTGCGGCGCATGGCCGGTTTTGGAGCTTTTAATAGACGTGGAAGCGTTCTCGGGGAGTTGAAGGCGCGTAATCGTCCTAAAAAACTTTAAGGGGAGGCTTGGCGGCTGAATTACGCTTGACGGGCGGAGGCGTTCCCTTTAAGCATGGGGCCGGGGGTTCGGAATAACGCTTCGCGCCTGAAAGATTTCTGCTTTTCCCGTCTCTTTCATGAAAGGCTCCCTTTATCGGTAAGTGAAGCGCTAGGTGATGTTTGATGCGACTGCGAAAACCGCATCGTTTTTTGATATCTGTAATCATCTACCACAAGTTTAAATTATTCAACAGTAATAGTCCATATATTGTATATTTTCTCTATCTTTCGGTTTGTGCCAGACTTTTCGCGGTCGCGTCAGATTCAGCCAGGGGTTTTCCCTTTTCAAGGCGCGGGGCGCCTTAGGGGCTCCGGACGCCTCCCGACGCCACATTATTATATCTTCCGGATCCCCCCCCGTCCCTCCCTCCGGCGCCGCTTTCGTCCCCCAGCGTCCCCGCCTTCCCCGCGGCCGGAAGCTTTTTCACCGCCGGACTGGGACCCCTTTCTTAGCGGACCGACCCCCTCCCTCGCCCGGGCGCGCCGCCTTCTTACGGGATCCGGCGCCCTTTCTTTCCCTCCTCTGACCCTTCCCCGGGTCTGAAAGGCGTTTCCCCTCCCCCGGGAGCCGCCGCCGCGCCCGGATTTTCGGGCCGTCGGGCGCCTTTCCCGGCATCCCCGCGGGCGAAGCGCGCCCTCGGGGCGTTCGCGGCCACGGTCGCTTCAGGGCCCTCGGGGCCAGGCTGCGGCCCGGGGTTTTCCGGCTCTCCCGGCGAAAAAACCTTTCTCCGCGGGGGGCGTTTTCGCCAAAGGAGCGGGCGGAAAAATAAATGTTCGCGGAAGTTCCCGCCCCTAGGCCCTTCGCGGTCTTTGAGGGCGGAATGGGCGGAATTTATCAATATGTTGATGTTTTTTTTAATTTATCATTACATAAGGCTATCTTGCGGCGCGCGCCGGCCTCTATTTTTCCGCCGCCGGAGGCTTGGAAAGATCAAAAACCGGTAAAAAAGCGCCGCGGCTCACTTGACAGGGCCGGATGTCGTGCTTATTTTTCAATCGAAAGGCGGAGCGCCTGAAATTTTAAGGCGATGGAGCCGGAAGAGGCGGATTTTCCTTTTTTCGGCCTTCTTTCCCGCCGCCGGCGGCGCTTTTTCCGCCGCCAAAGGGAGCTTTCGCGGTTGTTTTTAGGGTGGGCGGATTTCTTTCCGTCTCCTTGACGCTTGGAACGAAGCCGGGGGGGGATCATGCCGGAAACGGAGAGGCAGAAAAAGATCTTCGAAGCCGTGGTGCTGGACTTCATCCGCACCGGGGAGCCGGTATCCTCCGGGGCGCTGGCCGAGCGCTACGGGCTCGATCTCTCCCCCGCCTCCATTCGAAAGGTCCTCCACGAGCTCGAGGCCCAGGGGCTTTTAAGGCGCTCGCACAGCTCGGCGGGGCGCACCCCCACCGAGGAGGGCTTCAAGCTCTACGCCGGAAGCATCCTGGAGGCCGGAAAACTTCCGGCCGGAGTCAGGGAGAAGATTAAAAAAGAGATCGCCCAGGCGGATTTCACCGCCGGCTCGCTGTGGAGCTTCTGCACCAGGATGATCTCCAGCCTCACCTCGCAGATGGGGGTGCTCATGGCCCCCGAGCTCGCGGCGGCCGGCCTCGGCAAGCTCTATTTCGTGCGCATGGGGGAGCGCCGGGTGCTGGCGGTCCTGGTTTCCCGAAACGGCATCATCCAAAATAGGCTTTTGCGGACCGCGGCGGACTTCTCCCAAGAGGAGCTCAACCAGGTGAACCTCTACTTCGAGGAGAGGGAGCGGCCCTTCTTTTTGACGGCTATCCGGGAGGAGCTCATAAACGAAATGGGCCGCGCCCGGGACGATTTCGAGAAGATCTACCGGCGGGTCCTCCTTTTAACCGCCGAAACCGCCCGGGCGGCGGCGGATGGGGAGGATGAGAGGGAGATCTACATGGACGAGGAGGGGCGTTTCAGACTCCTGGAGCACCCCGATTTCAAGGACGCCGAGGCCATGCGGGCCCTTTTCCGCGCCTTCGAGAACAAAAGGCGCCTGGTGGAGCTTTTAAACGAGATAACCGGCGGCGGCCGGGTGAGGGTGGTCATCAGCCCCTCGGGGGAGGACCCCGACGGCCTGGCCCTGGTGGCCTCGCCTTTCACCGGAGGCGAGATGGGCGGCGCCCTGGGGGTCCTGGGACCCAGGCGCCTCAATTACCAGGAGATCGTGCCGGTGGTGGACTACGCCGCCAGGGTCCTATCCGGGGCCTTCAACAAATAGATTTGTGGAAAGATTATGGAAGACGGAATAAAGACGGTGAATTTCGCCGCCGCTTTTACGGACGGCGACTCTAACGGCGCCTCGCCCGCGGACGCGGCCTACGGGGAGCCGGAAGGCGACTCGCGCGCCGAGGATCCGCGGGCGGATGCCCCCGGGGCGGATCCCCATGAGGGAGGCGATTTCGCGGATGGGCCGGAAAACGGCGACCTTTCCGGCGCGGAGGATCTTGAGGGCTCGGGAACGCCTCCCGAGCCGGAGGAGGCGGACCCCGCCCTCGAGGCGGCCATGTGGAAGGACAAGTACCTGCGCTCCTTGGCCGATCAGGAGAACGTGAGGAGGCGGGCGGAGAAGCAGACCGAGGAGATCCGGAAATACGGCGTGGAAAGGGTGCTCCTCGAGATCATCCCGGTTTTGGACAACCTCAATCTGGCCCTCTCCTATATAAACCCGGAGGACGCCGGAGCGAAGAATTTGGCCCTCGGGGTCCAGATGACCGTCAAGGACTGCCTGGAAAGACTGTCTCCTCTGGGTTTCAAGGAGCTAAGCTGCCAAAGGGGGGACCCCTTCGATCCCAACTTCCACGAGGCCCTGGAGTCCCAGGAGGATCCCGAGCTCCCCGACGGAACGGTTAAAAGCGTCGTGAAACCCGGCTACTCCCTCCACGACCGGCTGCTCCGGCCGGTTATGGTGCGGCTGGTGAAAAACGGCGGCTGAGTTCGGGCGCCAAGGGACCGTCGGCTTGCGGATCGTGAGCTTTTTCGGCCATCTTTCCTCTTTTCCGGCGGCTTTCCCCTCATCCTCCTTTTATAGCCGTCTCCGGCGGAGCCCTAAGGCTCCGCCGGAAAACCCGGCCCTCCGGGCCTTTCATCCGGAGTCTCGTAAAAATCCCCGCCCCAGGCACCCGAGGCTTTCATGGCCGCAGAACAGATTCAGAGCGCCGTCGGCGTCGACCTCGGAACCTGCGGTTCCCGGGCGGCCTTTATGGACGGCCGGGAGCCTCGGCTGGTGAATTTCGGGGGCGGGGCCTTCGAGATTTCGAGTTCCGTCTCCTTTTATCCGGAGGGTCCGGCGGTGGGGCTCAACCCCCTAAGGGAGTCCTACGAAAACCCCGCCGGCTCGGTTGACTGCGTGAAGCGGCTTTTAGGCCGTGAGCACTCCTCCGAGGAGGCCAAAAGGGAGGCGGGATACCGCTCCTACCGGATAGTTCCGGACGGGGGCGGCTTCGCCGGCGTGGAGGTCTTCGGGGAGGCTTTAAGCGCCCAGGATGTCCTCGCGGTCATTTTGGATCACGTGAAAAGGCGCGCCGAGAAGGCCCTCGGCCTTCCGGCGGAGCTGGCGGTTCTCAGCGTCCCCGGATCCTTCGACTTCCACCAGAGGGCCGCGGCCCGGCTGGCCCTTTCCTCCCGCTTTAAAAACTTCCGCTTGATAAGCGACCACGGCGCCCTCTGCCTATCGTACTTGCGGGAGAACAGGGACTTTTTCGCCCGGCCGCGGCGGGTTTTGGTCCTGGACGCGGGCGGCGGCTTCGCCCAGGCCGCCCTGGTGGAGATGCGCGACGAGGCCATTGAAACCCAGCGGGTGATGGGTTCGGCCTTTTCCGCCGGAGAAGACATCGACCGCCGGCTCGCCGGGTATTTGAAAAGGGAGTTCCTAAACGAAACCGGGGTGGAGCTCAAAAGGGATCGGGAGCTCGTGCGCTTCCGGGACGCCGCGGCCAGCGCCAAGTCCCTTTTAAGCGCCTCTTTGGACGCGCAGATCGTCCTTTCCGATCTTTTAAGCGGCCGCTTAAAGGGTTGGCGCTTTAAAAGGACCCTTAGCCGCCGGGATTTCGAGGAGCTCGCCGGAGACGTGATTCGGCGCATCCTCTCCTTGGCCTACGGCGTTTTGGAGGGGACCGGCGCGGGGCCGGGGGATCTGGATCTGATCCTCATGGCCGGCAAGACTTCCATGATTCCGGCCCTGAAAAGAGGCATGATCCGCCTCTTCACCCGGGATCCGGTGACGCTTTTCGACTCCCAGGCCCGAATCGCCCGGGGGGCGGCCATCCACGCGGGGGACGCCCTTGCCGGAAACTTCCAAACCCTGGTTCTGGAGACGCTTCCCGCCTCGGTGGGCATAGACACCGGCGCCGGGCGGATCAGCTTGATTCTGGAGCGGAACAACGGCTACCCGGCGGAGCGCAAGGCCTACTACACCACCGCCTCGGACAACCAAAGCGAGATGTACCTAAGACTCGTTCAGGGAGACCCCTCCTCCGAGTCCGAGTTTCGCTTCCTAGGCAACTACAAGATCTCCGGCGTGCCTCCCGCCCCGCGAGGCGAGAGTCGGGTGGAGGTGAGCTACCAGGTCCAGGGGGACGGCCTCTTCGAGCTCGAGGCCAGGGAGCTTTCCTCCGGCAAGACCTTGACGGTCTCTTTGGAGGACCGCGTCCTCCAGCCGGTGGGCCCGGCCGCCCTGGCCTGGATGGAGAAGGCCGGGGAAAGGGAGGAAGGCGAGCCCCTAAAAAAAGCGAAGGCCGGACCAGCCCCCCCCCGGGAAGCGGCTCCCCCGGCCGCGGCCAATCCGGCCGCGGCCGCCCTCGTGGGGCGTTACCGGGGGGCGGACGCCCCTTACGGCGAAAGGATCCGGGAGGATCGGGAGGAAGGCGGCGCTTTGGAACTCATCCGAAACCTCATCCCGGTGTTAGACAACCTCAACCTCGCCTTAAGCTACGCGAACCCCGAAGACGGGGCCGTGAAGGGCCTGGCCGACGGTGTGGGCATGACCTTGAAGGGTTTTCTGGACGTCCTGGGCAAATACGGCGTAAGGGAGATAAAGGCCGATCCCGGGGACAATTTCGATCCCAACTTCCAGGAGGCCATGGGTTTCGAGCCGGGCGAGGCGGGCGGCCTCGAGGACGGAAGGGTGGCCAGGATGGTGAACCGGGGCTACCTCCACAACTCCAAACTCCTAAGGCCCATCCAGGTGACCTTGGTGAGGAACGGCTCCGGGGGGTGACGGGCTTTCGGGGCCCCGAGCGTTTTGAATGAGCGAGACCCTCCCAGCCGCCCTTCCGGGGGGCGGCCCCGGCCGAGACGAGGATCGTTTCATCCCGGAGCTTTACACGAGTTGGACGGATCAAGCTTTGGAACTTCAAGGCGCCGCTTCCTAAGAGGTCCGGTTCGTTTCGGGGGCGGGGGGGCCGCGGGCGACCGTGAGCTTTCGGGACGGGTTTATAGGCCTTTTTCTTATTTTCGCTTTTTTTAAGACGCCGATACTCTGGATTTTTAAAAGACGGCCCGCCGTAAGCTGGAATTTTTCGGGAAAAAGGACCTTGGCGGGGAAAGCCCCCCGGGCGGGAAAACAAACTCCGAAGGGATTTCATTTTAAGCCTTCCGGCCGCTTCATGGGCTTTCGGATTTTTCCGGACGCCATTTCCCGCCGGAGGCGGACTTCGATTAGGAACCCGGGCTTAGCCGTCGCGGAAGCCCGCTAAAAATACCGATTTCGTTTTTTTGGAGGATAGAGCATGTCGAAAATTATTGGAATTGATCTGGGGACCACCAACTCCTGCGTGGCCTTCATGGACGGAAGCGATCCCAAGGTGATCGCCAACACCGAGGGCAACCGCACCACGCCCTCGGTCGTGGCCTTCGCCGAGAACGGGGAGAGGCTGGTGGGGCAGATAGCCAAAAGGCAGGCCATCAGCAACCCCGAGGCCACCATCTACGCCATCAAGCGTTTAATCGGACGCAAGTTCGATTCGCCCGAGGTCAAAAAGGACATGGGGGTGGTGCCCTACCAGGTGGTGGAGGGCGGAAACGGCGACGCCGCGGTCGGGGCCAGGGGCAAGGTCTACAGCCCGGCCGAGATCTCGGCCATGATTTTAACCAAGATGAAGCAGACGGCCGAGAGTTTCCTAGGCGAGCCGGTGAAGGAGGCCGTCATCACCGTGCCCGCCTACTTCAACGACTCCCAGCGCCAGGCCACCAAGGACGCCGGGCGCATCGCCGGTTTGAACGTCCAGCGCATCGTAAACGAGCCCACGGCCGCGGCTTTGGCCTACGGCCTCGATAAGAAAAACGAGCAAAAGATAGCCGTCTTCGACCTTGGCGGCGGCACCTTCGACATTTCCATCCTGGAGATAGCCGACGGCGTCTTCGAGGTGAAGAGCACCAACGGCGACACCTTCCTAGGCGGCGAGGACTTCGACAAGAAGATAATCGACTGGATGGTGGACGAGTTCAGAAAGGAGTCGGGGATCGATTTAAGGGAGGACAAGATGGCCCTGCAGCGCCTCAAAGAGGCCGCCGAGAGGGCCAAAATGGAGCTTTCCACCTCTATGGAAACCGACATAAACCTCCCCTTCGTGACCGCCGACGCCTCCGGACCCAAGCATTTGAACCTCAAGCTCACCCGCTCCAAGCTGGAGAATTTGGTGGACGATTTGATTCAGAGGCTGGTGGTTCCCTGCGAGACGGCCTTGAAGGACGCCGGGTTGAGCCCCCGGGAGATAAATCAGGTGATCTTGGTGGGCGGCATGACCCGCATGCCCAAGGTCGTGGAGCAGGTGAGGCGGATCTTCGGCCAGGAGCCCTCCAAGGGCGTGAACCCCGACGAGGTGGTGGCGGTGGGCGCCGCCATCCAGGGAGGGGTCCTCACCGGGGACGTGAAAGACGTGCTCCTATTGGACGTCACCCCCCTTTCCTTGGGGATCGAGACCCAGGGGCAGGTCTTTTCCCGGTTGATCGAGAAGAACACCACCATCCCCACCAAGAGATCGCAGATCTACTCCACCGCGGCCGACAACCAGCCTTCGGTCGTCATCCACGTGCTCCAGGGCGAAAGGGAGATGGCCACGGGCAACAAGACCCTGGGCCGCTTCGAGCTGGTGGGCATACCCCCGGCTCCCCGGGGGGTTCCGCAAATCGAGGTGACCTTCGACATCGACGCCAACGGAATAGTCCACGTGAGCGCGAAGGATTTGGGCACCGGTAAGGAGCAGTCCATAAAGATCACGGCCTCCAGCGGCCTCTCCGAAGACGAGATCAAGCGCCTTATAAAGGACGCCGAACTCCACGCCGAGGAGGACAAGGCGAGAAAGCAGCTGGTGGAATTAAAAAACAAGGCCGATCAGCTGGTCTACAGCACGGAGAAGAGCCTCTCCGAGCTGGGCGACAAGGTGGACGCCGCCACCCGCTCCCAGGTGGAGTCGGCGATCGCGGATCTGAAGTCGGTGATGGAGACCGGGGACAAGAGCGTGCTCGAGGCCAAGACCAAGGCCTTGACCGATTTAAGCCACAAGCTCGCCGAGATGGTCTACTCCCAGGCCAGCCGCGACAATTCCGCCGGAGCCGGCGGAAACGGCTCCGGCCCCTTCGACGGGGCCGCGCAGTCGGGTCCGAAGGAGGACTCCGAGCCCGTGGTGGACGTGGAGTTCGAGGAGGTCAAGGACAAGTAGTTATTCACCGGAAGACGCCATAAAAGCCCGGGGCCGGGGTAGGGCCCTTGGAGGGTTTTAAAAACAAAGAGGGGTTCCCGTCTTTTCGGGGACCCCTCTTTGTTTTCAAGCCTTCCGCCAAAACCAGGGGGAAGTCTCGCCGCCTTTAAGGTCCTTCCTCCGGGCGGACGTTTAGGCGGCCTCGGGTGTTCGGGGGGGATCCCGCTCTTGAATTTTCCTACATGAAGGCCTATGAAAAAGACGCCCGGCTTACGGGTTCATGAAGTAATAGTCTTCAAGGCTGAAAAATATGATTTTTGACGGGAACGTCATTTATGAGTTGATATAACTCTGGCGGATAATTATTAGACCATCGAAAGACCTTGTTTTGTAAGTGTTTTGGTAAACATCAACTCAAATCGTTTGATTTTATAAGAGTCGTTTGGACGTCTTACAGCGTATCGCATAGACTTACGTTTGAAGTTTGAAGAGGTTTTTGATATTTTTTTCGTCCTTTAGAAATCGTCTTAAGAAGCCCTTTACCATCCTAGCCAGATTATCATTTAATTTTGACTGGAGGCAAAGAATGTGACGACCGCTTCAAATTACTCCGGCGTTTCAATATTGGAAAGAAGCGAGATAACGTGAGGAACATCTTCATTCTCACGTCTAACGTTCTAACTTTTGTCCGCCGTGGTAATAAGTCCATATTTTTGTTTGATCGTTTTTGTGATTTGTAATTTATTAATATCCTTGTTTTTTCAAACATTTCCTATCCTTCGATAAATAAATGTAAATTAAAAATGGTAAGTGATGGTTTGTCACATATACTTATTACAAGTGATGATAAACAAAAAAATAATGGATTTATTGGATCTTCTAAAATGAGAAAATATCAAATGAATAAACTACAAACACAATTGGTATTTTGTTTGGTCTGATGGATAAAACAATTTAAAGCGACTCTGGGTGACTTAATTAAAATAGCAAGTGAAAAATCAAAATGTGAATATAAAAATTAAATGAAATTAATTTATTCGGTATTCATGGTTAGTGAATTATTAAAAATATTGGAGGTGCCTATCATTACTGGTTAAACGATTTATATGTTTTTGAATTTTAAGTTTAAAATCAGAATGTTAATTTAAGCTTTGAGTTAAATTTGATTAGAATTCATTTTTTAATAATTGGTTATTTAAATAATTTTGATGGACTGTTGGTTTTAAATTAAGTGTGAATTTTCAAGGTTTAAATAATATAATCTAAGGTTTTAATCAACATCGAAGGAAGAACAATAAATAATAATGTCAGTTATAAAGAACTCTTGTTTCTGACAATATAAATAAACTATAGACCTAGCTTTGTATCCATCCCAAAATTGAAGAAAGGGACATAACATGAAATTAATAATGATGTCGTGGCGATTTCAATTTGAGAATTGGGTTGTCTCGACGTCATACAATTTGATTACGAAAACTGATGAGAAATTGTAATGGGGTTTTATGCTTGATTTTGAGAATAGGGGAAAAATGACTCCTGATTCAATCAGGTTGACCTATGGCTTCTAATTGGGCTATATTGGAAGTCAGGTTGGAAAGCTGGCGAGTTTAGGAGTAGGTTGTAAAACTCCCTAGAATCAGGGAATTAGGACGTTTCCGGACAGGTTCTAAACTGTGATGATCCTGGAAATTTACGGGAATAAGCCTTTGGAGAAGTATTTAGATTATAAATATATCCTTTTAAATATACTTATAATTAATAAGAATTTTTTAATTTGTTTAGCAAATTAAATGTTATATTTAAGACTAAGTTTTAAGCGTAAGTTCACCCGCATTCTAAACGCGGGATCAGTTCTGCAAAGTATTGGCTAAAACCGGCATATATTCAAGTTTTCAGAGGACCCGCGCCAAAACCGCTCAGAAGGACCCTATTTGAGAATTGGCGGCGATATTATCCGACTTCACACTATTTATCGAAATTTATGTAACTAATGACCTATATATTGGATTAGAAAAAATGCGGAATTTTATTTAGGACGCTCGTGGTGTAAGTTTATCATCTATTTTGGGATTACATCACCAAGGAGAATTTCAATAAGACCTAACAAATAATGTTAGGAAAGCGGTAATTTAACAAGGCCAGATTACTTTACGCAAAGAGACTTAAGACATTCACAACGTTTCTGGCGACGATCAAGTTTATCTAATTTCCTTCGGTGAGTTTGTGTTTATGGCTATTACATTTACGGTTGCAATATGCAATCTCAAATTAGTAAATAAATGATGGACATTCAAGAAAAATTTACACATTGGTTAAATTTATCTCAATACGACCTTGATTCTGCAACTAACATGTTTAATTCTGGTCGTTGGCTATATGTCGCATTCATGCGTCAGCAAGCCATTGAAAAATTAGTCAAAGGAATACATATATTATTAGTAGGAGATAACTTTCCAAGAATTCATGAAATTCAAAAAATTGTTAAATTATTTGAGGATAAATTGAAAGAGCCTGTTAGTGAAGAACGATATCAATTTATGGCGGAAATTTCATCATATTACCTTAACATTCGATATGTTGATTATAAGCAAACCATAAATAAATGAATTACCAAACAGAAGGCTAATGATATTTTAACTAAGACTAAGGAGATGCATTCATGGCTGGTGATATTGAAGCCATAAAGCCCATAGTAATTGAATACGCTAATGCTGTTCGACAAGTATTACCTGTTGATAAAGTTGTATTGTATGGTTCATACGCTAAAGGTAACGCGACTGAACTTAGTGATGTTGATATTTGTTTTTTTATTACTAATCTGACTGATGATAATTGGCTTGAAATTATGATTCAACTACGTATGATTTCTCTTAATTATAAATTATTTTTTTCTCCAATGGTATACCATGTATCTGATCTTTATGATGACAATCCTTTTATTAATGGAGTTATTAGTACAGGCATTGAAATTCAGTAATTTATTGAGCTTAGGCAAATTAGCGTGTTTTATTCCGTATACGGAATATAACACGCTAATTTGCCTAAAGCCCTACTCGATTTTACGTCAAACATCAAATAGGATCCCGGCGCGTTAATCGCGCCCGCCGGGATTCGCGCGCTGGGGCGGCCTAAATGGCGTCTCCTACCGCGAACATTATACTATATATATAATAAAATTATATTTTACTATTGCCCCGGCGGATAAAAGTTAGAACAATGTCAGTCAGTATCCCGATCATTATTCCCGCCTGTTTCTAATATTTAACCGCCAGAGTAATAAAAGGAAAAAAACTTGGGTACAATTCATCCAGAAATGGTGGGGTAGGATTCCGGCATCCAGAATCGCGCATCCGTACCACTCTACTCGATTATACGTCAAACATCCAAAGAGGAGCCCGGTGCGTAAATAGCGCCCATCGGGATTTGCGCTGGGGTGCGCCTGAAAGGGCGTCTCCTACTGCGACAATTATATTTGACTATGGATTCTTAATCATCTTACATGCTGGGAGAAATTAAAAATTATAACCACGTGGGAGGTTTATTATGTGTGTAGTCCACGGTGGTAATTACAGTTCGGTTTTACGCATAGTTGGAAAAAAATCGAGAATTACAGATTACTTGTTAAATATCATTTTTACATACATATTAATTAATCTGCCTGTAATTTCAGCATCTGTAAAATTTTTTATGTCAAAGCGATAAGCTCTCATCAATGTTCGATCAAGTTGTTGGTGAGCGTTCCAAAGATCGTCCGGCATTGTATCCCGATCATAAAGTGAAGCGAGAGAACTATTTTTGTATAATTTACGCACATTAATGATATTTTCTGCGGCTTTTACTATATCGTCTCTCTGATTATCAGAAACAACTGGCCAAGGAAAATTGTTATAAGCAATGTCTTTAGAATAACGTAAATTATTCCCCAACCTTCCGCACACGGCTGTTACCCATAACATATGTATTTTTGAAGAAAGAACTCCAAAATGATAAAAATTAGCGCCTTGAATAATAAATAATAGATCGCTTGCAAGATCTTCTTGCAGCATAAAGTCTATAGGAAGATAATCTCTTCTATCCGTTGTAACTTTAGGAATGACTAAATATGGTTTTCTTGGCATATTCATTACGTGAAAAAGTCTAGGAGTGCTGGCTAGCTTTTGTGTCGGTTCGCTTTTGCTGGCCAGTCTAAATTCTCTAACAGCGGCGATTCGTTTTTTAGCTTCCGGCATTTTGCTGAGTTCCTCCGGAGGACATTCACCCAGCCATAAACACCATCGCGGTCTGTTGTTTAGAAATTCCTCAGCTCCGTACCATCGTTTAAACCATTTATTAGATTTTGGTTCTGTTTTTACAAATCTATTTTTTTCCTCTTCGGTAAATAGATAATATCCGCCATCAATTGGTTTGTTTCCTATACCAATTTCAGGTACAGCGCAAAGAGGAACTCTGCGCTTTTCAATAAAAATATCCGGAGCGTCCAATAAATATGGATTAATATTATTGGCTATGATTTTTTTGTCATTATCATATATAATTTTATTTCCTTTTGATTTTGCCGTGGAAAAACCAATGATTACACAGTAAACTCCAGCATTTCCTTTCGCTTCGTTAGTCCACTTGAAAGTTCTATAAGCGAAATCAATATGAACGCCGTATCGTTCAATGAGAGGTTTCCAAAGAGCTGTCACCTGTTCTCCCTGAGTTATAGAGTTTGTCGAGACAAAAGCGACTTTAGTGGTCTTTTTTTCTATATATTTTGAAGCCTTATCATACCATGCGGTCACATAATCAAGAATTCCGTAATTTTTTACATGGTCGTTAAATACAAGGGCCATATCCTCGCGTTGAATATTCGTCAGCATTTTTGATCCTGCAAACGGAGGATTTCCGAAAATATAAGTAAAATCTTTGGCAGGTAGTATATTTTCCCAGTTAAGCTTAAGAGCGTTTGCGTTTATTATGGAAGCGCTGTTTTTAAGGGGCAGGTTATAGTGATATCCACCCAACTCTTTCGCCGCTTCTAAATTCATCTGATGATCCATCAGCCACATGCCTACTTGGGCTATCTGGCATGCGAAATCTTCGCATTCAATGCCGTAAAATTGGTCTAGATTTACATTTAAAGAAATCGTGGTGTTAAGAAAAGGAAGATGGCCTTGAGCATACTTAAGTTTTACTGCTTGCAACTCTAATCGTCTAAGTTCGCGATAAGTTACGATAAGAAAATTGCCGCATCCGCAGGCTGGATCAAGGAATATCATTTGACCGATTATGTTAATAAATTTTTCAAGTTCTCTTTTATCGTTTTTAATTAACTCGTATTCTTTCCATAAATCATTCATAAAAAGAGAATTTATCAGTTTAAGAATGTTTTCTTCAGAAGTATAATGGGCCCCAAGTTCACGTCGTTTTTCTTTATCCATTACGCCTTGAAACATAGCGCCGAATATGGCGGGACTTATTTTACTCCAGTCAAATTCCGCACATCTTAACAATAAATTATACATGTCTTTGGATAGTTTAAAAAGTTGAATTTTTTCTTTAAATAGATTTCCGTTAATATATCTAAAATGTTTTATATCATCTGGCCATAATGTTTGATTTTCGCGCTCATCTATTGATAAATTAAAATACTGAAAAAGTTCTCCTAACCGTGCGGCTAAGTCAGAACCATCTTGTTTCGAATTTTTTAAATAACGATAAAAACTATCTTTATAAAATATTTCAGTATGTTCAGCAAAAAAACAAAATAATAGTCGCACTAAATAAACTTCGAGATCGTGTCCCTTATATCCGTGGCTTTCAAGATTATCATGCAAATGAGCCATCATTTCAGCGGCTTTTACATTGACTTCTTCTAGATCTTCCCTATAAAATCCCTGTTCATAGCCTGCGATATTAGCGAAATAATTGACATTATTACGAAGATTAGTTGTTTTAAACTTGCGTATTTTTCCTATTGAACGCTGAAACAGCATCATGTTTTCAAAGTCTGATACGAGAAACAGATCGGGAATTTCATCTTCTGGAAGATGACGCATGTAATTTTGTAATTGTTTAAAGGCTTCAGTTAAATTTTTACCTTTAGATTTCATTTCTATCGCAATATTTTTTTTCCAAAAAAAATCAATTAACCCAGCATTATGTTCGGATATTTTTACTGGAAATTCAAAACCGCCGTCTTTTTCTTGAATGTCGGACTTAATATCGACTCCAAATACTTTTAATAAATCTGAAACAAATAATTGTGACTGTGATTTTTCTTTTTGTCCGTTTTCCCAGCGGTTGGAAAAAGAAGAAGCGTTGTCGTATATCTGATCCCAGCTTAATTTCATAAATCACCAACAAACAAGCTATTCCCAATCGAGGTGTAAAATCGCGTAATTCATGCGGCCGAGTTTTTATCGACCGTGGTGGCTCTTAAAGCGCGTTGACAATATATTTAGTCATTTTCCTCCATGATTGTTTTTCATTAGGCCAGTGGGCTGGATAATACGGTCATCCTTACCGTTTTTTCGAACGGGGTTGTAGCCGGTCGAGAGTCGGTACATAATTACCACGGAGGAAATATATCTTATTTATACAGCGCCGGATAAATGTTTCGGCTTTCGGAGGCGGTGTCATCATCACGAAGTTCGAAGAGAAAGCGGGCGCGTGACGGAGGATAGTCGTAGAGACCTTTGAAGAAATCCTCTGGAAAAGAGCGGGTTTTTAAAAAAGGGACTCGCTTCAGGGCCGCCCTAAAGCGTCCCTCGGCTACTCCAGTTCTTTTTCAATTTCGTTCACGGTTTCGGTTATGCTCAGCGCCGTGGTTTTCAGGCCCATGAAGGTGTCTTTGACGCTCTGGGTGCTCTCCACCCCGTCCAGGACGCTGGCCTGGGTCTTTTCGATCATGCGTCGGGACTCGTTTACGGCGGAGGCGCTGCGGCCGGCCAGGTTTCTCACCTCGTCGGCCACCACGGCGAAGCCGGCGCCGGCCTCGCCCGCCCGGGCGGCCTCCACCGCGGCGTTCAGGGCCAAAATGTTGGTCTGAAAGGAGATATCCTCGATGCTTTTAAGCACGTCCCCTATCTTGGAGGAAAGCGACTTGATGTTGTCCATGCCATCGCTCATGGCGTTGATTGTGGATTCGGCGGCCGATACGGAGTCCGATATAGAGGTGCCGATGTTTATGATGTTTCTTAAATGCGTGCGGCCGGATTCAGTGCGATCGATGAGGTAGTGGTGGCAGTTCTCCTCGGTGTTGCAGCCGAAGTGGATGGCCATGATCATCTTGGCGCAGGAGTTGTAGCCGCAGCTGGGGCAGTTGAAGAATTTATCCTCCGAGTCCTTCCCGATGAGTTTGGCTATCCTGTCTCGATCCTCGTTTGTGAGGGTGGTGGGTTTGAAGTTTCTGGAGTGATCGGTGTAGCCCCTGGTGTAGAGTCCGGCCTTCCAGTAACGGGCCACCAAGTCGTTTACCACCTCACCCGCGTTTTTGCGTTTGAAGATGGTCCTGGATTTGGTCTTCTCCTTGTAATACTCTTTAAGGCTCCTGCTACGCTCCTTTACGAGGTAGTCGAGTTCGTCCATGCTTCTATCTTCCCGTTCCGGAACCCCCGTTCCGCCGTTGCAGCCGCATTCGCAGTTCAAGGCGTCGATTAAAAGCGGGGTCTTCTCCTCCTCGTAGGACTTCCACAGGGTTTCCAGATAGGGGTAGATGTTGTTCACCCCCTCGATTTTCCTAGTGTCGTCCGAGATGTCCGGAACGTAGCGCTCCACGGTCTTCATAAGTCCGCCCGGCATGGAGAAGAGCACCGCCCTTTCCGCCAGGGGCTCGGGAAACATGACCGGCTCGAAGTCGTTTAAATCTATGTTGTTTTCGGTTATGTGTTTTTTCAAACTGATGTAGGTGACGTTGTAGTCCCCGTAGCCCGTCTCGTCGAACTCCCGGCGTTTGGCGTAGCAGGGGCTCATGACGGCTATCTTGCAGTTGTTGTACTCCGGCAGGAAGGCCCTGATCATCTTCATGGAGTGGAGCATGGGGCTGTCGGACTTGGCTAGGAGTTTTAAAAGCTGGGGCTGGTAGATCTCGCAGAAGGTCACGATGGCCGGACACGGTTGGGCCAGGACCGTCCTGGGGCGGAGAACCTTTATCTGCTCCACGTAGCTTTTAACCGTGAGCTCGGCTCCGAAACTCACGTCGAAGACGGCCTTCACGCCCAGGCTTAAGAGCCAGCCGTTGAAATTCAGATAGAGGCCGGGGAAGGTGGCGGCCACGGCCGGAGCCACGATGGCTATCATCGGCACTCCGCTGTGGAGGTCTTTCAAGAAAGCCGGAAAATCGTCCACTCCCACCCTGGCCGCGTGCTGGCAGGCTTCCAGGCAGGCTCCGCAGCCTATGCAGAGGTCATGGACGACCTTCACCGTGTTTCCGGAGGAGGCGTCGTTCGCGAACTTGACGGGGCAGGCGGAGATGCAGCGCTGGCAGTTGCAGCAGTTTTCTTCAATCGTGGTTACCACCGGAGTTAAGTGACCCATATTTACACCTATCTGTCCGCCTGATGTGGGCCGGGCGCGGGGGCGGTTTCGCTGCCCGCGAAGGATATTTATTTACAGGTTTAAAAAACCTTAAATAATTGTAACACAACCTAGGGCCTAAAGCGGAAAAATCGCGGCCTTTCGCCTCTCCCGCAACTTTAAAACGGCCACCGGGACGCTTCGGGGGCGCGTTTCTTCCTTTGAGTTTTTTTCGGAAACTTCGGTTCGGGACTTGAAGCCCCTGGGCTATTTTGGATATAGCCGAACATGACGCGTATGAAAATATGAATATGACTGGATGACGTTTGGAAAAGCGGGCGGAGCGCCTAGGCCGACGGTTTTACGGGCGGAAAAACCCCTCGGAGGAAACGCCCCCGCGGGCGGAAATCTTCCTGAAAAGGCAAAGGTTTAAGGGGAGGGAGCTTCTTAAGGCGGGAAGCGTCCGGGCGTTTATATCATCCGCCTCCCCGCCCTGAGCCTCGCCGTTAAAAATAATTCTTTCAGTTTCGGGGTGTTTTTTCTCTTTCCCGCTTCTTTCTTTCCCTCTTAATCCATTTCATCAAGTTTTCATTTTTTCTCTTTTTTTCCCTATTCCTCGTTCGCTCATTCCCTTCATCCCTAATTAATCCCATATCCATTCGCCCTTTACTCGTTCAACCCTTTAACCCTTTACCCTTTTTTCTTTCCATATATGTCTCTTAGTCGGGGTAGAGGAGAAAATCCTTGATTATTTTGTTGAAGTCGCTCACCTCGTCTTGAAAGCCCTCGCAGAGTTTCCAGGCGCTCTCCCCGTTTCGCAGGGCGTCGAACACGCTTTTTCGACCCAGGATGAGGTCTATGGGCCGCCGCTCGTAGTCGTACTCGTAGGGGGGATCTATAAGGATATTCTCCTTCGGGTGGAGCCTCAAGACGGCCTCCAGGATGGTGAGGGCCGCCCGCAGGGGCTGAAAGGAGCGGGAGACGGGGTGGATCTCCACCCCGCGGCAGACCTTTCCGGCGTGTTTGTTGAAACAGGGCTCGAAACAGACCTCCCGGAAGACCGCCCCGGGCGGGCTTTGGGCGTCGAGGTATTTTTTCAAAGCGGCCGAGTCGATGAAGGGGGACCCCACCAAGCGGAAGGGTTGGGTGGTGCCCCGGCCCTCGGAGAGGGTGGTGCCCTCGAAGAGGACGGTTCCGGGATAAAGAAGAGCCGTGACCGGATCCGGCATGTTGGGGGAGGGCGCCACCCAGGGAAGCTTGGTGTCGGAGAAGTGGAACTTCCGCCACCAGTTGAGCATGGGGGAGACGCTTAAGCGGGCGGGTTTTTTCAGCCTGGAGTTCATGTACAAGGCCAGCTCCCCCATGGTGAGGCCGTGGCGCATGGGTAGGGGGTGGAGGCCCACAAAGGAGAGGCAGTCCGGATCCGTGAGGTTCCCTTCCCGCGCCAGTCCGCCTATGGGGTTGGGACGGTCGAGGACTACGATCTCGGTTCCGGTTTCCCCCGCCTTCTCCAAGAGAAGGGACAGGCTCTGCTGGAAGGTGTAGACCCGGGTCCCCACATCCTGGAGATCCGCCACCACGGCGTCCAGGCCTTTCATCATCTCGTCCGTGGGGGAGCGCGTCTCCCCGTAGAGGGAGTAGACGTCGCGGCCGTCTCGCATCCGGAAATGCGCCGAGGGGATCATGTTGTCCTGCTTCTCCCCGTAAAAGCCGTGCTGGGGGCTGAACAGCCTGATAACGGAGCCCGGGAGCTCGGAGTCGATAAAGGCGAGGGAGTGGATGTAACCCGGACCCACCGAGGCCTGGTTGGCGAACAGGGCCAGGGTTTTATCCCGGTAGAGGTGGGCGTTGCGCGCGAGGAAGACCTCGAGGCCGGTGCGGGAGGGGACGATCATGATGGCGGCGGAAATTAAAGCGGCCGGGGCCTTGAAAAGCTCCGGCGCGATGGAGGAGAGCCCTTCTGCGGGCCAAGCCGGGAGGAAACGTTTCGGGAGGGATTCCCCGCCCGAGGGGGCGCGGCGGCGGGCGGGGGGAGGACCGCCGAAAAAAAGAAGGCGTTCAGGCGGAGACTTCGCCGGGAAGGTGGGTCCGCCCAAAGGAAAGGGCGCCGGGCGGCTTCAGGGCGGCCGCCTTCCAAGAGGCCGGGGTTTTCAGGGCGGGGAGAAAATTCCCCTCCGGCTATTTCTGGCAGCCGGGGCAAAACACCGTGCCTCGGCCGCCTAAGGCGATCTTTTTAAAGGGCCTTCCGCAGAGGGGGCACTTTTCCCCGGCCTTGCCGTAGGCCTGGTGGCGGGTTTGATAGGAGCCGGGCCCCAAGGGGGCCCGGTAATCCTTCACCGTGGAGCCCCTGAGGCTCACCGCCTCTAAGAGGATCTCCTTTATTTTTTTCAACAGAAGCGCGCTTTCTTTCAAGGAGAGCTCGTTTCCGGGGCGCTCCGGAGAGATGCCGGCCGCGAAGAGGGCCTCGGTCGCGTAGATGTTTCCCAGACCGCTTACGAGTTTTTGCTGTAAAAGCAGGTTTTTCACCGGGGCCCGGCCGCGGCTCAACCTTTCGTGGAAGTCCTTGGGATCGATCGTCAGGGCGTCCGGGCCGGGGGCGGATTTTTCCAGAAAGGCGGAAAGTCCCTCCCGGTCGAAAAAATAGAGGCGCCCGAATTTTCGCTGGTCCCGAAAAAAAAGGGCCGCGGGGTTTTCCCGGGGAGAATTCTTTTCCAGGCGCAAGGCTAGACGGACGTGGCGGGGGAAGCTTTCCAGGGGGTTTTTTTCCGGAAGCGGCCCGCTCAAAAACTGCCCGGTCATCCTTAAAGAGGCCAGGATGAAGAGGGATCCTCGGGCGGGGAGCAAAACCGCCTTTCCCAGCCGTTCGGGGGCTAGGAGCTCCCGGCCCCGGAAGCGTTCCGGAGAAACGGTGCCGGCTCCCAGGACGCCCGAATCCTTCACCAGGACGTCCCTTATCCTTCGCCCCGCTAAAAGGAGCCTTAGATCGTCGACCGTGGTTTGGGCCTCGGGGAGCTCAGGCATCGATTTCCCTTAAGGCCTTTTTCAAGACCTCCGTCTCTTTGGGGGGCCGCACGGCGAATCTGAGGTAGCCCTCCCCCAGGCCCTGGAAGTTGGAGGCGTCGCGGACCAGGATCCCTTTTTGATAGAGGGCGCGCCGGATCCTCCGGCCCCTCGAGGGTTCCGTCCGGACGAGAACGAAGTTCGCGTCCGAGGGCGTGAGATCGCCTATGGTTTTTAAAACGTCCGCGAGAGCGTCGCGGTACTCCCGGGTCTTAAGCGGGGTCTCCTTTATAAAGTCCTCTTTTCCCAAAGAGTATATGCCGGCCTCCAGCGCCATGAAGTTTATGGGCCAGGGCTCCATCCGGCTTTTAAACTCCGAAACCAGCCCGGGGGAGGCGGCCAGATAGGCGAGCCTTAGGCCCGGCACCGCGAAGACCTTGGTGAGCGAGCGCAGGACCACGAGGTGGGGGTGTTTGGTCACCAGCCCCTCCATGGATTTTCGGAAAGTGAAGTCGATGAAGGCCTCGTCCACGATGACGGGGATCCTCTTCTCCGTTCCGTAGGAAAGGAGCCCTTGAAGCGTCTCTTCGGGGACCAAACGCCCGGTGGGGTTGGCGGGGTTGGCCAGAAAGATCAAATCCGGCTCCCTTTTTCGGATCTCGTCTAAAATCGCCAAAACCGGCAGAAAGCCGTCCTTTTCCCGGGCGTAGACGTAGTCGGGCCGCAGCCCCCGGGCGACCAGGGACTCGGCGTACTCGGCGAAGGCCGGAGCCAGGATGAGGGGTTTTTTCGGAGAAAAGAAGCGGGCGAGCATCCTTATGTGGGGGGTGGAGCCCGCCCCGGGGAAGACGCAGTCCAAAGGGAGTCCGCTTTTTTCGGCCGCGGCCTGGGTGAATCCCTCCGCCGACATGTCCGGGTAGTGGACGGTCGCGGCGAATTGGGAAAAGAGGCGCTCTTTCAAGCCCGGCGGCTGTCCCAAGGGGTTTATGTTGGCGGAGAAGTCCAGGATATCCTCCCAGGGAAGGGAAAGCTCCCGGGCGGCCTCGAAGACTCTTCCGCCGTGAATGTGAGCGGTCAATTGGGGATCCTGAAAAGAGAGGCCGGCGGGTTTCCGCCGGCCTCTCCGAATGAAGGCGGCGTTTGGCTTAAGACGTGTGAAAGGAACGGGTTTTTCCATCCGGGGGGCGGCGGAATCGTTTCTCAAGGCGAAAAAAGGGCGGGGCGTCTTCGGCCCAGGGGCCGCCCGCCATTTACAGGCCTGGCGTTTCAAGGGGAATTTAAAGGCGCCCGGGCCTCAGGCCGGCGTCCAGGCGGCGGCGCCTAGCAAGAGGAGGATGAGGGTCTCCACCGCCAGCGCCCCGGCGAGGGCCAGGATGGTCCCCACCTTCACCATGTCCTCGGCCGCGGCCACGTCGCCTCCGTCCGCCTCCCGGCCGCTTCCGTGGAGCTTGGGTTTGGGATGGATCACCCCCTGGTAGGAGTAGGTGCCCCCCAGGTAGATCCCCAAGGCCCCGGCCATGGCGGCCTCGGTTTGGCCGGAGTTGGGGCTGGAGTGGTGGCCGCCCTCCTCCCGCCAGGTTTTCAGGGCCTCTTCGTGATCCCGGCCCAAAAGACGGGCCGCGAGGACTAAAAGGAGGGCCGCGAGCCTGGAGGGCGGGAAGTTCAAGACGTCGTCCAGGCGGGCCGATACCTTCCCCAGATGGAGGTACTTCTCGTTTTGATAGCCCACCATGCTGTCCAGGGTGTTCGCGGCCTTGTAGATCCAGCCTAAGATCGGTCCGCCCAGGGCCAGGTAGAAGAGGGGGGCCACCAATCCGTCGGAAAAGTTTTCGGCCAGAGTCTCGATTTCCGCCCGGCGGACGCCCGCGGCGTCCAGGGGCGCCGTGTCCCTACCCACGATCCAGGAGAGGCGCTCCCTGGCCCCCTCCAAATCCCCCGCCCGCAGCCGCTCCTCGACCCGGGCGGTGTGGTTTAAGAGATCCCTCAGGCAGATTAAAGCGAAGACCAGATAGACCGAGCAGACGATCCAGACTATCAGGCCCGCCTTGAAGGAGAGGTGGAGGATGAGCCCCGCGAGGACGGCGGTCGCGCCCACCACCATGACCCACAAAAACGCTCCGGCCACGGTGAAGGCCAGGGGGCTCTCCTTTCCGAGGGCCTTCAAGGTTCGGCGGGCGAACTCCTCCCCGAGGTCGATGAGCTTTCCGATGTAGCGGACCGGGTGCGGCCAGTTCTGGGGATCTCCTATGATCCAGTCGCTGATGAAGGCCAGAATGGTGACTAAGGGAGGCATAGGGACCTCGAGGAGGCGCCCCGGATTGGCGTCGGGGTATTCTCCTTAGCGGCGGGAGCGTGAAAATACGAGGAGGGAGATCCCCGGACGGGGGAGTTCCGGCGGCTGGAAACTGGGGAAATTTATAGCACAGGGGCCCTTTAAAAACAACGGTATTCGGGGACAGCCCCCCTTCCGGGCGCCTCCCGCGGCGAGTCCGGAAGGCCCGGGCGCGAAAGTCCGGAAAAATGGGGGGCCTCCCCCTCCGGGCGGAGTAATTCTTTGTTTTCCGGCCTTTTCGTGGTAAATCTTAAGCATCTCCCCATCCGTACGAAACGGATTCCGCCCTTCCAAAAAGAGGGGGGCGCCCCCTTGGATTGCGTCTTTTCGCCGCCTCGAAGACTCTAAGGGGAGCTTTCGGGGAGTCTAAAGCGGGCTTGAGGCGGGTTTTGCGAGGGCTAGAGGCGGGTTCGGGAGACGGTTTGGACGGGAAGGCCCGGACGATGAATTTTAAATAAAAGTTTATAAAAGCGTCTAAAATAGGATATATATATAAAATAAATAAAAATTAATAAAAATAATAAAAAAATATATAAAATATTTAAAAACAGGTAATACTACATAAAGTGATGAAAACATTTGACTATAGATGAAAAGCGAAGAAAAACGGAAATTTTGACGCGACCGCGAAAACCTCCGAGATATTTGAATATGTGAAACCCACTACTTTATGTGCCATATAATAATTATAATAATTCCATATTTTGTATAGCGTCTCTATCAGTTTTTAAATGACGGATTTTTCGCGCGGGCGGCGAATTTTGAATAATATCGAGAGATATCAAGGAAATTCTAATAATATCCATGAAAATCTAAGACTCGGCGATGGAACTTGAAATAATGAAGCCACCGAAAACGCGGCGAAACGTAAACGAACGGAATCGAACGGAACCTAAAATATACGCAATCGAAAAGAGAGGAGCTAAACGGGACGGAAGCGGAGAAAAGCGAAGCGGAGAAGACGTAAAGGAGCTTTCGCGAACTAGAGTAAACCAAAAAACGAAGCGGCAAGCGAATTGAGGATGAACGAAGGCGCCAAAAAAACGACCGAAGCGGGGCGGTAAAAACGGAAAACGAGCGACCCGCCGGAGAGGGAGCATGGAACGGACGGAGCGGAAAAATTCGGTGTTTTTCATAAACTCGGTCGACCCCAGACTGAAGGTGGTGGTCCTGGCGGTCTGGTCCGCGCTTCTCGCCATCCTTGAAACCAGGGAGGGGGCGGCGGCCGGATTTTTCGGTTCCCTCATCCTGGCCGCCTTCTCGGGGAAGCTCTTCTCCCCCGGGAGCCTTTGGAAGGTCTTGGCGGTGAACGTCTTTTTAATCTTCATCTGGCTCTTTCTTCCCTTCTCCTACGCCGGGGGCGTTCCGGCGGGAAGCGTTCTGGGATTCGCCTTCACCCGGGAGGGGGTGGATCTCTCCATCGTCGTTTCCGTGAAGGCCCTGGCCATAACCCTGGGGGCGGCGTCCATCATAGGCGACTCCTCGGTCCACGACCTCCTCGCCGGGGCGAGGGCCCTGGGGGTTCCGGAGAAGATGATAGCCCTGATGCTTCTTATGACCCGCTACATACAAGTGGTGGGAGACGAGTACCGCCGCCTGCGCAACGCCATGCGGATAAGGGGCTTCAGGGCGCGGGTGAGCGGGCACGCCCTTAAAAGCGTCGCCAATCTCTGCGGCATGCTGCTGGTGCGCGGTTTCGAGCGGGCCGATCGGGTGCTGGCGGCCATGCTCTGCCGGGGCTACCGGGGGCGCTTCTGGATCAAGTTCGAGCGACGTTTCGGTTTGGCGGATTTGCTATTCGTCATAACGATGTGCCTTCTTATCTTCATGGTGGAGTACAGAGATGCCGTCTGAGCCCTTGATCGAGCTTGTGGACGTGACTTTCGCCTACAAAGGCCGGCCTCCCGTTTTAAAGGGGGTGAATCTCAAAGTGGAGGACGGGGAAAGGGTGGCGCTCGTGGGGTCCAACGGGAGCGGCAAAACCACCACCCTGTCCATAATCATGGGCCTCATCCGCCCCGATTCCGGCGCGGTTAAGATCTTCGGGGAGCCGCGCGTCCGCGAGAGGGATTTTCAAAAGGCGCGGCCGCGCATGGGATTCGTCTTCCAGGACGCCGACGACCAGCTCTTCTGCCCCACGGTGGCCGACGACATAGCCTTCGGGCCTTTGAACATGGGTCTCGGGCGAAGGGAGGCCGCGCGGGTGGTGGACGAGGTTCTGGAGAGGCTGGACATAAAAAACTTTCGGGATCGGATCACCCACGATCTTTCCGGAGGCGAAAAAAGGTTGGTGGCCTTAGGGACCGCCCTGGCTCTCAAGCCTAGGATGCTCATCTTAGACGAGCCCACCACCTATCTGGACCGAAAGGTGAGCGCGCGGCTCGTGAAGATCTTAAACGAGTTGATGCTTCCCCTTTTAATAGTGAGCCACGATAAAGACTTTTTAACCGATGTCGGCTGCCGCTATCTGGTGATGGAGGATGGCCGGGTCGAGGAGTCGGCCGCCTTCTTCTAGGACGGATTCCGGCGGGGGTTTTTAAAAACCTCCGGTATTTACAGGCCCGGCCCCCGCGGGGCGCCGGGCCTTTCCATTTCCGTTGGTCTTTCCGGCTCCGCCGGTTTTCGGGGGGCCGCGGATTAAGGAGGGCCGGAAGGGGGGGGAACCGTCCGCCTTAAACGAAAAAGGGGGTGAAACGATCGGGGGCGAGGGCCGAAACGAACGGGGGGGAAAATATTTAAACTTTCCGGAAGACAAACCGACACCGGCTGAAAAAAACGCGGGAACCTGTCTCCACTAAATGAAGACCGCGCCCCTGCTTTTCGTCTATTTGTGGAGGAGGTTTTTAAAAGATGGGTGAAGTCGTTTTAAGATCCGTCCAAACAACCAGGCGTTGGAAAGGCTCCGGGCGAAGCTTGAAAGAAAAAAAATTCTAGTATGGAATCGTTCCTTTTTCGGAAAAAGTGTGCTTTAATAGAATAGACGCGAAAAAAAGTTTCTGCGGTTAAAACGTTAGCGGAAAAATTGAAGGCTGATTTCCACCATATCTGGATGACGCTTCCGGAAACGGTCGATATCCGCGGATTTTTTTCGGAAATTCGCCCTTTTTTCCCTTGTCCGCCGGGGGGCGCCGCCGGGGGATTTTTCCGGACAGCCGGGGTCCGAAAAAAGGGCCTGAATTTGAAAAAATAATTTTGGCCCGGTTTTGGGCCTCGAAGGCCATTTGGGGAAAAAAGTCAATAAATACGGGATCTTCGAGCCGAAAAAGGGGAAAAACGCCCTTGATTTTTTCTTGAAAAAAGGCTTGACAGGCGTTTATTCTTGCTGTATAAACTAGCAAACTTCGGAAAGGGATATGGTCCTTCTCTAAAGCCGCGGGGGCCGCGGTTTTCCGCCCTCCGCTCTCTTCCGCTTCGCCATTTTCAACCGAGTCGGCGGCCCGAAGGCGTTCAGCGGCTGTTTTTTTAAGCTTCCCCGCCGCGGGGGGATCTTTAAAAACCAGCCTCCGCCAGGCGGGACTTTTCCGGTTTTTCGCCGACGCTTAGTATTCCCGCTTTTTTAGTCCTTTTTGAAATTTAAAATCAGAAAGCTTTAAACGGGTTTCCCCGCGTCGCTTTAGGTTTTCCTCGAGGATGACATCCCCTGGGAGTGATTTTCTTTTTCACGCTTCGTTTTTTCCTTCAAGGGACTAAAGGAACACTTAAGAAGGTCCGAGTCCTCTTCTTTCGTCGGCGTTTTTCGTCCGCGACCGCTTTTCCCTTCGGTAAGGCCGGCCGGGGCGAGGGGCTGGATATGATTCGCCGGTTCGCCTTTGAAAAAGTTATAAATTTTCCGATATTTTTTATAGTTCGCTATAAGTCGGATGAAAGCCGCTTCAAAAGCGCGGCCGGAAGAAAAGCGCCGTCCGTTCCGGTTCAGGAGCCTCGGGTCTTACAAAAATTTAACGGAAAACGGGAATTTCTTTCATAAGACGTCCTGTTATAATGGTGAAAAAAGCTAAAAAAACGCTCTTTGAAGAGCGGCCGGCCCGGATGATTTTCCGGCGGTGAATTTTAAAAAATTCAGAGTCACGGAAGACCGCGGCTTTCGCGAAAGTCGAAACGGTCATAACTGAAAGCGGCTGCTACTCACATGCGTTTCAGGTGAATAATAAAAAAGCTTTCGGTTTCCGCACGATCCCACCTGACACAACCACTCGGTTTTGTGTTACCCGTATACCATCCTACCAATAAAATCTGCCAATATTCCTACACATATAAAGCCATCCGGCCGCTATCGCGATAGCCGGCCGGGTGGTCCCTCCTTTTTTTCGCAATCATCCCGGGTTCAATTCAGAGTCAGGCTTTCTTCTCCCTTTTCAAAGATCCGTTCACCCTTTAGGGTTTCAAAGGAAAATTCCCCCTTTGACCGGGGCGCCCCCTTTTTCGCGGGCGGGGAGGACTTTCCGGAAGCGGTTTCGTTGTCGCTTCCCCCGAGGGGAGCCCTGTGGTTTTTGGCGTAAGCGTTATTACAGGGCCGCCTTCCCCCGGCGGGTTTTCTCTAAAGAAAACGAATCCTAGGCGACGGGCCTCCTTCTTTTTCAGCGCCCGCCCGGCGTCAAGTCGGAATGTTTCGGCGGAAACTTAGCCGCGGACGCTTTAAAAGACGAAACCGCGCCTGATCAAATTGGCTCCAGCGGCCCGTCTTTAGGCGCTTTTTAGGCGCTCTTTAAAAATAATCCCGAATCCGGACGTCCTTTTGAAAAAAATTTTTCCAAGGCCCGGGTCCGGGATTCTTTTTTTTCGCCCGGGGATTTCCCTTCCTTCCAAAAAGCCGAAGTCCGGCTTAAGGCGGACGGGAAAAGTCCCCTCTCTATTTCACCAGGGTGAAACTGGGCTTGTTCTTGGCGTTTTTTTCCGGCGCGTCCTTCAAAGCGTCGTCGTCCTGGTTTTTCGTGAGGAAGCCCCTGGTGTCCACGGCCTTGATGAAGACCTTTTTTCCCCCCATGGTGAAGATCTCCTTTCCGGTGAAGTGGGAGGTCTGCAAGGTGAAGGTGTAGTGGACCACGGGTATGGTCAGAAAGACCAGCCCCACGAACCACCACTCGTCTTTTTTGGAGGCGTCCCGGGTAAACGAGATGACCTGGGCGTAGCTCCCCGTGGTCTGGTTGGCGGTTATCTCGTTTAACATGAAGACCACGTCCCCCACCTCGGTCGTGTCCTTGAAGGGGATGTACCTGGGGATTTCAGCCGCCAGTTTTTCCACTGAGTTGTTTAAAAGGGTCGTCAAGGGTCAAAGTCTCCAGTTCCAGCCGCCCCGCGGGCGAACGGCGCGAAAATGGCGGGAAAAGAAAAGGACGTTGATTATATCCACGCCTGAACGGGTCTTTGGACGCGTTCCCGAAACGCGCTGGAAAGCGCCGGTAAAATCTCTCCGCGGGAAAGAGCGCCGCGGGAAAAAGCCCGTTTTTGACGGCGGACGCCTAAAAAAACGCCCGGACGGACGCGGGTCTTCGCCCGGAGCCGGAACCATCATAACATTTTAGAGCTTCCCCGCGCTTTAGCCGCCGTCGTGTTAAGGCCCCCCGCGCTTTTCGCGCTGGAAAATCTCCTCTTATCCTATGGGCTCTTTAAAGCGGGGCTCTATGGGCTCTTTAAAGGGCTCTTTAAAGCGGGGCTCTTGAAAGCGCGAAGCGCCTGAAGGGGGGGGCTTAGGCGCCGCCGCTTTTCGGGCGGAAATTTCCCAAGGGAAAAATCCGCGCCCTTTCACCCAGCCCCGGTCGGGGCGGCTTTTAGGCGTCCAGTAAAAGAAAAACGTTTGGAATCCGCCCGCCGGGGCTTTCCCTCCCGGGACGGAGGATTCACCCATGGTTTTCCAAGGCGCGGTACTCTTTATGCGGAACTTGAGGATCCCTTGAGACTCCATTGAGACTCCCTTGTCAAGGGGTTTTACCGCCCACCGCCCTCCGGAAAGTTTCCGCCTTTCGGGGGGCCTCCATCGTCCGGGCTGTTTCCGCCGTCCGGAAGGCCGCCCTCGCCTTCGGAGTCTTCCGGGGAGCTCCCGAGGGCCGCGGCGGATCCGGACGGATCCGCCGCGGGGGTTTCGGCGGCCTGGGGCCGCGCCCCCTCTTCGCCGGCCCGGGGCGGGTAAGCTTCGGGGTGGGCGTAATTTGGCGGATAGGGATTCTCGCCGTAGCCGCCGTGGGATCCGGTCGGGGAGGGATCCCCGGGCTGGGGTGGATACCAGAGCGAGGCGGCCCCGCCGGACTCTCCCCCCTGGGGGACGCCGCCGTAGGGGTAGGGAGCCGGCCCCCCCGGGGCGGGGGGGAGGGGGCCCCGGGGGCTGGATTTCCAGATGCCTCCCTTGGAGAAGGATTTCCAGCCCCAGCGCAGCCAGCGGATGATGCTTATGGCCATCCACAAAGCCCAGGCCAGCATGACGTATTGATAGACGCGGTTGGGGATGCTCAAAACCCAGGGCCGGGCCAGCGGTCCGTCGGTTTTATCCTGGAACCACTCCAGGTGATGGTCGTAGGAGCCGTTTCCGGTCACGTACATCCGGGGGGACTCGAGCAGGCCGTGCACCAGGCCGCGGTAGATGAAGTACAGGGCCAAGGCCGTCCAGACGCATAAAAGGATCTGGACCAAGTTGAAGAGGGCGGGTTTTTTAAAGACTATGGACCCCCTCTCCCGCAGACCCAGGACTAAAAGCCAGCCCGCGGCCGCCAGGGTGCTGAAAAAGGAGAGTTGCGAGAGGCCCAAAAGGAACAGAAACCAGGAAAGCGTCCTTAAGGGGGCGAGCCTTAAAGAGCTTAGGAAAAAGGAGAAGATCAAAAGGGCGGCGGCGAAGGACCAGAACAAAACCGCCGGACCCAGCCTGGGGCCGCGGACGAAAAGGGTCCAGTAGTCGGCCGGGGTGTCCATGACGATGTTTATGTTCGCGGCGGAAAGCTTCAAATCAATTTCCGGCGCCCGGGTGACGGGGGACAGGGGCCGGGGGTCCAGCCACTTCAGCTCGAGCTGGTGATCTCCCGGGGTCAGGGGAACGTTCACCTCCGGACCCTGGGTTTCCGTTCCGGAGCCGGGCTGGAAGGGGAGTTTGGCGCCGTTTAAGCGCAGATCGCTTATTTCGGAGCCGTTGGGGAGCCGAAAGGAGTGGTTTCCGCCCTGGCTCGTGCGCAACCGGAGGCTCAAAACGAAAAGCCGGCTCTCCTTTCCCACCTGGATCTTCAAAGTCCCGTTGTCGGCCACCAGGTATTTCCCCGGCACCGGCTGCGGACGGCTGATTTTAAAGCTCACCTCCTCATTTGGCCAGGGCCGCCACTGGGGGTTGAAAAAGCCCGCCGGCGAGACCGAGAAGACGGGGGCGAGCCCCGAAATTTCCACCCGCCACAAATCGGCCGCGTCCAAAATCCACACCTCCGAAAAGGGACCCTCTCCGGCCTTAAGCGTGAGGGCGGAGTCCTGGGGAAGCTTTAAGGAGCTCTCCCAGTGGACGGCCTCCCTTCCCGCCGAGAAATTTAAATAGACCTTCCCCTCCCGGGCGGTGGCGGTCCCGCTCGTGGGGCTCTCCCCGGAGACGAGATCCAAAGCCAGGGTGTAGGGCGCCTCCAAGGGGGCGACGGAGCTCACGGTGGTTAAGACCTTCTGCTCCAGACCCAGAGATATCACCCTTTCCACGGTGAACCAGGGCTTCACGACGCTCTCCCCGACCTCCCGTCCGCCGGAGGAATCGTTGGCGGCCGCGGGATTTTCCCCGGAGGGGAAATCTTCCGGGGATCCCTCGTTAGAGCCGTCGAGGGATCCCTCCCCCGCCTCCGGCCCCGGGCCGGAGGCGGGGGTCTCGTCTTCGATCCGGGTTAAAAAGAGGGAGTTTCCGGAGAGGTTGTTTTCCCGGGCGAGCCCCTCGGCCTGGTAGTCCGTCAAGCCGTTCACGATTTTCAAAGGCCTGGGCGTTTCAGGGAAGGTTATCTGAAATGAGGACTCGTCCCGGAACCGTCCCTTGTAGGAGACCTCGGAAATCCCCGGGGGGAGGTAGAGGTAGAGGCCCTCCCCCTCGAGGTCGGCCATGACGGGAACAATCTCGCCGGAGGCGAGTTTGGCCTCCCGGGGTCGAAAAAGCTGGGCGTCCAAGAGGGGCAGGGGCAGAAAACAGTATCCCCGGGATTCCACCCGGAATTTAAGCGTGAGGGTTCCGGGCTCGTCGGATAGGAGCTCCATCTCCGGCAGGCTGAAAAGAACCGGCGGGGAAGGTTGCTCGAGGCGTTCTTTAAATTCCCTCAGTATTTCCGGCGGAGGGTAGTTCAAAGGTTCGGAAGACTCCCATGGAGGGGAAGCGGCGCCGGATTCCGGATCGGCGTAGGCGGAGGAGCCGCCGGACGCTTCCGGCTCCGTCCGCGCCCCGAGGGGCGCGGACGGGGAAAGCGAGTGGAAAAGGAAAAAAAGGAGGAGGGAGAGGATGAGGGAGGCCCCCGAAAAGGCGCCTTTTTCCCTGAAAGAGGCCTCGGGCGGGAAGTTCGCGCGGGATTCCTTCGCGCCCCTGAATTCTCCGGATCCGCCGGAAGCCTCATTTTCCCCCGCGGCTTCGCCGCCCAAAGGGGCGCCGCCGGATTCGTCCTCTGTAAAAGCCTCTTCGTCCTTTCCGCCCAAAGGCCGCGGTTTAAAGCGGTCTTGAATCCTCAAACCCAGCATGGCCAGAGAGAAGAGGCAGAGGAGGACGATTCTAAGAACCGCGAGGAGGCTGTTCGCCCGGGGGGGTATAAGGGAGATGAAGACGCTTTGATCCTTGGTGGCCTGGCCGTTTAAGCCGATGACGACCCTCTTCCAGCTCCAGGACGGCCGGGGGAGGCTGTTTTGGACCTTGGCGTCGGTGGCCTGGGTGAACATGCTGTTCATTTGCCCCTTCTCCTTTAAAGAGGAGTTGCCGCCCGCGGCCCGGGCGCGCGACCGGGGGGGCTCCGCGGCCGTTTTGGGGGAGGGGCGCGCGTTCGGCCCAGCATCCTCCAAGGCGTATTCGACGTCGTCCCGGATGGGCGCCGGGGCTTCGGCCTCGTAAAAGACTTGGGAGTCGAAGTCTTTTTCGCCAAAGGAGTCGCTGGCGTAGGTTCCGGCGGCCGACTGGCCCAGTTCCAGCTGCGGCCGATAGAAGGCCCGGGACACCGGGTAGCCGAACCCGGACTCGTGGCGCCTCTCCAGTTGGGGGTAGACGGCGATCCGCGCCTGGTAGACGACGAAGACCACGCTGAAGATGATTAGGACCAAGGAGGCCGCGCGCTTCCAGAGGGTCGTGAGAAACCTGGCCTTGCCCGTGGGCGGCAGCACCCTCAACAGGGCCAGGGCCACCAGGATGTGGAGGTAGACCAGCCGCGGGCACATGTACTCGTGGTAGCTTAACAGCAAGGCCGCGGCCGCCAGGGCGCCCCATTTTTTCCCGAGAAGTTTTCCCGAAGATATGGCCACCACCAGGACGATGAAGAGATCCAAAGTGGTCCAGCGGTCCAGGAAGGCGGCCGGAAGGTAATTGGACTCGGCCACGGCCCCTTTAACGTAGAGGACGCTGAAACCCGGGGGCAGATTCAAGGCCGCGTCGGAGCTTTGGAGGTTTTGATCCCAGCCCGAGGCCGGAAGGACGCCGGAAAAATCCTCGAGGCGCAAATCGGCCGCGAGGTTCACCCCCCCCGAGCGCAGCTGCACCCCGGGCACCTCTTTTCCCAAGGAGTTCCGCTGGAGCGTTATGACCCTGGGCTCCCCGTTCACGCTCACCTGCCCCAGATCGAAGGGGGGTTTGTCCAAGGCCAGATACCAGTCCCGGCGCATGACGCCCGAGAGGCGGTCCCGGCAGGTGAGCCCCGCGCCGGAAAAATCCAGCCAGCACTCCCTTTGGAGGTTCAGCTGGTTGGGTCCGGGGTCGGGATCGCCCCGCCTCAAAGTGCGAAACTCCAAAGACATGCCCTCCGCGAGGGCGTAGACGGGAAACGATTTCCAGAAAATGTCCGCTTGCGAGGGATCCACCTGGGGGGCGCCGGAGACTTCCGCCTGCCTTAGTTCCGGCCTTTGCCGGAAGGCCCAGAACTCTTCGCCGAAGAGGCCGGTGACCGGCCCCAGCGAAACATTCTCCCCGGGTTCCAGGGACTCGATCTCGATATCGAAGACCCCCTGCTGAACCTGGACCCTCAAGCCCTCCTTCGTGAGGCGGGCGGGGATGGGGCTGGAGAGGCGGATGGGAAGCGATCCGGAAAAGAGGGGGTCGCTCACGAGTTCTTCGCGGGGCTCCCCCGAAACCGAAAGCCGCAGCCGGGTTACGAGGTTCATGGGCTGGTCGTCCGTTACGAGCCTGTTCACCCGGACGCTCATTTTGTTTTCGACCGCCGTCCCCCCCGCCGGAGCGGTGGCGGCGGGGGCGGGGGCGGAGCTTTGCAGCCAGATTCCGGCCACGCCCTCCGCGAAGGAGACATCCATCTGGGGAAAGTCCAAAGGCTTTCCGTTCACGGTGATTTTCAGCATGGGCCCCAAAGGGACGTTTATGGTCTCGGGGAGGGCCCGCCACTCCCAGCCGCCCTTAACCGTCCAGAGCCCGTCCTCCAGTTCCACCTGGGGGCGGGATTCTCCGGCCACGGGGAGCGGCCGAAGATTTCCGTCCCTTCCCCCTTGGACGCCGCGGGGCCAGTATTCCAAGTTTCCGGGGAGGGCGACCTCGCGCTCGCCCCACACCCGCCAGACGCCGACGAAGGTCCCGCCTTGGTCGGTTAGATCGAGTTCCAGGGTCTGGAAAAGGACGCAGGCGTGCTGGAAGCTTTGGCCGTTCCAGAGGGGGCAGCCCCGGCTTTCGTCGTCGTAAAGCAGCCATTTCTCCCAGCGGGCCAGATCCGGGGGGGCACCTACGTCCTCCGCCGGAAGGGCGGGGGCGCTTTGGGGGAGAAGAAGGACGAAGAGGAGGGCGAGGATGACGCTGGCTGTTTTCGGCATGGGGCTCCGGGAGGCGTGGGCCGCGAAAAGGGCCGCGGCGGGTTTTACGGGCGCTCGAGGGTCGGGGAGGGACGATTCGCCGGGGAAATCGGCGGCGTCTTGGTTGAGCGGGGAAAAAACCGGCGGGGGGTGGCGCGGGCGGATGAGGGATCGCGGGTTTTCTTTAAAAAACGCTCATGAAAAAAGACGAAAGGGTTTTCACCTAAGCCCGCGCGAAAGCCCCCGAGGGCTTTTTTGAGGAAGAAGCGCGGCGAAGCCTGAAAAAACGAGGGGGATCTCTTTTAAGGCCTAAAGGCGCGGATTAAGGAATATATTTTTAGACGTCAATATGTATGTAAATTTATAATCAGCATGCGTATGCTCCGCCCATCGGCCTTCGGGATGGAAAGGAGCGGAACAAAACGCCGAGAAAGGCGCCTATTGAAACGAAACGGCGTATCGGGCATTATAGCGTTTCGAAGGCTTATTTTCCAGGAAAAAAGAAAAGAGCGTGTTTCCGCGCCCTATAAGGGACGGGAAACGCTTACCGGGCGAAAGGCGGCCGGAAGAAGCGCTTCTTGGAAGGCGGGGAGAATCCGGAGAGCCGAACGCGGCGGCTCCGGATCGGAGGCATAAATAACGAGGTCGAGGGGAAAGTTTATAAGACGCGGAAAAGCTAAGGCGCGGCCCCTGTGGCGCGCCGGAATGGTTTGAAACATAGGCGGGCGCTGGACACGAGTTTCAATATGCGGGGGAAAAGCGTGATTTAGGGAAAAGAAGGCGAAAAAGGAGGGGGAAGGAAAAACGAGTGGAGGAAAGCGCGGAAAAAGGACCTTAAGGAAGGGCTTCAACGGCCGCCCGGAAGGGATGATGAAGCCTAAGCAACATATAGGCGGGGCCTGGAAAAGAAAAGAGCGAAAACAAGCGTTTTTCGAGGGCGGCGCGAAAACTTTTGAGGGGACGGCGCGAAACGGTTTTTTAAAAGAAGGATGGCGATAGCGGGGCGGTCGCGCGAGGGAAAACAGCCGAAGAAAAGGCGAGGGCGGACCCGAAACGAGATGAAACAGCCAGGGAAAGTTGGAAATTTAATTTAAGTGAACTAATGGAAAAGAAAAGAAACAGCCGCCGGCCGAAGGCTAAAACCGCAAGGCGGCGCTCGGCTTACGGTGGTTTTTTAAAAAAGACGTTTCGCGGTTCGCTAGATGACCGGATAAAAAGGTTTCTACAGGGAGGAGGATGGAACGCTCTTGGAAAATAAGGCGTCGTCAAATCAATACGAAATTCGGACGTCATGATCCGCCGAAACATCCTGGTGAATCCAGAGAGCGTTCCGGAGGTTCTGAAGAGAGCCTGGCGCGTGGCGCTATCGGGATATTTTTTTCACGCGCCAAAATGGAAATTCTAGGTTTCCGGACTCGAACCAGTATGATTTAGCGATTTTCGATGGTTTTTAAGATTGAAAAGGGATTCAAATCAAGTCTGAGGAGTGCCATAAGGATCCACCGAACATATCAATCAGTGTTTCCACGAAGGCGTCGCGGTATTCGCAGGGAACGGTTTTAAACAATCCTTCTGCGAACTTGCGGTTAAATATCGATCTGAGGATTGTTTCGAGCTCGTTTATAGTCCTTTCCCGGATGCTCGTGAACTGTAGTTCCCGACTTTTTTCTAACCGCAAATATTATCTACAAGCGATTAGCCTGATATGTCGGTACCGCGCGTTTATGTCCTTCAAATCATAATCGGATAAAATATGATCTGTAGTTCACGATTTATTTTCTCACTAAAAAAAAAGCAAAGTAATTTTCTTGGCGTCAGAACGCCTCTATGACTACCTTGATATCGTAATCGGACATTCTATTGCAAAAAGTTTGTAACAATCATTTGCTTTCTTAGACGCCTCAAGAGTTATGATACGATCATCGTATACCTTACATTTGTGATTTCTCATATTCAAGAAGAGCGAGATGGGGCTATATGGGCTGTCGATTATTTTTTTTTGCAGCGTTTTTAGTACAATTGCAGCTATAAAAGTCATAAGAAGATGACCACGAAATGTTTTTCATTTTCAACTCTAAGTGGGGTTAAGCGGGCATGGTTTTTAGCTATATCGAATACCTGTTATATTTGTTGACGCGTATGGCACATTGGCGATATTTCATTATATGGCATACGATAAGATGAAACGATGATAAATTTTCCAAGACCCTTAAGATGTTCGTAAACTATTTCATCTGAGTATTCTTTATTTTTAGCCTGGGAAAAAAATCTTTTATATTCATTTGATCTGATCTCAATATCTATTCCTATATACGCGTACGCTTTGTAACCCTCGATCAGTTCGCATTTTGCCCGTTTGATATATACATATCTTCCATTATATCCAACAAAATTTTGATTACATTCTATATTCGGGACGCGCTGAACGATCAGATCCTTAAAAATCCTTTTGTTTTCTTTTAATCTTGTTACGAAAGATATTCCACTATCATACAGTTCTTGTATATCACTATCACTATAATAAGGAGCGTCTAAGACAGCAAGCTTAGTGCTAACACCGTGCGCCTCAAGTTCGTTAACTGTACGAATTAACGAAGAAACATCCACTACATTGCCTGTACAGTATCGAAAAAAAATCGGCAAACCTGTTTCCTGTTGAGTAACGTATATTAGGCGAACTTCATTGCCGATTTTTCCATTATGGTTAGAGATTGCCGTCAAGGGAAAATGGAAACTGTTCGGAATACCCGTGCTATCGATGAGTATGTTAAAACTATCTTTTGAGCCACTCAAAGTAGGTAAATACGCCTTAAAAAAGCGCCTTAACGCGCCTTCTTCTCCGATATCGATGAGAAAATCACTTATCCTCTGACTTGTCAAATCGGCTTTTGGATACATAATTCTAGCATAGTTGCCTTCCCACCAATCGTTAGCATGACAGTTAGAAGTCGCGCACAAAATGTAGTAAAGAACCATTGCTATTAATGTATCGGGATTACCATATTTTATAGCTCTGATTGGAGATAATAATCCTGAATGCTTAATAAAGGAGCTCAATAGGAAAGTATCTCCAAAATCAAGAACAAGTCCATCCCTGATTGTACGCCTAGTTGGTGGCGCGAATGACGCTGGTACTTTTCCATATGTATTATCTTCAATGTTATACGTAAATACTCCTCGTTCTCAATTTTGATAGATACCTTGTTCCCTGTCAAGAACACGACCTAGATTTACACAATCTTTGCTTACATTGATTCCATCTCGCTTAGAAACGCAAAATTTCGCATACTCTATGCCGTTTTTTAAATTATATGTAATATACATGAAAAAAACTCCCATGTGGGTAGAATATTATTTTTATCCACATGTTGGCATAATTTAGAATCCAGTGTCAATAATTACTAATATATGTATATAGTATAATGATTTTATGTATATCTACTCATAGTGTTGTTTTGTGGGCAGAAAAAAGAGGCGGAAACTACAGTTAATTTTTTTGCGCATCATATTCAGACACTTCCATTAGCGATTTAACAATTTTGAACGCTTCGTTAAACTCGGATATCAAAACTTGTTGAGAAATACGTTCTAGTATAACTTTGATTTTTGAATCAAAATTAATTTTATCTATCTCGTTTAACATATTTTCTATGACTCCAACTTGCTCTTTCTCCAAAGCATCGGCAAGGTTGTTAAATAAAGAAAGGTTATCTTTAATTAGATCTGCTTGAGATAAGTCATGAAAGTTTGCAGAAATAAATTCATCCTTAACTTCTAACGCAGCTTCAATTTTTTCATTAAGTGAGGAAAGGTTGTCATAAAACTCTTTAAATGACTCATGAATATCTTTCAAATTACCATCTCTCGCCTTAGTTTCAAGCGATTTCGCTTGCTCAGATAATTCTGAGGCGCCAATACTCGCCAGAGAACTTTTCAGGGCATGGACTTGGGTGGTAAAAAGAGGCAGTGATTCTTTGTCCAAAGGTCTTTTCAATAATGGTAGTCTTAATTCTACATCCTTGTGAAAAATGGAAAGAACTTTTTTATAGTTATCCTCATTTCCTCCAGTCATTGTGATTCCTCGCTGTACATCGAGACCATCTATTATTAAATTTATTTCATTGCTACCATTATCTTTCATCTCTTGCGGTTGCATCATATCTGTATCTTGCTTTTTCTTGTGCTTATGTTTGGGAATCCACTTTAAAAGTATCTCGTATAGCTTTAAAATATCAATTGGTTTAGAGAGAAAATCGTCAAATCCTTTTTTTATAAAAAATTCTCGCATTCCAGAAATAGCGTTGGCTGTCAAAGCCACAATGGTAACCGGTTTAATTTCTCTAGTGCGTCCCTCCTCCTTTTCCCACTCACGTATCCGTGATGTGGCTTCTACTCCATCCATGCCAGGCATCATATGATCCATAAAAACAATGTCATAATCATTTCTTTTAACTAAAATTATTGCTTCTACTCCACTAGTACATGTATCCACATGCGCCATATATGGTGCTATTAGACCTTCAGATACTTTTAAATTAGTAGCAAGATCATCAACCACAAGAATTCGTGCATCAGGTATAACAAGTTGAATATTGCTCATGTTGCTATTTTTTCTTGATTTCCAACTTTCAGTTTTCCCATTAAGAACACCAGCGATAGACATTGGTTGTATAGGTAAAGGAATAAAACTGACATTTGGAATAAATGGTTCTAGACCACATTCAAGCATCAGAACTATCCGCGGGATTTTTATGCGCGAATTATCTGTTTTAATTGTATCTAAAGTGCCTATCAATTTTTCATAGAGACCGTATCCAGAGAATATATAATTCCATTCTTCTTTGAGAATAACATCAGATAATTCAGAAATCGTGGAAATTATACGGTATGGGACTTCCATATTTTTTAGATACCATCCCAAAGATTTTGCATAGATAAGACGACGTTCATAAATCAATGTATTTTTCATTTTTGGATCATCAATAACGGCAAGTGGTAAATCTTGTTCAATTTTTTGAGGAATGACCGCTGTAAAAACACTGCCTTGTCTATATTTACTTTTGAGAGAGATACTTCCGCCCATAGCATTGCAGAGTCTCTTTGTGATAGCTAAACCCAATCCTGTTCCTTCAATACCACGATTCCGTGTTATATTAATTTGAACAAACTCACTAAATAATTTTTGCTGATCATCGTATTTTATGCCGATACCAGAATCAGAAACGGCTATTCGGAGTTTTACAACATCGCCTTCCTTTGACTCATGGGTAATCGTTAATCCGATGAATCCAATTTCAGTAAATTTCACAGCGTTATTTAATAAATTAAGCATTATCTGTCGAAGGCGAATCTCGTCTCCAATAAGAATATTTGGAATTTGTGGATCGATATTAGTAAAGAATCTAATTGGTTTTTCTGCTATTCTTAAACGAGTAATATTTACAATATCATATACTAATGAAGAAATATCATAACTAGCACAAAAAATTTCAAGTCGTTCAGCCTCAATTTTTGAAAAATCTAGTAAATCATTAATTATAGAAAGTAAATTTGATGATGCTTGTTTAATGTCTGCGGCGTATTCTTCTGATTTTTTATCTAAATTTTGCATCAGTAGAAGTTCGGCCATACCGCATATGGCATTCATAGGAGTTCGGATCTCGTGACTCATACTAGCGAGAAAATTGCTTTTGGTGCGGTTTGCTGTTTCCGCTAGATCTTTAAGTGCTATCAGGGAATCATTTTGTTCATTAACAGTTGATTGGATTATTTCGATATATTTGTAAGATATATAGAATATAATAAATACTATAGCTATAATTATGCAAAAAATAGCAGTGAGTATTGGATCAAAAATGGCTGAAAATGTAACTGGAATACGTACAACGATGAACCAATCCATGAGTGGAATGTAGCTTATAGCATATTTATCACCATTGTAAGATAAAATGTTAATCTTATCACCATCTCCAACTTTCATTGTATTGAGGATCGCTTCTCCAGCATCCCCTAATAATTCTACAATATTGATTTTATTTAATGCTAATTTTGGATCTTTAGCAACAGTGATTTCGTTAAGAGAATTAAAAAAATAAATTTCTAGTCCATCAGGTAAGGAGCTGTTAAATGATAGAATAAAGTTTGTTATATCTATACTCGTCCCTAACATGCCAATTGCTTTGCCATTTTCAAATACAGGAGCGTTCGCCCAAAGTTTAGTTATATTCAGATCAGGGTTAAAATTTATGTTGAAATTATATTTTGTTGTATTGTAAAGAGTAAGGTTATACCAATAATTATCTTCTTTTTCAGGATCAACATAAAATGGTTCTTCATCATTATAAAAGAACAATTTATCAATATTACTGATTAAAAAAATTGATCCACTTTTAAAAGATCTGCGATAGGAAAGTAAAGTATCATACGCCAATTCTCGCCAATAATTATTCATTGGTTCCAGCAGATGATGCTTAATTATTGGATCGTCGGCAAATTTTAATAATAATCCTAGATCTGAATTAACCGCGTTAGCCATACGAAGTTTCTGATTTTCTATGGTTACATTTATTAAATCATCAATTTTATTATTTCCTATTTGTCTCATTGTAAAATAAAAAGTTATACCAGTTGCAATTAAAATTACTAGAAAGAAAATCACTGAAAAAATAAAAAATCGCTTTTTAATAGATATTTTTGGAACTGCTACAGTACGTAATTTATTTTTCTTTTTAGTTTTGTTATCTTGAAAACGAAATCTTATTATTAAGAAAAATCCGCCTGCAAATACTAGAATCATAGTAAAAATTTGAACAATTGATAAAATAGTAACTTTATTTCGTGCGTTTAAAAGTGGGGCATCAAGTATATCTGCTCCAGCTATTGCAACTACTTTCCCATTTTTATCAAAAACAGGGGAGTATCCTGACAACAGTCCTTCCCATCCAGGTGTATAATTTCCTAGACCTGAAGCCACAGTATGTCCATCAAGTGCAGCGTATATCCAAGGAACGCTTGAAAGTGGAAATGTTTGAGTATCGAGACCAACCCTAGTTTTTTCATCAAAATCGTTGTCTATTATATACTGAAGTTCTGTTCCTACTTGACGGATGAAGTACACATATCTTACATTTGCCTGTTCTCCAAAAGTCAATAATTTTTGTCGAAGAGCTTGATATGATGGAAGCGACATGTCTTCCACTGTTTGATATTTATTTAATTCATCAGCTGTGACTAATTCTGTAGCTCTTAAGCTGGCCAAAATTATTCTTTGCTCCATGTTGTATTCCATAGCTTCTAGAGAAAAAGTTGTAAGATATTTAGCATAAAATGTAATTATCATAACGATAATAAAAGTAATTAAAAACATAATTACAGTGAAGTTTTCTGAAAACCACTCTTTTTTCGTCATTATTAAACTTCCTCTCTAACTCTATTAAGAAAATTTTTTACACTTTGATGCTAGTGCAAAAAGTACCCGCTGTCATGAAATTTTGAAAGACTATGCATTATATATGTATTAGAAAGATGGGTATGATTATTACCACGGCGGATAAAAGTAAGAACTGTAAAATAAAGTGGCTCCCTTGAATTTATGGCTGTTATTTCTAATATTTATCCGCCGTGGTAATATGAACTGCCTCATCTCCAAGATGATGTTTACAGAGACGGAACCATGAACTACGGGGAGTTGATGGTAGAGAGAAACGCTCTCAGGTGGATAAGGCAGCTCAAAAGTTTTTGCATAATCGCCAACGTAGGTATGGTTAACCACATGATCTACAGAAAGAAGAGGGTGACCGCCGTGCAGGCGGAGGTCGTTCCTTCCGAATGAGTAATATCGAAGTGATACGGAAAGACCGTTGCATCTGTGGACGCGGGGGCCGTTCCGTCCGTACTGTAAGGTGATGAAAAGGCCGCATGTAAGGTCGAAGAGGCGCGAAAAAAAAGTAGTACCGTCTCCAGTTTCGAAGGATCTTGACTAGATATTATATCGTATAATTTAGCCTCTTTTCAAAATGGTGTCAGGTTTTCAATTGCCTAAAGTCGGTAAATCAGCATCCAAATTTAAATACTTCCTGTAAATTAGAAATATAAAGCAAAAAAATAATTTTCGTTTTCCTGCGGAATAAAAAATCGTAGAAAATATGGTTTTCGGGTATACGAACAAGATCCTAGGTAGGGACACTTTCATATTAACAATTAAAAAATTTGGTTTATCAAATGAGTCAATAATTTCTTTAACGTGACATGCGCTCAAATATGTCTCTCTGTAGTGTTGATTTAATGATTAATAATTATTTAGGCAATGGAGCGGATAAATTATTACCCTGGTGGAAAAAAGTTAGAATAATATCGGTCATAAATCATGTACTTATACGTGGCTGTTTCCAGCATTTAACCGCCGTAGTAGCAATACCCTATCATTCTTGCAATATTTATAAATATTACTTCGGTAGTTAAATATTAGAAAAATAACTATGTAGAGAAGTGTGATGATTCAGTCAATTATTCTACCATTTATCCGCTTAGGTAATAGTACTGCTTATAAAAATTTAAATTTCATAGATATTATTCTGATTGTGAAAAGAGCTTAAATTGTTCGGCAACCTGTTCAAAAACATCCACTAGAACAGGATCGAAGTGGGTTCCTTTACCATTTTTAATTATCTTTACAGCGTCTTCATGTGAGAAAGGTTGTTTATAAGGACGTTTTGATACAAGCGCATCGTATACATCAGCAATCGCCAAAAGACGTCCTGGCAATGGAATTTCTTCGCCAGGGATACCTCTAGGATATCCGGTTCCATCCCATTTTTCGTGATGTGTTCCAGCAAATATTTTTGCATGTTTTAAAAAATTACTATTTGGTATTTCCCGTTCCATTTCTTCTATTATTTTGACACCTAGATCCGCATGCTGTTTCATCAATTTGAATTCTTCATCAGTAAGCTTGGTGGGTTTATTTAAAATAACATCTGAAATAGCTATCTTACCAACATCGTGAAGTTGTGATGAATCAAGCATAAGATCTATATCCCACTCAAACAATTGTTCCCTGTATAGACCAATATTATTTAGACCATCGATGAGAAGTTTTAGGCCACGCTGTGTTCTTTCTATATGGCCTCCAGTAAAACAGTCCCTATTTTCAACTAAATTGGCCACTGTTTTTAATATTGCTCTTTGAAGCTTAAGAACATCGTTGGATTTTTCCTCGACCATGTTTTGGAGATTGTTGTTAAAATGTAAAAGTTCTTTGCCTTGCGCTTCAAGTTTCTTAGTTTGCATTTCAAGCAGTTTCTTTTGGTTCTGGACTAAAAGATGGAGGTCTACTCTTTTTAACAGAAGTTGAGGCATAAATGGTTTTGATATGTAGTCAATAGCACCAAGAGATAACCCAATTAGTTCATCCTCAGGGGAACTCATTGCTGTTAAAAATATCACTGGAATATCGCAACTATCTGGGTTAGACTTTAAAACCTTAATAGCTTCATGGCCATTCATCTTTGGCATATCGATGTCCAGGAGAATAATCTCCGGTTTGTTTCTTTTTAGTAAGTCAAACATCTTCTCAGCTGACGGAACGGTAAAAACATCATAAGACTCAGAGAGCGAATTCTTTGCAACTTGTAAATTTGCAATGTTATCATCAACGATCATAACCATTGATTTTACTTTCTCCTTATTAACAACAGGAGAATTATTAACATTTTCATTCAACATAACCACCCCTCAAATACATAAGTTTGTAATGTTGTTAATGCCAGCAATACATTCTACAATATTTGGTACATAGTATTAGTAGATTGCTTAGTTTATTTGTTTGAATTTTCAATATTACTCCGGCGGTTAAATATTTTAAAAAATCATATTTTGAAGGAATCCGATTCATTTTATTGTTCCTATATCCGCCGCGGTAATATCGCTGTAAATACAGTGTTAATTCCTTTATTAGACTTGTTAAGATAAGGGTTTAAGTGAATGTTAGTAATAAACTAAAATTGTTTAACCAATTCTCTTGCTAAAAGGAAGAAAGCGAGTGTATATCTGTACCACGCTCAGCTAGATAGCTGGAGAGAAATTTATATACTCGCATCATAAAATGTTTGCCAAGTTATACTACCGTTCGTTAGTTATTGAGTGTCCATATATAGTAATTAATTCGATTTTGAAGTTTCTCTTTGAGACTTGTTTTAGTTTTTCATGTAGCGTTTTAGATAGGTTTTCAGCGATAGATAGCAAAAGATATCTCGTATTTACAAAAGTATGTTAGGAGTTGAAAGGAAATAAGTGGTTAAACTTATTTTATCTTTGAGGTAAATTCGTATAATTGTGTTTAATTAAAAATTCTTTCGCAGTAGTAGATGCTGTTTCTGGTGCCCCCCGCACAAAGTTAGGGAGAGTACGTTTAACGCGCCGGGCTCCTCTTTGGATGTTTGAAATAAAATCAAGTAGAGGGATACGGGTGTTCGACTGTGAGCGCTGAAATTATAATCCACCATTTACGAATTAATTGTTCCCAAGCATTTTACATTTATGGATACGGTTTACTGAGTATTTGGTGGCAAATGTTACCCAACCAGTACGTAAACGAGCTAAAAGAGCCCAGATTTTCGTGGATATCGAAGTCAATGTAGTAACCTTTTACCGACTTACTCAGACAACAGGATGCCGCCTCCACGTCTTATTTGATACGGCGTCTTAAGGCGTTCTTCTAGGAAGCCAATATAGCTTTCATCATCATAACGGATGTAATACGTAAATGCTTGTTGCGTTCTAACCTGTATACGGTGACAATGAGTGTGAAGTCCATGAAATCCAAGGATTCAGTATGGCCTAAAGACCTCTCTGTCCAGTTGGCGGCAAACAATCTACCAAATTCAAACTATTTGGTCATATTCTGATGCTACGCCAAAACGCTAACCTTCAATATCCATCTTAGCGATGCCAAGAACGTTTCCGCTACATGCTTAAACTGAAAATTAATCATGAAATCATCGGCATACCTGACGATGATTGATTTCACTTTGAACCCAGTAGCAACCACGCATATAAACAATAATCAAAAGAATTATCTTTGTCAACAAAAAAATAATTTATTAATTATATTCAATTATATATATATATATATATAATTAGGCAATATTAGCTGTCTTTAATATGTTTTAAAGATATTTTTATAATTAAGTTTCAAAAAAATGTTAATAACAAATATATAAAATCCTAAGTTTATATATAAATAGATAATTTTAATAACTATATGGTATTTAAAATATATAAAAGTTTAAATTGAGTGTATAGTTATGAAATGTTAATATTTATCTATCCGTAGCAATATTTTGTGGGTAGAAATAAGAGGCGGGAATTGCAGATGATTAAAAATTTGATGCGAGCGCAAAAAGTCTGTCATTGAAAACTGATAGACACGCTATACAAAATATGGGATAAATATAAAAAATACACAGTGCATAAAGTAGTAGATTTCACATATTCGAATACTT
>JAISMF010000008.1 GCA_031276865.1 Deltaproteobacteria bacterium | reverse complement strand
GTCAATAAATAGTAGGTGGTAAGATAAATCACGTAGAATTTTTAAAAAGGGTGTTTCAGAGCGTTTTTGGGATAGGATGTCTGAAAGCCCGATTATATGCGGTTTTAAGTTGATGCCCTGACAAGTTATTCCCGTATTTAGGACGCTAGTGAGTTTTAAATTTCAAGTTTTAATCTATATCATACAGAACGCTAAATGTTTAATTAATACGATTCAAAGACTAAAATTCATATATAAATAAAATCACGCGTTATTATAAAATTTATTTACCTTATAAACAAAAAAGATTTTGTGTAAATTATCCTACATTATATTGCGGACAAACCTGAAAAAAACTCGAGAAGCCGGAAAAAGGAACGCTATGACAAAATTGATGCGACTGCAAAAAGCTTTTTTAAAAATTTATTAGACATAACATACACTATATAGAATATGCCAAAATTATACTACACCTTATAAAGTATGTTGTTTCAAAGTTTTAAAACAGCTGGGATTTTTCGCACAATCATCAAAATCGCAAGGAACTTCGATTCTTCTCCGAAAGTAAGTATATCGCTTCGCTTGAAACCGGTCTATCGGACACGCTCCACGCCTTCGCTCGGTCCGCTCCCCCGGTTCCGGAGGGCGGGAGGATTGCGTTTTCCCAGCTTAAGCGAATTTCGTCGCCTATGCGAAAACCTAAGGTAAAAATCTGGCCCCGGAGAAAAGCCGTCCGGGGCCTTTGGTGTTTTCCGGTTGAAGTCCAGGCGTTCCGCCGGCGGAACCGCTTTTCTTTCCGGACGATCTTTTTCCGCCGGGTTCACGCGTTCAGCCGAGGTCGTGGAAGAACCCGTGAAGGCTCCTTCGTTTGGCGAAGTCGGCGATAAGCTCGCCGGGCAACTTATCCCGCCGCCAGAGCCCGATAAAATCCCCTAGGCGCCGGAACAGCTCCTTTCCGTCTCCGTCCGCCCTCTCCTTCAAGACCAGGGGTTTGAGGAAGGCGTCCTTTCCTAGCCTTTTTCGCCGTCCCGACAGTTCCAAACGCAGATAGCTTCCCTGGGGGGAGGGCCAGTAAAAAGATGGATCGAGGCTGAGGCAGAGGCCGCAGCGCTGGCAGGCCTTTTCGTCCAGCTCCAAAGGGGCGCCCCCGTCGGGCGCGGCTTTGAGGGCCTTTCCGGGACACTCCGCCACGAGGGTGTCGAGGCGGGGGGAGAATTTGAGGAGTTCCGCGTCCATCAGGGGCGGATTGTCCCTCATGCCGATTATCCTGAAGTCGGTGAAGGTGGGCGTCCCGCAGTCCAGGCCTCCCGCGGCCGGGCAGCCGTAAATCGAGATCTCCGGAAGGGAGGCGTCCGCCTTGAGCCGCGTTTTTTTTAGGCGCTCCCCGAGGGAGGCGGCCAGGGAGAGGGAGTCCACGGCGGCGTGGGGGCAGCAGAGGAGTCCCCGGCAGCTCCGGATCAGGGCCGGAATCCCTGGAAGCTCGGAGCCCAAAGTCCCCAGATCTTCTGCGGCCTTGGTGAGCGAGTGCCGGTCGTTGAAGAAGAGATCCAGATCGCCCTGGGGGCTTAAAGCCAGGCGGTTCGCGGCGTAACGCTTGGCGGCCAGCGCCGCCTCCTTCAAGGCCTTGGCCCGAAGGGGTCCCGTGAATACCAGGCGGCGCACGAAGACGGGCCAGGCGTCCCCCCGGGAGAGGCTCCAGGTGAGGGGCGCCTCTTTCACCACTTTGATTTCCGCCGCCTTCCCGTCCCCCCCGCCGGCCAGGCGGGAGAGGAAGGGAGGGGGGAGCGCCTTCCCGCGCTCCCCCTCCGCGGCCTCGGAAAAGACCGCCAGGAGCGGCTCCAGGCCGCCGTCGGCGTTGATGTAGGCCCCGCTGGGGAGGGGCGCCTCGGTTAAGGCGAGGGTGGAGTCGTTCGCGGGTCCCGGTTCGATGGGCACGGAGGCGCGGGCCTCCTCCAGGGGGGGGAGATCCAGTTCCAGGGTGTCCTCGTCGTCCATCGCGGAGGCGGGATTATCGGTGTCCTGGTCTTCCTGGCGCAAAACGCCTCCTTTCCGTCCCCGGGTCAGGGAAAAGCCCGGAAACGGCGCCGGCCTTCCGGCTTTTTATCGCGAGCGGCGGGATTGTTCTATGATTGACGGCGATTGAAGGATATTGACGGCGATTGAACGTGGTTCGGCGGGATTTTAGAGACTTCCCGCTTCCCCTGGCCGCGACTTCGGCGGGCGAAGGCGGGGCGGGGCTACTTCAAGGCGAAGAGGCGCTCGAAGCGCCTCTCTCCCAGCCTCGCCGCCGCTTCCGGAAGGGTCTCGTCCGCGAGGCGTTTTTCCGGAAAGCGGTCACGGATCCGCGAAACCTGGGCCGCGAGTTCTCTCCGTTTTTCCGGCGGGAAGATTTTCCAGGGCCGGGGGAGGATGAGGGGGCGGAAGGGGCGGCGCCTCCCCCCCAGGTGAAGGGAAAAACCGCTCTTTCGATCCTCCACCGCTATCAGCAGATCCGCGGTCTCGATTAGTCGGCGGCAGTCCCGGGGGCAGCCCGCGAGAAAGACCCTTAAGCCGTCGTCCCAATCCGGCGCGAGCTCGCCTAAAAGCTCCAGGACCAAATCCTGGAGGTCCGCTCTTTCCCCCAGGCAGGGTCCCCAGAGGGGGCAGGCGGAAAGGGGGCTCCCCTCCGGCCGCCCCTCGAAAGGGGCGGCCGGAGCGGGCCAGAGCCGCCCGCTCTCCGCGGGATCCAGGCCTAAAAGGAGAACCTGGTTTTCCGGAACCTGCAATTCCAGAAGGCCGCTTCCCCGGCGCTCCGCGGTTTCGGCCCAGCGGTAGAGGGAGTCCCCGCCCAGCCAGCCGCGTCCGTCCAGGGGGAGGCTTAAAAGCTCTATTCTTGAGACCCGGGGGAAAAGGGCGCCTAGACTGTTTATCAGCTCCTTTTTATATCCCCGGCGGTACGGATTGCCGTCCCGCTCCCTGGATCTTTTCAGCTGCCCGAAGAGCGCGCGCTCCATTCCGGCGGCGCCTTCGTCTTTCCTTTTTCGCATAGCTAAAAAGGGAGGGGGCTGTAAAAGAGCTCCCCCGCCTCCCGCCTTTCCCTCCGTCTCCGGATTTTGAAATTTCCCCCGCCGCGGCCCCGAGCGGGGGCCGCGGCCGCTCCTTCAAGTTTACGCCGTCCCGGCGCGCCGGCGCGCCTTAAGGTTGACTTGGACGCCGAAAGTCTTTAATCTGTTAAGCCGAAGAAGGAGGAGGCTCAAGGGAGCGTCCTCTTTTCGCTGTCCAATCCGCCTTTCCCGGGGAAGGGCGGAGCGTAATCCGGGCGGAAGGGGTCGAAGGCCCGGCCCCTTGAACGGCGCCACCCTCTTCGATCGACCGTCTTAAAGATTCTAGACCCGCGGCCGCTCTTTTTCAAGCGGCCGCGAAACGGGGGTCCGCGCCCTTGAGCGCGCCCTCCGGGGGAAAGGTATGCAGATAGGCAAATCCGGAATCCACGTCTTCTACTCCCAGCCGACGGGCGACGTCTGCTGCAACACCGTGGTTTTGAACGGCCGGGAGAAGATCCTGATAGATCCGGGCCTTTATCACCTCTGGCCTTATCTGGAAAAGGCCATCGAGAAGGAGACGCTCGTCTCCCCGAAGGACTTCTCCCTTTTAATCTACACCCACTCGCATCCCGATCACATGGGGGCGGCCTCCTATTTGGACAGCGCCTACGGCATGCCCCAGGCCATGACCCAGGAGGAGAAGAGCTACCTGGAGGGGCCCGGACAGAGCGTCTACAGTTGGTTCGGAGTCGATCCGCCGGGACCCGTCATAAGCCGCGTCCTTAAAGAGGGCCCCCTGGAGGTGGGCGACCGGACGCTCGAGATCTACCTCACTCCCGGCCACACCCCCGGAAGCGTCTGCGTCTTCGAGCCCCGGGAGGGGGTGCTCGTGACCGGGGATCTGATCTTCTCCCGCAGCTTCGGCCGGGTGGATTTGGCCGGAGGCGATCCCAAACTCCTCTCCGAGAGCGTGCGGCGCATGGAGGCCCTGGACGCCCGGGCCGTGATCCCTGGCCACGGCCCCTCGGTCATCGGAAAGGATCAGGTGCGGAACAATTTCCATTATATTTTCCGCCTTCTGGAAGAATGCGGCTACATGTGACCGCCCGGGCGTAAATAAGGAGGGGAAAATGGGCAATCAGGCGAAGACCTTCCTGCTTCTGGCTCTCATGACCGGAGTCATCATGTTCTTCGGGCAGTTAATCGGGGGCCGGACCGGTTTGATCGCGGCCTTCGGCGTGGCCCTGGCCATGAATTTCTTCGCCTACTGGTTTTCCGCCGACATCGTCCTTTCCCGCAACAAGGCGCGGGTGGTGGGGCCCATGGATCAGCCCGAGCTGCACCAGCTGGTGGAGCACCTGGCCTCGAGGGCGGGGCTCCCCACGCCCCGGGTGGCCATCGTGGAGGATCCCTCGCCCAACGCCTTCGCCACCGGCCGCGACCCCGCGCACGCCGTGGTGGCCGTGACCCGGGGGCTCTTGAACGTCATGAACCGGGAGGAGCTCGCGGGAGTCCTCTCCCACGAGCTGGCCCACGTGAAGCATAGGGACATCCTCATCTGCTCGCTGGCGGCGGTCTTCGCCTCGGTCATCACCCTTTTAGCCAACATCGCCAAGTTTGCGACCATCTTCTCCGCCGGCCGGGCCGAGCGGGGGAACCCCGTCGCTGCCCTTTTAATGGCCCTGCTCGCTCCTGTGGCCGCCATGCTCATCCAGGCGGCCATCTCCAGGTCCCGGGAGTACCTGGCCGACGACGGCGGGGCGGATATCGCGGGGAGCTCCCTGGGGCTCGCGAGCGCCTTGGAAAAACTGCAGCGGGGCGCCTCCCGGGGAATGGTCACCGCCACGGCCACGCCCGAGACGGCCAACCTCTACATCGTCAATCCTCTGAACTTAAAAGGCCTGGGGAGCCTCTTCGCCACCCACCCGCCCTTGGAGGAGCGCATTCAAAGGCTGAGGGGCATGAGGATGTGACCTTCCGCCCGAGGCGGGCGGAAAGGGAGAGGCCGTTTAGGGGAGGCGGGCTTTCCGCCCCGTCGGGCGGAAAGCCCCGGGGCGGGTCTGGGGAATGATTGAAATAGAAAGGCGCCGCGAAAAGCCCCCGGGCGCGGGCTTTACGGCGCCTTTATGGTTCCGGTCTTTCCCGGGCGCCCCGCCCGCGGCTTTCGGGAACGGGGGGCGGGTGCCTACTTGATCACCACGATGTCGTTTATAACCTCGTTTTTCACGCACTCGAAGTCCTCCACTCCCGACTCCTCCGACGTCTCCACCACGAATTTTATTTTTTCGCCGCTATTGGAGGGATCCAGGAAGAAGTAGGAAAGCCTGTTCTTGAACAGGAAATACTCTTCTTTTTGCCCCACCCGTATGACGGCGTGGGCGTAGTCGCCCTCGACCTCCTCGAGGAAAACCCCCTCCTTCACGGCGAAGTCCAGGACTTTGTACGGGCAGACTGTATCCGCCTTCTCCACGTATAATTCGGTGCTGAAGGCGGGGTAAATCACCGAGGTGAGATCGTAGGCGGTTCCGTCGATGGAGGCCGTCGCCTTCGATATCGCTATTTTATCGGCGTATTTTTCCGTCCTCAATATACCGCGGATGTATTTCGGAACGGCGTCCTTGGATATTTCGGCGTCGAAAACTATTTTTCCGTAATTGGTCTCGATTTCCATATCGGAAAAAGTTTGAAAATTAAAATTCTTGAGGCTTTCGACTTCGAGAAAAAATTCATAGTACTTGGACGGAGCGACCTCGGGATCGTAGTCCTCGCAGACGTATTTCAGACGTAAAAAAATATCGCCTTCGAAAGGCTTCTGCGCCTGAAGCGCGGCGGGCAGGGCGCACGTAATCATCAGGGACAAAAGGGCCGCGAGGGCCGGACGCGTGAAGGTTTTAGACATGGGGTTTCCTTTAAGTTAAGGGAGCTCTGGGAGGGCTCCCGGTGATGAAAGAACGCGTTCACGGGGCTGGAAACTTTGGAAAAACTCCCCGGGCGAAGCGGCTCCGGCGGGTTTCCGGCCGCGGCGGGCCGCCGTCAAGCCCTTTTCCCGAAAATCGAGGGCGCCGAAACGCCTTCCGGATCCGGGGCTTCATTCAGGCAATGGCCCTGCTCGCGCCTGTGGCCGCCATGCTCATCCAGGCGGCCGTCTCCAGGTCCCGGGAGTACCCGGCCGACGACGGCGGGGCGGATGTCGCGGGGAGCTCCCTGGGGCTCGCGAGCGCCTTGGAAAAACCGCGGCGGGGCGCCTCCCGGGGAATGGTCACCGCCACGGCCACGCCCGAGACGGCCAACCTCTACATCGTCAATCCTCTGAACTTAAAAGGCCTGGGGAGCCTCTTCGCCACCCATCCGCCCTTGGTGGAGCGCGTTCAAATTATGAGGGGCATGAGGATGCGACCTTCCGCCCGAGGCGGGCGGAAATGGAGAGGCCGTTTAGGGGAGGCGGGCTTTCCGCCCCGTCGGGCGGAAAGCCCCGGGGCGGGTCTGAGGGAATGATTGAAATAGAAAGGCGCCGCTAAAAGCCCCGGGCGGGTTTTTCCGGCGCCTTTATGGTTCCGGTCTTTCCCGGGCGCCCCGCCCGCGGCTTTTCGAGAACGGGGGGCGGGTGCCTACTTGATCACCAAGAAGTCGTTTATAACCTCGTATTTCACGCACTCGAAGTCCTCCACTCCCGACTCCTCCGACGTCTCCACCACGAATTTTATTTTTTTGCCGCTATTGGAGGGATCTTGGAAGAAGTAGGAAAGCCTGTTCTTGAACAGGTAATCCTCTTCTTTTTGCCCCACCCGTATGACGGCGTGTTCGTAGTCGCCCACGACCACCTCGAGGAAAACCCCCTCCTTCACGGCGAAGTCCAGGACTTTGTACGGGCAGATTTTATCCCCCTTCTCCACGTACATTTCGGAGCTGTAGGTTGGGTAAACCACCGAGGTGAGATCGTAAACGGTTCCGTCGATGGAGGCCGTCGCCTTCGATATCGCTATTGTGTCGGCGTATTTTTCCGTCCTCAATATACCGCGGATGTATTTCGGAACGGCGTCCTTGGATATTTCGGCGTCGAAAACTATTTTTCCGTAATTGGTCTCGATTTCCATATTGGAAAAAGTCTGAAAATTAAAATTCTTGAGTCTTTCGATTTCGAGCAAAAATTCATAGTACTTGGACGGAGCGACCTCGGGATCGTAGTCCTCGCAGACGTATTTCAGACTAAAAAAAATATCGCCTTCGAAAGGCTTCTGCGCCTGAAGCGCGGCGGGCAGGGCGCACGTAATCATCAGGGACAAAAGGGCCGCGAGGGCCGGACGCGTGATGGTTTTAGACATGGGGTTTCCTTTAAGTTAAGGGAGCTTTGGGAGGGCTCCCGGTGATGAAAGAACGCGTTCACGGGGCTGGAAACTTTGGAAAAACTCCCCGGGCGAAGCGGTTCCGGCGGGTTTCCGGCCGCGGCGGGCCGCCGTCAAGCCCTTTTCCCGGAAATCGAGGGCGCCGAAACGCCTTCCGGATCCGGGGCTTCATTCCGGATCTCCGAAATATAAATGCCAGTTCCGCTCCAGGCGCCGGGCGATGGCGTAGGCCAGAAGGGGGGGGACGGCGTTTCCGATAAGCTTGTAGGCCTCCGAGGCGCTTAAGCTTTCTTTTCCGTTTTTAAAAATAAACTGGTAGTCGTCGGGAAAAGTCTGGATCCTCGCGCATTCGCGCACGGTGAGCCTGCGTTCCTTCAATTTCCGCTCCGCTTCGTTCGCGCCTTTGTGCTTTTTCGAGAGTCTCCGGTATTCGATGTTTCCGTGATGCTCGGATCTGATGGTGGGGGAGACGCCGTCGAGTTTAATCTCTATCTGGCCCTGGGAGGAGTTGTCCAGAAATCTGGCCTTTGAGTAGCGTCTCTGGGATTCGTCCGCGGCGTCCTCGGGTTCCGGAAGATCTAAGAGAACTTCGCCGCAGGTGACGGCCGGCGCGAGGTCGTCACGCCTGATTCGCTCTTCCCGATGGATAAAGTGAGTCCTGGGGGGATAGGGATCGAATTCGGGTGGCGTATTCTCCGCCTGGAGCGCTTTCGCGGCTTCTTCGGTGAGAGCCTTTTTTAAGAAACCTATGAAGAAAACGCGTTCCCTGGACTGGGGAACGCCGTACTCGGCCGCCTGCAGAATCCTCGGCTTCACGATTAAATATCCGTCCGAACTTTTAAAATCCGAGACGATGGTCCGGTAGGCGTCCCCGAGGGAGACGAGGCCCTTCACGTTCTCGGCTACGAAAACTTTGGGTTTCACGAGTTCCACGGTTTTTTTCATCCAGAGATACAGATTCCCCCTGTTCTCCATGCTTGTAAGGGCCCCGCCTACGACGCCCTCGTGGCTTTTATGGGAATTCAGGCCTAGCCGTTTTCCGGCCACGCTGAAATCCTGACAGGGAAAACCGCCGGTCACGACCGCCACGTTCTTTGGAAGTGGCGCGTTATTTTTTATGACGTCGACGATGCTTTCCGTCCGGTAAATCGAACCTGGATGGCCGAATTTTGAAAAGTACCCGGTCCAGGCCAGTTTTGCCTTCTTGTTTATGTCGTTCGCGAAAACCGTTTGAAAGGACGTTTTTTTAAGTAAAACCAAGCTCTTCGAAAGTTTTTTTTCTATCCAGTCGGGGTGGAAGGCCGTGTTCACGCACCCGGAGAAAACGGGAAAAGCTCCCTCGAATCCCAGATCCATCCCCCCGCAGCCGGAAAATAGGGATAAAACGACTTTCATTTCCCTTCCTCGAAAATGGAACCGGGGGCCGCGGTGATAAATCGGACGATGTTCAGACCCGGTATAAATATTATAAAATTAAAACTCAATGGTTGATATATATCTAAATTTTTAATATTTTAAATGATATAGATAATAATTAAAATTTTTGAATTGAATTTAAGTGTCATTTTTCGACCCGTGAAATATATCAGAAACGTAACCATTCAGGTGGTATAGCTGTACCCCCCCCTCCATTTTATCATTATAAGGAAGGTTGTAATGGCTCTTCGGAGCCCAAATTGACCTCCGGACCTTTGAGTTTAGGTAAACCTCATAACAAAAGCGGGATTTCACAATAAAACCCTTGATAAAAGAGTTAATGTCGGATATTTTGACATCTATAAGCTTTAAATAAGCCTCTAAGATCCACTATCAGCCCTTCTCAGTTAATATTTTATCCTTTACTAAGCTTTGGATGTCTATATGAGTCGAAAGAAGAAAAATAAGATACTTGTTTTTCCCTATAAAAAGCCCATTGCGACCAGAGACACTCTTGTAAAGGCTCATGGGTTCCTGGCGGATTGTGACAGGCTTGCCTAGGTTCCCGGGGCTTTCCGGGGGCGCTAGAGAGGCTAGCCGAGGATTTGGGGCGCCTGGAGGAGGCTTGGCATGTGTTAAAGGACGACATCTCCGGCGCCGCGGCCGGCGTTGACGAAACTCCGTCCCTTTTCAAGGGAATGAAGCCAATGAAGGACTCGACTAACAGCGACACGCCCTCCTCGAAAGAGATTAAACCCGCCCCCAAGCCCGTTTAAA
>JAISMF010000099.1 GCA_031276865.1 Deltaproteobacteria bacterium | reverse complement strand
TGAATTTTAGTCTTTCGATCGTATTGATTTAACATTTAATTTCCTGTGTGATATAGGTTAAAACTTAAAATTTAATACTGTATCTTTTCCACTACATCATATTGCGGACAAACCCTTTTTAACTTTCAATAACTGACTTATGTTTATTGGTAAAACATAGAGCTGTTTTCCTAATGATAGACTAAATATCGTGGTTAGAAATTTGATAACAATATGCTTATTACCATCCAAGGTTCGGGGAGCGATAAAGTCGTTTTTACTTGATTTTTTTCAATTCCTAGGTTAAGCGGCCTTTGAGCATAGCGTTTTAGTAGCAAAAAATTATTTGAATTTTTAAGAACTTAAAAGTTAATGAACATGTCTCTAATGACGGAGGTAATCACATGAACGTCAAATCTTCAGTTTTTTGGATTGATAAATATGGAGCTCTATCGTTTAGTCCATCTTCGAAGATCTTATCCATTCTCGCTGATGAAGCGCTGAAATAATTAGTGCCTTTTGAAAATACCAGATTTTCAGGAGTTTTCGCGGCTTTTTCCATTTTAAGCGTGATTTCATCAATAAAATTTTCTTTAAAAACATGAACCTCGGGTGGTACGGATTTAAATTTAGACTCTTTGAGGATATGTCTTAAGATTAACTTTTTTTTGAGAAAATTATGGATCATGGCGGAAATGATCACAAATTCACTTCTCCCGAAAATGTGAGTAGCCCAGTCGGGAAAACAATAGAATTGATCGAATAAACCGTAGATAAAGGGAAAGACGAAAAAATGGTTACGTAACAGCTGGTTAATCGGACCCAACATTTCAATTGTTTCAAGGTATTCCGAGGGAACGAGCATATAGCCGTAATCTTTTCGATAGGTGGGCTTTTTTAAAAGTTCTAAATGGCGACTTCCCATGAGTTTCGCAATATCGATGAGGCCTAGGCTTATTTCGTCCACCCCGCGAAGATTGACATCGAGGAGGATGGATCTCGCCCGCCTGATAAGCTCAAGGCCGGCTGAACTGGGTGGAGGAAGCGTTGGTCCCACGGGATCCGGGGTTAGAATCTTCTTTTCCACGGTGTCTGTAAGGTAAAAATCGGGTATCAGCATTTGTTTCCCTATTTTTTTGAACTTTTGGGTGTGATGCCCGTTTTTGTCGTATCCGTAGCCGTTGATTTTTACCCTTATATCCATGAAATAGTGAAGGAATTCATGAAGTCCGAAACATTCCACGACGTACCAAGGGTGTTTTGTCACAAGCTCCTCTGATATGAAAAACTTTCTATTTTTGGCGTCATACTCCGCCCAGTCGCTGGAATTTTTAACGAAATTTATTTCAGGCCGCCTTAAATTGATATTGAACATATGCGTAGACGCCCCGAAGAAAAGGGCGTCGAAACCCACATTCCATGTTTGTATATCAAGATCCTCAACCGGTGGCCGTTCGTTTAAGAACTCTTCGTCCAGCGCCGGGTTGGTTGTGAATCTAACTCCCTTTGAAAATTCTTCTTCCTCGTCAAAGAAAGGATCGTCAAAAGGCTTCAGAACATCCGAGGAGTCATCGTTTTGACCGAGGGAGTACGGATCCGGAAAGGACTTTTTCGATACGGGAATTTTTTCCTCATCGAGAAGGCTTTTAAGGATTTTAGCCATTTTAAATTCTTTTTGGTATTTCTTCTTTTTCGCCATAAGTTCTCCGAAACAATATATGATTTTAGGCTCGTTGGCGGTTTCCGACTCAAATTTTGATATCGTATGTTGTCAGAATGGTAATTTATGATCCGCGACTTTTTTAGTGAATTACAAGTTTAAATTCTAATTTTTGAAAGTATCCATGCCGTGATTTTTTTTAGGCATCGCTCTTAAAGTTCATGGAGTGAGTAATCAGAGCGATAAATGAACCTCACTGCTTTCATTTTTAAATGCCAGATTGAAGATCGGTAAAAATAATCGTCCAATAATCGGTGAAGAGCTTGGTAGCGGATTAAAAATACGTGGAGATGGGTGGAGGCGATCGGGAATTCTAAGTTTTTTTGTAGCGAGATTTGTTCAGTCTTCCGTTAGTATGTTTGGTTCAGGCGGGTAGGAATTAAAATCCGGCTGCGAGAGGCCGCTTATGGAACCAAACTTAGCGCTTGAACGCCTAATTTTTGGTTGATTTTCTGATTTTCCTCGTGGCGCTTGATTGTTTTTCCGGCCGCATCCGCGGATTAGGCGAGGCGGGGATGGTAGTTTTAAATGATTTACTCTCGTCATTTTTTGAAATATTTGGAGAGCGAGCGTGTTGTCACTTTAGAATCGGCTTGTCACACTACCCATAGTACAAGATTGTCGGGAAAAATCAAGAATTTTTTTACTCTAACTTTTTTTGAAGATTATTACGCATGCTTATGCTATAAAAATCATAATATCATCTATTATGTATTTATATATCTATTTAAATCATAAATATTATAATTTACATATGTTTATTTGTAAATAACACTAGCGACCTAAATAATATCCGTCTTTTTTGAAAAACGAATATATAGATTGTTAATTACATTAATATCTATATGTAGCATAGAGCAAATTATATTACCTCCCAACTTTCAGATGAGGTCTTTCAAGGCAGTTTGGGTGTGGGAACTCTGAAAGCTCATATATACGCGGGTTTCTGCAAATTCGTCGAAAAGTTGATCTAGATGCAGGACCCTGGTGGTGAACAACCTATTAATCTAATCGACACTATCCAATCCTGAAAGGCGGTAAAATCTTGAAACACGCTCCCTAGGGTTTTCCGCTGAAGATTCCGCCCCGATTACGCTGAACTCCGATTGAAACGAAAAATGAAACAAATATGAAAAGGGACGGGCATTCCGGCCCGCCCCTTCGAAAAATGAGGCGTTTTCTTAAACGACGCCAGGATCTATTCCAGGAGAAACACCCGCCTCATTTTGGGCTGGGCCCCGGTGGCTTCATCAATTTCCATCACCATGACGTCCAACATGTACTCGTTCCATTTGGCCACCACCGGGCTTCGGGCCTGGGTATTCTCGGCGAATTCCACCCCCTTGGAGCATTCGAAGTAGCCGAAGAGCTCGTCGCCGGCGTTCCAGATGCTGTAATTTTTTATCACGGCCTCTTTCAGCACCTCGACTAGCTCAGGCCAGACGTGGTCGTGGCGGGAGACGTGCTCTTCGTGGCTCCCGGGGAGTATCCTGGCTTTCCAGGCGAATCTTTCCGTCATAAGGTCCTTCCTTTCATCTCGGTTTTCAAAATGGACCCGAGTTCCGCCGCGCTTTCGGCCTGATCGCTTTTCGCCTCCGCTTCCGTCGTCCCGACGGAACCGTACCTTTCCAGCTCGATTCGCTCCAGGGTTTTCCCGGAGGTGTCGGGGGTGAAGATGGTTCCGATCAAAAGGCTCACTCTCGCGAAAATCACGAGGCAGACCGCGGCGGTCCTGAAGCCGAAGGATTCGGATATTTTAGGTAAGACCAGGCTCCAGAGCCCCAGGAAAATCCTGGCCGAGAAGAAGAGGGCGCCCTGGGCCGAGGCCCGGTACCGGGCCGGAAAGATCTCGCCCGCCCACAACTGAGAAAAAGTCTGCTGGCCGGAGCCGTTGTTGAGACCCACGAAGAGGGCGAAGACGATTAAAAAGGGCGTGGATAGGCTAGACGAGGGAAGAAGGAAGACGCACCAGGCCAGGGTGAAGAGAAGGGCCATGGTGAAATATATCCCCCGGCGGCTATGCCTATCCGCCAGGCGCATGAAGATGAGGAGGGTGGAGACGGCCGAGGTTAAATAGAGCCCCACCTGGAGTCCGTTGGCCGCGGCGTTGGAAATTCCCCCCACGGTTTCGTAGATGTAGGGCATGAAAAAGCCCATGGTGCCGGAGCAGAGGTTCTAGACGGTGTAGACGCCAATAAGGAAGAGGACGCCTTTGAGGTTGGCCCTGAGGGTGAAGAGATCCCGAGCCCGGGGTTTCCGCCACAGACCCTTGGCGATAAACTCCCTCTCCTTTTCCTTGGAGGCCGCCCAGCTGTCGGACTCGGGCATCCTAAGCCTGAGCATCCAGGTCACGAAGGCCACGACTATGAGATGGGCGAAGACTATGCGGTTACCCCAAAGCCCCAAATCGCTTAAGACGACGGAAAGGATGAGGACCCCCGCCGGCCCCAGGGCCCAGGCCACCTGGGCCGAGCCGCAGTGCTTGGCCCGGTTTTCCGCCGGGGCGTTTTCGGCGATGAGGGTCCAGGAGGCCACCACGTCGGCTCCCACCGAGAGGCCCACCACGCAGTAGCCGATGAAGAGCATGGGGAAGTTCACGGCGAAGACCACGAGGAGCATCCCCAGCATGTAGAAGAGAAGATCGTAGGTGTAGACCAGCTTGCGGCCGTAGCGGTCGCAGATGAGTCCCCCCAGAAAGGCGCCGATGGCGGCGGAGACGGCGTTGGAACTGAAGGCCGCGAGGAGACCCAGTTTAACGCTGGACATGCCGAGGTAGCTTTCCCACAAGGTGAGCCCGGCCGCGCCGGCCACGATGGAGCCGGCGTCGATGTAGCTGGTCATGGAGGCGACGATTGTTTTCGTCCAGGTGGACGGCTGTTTAGCGCTCATAAACGACTCCTTGAAGCGCGTCCGGACGCAACTTAGGCGTTTCCGGACCTTTCGTTAAATCTTTTCAGCGGAGGTACTCCTCCGGGAGGGTCACTTGAAACTTTTCCGCGAGCGTCCGGAACTCGGAGGCCGTTATCCTCCGCTGGGCGCCGCCTATGGAACGAACCTTGACGCTTATCTCGGCGGCCTTCTCCACCGTGTCCATGAGTCCGAAGGTCGAATCGAAATCGGTACCCACGCAGAAGGCTCCGTGATGGGCCCAGATAAGGACGTCGTGTTTTTTAACGATCTCCCCCGAGGCCTTGGCTATCTCGGTCCCCCCAGGAACCATCCAAGGGAGGACGCCCACCCCCCGGGGAAAGACTACGGGGCATTCCGTGGCCATGCCCCAGAGTTCTTTCGTGAAGGCGGCGTCCGTCAAGGGGAGGATGAAGGTGAGGGCTACGATGTTCGCCGGGTGGGCGTGGTAGACCTCCCGGTGGCGGCCTCCGGAGCGGACCTTCGCGGCGGCGTGGCTTATTTTAGATGGGTGGGAAGCTCGCTCGTGGGGTTTCCTCCCTTGGTAAGACCCCAGCGAATCCGGTAGTTTTCTCCGGTCTGGTCGATTGAGATTAGGCAGAGACCGTGGGTTTGGAATTACATTAAGAGGAATCCGGGGCGGGAAAAATAGATTTCGTGAAATTAAAATAAGGGGGAGGGGGCCACCTGAACAGAAGGTCTAGTAACACTGGACGGTCTTAATATCCGTCTTATTACCCCGGCGGTTAAATATTAGAAAAAAGCCATGAGTGGAACCGAACCCCTTCATTTTGTTCTTATAGCTTTTATCCGCCGTGGTAATAGCTTTGAAAAAAACTCGCATTTATCATTTAAGTCGAGATATAGTAAAGCTTGACAATAATAAAGAAACTATTAGGCCAACATAGCAGAATGAAGATTCATGCAAAATTCGCGTAATTTCGAAAAATACATCTTCGGCTGGCTCAGAGCCATGTCATGAAGCAACAAGCTGTAAGTTGTCAATATTAGTCGGTAGATCCCTTGAACGAAAAAACTACCAAAAGTTACCGTGTTCGTTATAGCTCTATTGTATAAATAATATTTTGCAATATTTATACTTCCCTAAGGTAAAATATTTTGGGAATTACAGATATCTATGCGTCTACCGAATTATTACTTTAGCGTTCAGGACTAAACATGCTCTGATTGTATCCTTGACAAAATTTTTAATGTTAGGTGAGTTTAGGAAAAGCAAATTTCCATGATATTGATTATTGTCTAAAGGATATCGTTCATAATCAAATATTGATTTGTATTTTGCAGTATTTTTTAATCTGTCAGCTTCGCTTCGACTAATTATAGCCGCTCCAAAACTAAATTGGAATTTAGTTGAATTATTTTTTTTTCGTTGCTCCAATATTAATGTCAGAGCTTTTTCTTCATCGTACCAATTTATTGACGCCTCTAAAAAATTATCATTACGTTCTTTATTTTCAAGAAATTGGAAAATTCCAGACGAGACTCGTCCTTCATTATCAACGAAACTTGGATCTGATATTCCACGAATAAATTTTTCTGGGAATTTAGTCATGTGTTTTTTAATACAAAATAAATAATTTTATGGATATTATTTAAAAATAATTCATCAATTATATATGATTCAGTGTAAAAACAATTATTAATATCATCATTAGTTACATAATAGCAATTATTATCGGTTATGTCATTATAAAATTTAAAACCAAATCTAAAATTTTCAAAATTCCATTCTAAAAGAGCTGATTTGTCTTCAAGCTGAACAAGGTTTAATTGCGGTAAAACATTGATGATCGGTACTATATCGTTGATAATTTTTAATGGTCTAAATAAACCTTTAAGAACTGCCCTGACTTGTTCGGAGACAACAGGATTTGTTAAAAGACTAAAGGTTTTGTATATTGATATAAATATATTAATATTTGAAGGAAGAGGCAACAAAAATAAACTTGAATCATCAGTTTGCGATGTAGTATCATGTGGAGATTCAACAATGGCAGAATATATTATTTTATTGGTATCAGCACTGGCATATGGGTTTAAATTGTTTTGACTAATATTCATATTTCTTGCGGCTCCATGGCATTATGCAATTTATCAGAAATAACTGATCTGAGTATTTTTGTTGTATAGTCATGCAAATAATAAAAACAATTATTAATTTCATGTAATTGTTTTTGTACCGCATATATGTCACTGTCGACAATATATGACTCATTAAGCTCGGAAAGAGGTGGCCAATCATTTATATCGTTATAAAATCCTTTCCCAAGTCTTATTTTGGCTTTTGTTTTGTCATCGATATTTAAATCAACAAGCGTTTGTAAAGTGCTAACTTCATTTTTAAAAGCAGGTGCTGACATAAAGCCCAAAGCAAAAGGCTCAATTAAATTACTCCAATCTGTATCAATGCTATCTAAAAAAGATTTTTTAAAAGCATCAATATATCTTAACCCGACTCTTTCAAAGATTGCTGGTTTATAGATTTCTTTTAGGGCTTCCAGTGGTTCAATTATTTTAGTAATAAAATCTTCCCACCGTTTATATGACGATGTAGAAAGGGCCAAAAATGACGAAGTTAAATTAATATGCCAATTTCCATCCAAAGAAGAAAAATGATAATTATTAATCAGTTGTGATTGCGCATTTGAAAGAGTCGATAAACTATCATTAGGAACATAATTTAACTTGATAAGATGTTGTTCTTCAACAATACGTTGATAATTAGGAAATGTTTCTCTGATTTTTTCTTGAAAATTAACAGGCTCTTTATCGTTTATAACCAGAATACGCGGAAATCTTAATTGACAAACCACACGGACAAGAGGGTTTTTTTTATATATTACTCTTTTGTGATTAAATAAAGTCATGATGACAGTTGTTTAGAAAAAAAACAATTTATACAAAAATGTATTGATAGTAAAAATATATAAATAAAATTAAAACATAATATATTATATATATTAAACTTTGTTGTTTTCAGGGTGCGTTAATAAATAAATTAAATATATTAAGATTAAAATAAATAAATATATTGATATGGCCTTAAAAAAACTTAGCATTGTTAAATTAAAATAGATATCATATAAAGTATGAAATAATGATTATAATTATAATTATAATATTTATAAAGCGGACTATTTTATAAGTAAAAACCTTACGGGTTTTTACTTAATCATCTTTTCTAGTTGTCCAAAAAAATAAGCAAAAGTCAAGGTTTTTTTGATTCCTTGATGCAATGATTGAAAATATATAAACGAGATATAGCAATTTTTGTTGAGCTTTTGGTGGTAGTCCCAAGGGGACTCGAACCCCTGTTTTCGCCGTGAGAGGGCGGTGTCCTAGGCCACTAGACGATGGGACCAACAGTGGATAAAATAGCAAAAGAAGCCGGAAAATTCAATACCTCTGAGCTTTGGGGGCTTAGAAAGTTTCAAAGCCCTTAGCGGCGGTTACCCAAGAAATTCGCATCTTATTTCCCCCGAAGACATTAAAATGACAGTTGTTTCGTTATAATTTCCTATATATCAATGTTTTATTTTATTTAATCATAGATATAGTATTTTTTATCGTAGTCTTTATCCTTTGTAAACTTGGGGAGGCACTGCTTTACTGCGGTAGGTAAGTCTTTAACAGTTTTATCCATCTCTCCATTTTCTTATATGCTCTTCCCATGGCATCCGTTTTCTCCCTCGTAAAACTCTTTCCCCAACTCCCCAAAATTATATCTTTGAAGCTAATGTAAAATATTATCTCACTAGCGTCCTAAACACGGGAACAGCTCTTCAAAGTATCGGCTAAAGGCGGCATATATTAAAGCTTTTAGAGGTCCTGCACCAAAACTACTCAGAAAGACCCTATCTGGGATTTGGCAGCGATATTGTCTGACTTCATACGATTTATCGAAATTAATATAACTAATGACCTATATATTGCGTTAGAAATAATGCAGAATTTTATTTAGGACGTTAGTGATATCAGCTGTTTTGAAATTTTGAATCAATATGCGTTATATAGATATAAAATTATTTATTAACCTGTATTTAGTACATTGGCTCTAACAAATTCTTATTGTCAGACTCATTGCGCTCGCATCATCTCTATATTCACAAATTCTCTCTCCCGCTCTCACCATTATTACCCTCGCTAGCTTCACCTTTATCCTCTATTCCCTCTTGCCTTTACCTTCCTCCGTCTAAATCTTCATGTTTCTCTTCATCTCTAATATTGATCTCCATCAATAGTTATTTATCTATATTTAGTGGTAAACAACCTTCATTCGACCTCAGCGACCCTTTCGCAACCCTAGTGGCGCTCCACCTTTGTCAGGGGCGTTCAAGTCCGCCCGTCATACAAAGCCCTTCTTTAAGTCGCTCCCATTTCCTTATCCCGGTTCTTTTCTTCTTTCCTCCCAGGCTCATCTTTCCACTCCCGTCTCCGAATCGATCTATGTTGTTTCCCGTTTATCTGAAAGGGGGGAATTAAAGTTTGATGCGTGCGCAAAAAGTCCGTCAAAGAAAAGCTGATAGAGACGATATACAAAATATGTGATAAATATAAAAAATATACATTACATAAAGTAGTAGATTTCACGTATTCGAATACCTCAGGGGTTTTTGTAGTCGCATCAAGTTTGCGCTGGTCACAAGGAAGTCAAATCATGGGGAATTGGAGAATTGGAATTCAAATTCCGGAAAAGTCGAAAAACTCACCCTGTCAGCCCCGCTTTATTATTATCTCGCTCTTAAGCGTCAGTAATGATTCCGTCTGAAATCCTCCAGTATCCCGTTATCCCATAATCCCGTTAAAATGCTTGATAAATCGGGGCCGCGGGGGATATAATTTCTCTTTGCCGGTCGTATTTCCAGGGGTTTTCCTGGACTTTTACCCGGCGGTCGGGTTTTTCCCGAAGCGCAGAGGTTTTCCCGCCGCATCCGGGACGCCCCGTCTCCGAAAATGCTGGGAAGTCTTTGGAAAAAGTTTTTCGGGCTTCTTGAGCGTCATGTCTCCCGGGCATCCGGTAGCCCTTCAATTTTCAGCAGGATAGAAAACAATGCCCATCTACGAGTTCAAATGCCTTGGCTGCGGGCGGGTTTACGAGGAGCTGGTTTTCAAGTCGTCCCAGGAGATCCGCTGCCCCGGGTGCGGGTCGGAGAAAAGCGAGAAGCTTCTCTCCAGTTTCCGGAGCCGGACGGGCGGCGACGGCGGTGACTTCTCCGCCGGAGGGAGCTCCTGCGGCGGCTGCACGGCCTCCAGCTGCGCCGGCTGCGGGGTGTCCGGCTGAGACGGAAACTCGTGATCGGGGCCAGGGGAAGCCCTTTGTCCCTGGCCCAGAGCTCCCAGGTAAGGGAGATTTTGCTCTCGCTCCATCCGGAGCTGGAAATTGAAATCAAGGTCATAAAGACCGGCGGCGACGATCTTACGAAGCTTCCCTCCGGCCCCTGGGGGGTCAAGGGCCTCTTCGTCAAAGAGATAGAAGAGGCCTTGCTTGACGGCTCCATCGATATGGCCGTGCACTCGGCCAAGGATCTGCCGGCGGAGCTTCCGGAGGGGCTTGGTCTGGCCGCGGCCCCCGAGAGGTCCTCGCCCTTCGACGCCTTCGTTTCCAAAAAAGCCGATACTATTAATAATCTCCCCAGGGGAGCCCGGGTGGGGACCTCGAGCTTGAGGCGTCGGGCGCAGCTTCTGGCTCTAAGACCGGATCTAATTATAGAGGCCGTCCGGGGCAACGTGGACACCCGAATTGGTAAAGCCGAAAGCGGGGACTGCCACGCGGTCATCCTGGCCGCCGCGGGTTTGCTCCGCCTCAAGGGTTCGGATTACCCAGTCAAAGAGATTTCCCCTTCTTTAATGCTTCCCGCCCCGGGGCAGGGGATACTGGGTCTTGAAATTAGAAAAGACGATTCCTCCCTCGAAGAACTCCTTTTCCCTCTGAACCACCCCCCCACGCGGCTGGCCTTGGCCGCGGAGAGGGCCTTCATGCGGAGGCTGGGCGCGGGCTGCCGCGCCCCGGCCGCGGCTTGGGCCCGGGTGGAGGATGGAGTTTTCGTGATGGAGGCCGAGGCGGCGGAGCCGGACGGGTCCAGGGTAGTGCGTCTTAAAGAGAGTTTGGCGGATCCGGAAACCAAGAAAAGCGCGGAGAGTCTAGGGAGTCCTGAGAATCTTGGGGTTTCGGATCTCCGTTCCGCCTCCGCCCTGGGGGAATCCCTGGCCGACGGAATCCTCGCCCGAGGCGGAAAAGAGATTATTCAAAGAGCCCTGGAGGCCGGTTTTTAAAATGGCGGGCACGGTGTATCTGGTTGGGGCGGGTCCGGGGGATCCGGGTCTGTTAACCCTTAGGGGGGCTGAGCTTTTAAGCCGGGCCCAAGTGGTGGTTTACGACTATCTGGCCTCACCGGAGCTTTTAAAGCTGGCGCCCGACGACGCCGAAATCATCTACGCCGGAAAGAGCGGAAAGAACCACACCCTCTCCCAGGATGGGATAAACACCCTTCTCATAGAGAAGGCCAAGGCCGGAAACTCGGTGGTGAGGCTTAAGGGGGGCGATCCCTACATCTTCGGGAGAGGCGGCGAGGAGGCCCAGGAGCTGTATAAAGCCGGAATCTCCTTCGAGGTGGTCCCTGGGGTGAGCTCCACGGCCGCGGCCGCGGCCTACGCCGGGGTGCCCTTGACGCACCGTGACTATTCCAGCCAGGTGGTCTTCATCACCGGCCACGAGCGCGAGGAGAGGGAGGGTTCCGTCCACGACTGGAAGGCCTTGAAAGCCATCGGCACCCTGGTCGCGGTGATGGGGGTGAAAGAGCTTCCCTCCATCGCGGCGAATCTTTTAAAAGCCGGAAAAGACCCCAACACCCCCTGCGTCATGATAGAGCGGGGCACCACCCCCCGCCAGAGGGTCGCGGCCGCCCCGCTGGAAAAGATAGCCGAAACCGCCGAGTCGGCTCGAATCTCCGCCCCCTCCCTTTTGGTGGTGGGCGGGGTGGCGCGGCTTAGGGACGAGCTCAACTGGTTTGAAAGGCGGCCGCTTACGGGTTTGCGGATTCTTCTGACCCGTACTTCCGAGCAGGCCGGGACCCTTTCCCGCTCCTTAAGGGAACTGGGTGCGGAGGTTATCGAGAGGCCGATCATAAAGATCGAACCCGCCGCCCAAGGCGGCGGGGCTCTTAGCGATCATATCCGTAGAATCAAGGACTACGATTATCTGGTTTTAACCAGCCCCAACGGGGTTAAGATCTTTTTCGCGGGTCTCAAAGAGGAAAAACTGGACGCCCGGGCTCTTTCCGGAGTGAGAATCGCCGTCATGGGACCGGGCACCGGGGAGGCCCTCGCCTCTTACGGGTTGATTCCGGACATCCTTCCGGAGCGCTTCGTTTCCGAAGGTTTGCTTGAGGCTTTTAAAAAAGAGAAGCCTGGAAAGGCTCTTTTGGCCAGGGCCGCCGAGGCCAGAGAGGTCCTCCCCCGGGGTTTGACCGATATGGGCTTCTCCGTGGAGATCCTTACCCTTTACCGCACCTCCCCCGTCCCGAAAACCGAGGCGGACGAAGATCTTTTAATAGATCCCCCGCATCTTTCCACCATAACCAGCGCCAGCACCGCCCGGGGTCTATCGGGATTGGTGCCGGAGGGGCTGAGAGTTAAGTTTCCCTGCGCCTCCATCGGTCCGGTAACCACGGCGGAGGCCCGGAGGCTGGGCTTTCCCGTGGCGCTCGAGGCTGAAGTATCCACCGTTTCCGGTCTGGTGGAGGCTATCTTGAAGGGCGCGGAGCGGATAAGGTCCCGGCGGATTTGAGCCTTTCCCCGGCGCTCTTCGGGAGGCTTCTTTTTTTAGTTTCGGCTTTCTCGGCGTCCGGTTTCATTTTTATGGATCCGCGGCCACGATTTCGTGGTACAATTATTTTATTGTCAACCGCCGGTATTCGTCCCCTATTCGTCCCAAGAGATCGAGTTTACAGGATTTCAGTGATTCCGCCGTCGGGTTCTTGTTTCCGTGATCGGGTTTTTTCGCGTTCGCGGTTTCAAGCGCCAGGCTTGCGGGTTGGGGAGCGCTCCATCCCGCCTTTCCGGTTCCGGATTTCAAAGTCCGGTTTTCCCGCGTTTCGGATTTTAATACGCCGTTTTCTTGGGTTCCGGATTTCAATCGTTTTTTCCGGGCGCCGGGGAAAACTCCCGTTCCGGACGGATCCGGGAAAAAGCGGAGGCCAGCGGCTTCCCTAAGTCCCTCTTTTCGGCGTCCGACATAAAGCGTCCGGCATTTTCGCCGGAAAGAGTGATTCGCATTAAGCGCCCGGAAGGAATATCCGGCGTAAAGCGCCCGGAAAACTGCCCGGGAGAAGAGGTGCTCGTACGTCCCAGGATCCCCTGAACTTGAAAGAGCTTTTAAACGAGTCCCAGTACCTGGCGGCCACCCACGGGGAGGGTCCCCTCCTCATCGTGGCCGGAGCCGGCTCGGGGAAGACCCGCACCCTGGTCTACCGGGTGGCTCATCTGGTGAGCTCCGGGGTGAACCCTAGGGAGATACTCCTTTTAACCTTCACCCGCAAGGCGGCCTTTGAGATGATAAAGAGGGCCGAGGAGCTGGTGGGGACCGAGTCCGGCCGGGTGAGGGGCGGCACCTTCCACGCCAACGCCGCCTACCTATTAAGGACCTACGCCCCGCTTTTGGGCTACCCGCCCTCTTTCGGCATCATGGACCAGGCGGACGCCGAGAGCCTTATCGGGCGGATCCGGGACGACGTCACGGTGGCGCCGGGCGAAAGGCTTCCGAAAAAAGGGGCCATCTTGAACGTCATCTCCCTTTCCCGGAACCTGGAAAGGGAGATCCCCGGGGTGTTGAAGGAATATTTCCCCCATTTAGTCGAGTTCGAGGATGTGTTGAAGCGCATAGCCCTGGTCTACCAAGAGGAGAAGAAGAGCTCCGCCTTGATGGACTTCGACGACCTCCTGGTGAATTTCGGAAGGGTGTTGTCGGAGCACGAGGATGCGCGGCGGGAGATCGTCTCCCGCTTCAAGCACGTTTTGGTGGACGAGTACCAGGACACGAACCCCGTGCAGGCGCGGATCACCCGTTTACTCGCGGGCGATCGTATGAACGTGACGGCGGTGGGGGACGAGGCCCAGTCCATCTACGCCTTTAGAGGGGCGACCTTTAAAAACATCATGGATTTCCCCCAAATTTTCCCCGGGGCCAAGGTATTGAAGCTGGAGGAGAACTACCGCAGCACCAACCCGATTTTAAGCATCGCGAACCACGCCCTCGAGGGCGCCAAGGAGAGCTACGGGAAGGTTTTAAGGGCGGTGAGGAAAGGAGGGGCCCTTCCCGTCTTCAGGGTCTGCCTGGACCTCGCGGACGAGGCCGACAAGGTGACGCAAAAGCTCATGGAGCTTAGATCCGCGGGCGCGCCTTTAAAGGACATAGCCGTTCTTTTCCGGGCCTCGTCCCATTCCTACGAGCTGGAGCGGAGGCTGAACGGCCTGGGGATCGTCTTCGTCAAGTTCGGGGGCCAAAAGTTCATGGAGGCCTCCCACAACAAGGACTTCGCGGCCTTCTTACGGGTCGCCGCCAATCCCCGGGACTCGGTCTCCTTAAATCGGATCTTCCGAATGATTCCCGGGGTGGGGGACGTGCGGGCCGGCCAGCTCATCGAAAAGATCGGAGGCGATAGGGGCGTTTTAAGCGCCATGGACCCCGGCTGGTTCGGAAAGAAGGGGGCTGTTTTAGGGGAAAAGCTTTCCAGCCTGTTCTCCCTGATCTGCTCGGAAGACGACCGCATGGGGAATAGGCCCGATCTAATTCGGGATTACTACCTGGATCTCCTCCCCTTCCTTTATCCGGACGACTTCCCCTACCGGGAAAACGACGCGCGCGACTTCGCCCTATCGGCCGCGCGGGCGGAAAGCCTAAGCGAGTTCCTCTCCGAACTCACCCTCGACCCCCCTTCCGGGGAAAAGGCCCCGGGAAAGGGCGGAGAGGATAAGGACTTTCTCACCTTAAGCACCATCCACTCGGCCAAGGGCCTGGAATGGAACCACGTCTTCGTGCTCTCTTTAGTGGACGGCCGCTTTCCCAGCTTCTACTCCTCCAAAACGGAGCGTGAGCTGGAAGAGGAGAGGCGCCTTTTATACGTGGCCCTCACCCGGGCCAAGGACGGGCTCTACCTCATGTACCCGGAGGAGGTCGTAAGCTACGATAGGGTCTTCACCCGCCCCTGCCGCTTCCTAGAACGCCTTCCCGAGGGATCGGTGGAATTGAGGCGGGGGGCGAGGATCGTTCCCCATCACAAGATATTTTCCCGGCCGGAAAAGAAAAAAAAGGATCCCGCCCCTCAAAAGGCGGACGTGTCGGCCTCTTCCGAATTCAGCGACGACGATTCCGGAACTAGTTTTTACGGAACCGCTTCGAAATCCTCCGCCAGACCTCCCGTCCGCCCCTCCGGGGAGAGGATAAGGGAAGTCGCGAAGGGCCAGATCGTGGAGCATCTAACCTTTGGCCGGGGATCGGTTTTAAGCGTGAAAGGCGGCCGGGCTGTAATCGATTTCGACTCCTTCGGGCGCAAGAACATCGACTGGCGCTACGCGAGCCTCTTTCAGGCGGAATAGGTAGAACCAGGGAAGCTGGATTCTCGTAGCTTCGTAGGGTGCTTTAGACTTCTTCTTCCTGTGTCCTAGCCACGTTAATACTTTATGAAACGTTCATCTGCTCCGTGTCATTATTTCGTTCATCTTTGATGCCTATGCAAAAACCCCTTCGCTTTCTGAATTAGAAAAATAATATACCTTATTTGTTATAAAATATTTAAATTTATGTTATATAATGAATGATGTCGTTAAACGATTTTCAATGCTGGTCTCTTTGCGCTCGCATCATTTTTCGGATCCCCTGTTTTCCTGATGAAGTCGGCGAGGTTGCGTTGACAATCAATTTGACGTATTGTTTTTAAATATTGACGCGACTGAAAAAATCCCAACATTTTCTTTATATCTGAAATCATCATCTACTACAAGTTTTGATTATTCAACAGTAATAGTCCATATATTGTATGCTTTCTCTATCTCTCCGTTAATGCGTGACTTTTTGCAGTCGGTTAGCGACCGGATAAACCGGTACATTGTAGGAGGGGAAGAAACACTATGACCAAAACCTAGCTAAGTTAGGTCGGCCCCGAGTCTTGTTAATTCGTCCGCAAGGGCGGGTTTGAAGCGTAGACAGGGGGGGCAGTAGGCCAGCCATTGAGCACCGAAATAAAACTTAGTTTGAGGATGTCCATGCTGTCGACTGAGCAGAAGACTACATCTGGGGCGGCGTTTTAGCGAGCCGCCTTGGAATCCCACGGTGTCGGAGAACCTGGCATGTTGTCCAAGCAATGTACACGAGAACGGTGAGATCTCCGTTTCTCCCTTGATTATGGAGTCTTGGGA